>CAKPYB010000016.1 GCA_934202525.1 uncultured Prevotella sp.
CGTGAAACGCATCAATACCTTAGGGAATAAATGCGTCGGATTTTAAACGGATTTTGAACACCCTACCTTACAGGGCGCCTTGCTGATTGCTATTATACCCAGGGCGATGCCCTGGGCTAGGAGCTTCTGCCCTTTCAGGGCGTGTGGAGTTCACTTGCGAAACTTGAATAAAGCAAAAAAAATCCCAGTCAGGATAAAACCTCGACTGGGATTCTTATTTTAAATCTCTCTCTTATTTTTCACATCTATAAAAAGATGATTACTTCAAACCACGGTTGATCAGAGTAGTGTTGAGAAGCATCACGTACTTACGATACTGATTGTTGTTCAAGATAACGTGCATGTACTTGAGATCCTTCAAAACTGCCTTGTCAATCATTGCAGCACGATCCTCACCAGTTGCTGTTGCAGCGTTCATCATATCTGCGGTGAAGTTCTTGTGTACATCAGCTACAGCCTCAACCTGGTCGATGTTCAAGCTCAAAGCATCTGCCAAGCTAGACATCTTAATGTTCATGTTGTAAGCAGCTGTTGCATTTGTCTCCTCTTCTGCTGCGAAAGTAGCTGTTGCCATAGCGAACATTGCTACTGCTAATACCATAATCTTCTTCATAATCTTTTTACCTTTCTTTACTTTGTGAGTCCTGCACATCCGTAGACGGCGGCTCTGTTAAACATTATCCTATAGTCTTTTTCTTTAAGACGCTGCAAAGATACGAACTTTCCTCAGTGTACGCAAACATTTCTTGGGATATTTTCAGTTTTCCGCCTATTTCTTGACTTAAATCAACAACAATACATCGGAATAGGTGTCAGAACGTTAGAGATATTACATTTTCTCTATCATTTTGTAATATCATCGAAAAAAAAGCCCTTTTTCTTCGTTTATACCAATTATTATTTGTACCTTTGCAGAAGATTCAACCTATAAAACAAGCAAAATGGTACAGGAAAATCATATAGACAAGGCACTCGCCTTTATGGAAAGTCTCGAGAAACTGGGCAACCAGCTCAAGGCGGCTGAGGAACATCAGAAACAGCTCATCGCCCGAATGCTGGACCTCAAGAAAGAGAATCTGACCGACGGCGAGGAATATGCTGAACTCTCGCAGAAAAGCAAAAGTCTGCAGGACATCATCGACAAATGGCGCCCTATCTATCTGGAGCGCATGGAGATGGTAAAGAGCGTAAGCATTCAGAAAAGAAAAAGAAATAATAAAAAATAAAGATAAAAATGGAAACAAACAACAAGAACAAGTTTATTGTAGTTTCATACGCATTGTATGATGTAACTAATGGTGACAACGGCGAAGAGATGCTCATTGAGCGCACTACCGACGAGCGTCCGTTCATCTTCATCAGCGGTATGGGTGTTACCCTGCCAGCTTTCGAAGAGAAGGTGGTAAACCTGGCTAAAGGTGAAGAGTTCGACTTCCAGCTGGACCCTGAGCAGGCTTACGGACAGCACTATGATGAGCGTGTGCTCGAGCTCGACAAGCAGATTTTTACCGTCAACGGCCAGTTTGATGCACAGCACGTACAGGTAGGCGCTATCATCCCATTGCAGAACGAAGATGGCAACCACTTCAACGCAGTAGTGAAGAACATCAGCGATACAAAGGTAACCTGCGACCTGAACCACCCATTGGCTGGCTTGAAGCTCAACTTCTGCGGTCAGATTCTCGAGAGCCGCGAGGCTACTGCTGAGGAGATTGCCAAGATGGCTCAGATGATCAGCGGCGAAGGTGGCGGCTGCTCTGGTGGCTGCGACAACTGCGGCGGCGACTGCAAGGATGGCAACTGCGAGGGTGGTTGCGAAGGCGGCTGCAACAAGTAACGAACACCTTTTATAATATATAAGGTAATGAGGAATACATTTGGTAATCTTTTCACTCTCACTACGTTTGGCGAGAGTCACGGAACAGCTGTAGGAGGCGTTATTGACGGATTTCCTGCAGGCATAGAAATCGACATGGACTTTATCCAGAGCGAGCTGAACCGCCGACGCCCAGGACAGAGCCACATCACTACGGCCAGAAAGGAAGCTGACAAGGTAGATTTTCTGAGTGGTGTGTTTGAAGGCAAATCAACAGGAACCCCTATCGGTTTTGAGGTGCGCAACCAGAATCAGCATTCTCAGGACTATGAGAACATGCGCTGCCTCTTCCGTCCTTCTCATGCCGATTTCACCTATCACGAGAAGTATGGCGTTCGCGATCATCGTGGTGGCGGCCGTTCATCAGCCCGCATCACCATTGCCCGATGCGTAGGCGGAGCCCTGGCTAAACTTGCCTTGCGACAGTTGGGAATCAGCATCACGGCTTATACATCACAGGTGGGCAGCATCGCGCTGGAGAAAGATTATCATCTGTATGACCTCAACACCATAGAAGATAATCCGGTGCGCTGTCCTGACCAGCAGAAGGCGAAGGAGATGGAAGATCTCATCGCTCAGGTTAAGGCTGACGGCGATACGATAGGCGGAATCATCACTTGCGTCATCAAGGGTTGTTCGGTAGGATTGGGCGAGCCTGAATTTGGGAAGCTTCATGCCCAACTGGGTGCTGCCATGCTTGGCATTAACGCCGTGAAGGGTTTTGAATATGGCGAGGGATTTGCCGGAGTTACTGCCCGCGGAAGTGAGCAGAATGATGTCTTTATCCCGAAGGCTGATGCTGCAGAGACGCCGGAAGATGCTGCTGTGAATCAGGATGTTGCTGCCCGTATTACGACAAAGAGTAATCACAGCGGCGGAATACAGGGTGGTTTGAGCAACGGTCAGGATATCTATTTCCGTGTTGCCTTCAAACCGGTGGCTACGTTGCTGATGGAGCAGAATACGGTAGATTTGGAAGGAAATCCTACCACGCTGACAGCCCGCGGCCGTCATGATCCTTGCGTTTTGCCAAGAGCCGTGCCGGTGGTTGAAGCCATGGCTGCCATGGTTATCCTGGATAATTATCTCTTGAATAAAACCATAAAACTTTAAATAGTGATTAGTGAGTAGTGATTAGTGATTAACAAACTAATCACTACTAACTAATAACTAACTGAACTTTCGCATGTGGTTTAAGTACGGGCTGAAAGCCCAAAAGCTCCTAGCCCAGGGCATCGCCCTGGGTATAATAGCAATCAGCAAGGCGCCCTGTAAGGGCAAAAGCCTTATGTTTTGCCTGGAGTTTTAAAGCTTTTGCCCTTACAGGGCGACAGGTTTGCGTCCGTAATTACCCAGGGCGATGCCCTGGGCTAGGAGCTTCTGCCCTTTCAGGGCGTGTGGAACTTACGTGAGAAACTTGAATAACTATTAACTATTTCTAAAGCTTACTGTCCTTTAATAGTTTTGGGCAATATTCATTAAAAAAGCATTTATCGCAGAGCGGTTTCGTACTCTTGCAATTATATCTGCCATGCAGCAGAATCCAATGATGCGCATTCGGAATATCCTCAGCCGGAATGTGTTTCATCAGATAATCCTCTACCTTTCGGGGCGTATCAGCAGTACGAGGAACCAAACCCATGCGATGGCTCACACGATAAACATGCGTATCCACCGCCATCGTAGCATGACCGAACCATACGGCACGAATCACATTCGCCGTCTTGCGCCCCACTCCAGCCAGTTTCTCCAAATCATCCGCAGCCTCAGGCACCTCACCTCCGAACATCTCAACCAGCTGGCGAGACATTTCAGCCAGATGCTTCGCCTTGGCATTCGGATAACTCACCGAACTGATTAACTCATAAATATCTTCCTCGCTCGCCTGTGCCATGTGCTGCGCATCAGGATAACGGGCAAAGAGCGCGGGCGTAACCATGTTGATGCGCTTGTCGGTGCATTGCGCAGAAAGCAAGGTAGCCACCAGAAGCTGAAATGCGCTACCGAACTGCAACTCGGTAGTTACATTCGGCAGCGCACTTCTGAAATGATTCAATATAAAATCGTATCTTTCCTTACGAAGCATTTCTCTTACTTTTTAGCAGGAGCAGCCTCCTCTTTCTTCAACTTACCCTTGTAAGCCTTGTTCAAGCCGGAAATCACCTCTTTTGTAATATCGTAAGCCTTGTCAGCATAGAGCAGATTATCGCCGCTCTTAGAGAAGATGATGCTGTACTTCTTGTCCTTGTTGTAGCGGGCAAGATAGTTGGCGATGCTGTCGTGGAGCGCCTTGTTGTACTTCTCCTGCTCAGCAGCAAACTCGTTGCTCAAGCGCTGCTGCAAGCCCTGCAGGTCGTTGTTCTGCTTCTGCAGTCCAGCCTGGATAGCCTCAGCCTGCTCGCGGGTGTAAGCATTCTGCTGAATCTTCTGCTGGAAGTTGGCTGCTGCAGCCTGAAGCTGCTGACCCTTCTGCGCGATGGTAGCCTGAATGTTCTGACCCTTCTTCTCCAAGATAGAAGAATACTCCTTAGCAAAGGTATACTGAGTCATGATAGAGTCTACCTCTACATAAGCAATTTTCAATTCAGCAGGAGCCTTGCTCTCTGACTTAGCCTCTACCTGAGGCTGAGATTTGTTGCATGATGCCAATGACAGGGCAGCAACTGCTGCGATTGCCACTGAACCCAAAATGTTCTTTCTCATTTTTTCTATCATATTTTATTATTACTATTTTCTAATACGCCTTGTTGGCTTCTCTTGCCTCGCGGTCCTGATCCACCACACAATGAATGCCCTGCTTGCGCAAGCCTGGATTGTCGTGCACATGCTGGGAAGAGAACTTTCCGTTCTTCTTAAAAATCAACTTTACGCAAAATAATGCCATGCAAATAGCAATTATTAACACGCTTAATAACATTAATTTTATCATTTTTATTACCTTTGCAGTGCCTTAGTGCACTTTTGGGTGCAAAGGTACTATTTTTTTGGGAATAACCAAAACAAAATAGCAGAAATAAATGTTTTATCAAAACAAAATAATAGAAAATAAATGAATAAAAGTGAATTGAAGCCTGCTCTCGTGTTCGAGCAGTTCGCAAAAATCAACGAAATACCTCGTCCTTCCAAGCACGAGGAGAACATGATTGAGTTTTTGAAATCTTTCGGTGAAGCTCATCAGCTCGAAACGCTGGTAGATGAAACCGGTAATGTGCTCATCCGAAAAGCAGCCACTCCAGGCTACGAGCATGCTGAAACCATCATCCTGCAGAGCCACATGGACATGGTTTGCGATAAACTGGTAGATGTTGATTTCGATTTCCACAAAGATGCTATTCAGACTTACGTAGACGGAGAATGGCTTAAGGCAAAAGGCACTACATTGGGTGCTGACGACGGTATAGGCTGCGCCATCGAGCTGGCTATCCTGGCAAGCAACGATATTGAGCACGGTCCTATAGAGTGCGTATTTACACGTGATGAGGAAACCGGACTGACCGGTGCTCACGGCATGAAGGCGGGCTTTATGACCGGAAAGATGCTCATCAACCTCGACTCAGAGGATGAGGGTGAAATCTTCGTATCCTGCGCCGGTGGTCAGACAACCCACGCCACCTTCCACTTCTCTCGCGAAGAGGCTCCTGCAGGATATTTCTTCATGGAAGCTTCGCTGAAGGGTCTCAACGGCGGTCACTCGGGCGATGACATCAACAAGAAGCGCGCCAATGCCATCAAGATTCTTGCCCGCTTCCTCTTCCTCGAAAATGAGAAACTGGATGGAAGCCTGCGCCTCGTTAGCTTCAACAGCGGCAAAATGCACAATGCTATTCCTCGCGACGGCAAGATTGTTTTCGCCGTCAAGAATGCTGATAAGGAACAGGTTCGTGCCGACTGGAACATCTTTGCATCTGAAGTAGAGGATGAATTCCACGTAACCGAACAGGCTATGCAGTTCAACATGAGCAGCACCGATGCTGCACCTGTTATCGAGAAAGCCGTAGCCGACAAGTTCGTGATGGCTCTTCAGGCAGTAGACAACGGTCCGCTTACCACCTGTCAGGATGAGGCGATTGCCTGGATGGTAGAAACCTCAAGCAATGTGGCAAGCGTAATGACCGATGAAAACAGCATCAACATCGTAGCTTCCCAGCGAAGCAACGTGATGAGCAATCTGGAGAACATGACCAACACCGTAAAGGCAGCCTTCCTCCTGGCTGGTGCCGAGGTAACTGTTGGCGACAAGTATCCGGCTTGGAAGATGCGCGCCAACAGCGAGCTTACCGACCTGGCTGTGAAGGCTTATGAAAAGCTCTTCGGCAAGAAGCCATTGGTAAAGGGAATTCATGCCGGTTTGGAGTGCGGTCTCTTCTCTGAGCGCTATCCTGAGCTCGACATGGTAAGCTTCGGCCCTACCCTTCGCAATGTTCACACCCCAGACGAGGCTCTTCTCATTCCTACAGTAGAGATGGTTTGGGACCACTTGCTGGAGATTCTCCGCAGCGTGGCTAAATAAGCAAGCGTGCTAAATAAAGCAGCGAGCTTAATAATAAAGAAGATGTCTATGATAAAGAAAATGATGTTTGTCATGGTTTCAGGACTTGTGCTGATGTTCACCTCGTGTGGCGATCAGCACAAGGCTCAATCTCTGGTCAAGGATTTTCTTGATGAAAACCTCGTTGATCAGGACTGCAGCTATGAGCGGTTCTCCCGCCTCACTCCTACCGCCATGATCAGTTTCGACCAGATGAAGGTGATGCGACAAAATGTCAGCAAACTGCCTTACGTTAAAAATAATATTGATTATAATGATAATGCTTATCCCGACACCTTATTATATTTAAGGGCTACGTACAAGCTGACTGACCATCAGGGTAAGAAGCAGGAAGTAACTCAAACCTTTTATCTTGATAAAGGTTTGACAAGAGTAATCGGGTTTAAGGAAAACTAAAAGACAGTTAAGAATAGCCTTAAAGCAAGGCAGCAAGAATAAACAGAAAGAGTTGACTAGCATTTTAACTAGCCAACTCTTTTTTCATATAATCTCTTATTTCTTTTCTAGCCAGAGTCAGACGATTCTCAGCCGCTTTATATCCGAGGTTCAGACTTTGGGCAATCTCGCTCACCTGCATTCCTTCGAAGAGGTTCAGGCGGTAAACCTTGCTTCTCTTCTCCGTAAGCCGGGCAATACCACGCTCCAGAATCTCGTTGATCTGCTGGGCAGAGAAGACCGATTCGCCATCAATATCATATCTTCCCATCCAGTCGCTAGCACCAAGGAAGTGTTCATACTCCTCAATCTTATGCTTGCGCCGGTAATAATCGATAATCAGATTCTTGGCAATGGTGTATACAAAACAAGGTAAGGTAACAGGCGTAATCATCTTATCGCCTCGAAGTAATCGCACAAAAATATTCTGCACGATGTCTTCAGCCTCGTCTGCCGGAAGCGAACGGGACATGACATACAACTTCAGCTCGTTGTAGTGTTCAGAGTAATAATCAGCTATGATGCTGTAGTTTAAATTTGTTTGTTCCATGATGGCGATTGTTTTAATCATGTTTTTCGTTTATCGATATTGCAAAGGTAATAAAAAAAAGGAAAGCCACCAAAAGAAAGACAAAAAAAATGTGCTAAATGTTCGTTTTGAAACATTTAGCACATATGATAGAAACAATTTGTAACATGAAATGTTACGCCTCGCAAAGTTTTATTTCTGAAACCAAGCCTTTATCCAGCTTTTATTTTTCCTTTTCCAGGTTGGATTACTTAATCATGTCAACGCTTCTCTTGAGGAATGCGTCGAGCGAAGCACCCTTCAACATACCGTTCTGAAGCAGGGCGAGGTCGATGAGCTGGTGAACAATGTTGTTGTTCTTAGCATAGCCCGAGATGATTTCGTTGCGCTTAGCCTTCTCATCGCTGATGGCCTTCTCAGTGTTGTGAACATCATCCTTCTCCTGCTGGGTAATCTCCTCAGGTTTCTTCTTGTTCTGCTCCTGATGGAGTACGGCAAGGCGAGCTTCCTGACCCTTGATTTCTGCAAGGATTGGCTTCAATGTTTCGGCTGTATTGGCCTCAGCATCTTCCAATACCTTCTTTACCAGAGCATGGTCTGAGTTCAGTACGATGTTGTAGCTGTCTGGCATCTGACCGTAGAAGTTCATGCCTGCCTGGAACTGGCTCATCGCCTTCATACGGCGCATGTATTCGTTCTGGGTGATGAGCACTGGCTGGTTCTGTTCGCCCAAAGCCTGAATCTCAACAAAGAATTCTGTCTTGTCGAGCTGAGGCATCTGAGAGCGGAAAACTTCTGTCAAGTTGTCAGACTGCTCCTTGCTCAAATCAGTCTTCTTAGCATCTTCCTTCACGATGAGGCGGTCGATGATGTCGGCGTCAACACGTGTAAAGCGGCTCTTCTCCAACTTCTGCTCCAGCATGTTTACCATCGGCGTATCGAGCTGACCTTCCATCAGGAGTACGGAATAACCCTTCTGCTTGGCAGCCTCGATGTAAGAATACTGCTCCTCCTTGTTGTTGGCGTAGAGATAAACCAGGTTGCCATCCTTATCGGTCTGGTTGTCCTTAATCAGCGTCTTATACTCCTCGAAAGTAAAGTACTTGCCCTCAACATCTTTCAGGAGTGCGAAGTCCTTGGCGCGCTCGTAGAAATCTTCCTGAGAGAGCATTCCGTAGTTGATGAAGATCTTGAGATCATCCCATTTCTCTTCAAACTCCTTGCGGTTCTCCTTGAAGATAGAGTTCAAGCGGTCAGCCACCTTCTTGGTGATGTAGGTAGAAATCTTCTTCACGTTGCTGTCGCTCTGCAAATAGCTTCGGCTTACGTTCAGCGGAATGTCCGGTGAATCGATTACACCATGAAGCAAGGTAAGGAATTCCGGTACAATGCCTTCTACCTGGTCTGTTACGAACACCTGGTTGCAATACAGCTGAATCTTATTGCGCTGCATGTCGATGCTGCTCTTGATGCGTGGGAAGTAGAGAATACCCGTGAGGTTGAATGGGAAGTCTACGTTCAGGTGAATCCAGAACAATGGGTCGTCCTGCATTGGATAAAGGGTGTGATAGAACTTCTTATAGTCCTCATCCTTCAAGGTGCTAGGAGTCTTGGTCCAGAGAGGCTCCACATTATTAATAATGTTATCCTCATCAGTCTCCACATTCTTTCCGTCCTTCCACTCGGTCTTCTTGCCGAAGGCTACAGGCACTGCCATAAACTTGCAGTACTTGTTCAGAAGTTCCTCAATCTTGCTCTTCTGCAGGAATTCCTTGCAGTCGTCAGCAATGTGGAGGATGATGTCTGAACCGCGCTCAGCCTTGTCAGCATCTTCGATTTCGAAAGCAGGTGAACCATCGCAGCTCCACTTTACAGCCTTGCTTCCCTCTTTGTAGCTCTTGGTAATGATTTCCACCTTGCTGGCTACCATGAAAGAAGAATAGAAGCCGAGACCGAAGTGGCCGATAATGGCGTTGGCATTCTCCTTATACTTGTCGAGGAAGTCAGTAACGCCTGAGAATGCAATCTGGTTGATATATTTATCGATTTCCTCCTCAGTCATACCGATTCCGCGGTCGCTGATAGTCAGGGTTCCAGCCTTCTCATCGAGAGAGATGCGAACGGTTGTGTCGCCAATCTCGCCCTTGAAATCGCCCTGAGCTGCAAGAGTCTTCAACTTCTGTGTAGCATCTACGGCGTTTGAAACCATCTCACGGAGGAAGATGTCATGATCTGAATATAAGAATTTCTTGATGACAGGGAAAATGTTCTCTGTCGTTACACCAATATTACCTTTCTGTGCCATAATATAAAATGTTTTTATTCGTATTTACTTTATTATTGTTTGGCAAGGGGGCTTACAAATAGCGTGCCAAAATATAAGAAAGGTCTGAAAGCCCCAAATACATCACGCCCTGCAAGGGCAAAAGCTTCGTTGCATCAAGGTATAATCAAAGCTTTTTGCTCTTACAGGGCGTGTAGAGTTCACTTTCGGAAACTGAATCTCATGGTTAAATGTCTCTTGGGAATCCCTTTGCCAAACCACCTTCGCTCGTTTCCTTGTAAAGCGAAGGAAGGTCATGACCCGTCTGGCGCATCACTTCAACCACACGGTCGAAAGATACGGTATGATGGCCATCTGAGAAGGAAGCGTAGAGGTCTGCATCCAAAGCTCGGGCGGCAGCAAAGGCATTTCGCTCGATGCAAGGAATCTGAACCAGTCCGCAAACAGGGTCGCAGGTCATTCCGAGATGATGCTCCAATCCCATTTCGGCAGCATATTCTACCTGAGCCGGACTGCCTCCGAAAAGCTGACAGGCTGCAGCCGAAGCCATGGCGCAGGCAACACCTACCTCGCCCTGGCAACCTACATCAGCACCACTGATAGAAGCATTCTGCTTTACGATGTTGCCCACCAATCCGGCTGTAGCCAAAGCTCTCAAGATGCGCTGTTCACTCATATCATGAGAAGTAAACATGTGGTAGAGTACGGCTGGCAATACACCACAGGCGCCACAGGTAGGAGCTGTAACGATGGTGCCACCCGAAGCATTCTCTTCGCTCACAGCCAGCGCATAAGCATAAACCAAGCCGCGGCTCTGCAGGGAAGCACGGTAACCCTTCGCCTTTATATAATAGGTGGCAGCCTTACGCTGTAGCTTCAGCGGACCAGGCAAAACACCTTCATGGTCCAAACCATTTCTGATGCTCTGCTTCATCGTTTGCCAAACCATGTCGAGATAATCCCAGATATCATCCGATTCGCATTTCTCAACATACTCCCAGAATGAGCGTCCGTTATCATAGCACCATTGCTTGATGTCGGCGAGCTTGTTCAGATCATAAACATCCTTGGCGCCCAGCTCTTCGTTGCCGGCAGTACCATCTGATATGGCTCCACCACCAATACTGTAAACGGTCCATTCATCAATAATATCGTCGTTCAGATCCTTGCCCACAAATTTCATTCCGTTGGGATGATAAGGCAGGAAAGTCTGTGGCTGCCAGATGATGTTCACGGTTTTATGAGGTCTGAGTACTTCTTCTATTGCCACATCAGTCATGTGTCCCTTACCTGTAGCAGCCAGACTTCCATAGAGGGTTACTTCATAATAAGAAGCGTTAGGGCAACGCTCCAGGAAAAGCTTGGCTGCACGCTGGGGCCCCATCGTATGACTGCTCGATGGTCCCTTACCTACTCTATACAATTCCTTTAATGATTTCATAATTTTTCTCTCGTATTTAATATTTTTACTTATCGATTTCGCCTTTAAAAATGGGCTCAGTTACTTATTGAAGTTTCGCAAGTTTTGCCCCACACGCCCTGAAAGGGCAGAAGCTCCTAGCCCAGGGCATCGCCCTGGGTTATTACGGACGCAAACCTGTCGCCCTGTAAGGGCAAAAGCTTTAAAACTCCAAGCAACACATAAAGCTTTTGCCCTTACAGGGCGCCTTGTTGATTGCTATGATACCCAGGGCGATGCCCTGGGCTAGGAGCTTTTGGGCCTTCAGCCCGTACTTGAACCACTTACGAAACTTGAGTTACTTATTTCTTCAGTTTACCATCCGAAAGTTACTTCATCTGCTTGGCTTTCAGGATGATAATATCCGTGAGGGGCCTGTCGTTGTTTGCCTTATCGGTTGCCACACTCTGAATCTTGTCAACCACATCCATGCCTTCAAGCACTTCTCCGAACACGGTGTAGCCATTGTCAAGATGAGGCACTCCACCATGCTTGATGTAGCCCTGCTGCAACTGCTCAGAAGGAATGGCGTAATCCTTGCCTTCCCGTTTCAGTTTTTCTACATAATATTCCATCTGCCGTGGAGAAAAATTTCTGCCCCAGGTGATGTAGAAATCAGTAGACGCTGAAGCTTTGGTCGGATTCTCATCATCGCCTTCACGAGCCGCACAGAGCTGTCCGCGCTTATGATAATATTTAGGATAGATGATTTCTGCCGGAACCGTATAGTTTACATCAAACTTCTGCGGCTTTTCCATGTTCACCTTTCTGCATGAATAATCGCCACCCTGAATCATGAAATTCTTGATGACACGCTGAAAGATGCAACCGTCATAATAGCCCGAATTGACAAGTTTTAGGAAATTATCCCGATGCTTGGGAGTATCGTTGTAGAGAGCCACGAGAATGTTGCCCATCGTAGTTTCCAGCAACACCTGAGGGCAGGTTGGATCGTGCGGTGTTTCCCAGTCAAGCAGAGAATCGGGCTTAGACGCCACAACTTTTCCGGCTGGTTCTGATGTGTTCTGATTGCCTTCACTCTGAGCGAATGTCGTAACAGGCACCGTAAGAAGAGCGAGTGTCAATAATCTGATGATCTTCTTCATATTTTTGTATAATTTTACATCTATTTATGTTATCGGATGCAAAGATAATGATTTTATTCTAAAAAAATGATTTTTTATGCGGGAAAAGTTACTTTGTTTCATACATTCTTCATATCTTTGCAGCAGAAGACAGAAAATGCAATCAATTATGACGAAAAAAATATATTTTATCATCGCTTTTTGCACTTTCCTCACTACAGAAGCAAGTGCACAGCAACAGGTAAGCTTCGGACCATTGCACAGTCCGGACAGTCCGCGCGAAGAATGGTTGCTGCCTGGCGATACGGTTTACCAGGCAGGAAAGCCAATGGTTTATCAGGGCAAACCGGTGAAGAATGCTTATCAGCCTCCTACCCAACTATCAGATAAGAAAGAGACTCTAGGTAAAAACGGGTTGATTGGGGATGCTTCACTCGACAGTACCTATTATAATAATCCCATCTCCAACCTTACCAACAACTGGAGTTATCCGTTGGGTTATGGCTGGGGGCTGCACAAGGGGCTGAATCTCTCGGTAGATCTTTCTGCCTTTGCCACATTCGGCAAGAATGTGCCACACAAAGGCGGTTTCACCCAGACCATCGATGCAACCTACTTAACACCGCTCACCAAAGACAACAAACTCTGGCTGGCTCTTGGTACTTATATCAACAACGTAAACTATGGTGGAGACAGTTATCATGACGGTGGAGTCTACGGCATTCTGGGCTACCAGTTTAATGAGCATTGGGTGGCTTACGTTTACGGTCAGCTTAGTGTAGCCAACAATTACAATTCTCTCTACGGCCGTTATGGAGGTTATGGCTATGGTCCCTACGGCTTTTCGCCTTGGGGCTACGGAATGTATCCTTGGGGAATGGGAAGAGGAATCATGCCGGGCGGTTACGGAATGGGAGTACCTGGCGCCAACGTTTTAGGAGCCGGCGTAAGATACACCAATTCGAAAAAGACTTTCTCCATCGGCTTAAACGTAGAAGGAGTTTGGTATGATAATAAGACACCATCCTATTTCAAGCAATACGACTATCCTGTGCCAAAAACGCCTGAAAAAGATTAAGGAAAAAGATAAAGCATAAAAAGAAAGAGGTTCACTTTTCAATATAATCATATTGAAGTGAACCTCTAAGTTTATTCTGAAAAGAATCAGTTTACATAGCATCATCTCTCTCCATGAGATTATACCTATGAGTTTAGATTCTATTCAGCGAGAATCTGGACTATTCTTTCTGCTGAGCGACCATCCCATCTGTCAGGAATGCCCGCTTTCTTCCATTCACCCTTCAGAAGTTTCTGCATAGTTTGCTTCAGTAACTCCGGATCTTCAGCAACCAGTTCGTTAGTACCCACCTTTACGGTTTCAATATGCTCAGTATAGCTGTTGAGCGTAATGCAAGGGACCCCATTGAAGGTAGCTTCTTCAGCCACATTACCCGAATCGGTAATCACACCTTTGGCGTGAGCTGTAAGATAAGCAAACGACAGATAATCGAGCGGCTGAACCACCTGGATTCCACTCTGATGATTACTCTCTTCCTGATAAGCCTTGAATGCGAGTACGAAGCCTAAGGCTTTGCCACGAAGCGGAGCTATGACCTTCACTCCAGCCTGGCGCGACTCTTCGTCTATGACAGAAATGAGCGATTTCATCTCATCAATGTTATTGACGATAGCCTTGCGGTTCAAGGTAAGAACCATATATTCACCTTCTTTCAGATGATACTCGTCCATGACTTCAGGACGCTGCATTTTAGACTGAAGGAAGCGGATGTTGTCGATAAGTACATTTCCTACCATATAAACCTTAGACAATTCTGCACCTTCCTTGTTGGCAATGCTGTTGTTTGAAATGCCTGCGGTAAAGAGAATATCTGACAAGCCATCAATCACCAGACGGTTGATTTCCTTTGGCATGGTAATGTCAAAGCTGCGGGTTCCTGCTGCAATATGAGCAAGCTGTACACCCTGCTTCTTGGTAACAATAGCCACAGCCATGGTTGAAGCCAGATCATCAACCACAATGACAACATCTGTAGCATTCTGCTGCAGATAGCGCTCAAACTGGCCCATTACCTGTCCGGTAAGTTCGTTCATGTTTGGACAGTCTACGCCGAGATAAGCATCCGGTTTCTGAATGCCTAAGTCATCGAAAAGAGAAGATTCCAATGTCGGATCATCCTCTTTTCCTGTGTAAACCAACTGATAGCTGATTTCGTTACCAGCTTCCTGAGCATTACGAATTGCTCTAATTACGGGCGCAACCTTGATAAAGTTAGGTCTTGCACCTGCAACGATACAGATTTTCTTCATTTTTATCCTGTTTAATATTTTTTACTTACTGAACTTGCAGTTTACTGATATTCAGAGTGCTTTATTTTTTTTGAGCCAATCTTGAGCCTAAGGGCATTATCCATTGACTCAGAGGTCTTTATCCCTTGAAAAGGTCTTTGATTCCTCCTATAGAACCCAAGAGATTGGTTGCCTCGTATGGGAGATAAACCACCTTATTATCCTTACCCTGAGCCACTTCCTGCATCATGCTGATGTATTTCTGGGCCAGGAGATAGTTGGCAGGATTCGTACTCTGCCCTACAGCTTCCGTAATCTTCTGAATGGCAATAGCCTCGGCCTCTGCCTTACGGATGCGGGCAGTAGCCTCACCTTCTGCATTCAGAATAGCCTGCTGTTTGGCAGCCTCAGCCTTGTTTACGATGGCAGCCTTCTCACCTTCTGAGAGCAGACGCTGCTTTTCCTTCTCACCTTCTGAAGTCAGGATGGTAGCTCGCTTGTTGCGTTCAGCCTGCATCTGCTTTTCCATCGCCTGGAGCACACTCTCAGGAGGTGTAATATCCTGCAACTCTACTCGGTTAACCTTGATTCCCCACTTATTGGTTGCATCATCCAGAACCGCACGCAGTTTGGTGTTGATCGTATCGCGTGAAGTAAGCGTCTGGTCAAGTTCCATCTCACCTATAATATTACGCAAGGTGGTTTGGGTCAGTTTCTCTATTGCGTTTGGCAGATTGTTGATTTCATACACACTCTTGAATGGGTCGACAATCTGAAAATAGAGCAGCGCATTAATCTGCATCTGGATATTATCCTTAGTAATTACGTTCTGACGGTCGAAATCATAAACCTGTTCACGAAGGTCAATGCTGTTAGTATAAACGTATCTTCCGTTTCTCATCGCCACAATATCCTTAGCATGGTCAATGAAAGGAATGATGATATTAATACCCGGTTTGAGTGTAGCATAATATCTTCCGAGACGCTCTATGATTTTCGTCTCACTCTGAGGGATGATAACGATGGTTTTCTTAACCACTACGAGTGCAAGTGCTACTAGAGCAATCAGCACGTAAATTCCTATGTTCATGATGTTTATACGATTAAGTGAATAATGTTGACTCTAAACTTTTCCTACCTAGATTTTTTCTACCTTGAGGATGATAGATTCGTGGCCTAAGATTCGAACCTTATCGCCTACAGCAAGCGGTTCGGCAAGATGCGGAGCTTCTGCTTTCCAATCATCTCCATCCAGTTTCACTCTGCCGAAACCTCCGGCAGGAATCATTTCGGTCACTTCCCCTATCTGTCCTGCCAGCGCATCGGCGTTACTGCGGCGGTCTTCCCCACCCTTGTGCAGCGCTTTCAGCAGATGAGGACGAACCAGCCAGATGCTAAGCATGGAGCAGATTGCCCAAACCACTACCTGCACCCAGAAAGGTGCTTCTACCAATGCCACAGGAATGCTGATGAGCGCACCAATGGCAAAACAAGTAACATAGAAATCGCCCGAAGACAACTCTAAGATGAGGCAGATGAACATCACCGATGTCCATACCAGCCAAAGGTTATGAGATAAATACTCCATACTTAACAATTTTAGTTTGATTCTTCTAATCCTTATCTTCTGCGGGTTGTAGTCTTCTTTCTGGTGGTAGAAGTCTTGCCCGTAGAACCTACCTTATAAGTAGTCTGAGGTTTATAATACTTCAGCGCAGTAGGCATTTCCTTCTGCAAGGCAGCAATACGCTTGGCGTCTGAAGGGTGATCGCTGAAAATATCACTCTGATTGCTGCTTGAGCCCTGCGACATTCTCTTCCAGAAAGGAATGGCCTGCTGAGGATCGTAACCTGCCATGGCAGCGAAGATAAGCCCCATGTAATCTGCCTCGGTTTCATTATCACGGGAATACTTCAGATTGCGGAATGAGAAATACTGTCCGGCAACTGCACTTGCCACATTACCTACACCATTACCTACTGTCTGGTTCAATACAGTTCCCAGGATACTTGTACCGGTTTGCTGATTCTGCTGTTTGGTGAGCTGCTCAGCACTATGTTTAGCCACAGCATGAGCTATTTCGTGACCCAAAACGATTGCCAAACCGGTTTCATTCTGAGTGTAAGGCAAAAGTCCTTCATAAACCACGATTTTACCGCCAGGCATACAGAATGCATTGGCAGACTTATCTTGTACCAGATTGAATTCCCATGAATAATTCTTCACGTCGGCTTCAAATCCATTCTGCTTCAAATAGAGTTCAACAGCATTGGCAAGTCTTTTTCCTACCCGCTGAACCATCGCCGTATTGGCTGCATTGGTCGACTTCTTGGCAGAAGCCATGTACTTTGTGTATTCCTGATTAGACAGACTGAGAACCTGCTCATCGGATACAGAGATGCGATGAGTGCGACCGGTCAGAGGCACCGTCTGTGTAGTGCCGCAAGATGACAACGCAAGGGCTGCCACAACCGTCAGAACTAAAAACTTAAACTTTTTCATCTTAACTTACGTATATTAAATATGTTTATTCATTAAGTTTATGTGCTGTTTGAAACATTTTTCTCTGCAAATATACTATTTCTTGACGAAACCACCAAAGAAAAATGAGAAAAACATGAAATATAACCTAAAAATAACACAAGATAACTGACAAAAAGGGGTGTATGAAAAAAAGATGGCAAAAAATAGAGGTGTGGCACAATCTTTGCAGTTTCGTAAAACCGTCAGCCTACCGGATAACAGCTGTCTGAGAAAGTAGCGTTATCAGCAGGCAGGATTTAAGAAGTATAACATTAAAATATTTTAATATGAACACAAAGAAGGAAGTGCCTGTATTGCTTTTGACAGGCTACCTGGGTAGTGGAAAGACAACCCTTCTCAACAAGATTTTAGCTAACGAAAAAGGTATTAAGTTTGCCGTCATCGTCAACGATATTGGTGAAGTCAATATTGATGCAGCCCTGATAGAAAAAGGTGGCGTGGTAGGACAGAAAGACGATTCGCTCGTTTCTCTCCAGAATGGTTGCATCTGCTGCACATTGAAGATGGACCTGGTAGAACAGCTCAAGGAAATCGTAGACATGAAGCGTTTCGATTACATCGTCATCGAGGCTTCCGGAATCTGCGAGCCTGCTCCTATTGCCCAGACCATCTGCTCTATCCCATCCCTCGGTCCTCAGTACATCGAGAATGGTATTCTGCGCCTTGACAGCATCGTTACCGTAGTAGATGCTTTGCGCATGAAGGATGAATTCTCCAACGGCAGCGACTTGATGAAGAAGGATATTGATGAGGAAGATCTGGCTTCGCTCGTCATCCAGCAGATTGAGTTCTGCAACATCATCCTCCTGAACAAAGCTGCAGAGGTTGAACCTAAGGAACTGGAGCACCTGAAGCAGATTATCCGTGCCATCCAGCCTAAGGCAGAAATCTTTGAATGCAACTATGGTGATGTTGACTTGAATCTGATTGTCAACACCAAGAAGTTTGATTGGGAAACCGTAGCCACTTCAGCTGGCTGGATTCAGGAGATTGAATCAGAAAGAAACGGAGAGCATGAAGAAGAAGAACATGAACATCATCATCATCACGACCATGACGAGGATGAAGAGCATGAGCATCATCATCATGACCACGATGAACATGACCACGACCACGATGAACATGAGCATCATCACCATCATCACCACCACGATCATGACCATGATCATGAAGGCGGAGAAGTTGAGGAATACGGAATCGGCACATTCGTTTACTACCGCCGCAAACCTTTCGACTTGGGACTCTTCGATGATTTTGTCGCAAGAAAATGGCCTAGAGACGTAGTTCGCGCCAAGGGAATCTGCTATTTCGACGATGAGCGTGACATGTGCTACGTATTCGAGCAGGCTGGCAAGCAGAAGACTGTGAAGCAGGCTGGCCAATGGCTGGCAACCATGCCGAAAGACGAACTCGCCCAAGTATTGATGAA
The DNA here is from genome assembly GCA_934202525.1 of uncultured Prevotella sp. GTDB lineage: Bacteria > Bacteroidota > Bacteroidia > Bacteroidales > Bacteroidaceae > Prevotella. The sequence continues at coordinate 18,498 of CAKPYB010000016.1, forward strand.
CAACCCACAGTTGCAGAAGGAATGGGATCAGGAATTGGGCGACCGCATGATAAAAATCGTATTCATCGGTCAGCATATCAAGGAGCAGAAAGATGCTATTATTGCTGAACTCGACAAATGTCTGGCATAAAACAGATTAAAGAAGTAGACAAGCAGAACAGAAGTTTATCTTCAGAACTGATTTTGTAGAATCTTATTCTGCCCAATTCCAAGCAAAAAGCAAAGGAAAAATAGCTCAAAATGAGCAGAAAACAAGAAAAACGGAGGAAAACGAACAAAAAAGTGAAGTTTTTCCTCCGTTTTTTAGTTTAATTCGTTTTTTTTTGTTAATTTTGCACCCGAATAATAAAAGCGTAATTAATATGAAGACAAACTTCAGACAGGCGTATATTAAGGACTTTGCTGCTTGCTGGAAAGTCATCGACCAGGCTCGCCAAAGTATGATAGAATCGGGACGTCACCAATGGACTGAGGAATATCCATCAGAAAAAGACATCAGAAAAGACATAGAAAATGGCAACGCCTTCGTTCTAACTGTAAACGAAGAGGTGGTTGTCTATGGAGCAGTCATATTGAATGGTGAACCCAAATATAAGAAATTAGTAGGCAACTGGATTACCGATGGCGATTATTATGTAATACATCGCTTTGCCACGTTGCCTAGTTTCCAGCGTGAAGGTTTGGCGCGTATTTTCATCAGTAAGGTGAACAGTATGTGCGAGGTAGAAAAAATACCTAGCATCAAGGTTGACACCAACTTTGACAATACGCCGATGATCAACCTTCTGTCTTCGATGGGTTTCTGCATCTGCGGACGTGTAAACTATGGAGGAAACAGAGGTCAGCGTTTCGCCTTTGAAAAACTCTCCATAGCCATGGAACCTGCAGAATAATTTCTGGCCATCGAAAAACACAACATTTGATTAACATCCTCAAACATTCATTATGGAAGAGAAACTATTGCAGATGAAGAGCTTGGTTGAAAGACTCAACCAAGCTTCGGATAGTTATTATAACGGAAAAGGCGAACTCATGACCGACTATGAGTGGGACGCCCTTTTCGACCAGCTCAAGAGATTGGAAGAGGAAACAGGCGAAATTCTGCCTGACTCCCCTACTAATCGCGTGTCAGAAGATTCTATCGTAGGAAAGAAAGAGGAGCATGAATTTGCTGCCCTCTCTCTGGCAAAGACCAAACAGGTAAGTGATCTTGTAAAATGGGCAGAAGACCGCCCTATCTGGATTTCATGGAAACTGGACGGACTGACCCTCGTAGTAACCTATGACGGCGGAAAACTCACCAAAATCGTTACCCGCGGTAACGGACACATCGGCACCAACATTACCCACTTGGCTCCAGCCATTTCAGGCATTCCTGCTACCATTTCAGAGAAAGGACATCTTGTAGTAAGAGGAGAAGCTGTTATTTCGTATGCTGATTTCGAACAGTTCATCATCGAAAGCGAAGGCGATTACGCCAATCCACGAAACCTCGCTTCAGGCTCACTCACGCTGAAGGATATTGATGAGGTGAAGCAGCGCCACATCCAATGGATTCCGTTCACCTTGGTTTATACTGAGCGGGAACTTACCTCATGGGGCGAACGCATGCAGATGCTGAAAGACCTGGGAATGAATCCTGTAGAACGTGAGCGTATTGACCACCCTACCACAGAAAATATCCAGCTGGAAATAGACAAGTTTACGGAGAAGGTGACAAGCAAGAAGAATCCTTTCCCGGTAGACGGATTGGTAATTTGCTACGATGATACGGTTTATGCTGCTACCGGTTCGGTTACAGGCCATCACGCTACGAGAGCAGGATTTGCCTTTAAATGGCAAGACGAGCATGCTGAAACCGAACTCGATCACATAGAATGGTCGTGCGCAGCCAGCACCATCACGCCTGTAGCTGTTTTCAAACCGGTAGAACTTGAAGGAACCACCGTGCAGCGTGCCTCGCTCTGCAATGTAAGCGAATGCGAGCGTCTGGGCATTGGCGACAAGGGAACCAGACTGCAGGTAATCAAGGCCAATAAGATTATCCCGAAGGTAATCAATATTACTGATGTGGTGGGAACTTTTGTCATTCCCGACGAATGTCCGGTCTGCCATGCGCCAGCTGTAGTGCGCGAGAGCGAGAGCGGCACCAAGACTCTCCATTGCACCAATGCAGCCTGCCCAGCCAAACAACTTAAGAAATTTGCCCGCTTCGTCAGCAAGGAAGGAATCAATATTGACGGAATCTCTGAACAGACTGTCTGGAAATTCATCAATCACGGTTTTATCAGAGAATATGCTGATTTCTACAAACTGAAGAATTATGCGTTCGAGATTTCCTGTTTCGAAGGATTCGGAAAGAAGAGCGTAAGCAACCTTCTGGAGAGTATAGAGAAAAGCCGCCATACTGACGGCCGTCATCTGCTCTACGCCTTGAATATTCCGCTCTGCGGCGGCGATGTGGCTAAAAAACTGCTCAGCCGTTACAAGGTGAAGGAACTGATAGAAACGGCGCGCCTAAGCATGTTTGACGATGAGTTTGCAAGCATCGATGGCATTGGACCAGAAAAGAGTGCCAAGTTTATCGCCTGGTTCAAGGATGATATTCATTTCCAGCATGTACAGCATCTGCTGTCCGAGTTGATTATCGAGGAGCAGGAACCTGTAGAAACGGGAAACAAATGCCAGGGGCTGACTTTCGTCGTAACCGGAGATGTGCATCATTACAAGAACCGCAACGAGCTGAAGGCTTATATTGAAAGTCAGGGCGGCAAGGTTACGGGAAGCGTGAGCAAGAGTACTAACTATCTGATTAACAACGATGCAGCTTCTCAGAGTTCGAAGAACAAGAAAGCCCATGAGCTCAATATTCCGATTATTACAGAAGAGGAATTCATAGAAAAGTTTCAGGAGCAAGCAAGCGAATAAAACGAGATAGAAAAAAAAGCGAAAGCCAGATTCCGGATTACGGACTTGGCTTTCGCTTTTTCTAATTTTAAGAACCTGCAAATTCTCTGTTATTATTCTCCCATGAACTGACCCATGAAGAGAATGGCGCCACTGTTACGTTCTGTAATAAAATAAATGAATGGGCGGTTGGCATGGAATTCTACACGCTTCATCTCGTGAGGACCCAGTGAGGTCAGCATCACAGCAGCTGTTACGGCAGCAGCCTTGGTTCCACGCTCACTTACCTCTATCTTTGCCTTCTGCAACATCTTCGATACGTAGAAACTGCCATTGGCAAAACGGCTGAAATTTGCCGTGCCTGGCTGGAAGATGCTCGGAGCGCCCAGTTTACTGATAATCTGATTGAGCGACAGGTCCATCTCGGTAGTAAACTTAGGGAATTTTAAATCTACCTGGCAACGGTCCATGTCATTACTCAACTTCTGGAGTTTATCAGCATCCATCTCCTTCATCACCTCGCTGATGCTCTTGCCAGCCTTAGGAAGAAGAACGGTCATCTGATAGCTTCCATTTCCGTATGGCAGCTCTACAGCCTGCAACATATCATTTTCAGTATAGGCAAACTTCTTGTTCAGGTGCATCATGTTCACCTTCTTAATATCGCGTGTGTAACCGCTGAAGTTCTCAAGACGGGTGTTCTTCGCATCAAACTTCTCCTGCCAGGTTCCGTTAAAGTAAATAGCATTCAGAAGGTAAGAAACGGCTGCAGGCTCTACCTGATCGATGATGCTAGGAATCATTCCTTTAGTCTGCTTCTTGCACCAGTCATTAATGCGAGTGGCAGATTTTGGAGAAGTAAAGTCCATACTCTCCACGCCAGCCTGATAAGAATCAGCCACGGTGCGAGCAAAATCGCTGTTCAGTCTGAAATTCTTGTTGATGGCGATAAAGTTGGCAATGTTTACGGTTGTCTGCTTGTCAAGCTTACCAGCCGAAAGCATCAGCGCCTTATAACAGTCGTTGAGTTCCTTCACGCTTACGCCCTCGCAACCGATTGCCTTCAGAATCTCTTCCTGCGTATTACCGTCGGCACCATTTGCAAGCATTCCCATCAGATAGGCGATACTCATTGGCGAAACCACCTCAGAATCCATGCCGCTAATCTGCTGATAGAGTCTGAAAGCGAAATCGTTGTTCTTCTTCACAATATTCTGCTGAGCCTCTGAGAGGATAAGATAACTCTCGTCCATTTCCTCATCTGCCGACGGACGGGCTGCCTCTGTTATCTTCTCAGCCTTCGTTGCGTTCTCATTCTGTGCATTCTTGCTAGAGCTGCAAGAAGTCATAGCCATTGCAGCTGAAGCTAAAATAGCTGCACTAAATACTTTCTTATTCATATTTCTCTAATTTATTAGTTCATTTTAATGACTCAACGCTCCTGAACCCAAAGGGACAGTTCCTCTTTAAAAGGCAGTTCCCGAATCGGAATCTGAATCGTGAGTTCTGAAGATAAAATGAAAAATCGGCTAATCCTTGCATGGGGAAAGCCGATTTTACTATTTCTTAACAAAAAATATCTATGTTCTTTACAAAAAATCAATGCAGCGGTGCCTCTTCCGAAGGTCTGCCAGGCTTTATTCTGAGATGATATCTGTTTCCATCATATTCCACGCGCATGATGTTCGTCCTGTTGGTCTTCATCTCATCGCTCGAATTAGCCACAAGATGTTCGTATAGATCTATTGCCACATGACCCATCGTTCTGCGCAGATTGATTTCGATGCAAGGAACCACGCCCAGTCCGGTTCTGTTTACGTCCTCACCTTCCTGATTCAGCACAGCCTCGCAGAATTCATCCTTCTCCCCTTTCGTGCAGATCATCATGTCTACTCCAAACGGACCACTGTAAATATCCTTCAGCGCTGGCTCCATTACCTCGATGATGCGCTGTCTGATTCCGGCAAGCTGAGCCTCGCTAATGAGCGGTTTCATCATTTCCACCTTATCATCTTCAGAGCAGAGCACATTGCCCGAATAGGCATTCTTGATTGTGTCGAAGAGCGAAAGACCGCGATAGAGCACCTTGCCGTCCTTCATTTCAAACTCCATGGCGAAATCTCTCACCTTATTATATAGGGGTTCTACGGTTACGCCGCCCTGATGATAAATCATGTTTGCCACCCATCTTTCGAAGGTAGGATAATCTCCGGCAGTCCTGAAGTCCTCAGCACTTACATATTTCACTCCCCTTCCACTACTGCTCCAGGGAGCCTTGACAACAGCTTTGCCGTGCTGTAGAATGAGTTCTTTGACACGAGCCGTCTCTGTAACATATTCCACGCCACGCTGCAGATGGTGGGCAGCCCATTGCCTGCTGCTCACCTCGCGTACCTTATTTAATACAGCATCAGTCGGCAACATAATCTCCGGTATTCCCAAACGCTCCAACTCACCTTTCAGCGAAAGATTCCATCCCCAGGGATGAACACTGTCAAGAAATTCAGTCTTCAGCAGATGCTTCAGCTGAGGCTTGGTGATGAATTCTACCTTGCTGTTCAGTTCAGCCCCAAAATGGCGCGCCCTGTTCTTCGCAAAATCAATATCATCCACAAGCACGAGGTCGCCCTCTTCCGCCCAAAGAGCCGGAATGAAAGCAAGATCACTTCTAAGTTGTCTTCCCGCATGAGGTGCGGTAAACTGTTTCAGATTTGCAGCCAAAGCCAAATCATGTTCTGGATTGAAAATATGTAATTTCATGGTGCAAAGATATAAAGAAATGTGCAAAAAAAGGCAGAAAAACCCCATTTTTACTTAGACAAGTGCTAAATAATGAAAAAAAAGTTACTTTTTGCTATCTAGAGTTTGCAAATTAGAAATATTTAATTACCTTTGCATCGTAAAAACAATTTAGAAACGATATTGAACTCATGGAAGAAGCATTCTTCAGAACACATACATACCTCGTAGAGCATACGAACGCACCAGTAAGACGCACCTTGATGGACGAAATAGACTGGAGCGACCGTATGATTGGCATTAAGGGAACACGCGGTGTAGGCAAGTCTACATTCCTTCTCCAATATGCCAAAGAGCACTTTGGCCCTACCGACCGCAAGTGCCTGTATGTGAATATGAACAATTTCTATTTCCAAAGCAGAGGAATCGCAGATTTTGCAGGCGACTTTGTCCGTCATGGCGGCAGAACCCTTCTCATCGACCAGGTCTTCAAACAGTCAGATTGGAGCAAGGAGCTGCGCAAGTGCTACGACCTCTACCCAGAGCTGAAAATCGTGTTCACAGGTTCCAGCGTGATGCGACTGAAGGAAGAGAATCCAGAACTCAATGGAATCGTGAAAAGTTACAACCTGCGAGGTTTCTCTTTCAGAGAGTTTATCAATCTGCAGACTGGCAACAGTTTCCAGCCATATACACTCGATGAAATCCTGCGCAACCACGAGCACATCATCAAGCAGATTCTGCCAAAGGTGAGCCCGATGAAATACTTCCAGGACTACTTGCACCATGGATTCTATCCATTCTTCCTGGAGAACCGCAACTTCACAGAGAATCTACTAAAGACAATGAATATGATGACCGAGGTAGACATCCTCCTCATCAAGCAAATCGAACTGAAATATCTCACCAAGATCAAGCGGCTCTTCTATCAGCTCGCTGTAGAAGGTGCCAAGGCTCCAAACGTGAGCCAGCTCGCTGAAGAAATCAATACCAGCCGAGCTACGGTGATGAACTACATCAAGTATCTTGCTGATGCACGACTCATCAACATGATTTACCCTACCGGGCAGGAGTTCCCAAAGAAACCATCCAAGGTGATGATGCACAACTCCAACCTGATGTACGCCATCTATCCTATCCAGATAGACAAACAGGAGGTGATGGAGACATTCTTCGTCAACTCGCTCTGGAAAGACCACAAGGTGAACCAGACCGGCAAGGACCACTACTTCATAGTAGATGGTGAGAAGAAGTTCAGAATCTGCGATGCGCAATCTCCTAATAAGGTACGCAACAATCCCGACATCATCTACGCCCGATACAATACCGAGGTAGGTAAGGACAACAGAATACCGTTGTGGCTTCTGGGGTTCCTATATTAGGGAATGTTGAATGTGGAGTGTTGAATGTTGAATTGCCTAACGGCATCAGCATGAAGACACATAAGGGCGCAAGCCTAACTCAACACTCAACATTCAACACTCAACATTAGAATAAGAACATTAGAATAAGAATGAATTAAATACAAAACATTTTTAATATTTTATCTAAAAGTAAAATGGCTAAAGAGAAAAAATTTATCACTTGTGATGGTAACACAGCTGCCGCACACGTAAGCTACATGTTTACTGAGGTTGCTGCTATCTACCCTATTACTCCATCATCACCAATGGCGGAGCATGTAGATGAATGGGCTGCCAAAGGTCGTAAGAACCTTTTCGGTCAGCGAGTTTCTATCCAGGAAATGGAATCAGAGGCTGGTGCTGCTGGTGCAGTTCACGGTTCTCTCCAGGCTGGTGCCTTGACTTCAACTTACACTGCTTCTCAGGGTTTGTTGTTGATGATTCCTAACATGTACAAGATTGCTGGTGAGTTGCTCCCTTGCGTGTTCAACGTATCAGCTCGTACATTGGCTTCTCACTCACTTTGTATCTTCGGTGACCACCAGGACGTAATGGCTTGCCGCCAGACTGGCTTCGCTATGTTCTGCTCAGGTTCTGTTCAGGAGGTTATGGACCTCTCTGCAGTTCCTCACTTGGCTACATTGGAGACAAAGGTTCCTTTCATTAACTTCTTCGACGGTTTCCGTACTTCTCACGAGTACCACAAGATCGAGGAGATGGATATGGAAGACATCCGTCCATTGGTTAAGGAAGAGTTCATCGAGGACTTCCGTAACCGTGCATTGACTCCTGAGCGTCCTGTTACTCGCGGTACCGCTGAGAACCCAGAGACATTCTTCACTCACCGTGAGGCTTGCAACCCTTACTACGATGCAATCCCTGAGGTAGTAGAGAAGTACTGCCAGGAGATGACTAAGATCACTGGTCGTGAGTATCACCTCTTCAACTACTATGGTGCTGAGGATGCTGAGAACATCATCATCCTGATGGGTTCTGCTACAGAGCCAGCTCGCGAGGCTATCGACTACTTGAACAAGCAGGGCAAGAAGGTTGGTATGGTTGCAGTTCACCTGTATCGTCCATTCTCTGTTGACTTCTTGAAGAAGGCTATCCCAGCTACAGTTAAGCGTATCGCTGTTCTCGACCGTACTAAGGAGCCAGGTGCAGAGGGTGAGCCATTGTACCTCGACGTTAAGTCAGCTCTCTACGATGACGAGCGCAAGCCATTGATCGTTGGCGGTCGCTACGGTCTCGGTTCTTCTGATACAACTCCAGCTAAGATCGTTGCTGTATTCAAGAACCTCGAGTTGCCACAGCCAAAGAACCACTTCACTGTAGGTATCGTTGATGACGTTACATTCACTTCTCTCCCAGAAGAGGAGGAGATTCCAATGGGTGGCGACGACTTGTTCGAGGCTAAGTTCTACGGTTTGGGTGCTGACGGTACTGTTGGTGCTAACAAGAACTCTGTTCAGATCATCGGTAACAATACCAACAAGTATTGCCAGGCATACTTCTCTTACGACTCTAAGAAGTCTGGTGGTTTCACCTGCTCTCACTTGCGTTTCGGCGACAGCCCTATCCACAGTGCTTACCAGGTAAATACTCCTAACTTCGTAGCTTGCCACGTACAGGCTTATCTCCACATGTACGATGTAACACGTGGTTTGCGTAAGAACGGTTTCTTCCTGTTGAACACTATCTTCGACGGCGAGGAGTTGGTTAACTTCATCCCTAACAAGGTAAAGCGTTACTTCGCTCAGAACAACATCACTGTTTACTATATCAACGCAACTAAGATTGCTCAGGAGATTGGTCTCGGTAACCGTACCAACACCATCCTCCAGTCTGCATTCTTCCGTATCACAGAGGTTATTCCTTTGGATCTCGCTGTAGAGCAGATGAAGGCATTCATCGTTAAGTCTTACTCTAAGAAGGGTCAGGACGTTGTTGACAAGAACTTCGGCGCTGTTGACCGTGGTGGTGAGTACAAGCAGTTGACAGTAGATCCAGCTTGGGCTAACCTCGCTGACGATGAGGCTAAGGAGGATAACGCTCCAGCATTCGTTAAGGAGCTCGTTCGTCCTATCAACGGCCAGGCAGGTGACCTCTTGAAGGTTTCTGACTTCGTTAAGCACGACACAGTAGACGGTACATGGCAGAACGGTACTTCAGCATTCGAGAAGCGTGGTGTTGAGGCATTCGTACCAGTATGGAACGTAGAGAACTGTATCCAGTGTAACAAGTGTTCATTCGTTTGTCCTCACGCAGCTATCCGTCCATTCGTATTGACAGATGAGGAGCTCGCAGGCATCGAGGGTCTCGAGACTCAGGATGTTAAGGCACCTAAGGCTTTGGCTGGAATGCACTTCCGCATTGAGACTTCAGTACTCGACTGTCTTGGTTGTGGTAACTGTGCTGACGTCTGCCCAGGTAAGAAGGGTGAGAAGGCGTTGACAATGGTTCCATTCAACGTAGACGCAGAGGATATGGTCAAGGAAGCAGCTAACTGGGAGTACCTCGTACACAAGGTAGCTTCTAAGCAGGATCTCGTAGACATCAAGCAGAGCCCTAAGAACTCTCAGTTCGCTCAGCCATTGTTCGAGTTCTCTGGTGCTTGCTCTGGTTGTGGTGAGACTCCATACGTTAAGTTGATTTCTCAGCTCTTCGGTGATCGTCAGATGATCGCTAACGCTACTGGTTGTTCTTCTATCTACTCAGCTTCTATCCCATCTACTCCATATACAAAGAACGCTAAGGGTCAGGGTCCTGCATTCGACAACTCATTGTTCGAGGACTTCTGCGAGTTCGGTCTCGGTATGGTAATGGGTAACAAGAAGATGAAGGAGCGCATCGCTCACTTGCTCGAGGAGGCTAAGGCTCAGGAGCATGTTCCTGCTGAGTTCGTAGCTGCTGCTGACAAGTGGATGGCTAACATGAACGATTCTGAGGGTTCTAAGGAGGCTGCTGCAGAGTTGAAGCCTCTCATCGCTGCCGGCGCTGAGAAGGGTTGCCCTATCTGCAAGGAGCTCAAGACTTTGGATCACTACCTCGTTAAGCGTTCACAGTGGATCATCGGTGGTGACGGTGCTTCTTATGATATCGGTTACGGTGGTCTCGACCACGTATTGGCTTCTGGTGAGGATGTTAACATCTTGGTACTCGATACTGAGGTTTACTCTAACACTGGTGGTCAGTCTTCTAAGTCAACACCTCTCGGTGCTATCGCACAGTTCGCTGCTCAGGGTAAGCGTATCCGTAAGAAGGATCTCGGTTTGATGCAGACTACATACGGTTACATCTACGTAGCTCAGGTAGCTATGGGTGCTGACAATGCTCAGACATTGAAGGCTATCCGTGAGGCTGAGGCTTATCCAGGTCCATCACTCATCATCGCTTACGCACCATGTATCAACCACGGTTTGAAGCGTAAGGGCGGTATGGGTCGTTCACAGCACGAGGAAGAGTTGGCTGTTGAGTGCGGTTACTGGCACTTGTGGCGTTACAACCCACTGTTGGCTGATGAGGGTAAGAACCCATTCACACTCGACTCTAAGGCTCCTAACTGGGAGAACTTCCGCGACTTCTTGCTCGGTGAGGTTCGTTACCTCTCTGTACAGAAGGCATTCCCTAAGGAGGCTGATGAGCTCTTCTCTCAGGCAGAGAAGATGGCTAAGCTCCGTTACCAGACTTACGTTCGTAAGAGCCAGGAGGACTGGAGCGAGCAGATCTAATCTAGCGATATTTCAATAGGTTAAATATATAATCTCCGAAGACCTTGGTTGCGTTCTGCAATCAAGGTCTTTTTTGTTTAAAAATGCTCCTTATTCATGTAAAAATTGGAAATAAGAGATGAAACATAGGGAAAAATCGTGATTTTAAGATTGAGTTCTTTAGGGGCAATGCAGAATACTTTTGTTAAGATAACAGAACATTCACATGTAGTATAAGACGGGCTGAAAGCCCAAAAGCTCTTAGCCCAGGGCATCGGCCTGGGTAATTATGAACTTCTGCCCTTTCAGGGCGTATTGGGTAATTTCAACCGTACAGATCGAACTATTATGGATTTTTAATCCGCTAAAAGAAACGGAGCTAGAAGCGCAATCAGACAGAGCAATGTAAATTATCCTTACCTACCCAAAACAGAAACCAAAAGAGGCAAAAATCAGTGCTTTTTAGTGATTTTTCAAATGAAAAACGCAAAATAAGAGGGTTAGAAAGGTGTTTTACCCCCTCTACTAAGGGTGAAAAATGCCCCTCCTCGGACATAAAAACAGCCTCTGAGATGATATATTTTTAACAAAAGCAAAATAAAACAAGGATAAAAATGCAGAATTGAACAGTATAATAGCTAACTCAAGTGACTTAATATGTAGATAATTATTATACGCAGAACGTTAGAGTAGAAATATAACAAAATGCACATAATACACTAATAACCAATACATTCAGGAATACGCACAACCTATATCAGGTAAAAATCACAAGTTCATCTAGAGTGTCATTAAGGGTCAAGGTCATTAAGGGTCATTTTCATTTTCGGGGGAGAAAATTCCCCTATAGTATATATATAAATAATATTTATATATACTATACCTCAAAATGACACTTTCATTTTTCTAAATGACCCTTAATGACACTGACCCTTAATGACACGCTAGCTTTTTATCCTTACAACTCACCATTAGATTGTTCTGCAGTAAAGTTCAGATAGAAAAATCAATAGAAATCATTATCTATCAGTTCCTTACGCTATTTCTCCGAAAGAAAGTTGTGGCAAAAGCTTGCATTCTGCCCAAAAATGTTGTATCTTTGCACCGGCAATCGAAAGAATAGCCCTTTGTGCCTTGCTCGGGTCTTCTCTTAAGACCAACACGGGTCATAAATGATGGCAGGCGCTAGTCATCAATGAAGACCCCGAAAAACGGCAGGAACGAGGCGTTCCGGGGAGTTGCTTAAAGAAATAAACATTTGAACAAGAAGAAAAAGATATGATTACAGTTGATGGATTGACCGTAGAATTTGGCGGCACCACCCTATTCAAAGACATTTCCTTCCAGATCAACGAGAAGGACCGTATCGCCCTGATGGGAAAGAATGGCGCAGGCAAGAGCACCCTGCTCAAGATTATCGCCGGTGTGAGAAATGCCACCCGTGGCACCGTTTCCGCTCCCAAGGATTGCGTCATCGCCTATCTGCCTCAGCATCTGATGACCGAAGACGGTAGAACCGTATTCGAGGAAACCTGCCAGGCGTTTGCCCATCTGCACGAGATGCAGGCTGAGATTGACCGCATCAACAACGAACTCACTACCCGTACCGACTACGACAGCGATGACTACATGCAGCTTATCGAGAAAGTATCTTCATTATCAGAGAAATTCTACGCCATCGACATGACCCATTTCGAGGAAGATGTAGAGAAAACGCTGCTCGGTCTCGGCTTCGAACGCTCCGATTTCAACCGCCCTACCAGCGAGTTTTCGGGAGGATGGAGAATGAGAATAGAGTTGGCAAAACTGCTTTTGAAATCGCCTGACGTGCTGCTGCTCGATGAGCCAACCAACCATCTCGACATCGAATCTATCGGCTGGCTCGAAGACTTCATCATCAACAGTTCGAAAGCAGTAGTTGTCATCAGCCACGACCGAAAATTCGTTGACGACATTACAACAAGAACCATCGAAGTAACCATGGGCCGCATCTACGACTACAAAGCTACTTACAGCCAATATCTGGAACTGCGCAAGGAACGCCGCGAACAGCAGATGAAGAAATATGAGGAACAACAGAAGATGATTGCCGAAACCAAGGACTTTATAGAACGCTTCAAAGGCACTTATTCTAAAACCTTCCAGGTGCAGAGCCGCGTGAAGATGCTCGAGAAACTGGAACTCATCGAAGTGGATGAAGAAGATACTAGCCGCCTCCGCCTTAAGTTCCCGCCGAGCCCGCGAAGCGGTGCTTATCCGGTTCAGATGAGCGATGTGGCGATGGCGTTTGATGACAAGAAGATTTTCAGCGGCGTGAATCTTACCGTAGAAAGAGGCGACAAGATTGCCTTCGTGGGAAGAAACGGAGAGGGTAAGTCAACGCTTGTGAAATGTATCATGGGTCAGCTTCAGAACGAAGGGAAATTGGAATTGGGACATAATGTGCAGATAGGTTATTTCGCCCAGAATCAGGCTTCTCTGCTCGATGGCGAACTTACCGTATTCCAGACCATTGATGATGTTGCCAAAGGTGAAATCCGCAACAAGATACGCGATTTGCTCGGAGCATTCATGTTTGGCGGAGAGGATTCTACCAAGAAGGTGAAAGTATTGTCGGGAGGTGAGCGCACCCGCCTTGCCATTCTCAAACTGCTGCTGGAGCCGGTGAATCTGCTGATTCTCGATGAGCCGACCAACCACCTCGACCTGAAGACCAAGGATGTGCTGAAGCAGGCTCTGCTCGATTTCGACGGAACGCTCATCGTGGTTAGTCACGACCGTGATTTCCTCGATGGTCTTGTCAGCAAGGTTTATGAGTTCGGTCATGGTCGCGTCCGAGAACATCTCTGCGGTATTTACGAATTTCTGGAATCGAAGAAGATGGAAAATCTTCAGGAACTGGAGAAGAAGCAATAACCCGCATTTTATAAAAAGCATAAAAAAAAGTCCTGATGTTTCAAACATACGAAACATCAGGACTTTATTTTTTATCTATTCAGGAAAAACATTCCCGAAAAATCCTATTCGGAAAAAATTCCTTCTGGGAATTACCAAAGCTCCAGGCGCTGGTTCTTAGGAATGAACAGCTTATCGCCCTGCTTTACGCCAAATGCCTCATACCATGCATCGATGTGAGGAAGAGCACCGTCAACACGCCACTTGCCGAGAGAATGAGGATCATCCTTTACGCGGTTACGGATTTCCTTATCAGTAATGTTCTGACCCCAAACGCCTGCATAGGCGAGGAAGAAACGCTGTTCAGGAGTGAAACCATCCTTGTTCTTCAATGGCTTCTTGGCTGTAGCATTCTTGAAGGCATTATATGAAACCATCAAACCACCATGGTCGGCAAGGTTCTCGCCGAGGGTGAAACGGCCGTTGGCATTCAGATCAGGCAAAACCTTGATGTTGCTGAAGAAATCAGCATACATATCAGCACGCTTGTTGAAACCTTCTGCATCTTCTGCAGTCCACCAGTCCTTCAGATTACCGCTAGCATCATACTGACGACCCTGATCATCGAATCCGTGAGTCATCTCATGACCGATAACTACGCCGATAGCACCATAGTTGAATGCAGCATCAGCCTTAGGATCGAAGAAAGGATACTGGAGAATACCGGCTGGGAAGCAGATTTCATTGGTAGTAGGATTGTAGTAAGCATTCACGGTCTGAGGAGTCATGAACCACTCATCCTTATCTACCGGCTTTCCTGCCTTCTCTGCAATCTCCTTATCGTTGGCAAACTTGCGGCAAGCCATTACGTTCTCATAATAGCTCTTAGATGGGTCGATGCTGAGCTTGCTGAAATCAGTCCACTTGTTAGGATAACCAATCTTTACATAGAACTTATCGAGCTTGTTGTGAGCAGCTTTCTTTGTAGCATCGCTCATCCAGGTCTGAGCATCGATACGCTGACCGAGACTGATCTGAAGATTCTTCACGAGGGTCTCCATCATCTTCTTAGAGCTTTCTGGGAAATAGCGCTTGCAGTAGATGCGGCCGAGTGCCTCGCCCAACTGAGCCTCTACCTGAGCAGTAGCACGCTTCCACAGAGGATAATCCTCCTTGCGGCCACTCATAGTCTTGCCGAAGAATTCGAAACGGGCTTCGCGAATCTCATCGCTGAGATAAGAAGCAGAACTCTTGATGATGTCCCACTCCATCAAAGCCTTCAATGTGCCTGCACATTCTGCAGCAGCCACCTTGTCATAACCGGCGAAGAAAGCAGGCTGACCTACGATCATCTCCTTGAGATATTCGCTCTTGATTCCTTCGGCGTTGGCAAGTGCTTCAAGAGGAATGTTAGGATAATTCTCCTTGAATTCTGCCAAGGTCATCTTGTTGTAGTTTGCCTGAGGATCACGAAGTTCGGTACGGCTCTTAGAGAAAGTAGCGAGCGTTGTTTCGTGAAGGAATACGGCAGAAGCCTTCTTGGCAGCTTCATCAGCAGAGAAACCATAGAGCTGGAACATCTTGCTGAGGTAAGTCTTATAAGCCTCACGGATAGCTACAGTTGCAGCATCGTTGTTGAGGTAATAATCCTTGGCACCGAGAGTAAGACCGCCCTGCATCAGGTTGTAGATGTTCATGGTTACGTTCTTCTCATCGGCAGCGAAACCTGCGCCATAGCTCAAGCCGAGACCCATCCAGGCATACTTAACCTGGAGCTTCTGAAGCTCGTCCTTGGTCTTGGCAGCTTCAATCTCATCCATCAGAGGCTTAACAGGAGCGATTCCAGCCTTGTTGCGGCTGTCAACATCCATAGAGAGCTTGTAGAAATCAGACAATTTCTGCTCAATGGTTCCAGCCTTGTAAGTCTTCTTCTGGAGTTCAGAAAGAATGGTGTTGATGCGCTTGTTGTTATTCTCAGCCAACTGGTCAAAACTGCCATAACGGCTGTAAGCAGCAGGAAGAGGATTGTTCTTCTGCCATCCACCTGTAGCAAACTGATAGAAACTGTCTGCTGGCTTTACTGTCTTGTCGAGATTGCTCATGACAAGACCCGATTTATTCTGAGCATCAGCGCCTAACGGCAGAGCTGCAATCAGCATCATCGGTAAGATCATCTTCATTTTCATTTTCTTCTCTTTATTTTATATTAATGTTACTGTTATTTCGAAACTTCTTCCAATTCTTCCGAAAGGAGCATCCAGCGCTCGTTCTCCTCATCGAGACCCTTCATGAGTTCGGTGTATTCAGTAACGAGTTCCATGTTGGTTGCATTTTCCGGTTTCATCAGGAGTTCATCAATCTCCTTCTTTCTCGCTTCCAGTTTCTCAATCTTCGCCTCACATTCCTTCACGGCTTTCTCAGCCTTGCGGATCTTCTTCTGCTGTTCCTTATGTTCAGCGTAGCTCTGCTTGCCGGATGTGGCAGAGGCAAGACTGTCGGCTGTAGAACCTGATGCGACAGAAGAGCCGGAAGTATTGGCAGAAGGCGAACCGGCAGAAGCCATGCTCTGGTTGGCAAGAGCCTGATTGATGTTCTCGGCATTGTGGGCACGGAGATAATCGTAAATGCCACCAAGATGCTCACGAACCTTGCCACCGCCAAACTCATAGACCTTATCTACCAGACCATCAAGGAATTCACGGTCGTGGCTCACGATGATAGCTGTTCCATCAAAAGCCTTGATGGCTTCTTTCAGCACATCCTTCGACTGCATGTCGAGGTGGTTGGTAGGCTCATCGAGAATGAGGAGATTCACGGGTTCGAGCAGGAGTTTGATCATCGCCAGTCGGCTGCGTTCTCCTCCACTCAGAACCTTGACAAACTTCTCTGAAGTCTCGCCGCCAAACATGAAGGCGCCCAGGAGATCGTTCACCTTCAGACGCATTTCGCCTGTAGCCACATTATCGATAGTCTGGAAGATGGTAAGCTTCTCATCCAAGAGCTGCGCCTGATTCTGGGCGAAATAGCCAATCTGCACATTATGGCCAATCTTGAGTGTTCCGGTGAAAGGAATTTCACCCATGATACATTTTACCAGAGTAGATTTACCCTCGCCATTCTTACCCACGAAAGCCACCTTCTCGCCACGCTTGATGGTAAAGGTAACATGGTCGAAGACAGTGTGAGCGCCATAATCCTTGCGAACCTCATCACAGATGATAGGATAATCGCCACTTCTGAGACAAGGAGGGAATTTGAGGTGCATCTGCTTGTTGTCAACCTCATCCACCTCGATAGGCACGATTTTCTCGAGCTGCTTGATTCTGCTCTGCACCTGAACCGCCTTGGTTGGCTTGTAGCGGAACCGCTCGATAAAATCCTTGATGTCGGCAATTTCCTTCTGCTGGTTTTCGTAGGCACGGAGCTGC
Organism: uncultured Prevotella sp.; assembly: GCA_934202525.1. Lineage (GTDB taxonomy): Bacteria > Bacteroidota > Bacteroidia > Bacteroidales > Bacteroidaceae > Prevotella. The sequence continues at coordinate 35,583 of CAKPYB010000016.1, forward strand.
TGCTCGCGGCGTTCGGCACGCAACACAACATACTCATCGTATTTCACCTTATAATCTTCTACCCTTCCGCAAGTAATTTCGAGGGTACGATTAGTTACATTGTTGATGAAAGCACGGTCGTGGCTCACCAGAACCACAGCCTTTGCACTCTGCGCCAGGAACTGCTCCAACCACTGGATACTTTCAATATCAAGGTGGTTGGTAGGCTCATCGAGGAGCAGTACATCAGGCTTCTGCAACAGAATCTTGGCAAGTTCGATACGCATTCGCCAACCGCCGGAAAACTCCTTGGTTGGGCGCTCGAAATCATCGCGCGTAAAGCCAAGACCGCTCAAGGTGCGCTCTATCTCAGCCTCATAGTTTTCGCCACCCATCATCATGTAGCGTTCATGTTCCTGGGTAAACTTCTCTACGAGCTGAGCATAGCTTTCGCTCTCATAGTCGGTGCGGTCGGCCATTTCCTGCTGCATCTTGTCCAGACGCACCTTCATCTCGGTATTATGGGCGAAAGCCTTGCGGGTTTCCTCTTTCACGGTCGTATCGTCCTGCAGTTTCATCACCTGAGGCAGATAGCCGATAGTGGTTTCGTTAGGAATAGCCACAACGCCAGCAGTAGGTTTCTGCAAACCGCAGAGAATCTTGAGCATAGTAGATTTTCCGGCACCATTCTTACCCACCAGGGCAATGCGGTCACGGTCGTTGATGACGAAACTTACATCATGAAAGAGAGGCTTGACGCCAAACTCTACTTTCAGTCCTTCTACTGAAATCATCTATTTTAATTTATAATTTACAATTAATAATTTATAGTTTTCCTAACTCCTTTTACGGAATGAGCAGGGATGAATCACCATAGCTCAGGAAACGGAAATCATGCGAAAGAGCATAATCATAAACCTTCTTCCAATCGCCCTTGAGGAAAGCACTCACCAGGAGCAGGAGCGTGCTCTGAGGCTGATGGAAATTGGTGACCAACATCTTCACAATCTTATACTGATAGCCAGGAGCAATGATAATCTGCGTGCTGGAATGGAGAGCCTCCAAACCGTTGCGGTCAAGATAATCGATGATTGCCTGGATAGACTGCATCGGAGTAATTCCATCTACCAGATTGCCATCTTCTGAAAGCTCGTAAGGATCCCACTGGTTTACGTGCAGATCTTCTTCATTTGCCTCAGGATGCTTCAGCAGATGAACGCCCATATAATAGAGACTCTCGATGGTACGGACGCTGGTGGTTCCTACGGCAATGACCCGGCACTCGTGCTTGATGAGTTTTTCCAGACTGCGACGATGAACAACAATGTATTCCGTATGCATCTGATGACCTTCGATTTCAAGACTCTTCACCGGTTTGAAAGTGCCGGCTCCTACATGCAGGGTTACTTCTTCGCGGTCGATTCCATGCGCATCAAGATCCTTGAGAACCGCATCGGTAAAGTGAAGTCCGGCAGTTGGAGCAGCCACACTTCCCTTGATTTTAGAATAAACCGTCTGATAGGTGGTCTTGTCGCTCTCCTCAGTCTTGCGGTTGAGATATGGAGGAATAGGTAACTCGCCTACTGCTTCGAGAATCTCAGCGAAAGACACCTTATCGTTGTCCCAATCGAAGTCAACCCAATAGTTGGTTCCTCCGCCTTTGGCAACCATTTCCTGCGCTTCAGAACCGAGAGCATCTCCGCGTCGCATAGTGGCGCTGAGCGTAAGTTTATGGCCCTTGATTTCGAAATCACGCTTCAGGCTGCCCTCTTTCCATTTCTTCAGATTACCAATCATGCAGAGCCAGGAACAATGTCCTGTGGTCTGGAACATGAGTTCATAATCTGTAGGTTCTGCAGGCTCCATCAAGAAAACCTCAATAAGCGCACCTGTTTCCTTGCGGAAGTGCAGACGCGCTTGTATCACCTTGGTATTGTTAAATATCATCAAGGCTCCTTGAGGGAGATATGTGGGAAGATGATGGAAAACATCATCGCTTACCTCGCCGTGCTTATAGACCAGCAGTTTGCTGTGGTCGCGCTGGGCGATAGGGAATTTTGCGATGCGCTCATCCGGTAAATCATAGTTATAATCACTAATCTTAATGTGTTTTGTATCCATTATTTATTTTTACTTTGAACTTTCTATTTTTGAAACTTTTTCCTGTACTTTTATTTCTGTACTAAAGATTTGCCATCTGGCAGGTGGCATAAAACACAACCATGATAAGGGTAAAAATCATTACGGTCATGATTTTATCTACATCATCATAGTCGTAACCTGTACTCGTATACTGGTTGGAAATATACTTAATCTTCGGGGAGATGCGGTAATACATTCTGATGTAGATAAGATAAACGACAACTCCCACCACAGCACCAATAGCCAAACCGCAAAGAATGTCGACCGGATAGTGAACACCCAGGTAAAGACGGGTCCAGCAATTTACGAGCGACCATAATACCAGCGTCCACGTAACCACCTTGCTGCGGATAAGCATCGAGAAGAAGATGGCTATCGACAGCGTATTGGCAGCATGAGCCGAACAGAAGCTGAAACTCTTGAGGCGCATATTGTCAACCACCTGAACCGTATACTTGAACATCGGGTCGCTGGAAGGTCGCCATCTTTCAGCCAGCGGTTTGATGATTCCATCCACCAGTCCATCAGCCAGAAAGATACAGAGCACCGCTCCTCCAACCACGAGTGCAATCTGCCCCATCATCTCGTTGTTTCTTATCACAACAACGAAGAGGACGATATAAAGCGGAATCCATGTCCAGCCCGACGTAAGCGCCATCGCCATCTGATCGAGCCAGACATTCTCGCTGCCGTTAAACACATGCAACAGCTGCATGTCAAAATCTTGTATCCTACTAAAATCCATTCTCTTTATTTTAATCAGATTTTATCTTAATCAGATTTCCTCAATTGCCTTGGTTTCAATCCAGCCTTCTCTGCCGTCTCCTACCTTGATTCCGCGCCAGCCTTTCATCGCCTTATCGGTAATGTCAACGCGGGTTCCTTCATGCAGCAGGAAGAGATCAGCACTCGTCTTGGCTGGAGTCTTCTTCACATTAACAGAAGGAGCGATGATGATGGCTCCCGTACGGTTAATGAGCATCTGTCGCTGCTGGTAAGCAAAGAGATTGCTCAGCAGGAAAACTGCTACGAAGAAGATTCCACCGAAGAAACCAATCTTGCGCAACACGATATGCGGACCGAAGAGATAAACCAAGACCAGAACCAGCGCCATGATGATGGCAATGATGCCTGTCTTTGCCCAACAGTCAACACTCGTAAAGTTAACCAGCGCCTTCCACCAGGTTACGAAGAACATTTCGCTTTCCGGAGTAATCTTATCGATGGTCTTGCTACGTGCAAACTGCAGGTTGAAGCTGATGTCTTCATCGCCTGGCGAGAGCAGATGGGCACGCTCATAATTGAGCACAGCCTTGGTAATATTGTCTGTACGGTAATAAGCATTGCCCAAGTTATAGTAAACTTCGGCAGAAACACCATAATTGTTCAATATTTCCTCATAGTCGCGTATGGCTTGCTGATAGTTACCTTTCTGATATTCCGTATCAGCATTGTTCTTGGTAACAGCTCCAGCAGAAACCGAGCAGCCCAACATCACCATGATCATCATGACGAACGAATATCCTGTTGCACTCTTCTTGCGCTGCTTACGCGTTGCATTGATAGCATTTTCTATATTCATAATAGCAGTCATTGCCGATTCGAATGTACGATTCATATTGCCCGCAGGGTCGCCTGGCGCATAGCGTTCAAACTCACATTCATCGAGAGCCGTTGTAAACTTCTCGATAGTTCTCTCATCTACACAATGTTTTTCGAACATAGCCTGAATGTTTTCACGTGAGAGCTTTTCGGCTGGCATGTTGAGCTTGTAGCTTACATAGCCCCACAAAGCACGGAGCACCTCATCATAGAATTCCTCCTGCTTTCCGCCGAGCATCAGCAGATGAGCCTTCTTCAGACGCTTGGTTGCTATCTTGTTTGCCTTGTTGGAACGAACCTTTACGAGGTCGGCATTCTCAAGAGCACGGCGACGGAAGACGATGAGCAGGGCAAAGAAGGCTGCCAACGGAACCAGCAGACTGGTCCAGTAGCCGAAACTTCCGTAGAACATATCGTCAATGTCATGGAGCTTAGACTTGCCCAGTTTCAGCGCATGAATGTCCTTATCCTTGTTGCTGAAATCTGAGGTTTCATTGTCTGAAGTTCCATCGCCCTTCTCTACGTTCAGCGTAAACGGCTGGGTCTTGATTGTCTTGTACTTATTAGCCGAAGTATCATAATAGGTGAATTCTACTGCAGGAATGGTGTAATTTCCCTGATTACGAGGCACAGCCAGGAAGTCATAAATCATATTGCCTTCCACGCCATTGGCTGTAAGGCGGGTCTTGTCTGTCACCTTCGCATCGTACTTGTCAAAATCCTTAGGGAAGGTAATGACAGGCTGCTTGAGCAACTTCAGGTTTCCGATTCCTCCTACCACAACACGGATGGTGATTGGTTCGCCAGCCTTCACTTCCTTCTTGTCGATGGAACCGGTAATATTGAATTTACCAACACCGCCCGAGAAGTTGGCAGGGCGTTGAGGCAACGGATCTACCTGAATATTCACACTAGGAGCAATAATATCTTTCTTTACTTCAACATAGCCGGAGCCGCCATTGAAGAAAGCTTCCATCGGGTCAACGTTTCTGTTCTGCTGAACTACGATTCCCTTGAAGGTAATGGCTGGAATGGTGAGGCTTCCCGTCATCTGCGGATACATGACATACTGACTCCATGTAACGCATCGGTAAGGTCGGCCGTTTACGGTTTCAGTATGGAAGGTCTTCTGCTGAGGAAGCTGAACTTCCTGGTTGTGGAATCCCTTCAGGTCAGGCATCTTGCCTTCCAGCTGGGTAAGGTCTACCTGCGTATAAACCTTATAAGTAAGGAGCACCGGTTCCTGTTCGTGAACACGTCGCTTGTTGGCTGTAACCTTGATGAAAAGGTCGCGGCCTGATATTCTTGATCCGGCAGTTCGCATACGTGGTTCATTATAATCATCCTGTCCGTGCATGGAAGGAGCGCCGTTGTTGCGTGCAGCATGGCCAGAAACCGTAATCTTAACCGGATGGGAAGAGAGTTTCTTACCATTTACGATGGCATGAGAGGCACCAATGCCAAAGGTTCCGTTCTTAGCTGCGTAGAGCGTATAGGTAATGGTTACCGACGATGAAGAGGAAGTATGACCATTGATCATCTGATAACTGGACTGCGATGAGGTATAAGGACCAGCGATTACCTCAAGTCCTTCTCCTACTCCGCCCAGGCGGAATTCCTCTACATCACGTGTATTGATGGTATAGGCCACACGGAAGTTTTCTCCCGCCGCCACGTGTGTTGGTGCCGACACACTGATATGCTGGGCTTTCAGCTGCAAACTGAAGCCCAGAAGCATTGCCCATATAATAATAAACCAACCTATATGTTTCATGTTCTATATTAATTATGCTCGTTGTATTATTTTACTTTTTACCAGTTTTTCTCATATTGCTTTCTGCGAGGCTGACTCATCGCTTTCTGCATCTTACGCTTCGTATCCTTCTCCTGCTGGATGGCAGCGTTCAAGAGTTGTTCAGCATTATCTTTGCTCATCTTGTCCTGATTGTTCTGATTCTGCTGATTGTTCTTATTCTGGTTGTTCTTATTTTTATCGTTCTTGTTCTTGTCTTTATTCTGATCTTTGTTCTGATCCTTATTCTGCTTGTCTTTGTTCTTGTCCTTGTTTTTATTCTTGTTGTTCTTGTTCTTATCGTTCTGCTTGTTCTGCTTCTGGTTTTTGAGCAGTTTCTTGCAGAGGGCAAGATTATATCGGGTTGCATTGTCCTGCGGATTGCAGCGCAAGGCGTTTTCGTAACATCCGATTGCCTGAGCATATTGCTGATGCTGCTGCATGACCACACCCATGTTATGGTAACTTCTGGCGCGTCGCATCTTGTTCGTTTCCAGTTTCGAAGCATTCTCAAACTGTATCATCGCCATCGAATCCTTCTGCTGCATCATCAGGGCGCAACCCAGATTATAGACAGCCTGCGCATTCTTCTGGTTCTTGGAGATAGCCTTGCGATATTGCGTTTCGGCTGCAGCCCACTTCTGTTTATGATAGGCGCGGTTTCCCTGGCGGATGAAGTTGCGGTCGTTCTGTGCTCCCACCTTCGCCAAGCCCAGCACCATCAGGGCAAAAACCAATATATATCTTAAATATCTCATTCCTATTATATAATAATGTATAAACGTTTATCAGAAAGGTTTCTTGATGTCTTTCTTAAAAAACTTGATGTTTCTGAGCAGAGGATTCTTTACCTCAAGCAGACAGATTTCGATGATAAGCAACAGGATGACGAGAATACCTACAGCCTGGAACTGTTCATCATAGGCGCTGTAAACCACGCTCGTTACATCGCCTTTCTGCAATTTGGCAATATCATCATTCAATGCTCTTTCCGCATCGCTGGTATTATCTACATGAATGTACTGACCCTTGCCTGCCTGGGCAAGCTCCTTGCACATCTGCTCATTCAGCGCGGTCATGACGGTGTTACCTGCATTGTCCTTCAGATAAGAGCCGTCGCCCATAGGGATTGGCGCTCCCTTGGTGTTACCAATGCCCAGGATAAAGACATTGATTCCTTTCTTGTTGGCAGCAGTAGCCGCCTCCTGTGCGCCAGGCTCATGGTTTTCGCCATCGGTAATAACGATGATGGCTCTGCCCACATTCTCCTGCTGGGTGAAACTCTTGGAAGCTAAATCGATGGCTTCGCCGATATTGGTTCCCTGGGTCTGGATAAGACCTGGGGTAATGTTCTGAAGAAACATCTTTGCCGAAACATAATCGGTGGTGATTGGCAACTGTACGAAAGCATCGCCGGCAAAGACGATGAGTCCGATCTTGTCGTTGTTAAAGTTGTCGACCAGATTTTCGATAAGCATCTTACTCTTGTCCAAACGGGATGGAACCACGTCCTGACAGAGCATGGAATTTGAAATATCGAGGCAGATGATGGTTTCAATACCATGTCGCTTATCGTGAGAAATCTTGCTGCCCATCTGCGGGCGAGCTACCATCACGATGAGAAGCGCCAAGGCTGCAAGCATCAGCACAAACTTAACTGTAGGGCGATATTTGGAGATGTTGGGCATGAGCTGCTTCAGAAGTTCCGGATCGCCGAGCTTCTTCAGTTTAGCCTTTCTTCTTCTCCATCCTATCAGTCTGATCAGAATCAGTACTGGTATTATCCACAACAGCCAGAGAAATATAGGATCTTCAAATCTTAACATTTTCTATTCTAATTATATCTTCTATTCGATTATCCGATAATCAGTAAAATATCTCCGATAACTGGTAAAATATCTCCGAAAGATAGCAGAATATCTCCGAAAGATAGCGGAATATCTCCGATAATCAGTAATGGCTCAGTACCCAGATTACGGAATTCTTCTGAACCAGGTGATGCGGAGCAGGATTTCTACCAGCAATACCAGGAGAGCTGCCAATGCGAATGGCTGATAAGCTTCGTATCGCTTAGCGAAATGCTTGACATTAAACTTGGTCTTTTCCAGTTTATCAATGTCCCTGTAAATCTTTTTCAGCTCGTTATTGTTCGTAGCGCGATAAAAATTTCCATCGGTTGTCTGAGCAATATCGCTCAGCGTCTTCGTATCTATCTCTACCGGAATATTGACGTACTGTACTCCTCCTGCCACAGGCATTGGATAAGGAGCCACCTTGTTGGTTCCTACACCGATGGTGTAAACGCGGATTCCGTAGCTCTTGGCAATCTCTGCTGCGGTCATAGGCGAGATTTCACCCATGTTGTTACTGCCGTCGGTAAGAAGAATCACAACCTTTGATTTTGACTTAGAATCCTTCAGGCGGCTCACGGCATTGGCGAGTCCCATTCCCACTGCAGTTCCATCGTCAATCAGTCCCCGGGCGGCAATATCCGTACGGGTTGCCTGCAAGAGGCGCAACAGACTGGCATGATCGGTTGTCATAGGGCACTGGGTGAAGGCTTCACCGGCAAAGATAGTCAGACCGATGTTGTCGTTCGGTCTTCCCGAGATGAATTCTGTTGCCACATCCTTAGCCGCTTCCATACGGTTCGGTCTCAAATCTTCGGCAAGCATAGAGGTAGAAACGTCCATCGCCAACATAATGTCAATGCCTTCTACCGTCTTGTTGTCCCAAGCCGTATGCGTCTGCGGACGAGCCATCGCACAGACGATGAGCACGAAACAGATGCATCTCAGTACCATTGGCAGATGGATGAGACGCACACGCAGGCTCTTCGGAGCATATTGATACTTTTTCGTGTCGCTCATGCGCATGGTTGGCGCATTCTTCTTCCTGTAGAGGAAATACCATAATATATAAGGTATCAGCAACAGGAGCAACAGAAAATAGCCTTTACTTGCAAATTCCATTTCTATATTTTTCTATTTATAGCCAGGCAAAGAGTTTCGGAATAAACCGCTTTGTCCGGCGAAACGTTTCATAAGAACACCCTGCTTTACATCAGCAGCATGGCTGACTGATAAATGATGTAACCCAACAGAGCCAGACCTACGATGGCTCCTATCCAGAGGAGCGACTTGATGAGGCGGCGCTGAGATTGCGTCTTCTGCTCTTCATTGGTCAGTTGTGGAACCACCTTTTCTTCTGTAGGTTTCTCATCTGTCTTGGTCTGGTCGATGAAGTTGATGGCATTCACCAGGTTCGCATCGTTCTCATTCACCAGGGTTTCATATTTGGCAAACTTCACGAGGTCGGCAGTCTGGAAGAGTTCCTTCAGTTCATCAATCATCTTCTGGTCGCCTGCTTCGCGCAAACGTTCGATGATTTCCATACTGGTCATTTCCATCGCATTGAATCCGAAACGGCTCACGATATATTCTCTCAGCGTATTGGTAAGCTGGGTGTAGTAAGCCTTCTGTGTTTCCTGATTCTCAACGTGCTGCTGCTTGATGACGTTGATTTGATTCAGCGCCTTTTCATGAGCCGGAACACGTTTTACGATGCGGATATGGGTGATAATCGGCTTGTTGTTTTTCAGTCTGTTGCGCAGATAAAGCCATGCGCCACAGAGGATTAACAGCAATAGGCTCAACCAAAAAATCGCACTCCATTCGCTCCAGGAGAAAGGATTATCCTGAACATCCTTAGGCGGATAGAACTGGTTGGGATGAACCGTATCTACAGGCACGGTGAGCACCTTCAGCGCAAGCTGGTTGCCATGAAAGTTCTTGCCGTTTACCTTCACATTGAGTGCAGGAATCACGTACACCTTTTCATCAAACGAAGTCAGCGTATAGTCGCGGCTCACCACCATGCGGTCGTCGCCTATGTGCGAAGTGTCGCCTTTGCTCTGCTCTACCACTTCCACTCCTGGCGTAAGTTGCTGCTGCGGCTTGAAAGATGGCAGTTGCACCTTATCGCCTTGCTTCACCGAAGCCTTCAGATGCAGCACTGTCTGCTGTCCTATCAGTATCTGCAGCGAGTCGATGCGTTGCTCTACCTGCTGGGCTTGAGCCAAGCCTGAGCACCCCAGAAGAGCGAGCGACAATATGATATTCTTTACTTTAAACATAGTTTCTTTACTTTGAGCTTTCGTTTTATCAGCCCCTCTGCTTGAAAAGCATCAGGAGCGCCTTCGAGAAGTCCTCGTTGGTGGCAATCGAAGTCCAGTCGACCTTGCTTTTGGCAAAGTCGGTTTTCAGATTCTCCTGCTGCATCAGCCATTGCTGGGTATGAGCCATTCGCAGTTTCTTCGAACTCGTATCAATATACATTTCGTGTCCGGTTTCTGCGTCCATCACCTTGAGCAGTCCTACGTCAGGCAGCACCTTGGCACGCGGGTCGTAAACCTGGATGGCTACTACATCATGTTTCTGGTTGGCAATCTGCAGCTGATGCTGGAAATCCTTATGATCGTAGAAGTCGCTGATTACGAAAGCCGTGCAGTGGCGTTTCATCACGCGGGTGAAATATTCCAGGGCGCAACCGATGTCGGTACGCTGGCTTTGCGGCTGGAAGTTGAGCATTTCTCTGATGATATAGAGAATATGCTTTCTTCCTTTCTTAGGCGGAATGTACTTCTCGATACGGTCAGAGAAGAAGATGACACCTATCTTGTCATTGTTCTGAATGGCACTGAATGCGAGTGTGGCAGCAATCTCAGTAGCCAGATCGCGCTTCATCTGCTTCATCGTACCGAAATCGAGCGACCCGCTGACGTCTACGAGCAGCATCACCGTCAGTTCCCTTTCCTCTTCAAACACCTTGACGTAAGGCTTATGAAAGCGGGCGGTCACGTTCCAGTCGATGTCTCTCACATCATCGCCATACTGATATTCGCGCACCTCGGCAAAGGCCATTCCCCTACCCTTGAAGGCAGAATGATACTGACCAGCGAAGATGTTCTGACTCAGTCCGCGAGTCTTGATTTCTATCTTCCGAACCTTTTTTAAGATATCTTGTGTATCCAACTTATTACTTTGAACTTTGAATTTTGAACATTGAACTTTATGATTAGTGAAGCAAGCGAATTTTTCACTCTTCGTTCTTCACTCTTCACTTACCGAATCAAGGCACTTCCACCTTATTAATGATGCGGCTTACGATTTCCTCGCTTGTCACATTGCTTGCCTCAGCCTCGTAAGAAAGGCCGATACGATGGCGCATTACGTCATGGGCTACAGCTCTTACATCTTCTGGAATCACATAGCCGCGATGCTTGATAAACGCATAGGCTCTGGCTGCCTTGGCAAGAGAAATGCTGGCACGAGGACTGCCGCCGAAGGTAATCATGTCTTTCAGCTCGCCCAGTCCGTAGCGCTCAGGATAACGTGAAGCAAAGACGATATCGGCAATATACTGCTCAATCTTCTCATCGAGATAAACCTCGTTTACAATCTTGCGAGCCTTCAGAATCTCCTCGGCTGATGTTACAGGCGTAACCTCAGGAAGTCCGCCCTGAATATTCTCGCGGATGATGAGCTTCTCTTCTTCAAGTGTAGGATAATCGATGATTACCTTCAGCAGGAAACGGTCTACCTGAGCTTCAGGCAACTGATAGGTTCCTTCCTGTTCGATTGGGTTCTGAGTAGCCATTACCAGGAACGGACTAGGCAGTTTGAAGGTTTCATCGCCAATGGTAACCTGATGCTCCTGCATTGCCTCGAGCAGCGCACTCTGCACCTTGGCTGGGGCACGGTTAATCTCATCTGCCAAAACGAAATTGGCGAAGACAGGGCCGCGCTTTACATGGAAAGCCTCGTCTTTCTGAGAATAAATCTGAGTACCCACCACATCGGCAGGCAACAGATCAGGAGTAAACTGAATGCGGCTATAGTCGGAGCTGATAAGCTGTGACAATGTCTTGATTGCAAGTGTCTTCGCCAGTCCAGGTACACCCTCAAGCAGGATATGACCATCAGAGAGAAGACCGATAAGAAGGCAATCTACGAGGTGTTTCTGACCCACGATTACCTTATTCATGCCCATTACCAGGTTGGTAACAAACTGACTTTGTTGTTCTATCCGGATATTCAATTCGCGGATATCAATAGCTTCTGCCATAATTCTATATTTTTACGTTTAATTTCTTAATTCAAACAATATATTTCCAAAACCAAACGCAAAAGTACTCAAATTAAGCCACAAAAGCGAAAAAACCTATCTAAATAATATTAAAAATGTTTCATAAAAGCTATTTTTAGGTTCTTTTAAAGAATAGCTTTTATGAAACAAACGAGATTTCAAATATTTTATCTGTTTTTATGCTTCATGTACCATGGATGAACCAAGAAATTGTACACCAGCAACGATACGATTGTAAAAAGAAGCGCATGATGAAGCATATGGGATTCAACCATATTATATACAGGATGATCTACATCAAAATGCTCTCGCGCTGGAAGATTATGGAACATGAAACCGAGGCCGAGTCCCAAGCTCAAGCCCAATTCCCAAGCCAGGAAGAATGAATTCACGCTCGTGCCGCGCTGGCAATGTTTCGCCAACTTAATATAGAAGAGCAGAAAACGGCTTCCGATGATTCCCATACTGAAACCCAACAAGGTTGGAACCACGATTTCGACAGCAAATTCCTGATCTCCAAACGAAATCAGTTCTGCAGAAGCCAGCAATATCAGACCTACCAATATCTGACTCTTCAGATCAGCATCGGCAAAGACAAACTTTTCTGCCAGTAACGCCAAGACCAATCCTCCAAAAATCATCAGGAAAACGCCTGTAGGATGAGGTACTGAAAAGTACAATCCTGCAGAAAAAGTAATCAGGATGATATTGACAAACAGCGGAGTTCCCTGTGGCAGATAGAAGCGGTCGAGGCTGAAAACCTTGATTCCTTCGGCAGGCGCCTTGAAAGGAAACTTGGCGCGAGAAACCAGCACGAAGGCTCCCAAAGCCAGCAACGAAGCCGTAGGGAAAACATAGCCCATGCCGAAATAGGTGTAAACAAAACATGATACCAAGGGTCCTACAGCTATCGAAAAGCGGGCAAACCAAGAGGTAATGTAATTAGCCTCGGTGCGCTGGAACGACTCGCAGGAATCAATAACCAGCGTACTGGCAAGCGTCATCTGAGCCAGTCCCAGAAATGCTCCCAACAGGAAACGGACCACTAGGAGAATCTCAAAAGAAAACCTGATGTTCCAGAACGTATCCAGATAGTAAAGAACCGAATGACAAACAACCACACTTAAAATGGAAAGCTGGCAGACCATATTCCTGCGGTAGCGCTGCACCAGATAAGAGCAGAAGCCGCCAAACAGAAAAAGTCCCAAGCCGTATGCAAGAAGCACACACCCTATCTGCCACATCTGATACTTCTCCTGAATCAGAAAATAAGGAATGGCAGAAATGAGCATGTACACACTCGACATCAGCAAGAGATTGGCAAAGCATAATCGCCAGAAGTCCTTGTGCCACAGTTTAATATGTACTGGGGTATTTTGTGTATCCATTATTCTAAACTCTTTTATGAATCTATCGTATTTATACTCTCTTACACTTCACTAAAAAGAGAGTTAATGTTAATAACTCTCTTCAGCGCTAGGATAATCTACGGTTTTCACCGCATCAATATAAGCCTTCACACCCTTGGTCATTTCCTCGCCTACCTGTGCAAAGTGGCGCAGGAACTTAGGCTTGAAGCCCTGTGTCATTCCGAGTGCATCAGCATAAACCAGAACCTGTCCGTCGCAGCCGTTACCTGCACCTATTCCGATGGTTACAGCCTTTACCTTCTTGCTTACTTCAGCAGCGAGCTTAGCAGGAACCTTCTCCAGCACGATGGCAAAGCAGCCTGCTTCGTCCAGCGCAATGGCGTCGCTGATAAGCTTCTGTGCCTCAGCCTCTTCCTTGGCACGGATTCCGTAACCGCCAAACTTATTAACGCTCTGCGGGGTAAGTCCGAGATGACCATGAACAGGAATACCTGCATTAACCAGCGCCTTAACCGTGTCGCAGATTTCTACGCCGCCTTCCAGTTTCAGAGCGTCTACACCCGTCTCCTTCATCATGCGGCAAGCATTGCGCAGCGCCTCTTCCTTGCTGATCTGATAGCTGCCGAAAGGCATGTCGCAAACCACGAAAGCATGCTGGCAGGCACGTGCCACGCTGCGGGCGTGATAAATCATCTGGTCAACGGTAATCGGCAATGTGTCTGCATTTCCTGCCATCACATTGCTGGCCGAATCACCTATTAATATAGAGTCAATTCCTGCAGCATCTATAATACCGGCTGTTGTAAAGTCGTATGCTGTCAGCATGGTTACTTTCTCGCCAGCCTTCTTCATTTCTGCGAAGGTCTTGGTGGTAATTTTCTTCTTGTCAGTAGATAAATATCCCATTTTTTTATTTTGATTTATTTATTGTTCTGCGTTGAATCTATTTCGCATTCTCCACGATGCGCTGCAAGTCAGCAAAGCCGAAACCTCTGTAATCATCTATCACATAGTCGGATAGCGGCTGGATGGCTTCTCTGCTGTTCGTTGTGGCAAGACCTAAGGTAAAGGCTCCTGAGGCTCTCACCGCCTTCAGTCCGTTGAAGCTGTCTTCAAGTCCTACACAGTCTTCCGGTTCCACACCGAAATAGGCTGCACCTTTCAAATAGCAGTCTGGATGAGGCTTGCTCTCGGCGAAATCCTCGCTGGTCAGCACGCGGTCGAAATAAGCCTTGAATTCCGGGTGACGGTCGTAGACATTCAGCATCTTCTGAATATTGCTGCTCGTTACCACAGCGCATTTTACGCCATGCTGCTTCAAGTCGCTGATGAAGTCTTCGAACCCTGCAATATATTCATACTGCATGGTCTTTTCAAACTCATCCAGTCTGGCTGTAATCTTAGCCTGTTCCTCCTTTGCGCCTGTAAAACCTTCGATGTGGGCGAAGACGGCTTCATCGGTGAAATACTTGTCGTAAATCTGAACCAGAGTCTGTCCTTTGATGCGATATTCGAAATCGGGCATTTCCGGATGATACTCCCTGCCTATCATTCCCCAGAAGATGGAGTACTGCGATTCTGTATCGAATACCACGCCATCCAGATCGAAGAGTGCTGCTTTTATCATATTTTCTTGTCTGTTTTTATCTATTTTTGCTTAAATTATATTGAAAACGGGTGCAAAGTTACGCAAAAAACTTAATATACGAGCATAATCTAACAGATTTTGATGTTTTTATTACGTGTTTTCCGATTTTTTACACTACCTTTGCAGAAAAATCAGTAGAAATAAAGAAGAATACATATAATTATATGATAGAAATAATAGAGAAATACTTCCCGAACCTCACGGAAGAGCAGAAAAAGCAGTTCGAGGCACTCGATGCATTATACCGCGACTGGAACAGCAAGATCAATGTCATCAGCCGCAAGGACATCGATAATCTGTACGAGCACCACGTGCTCCATTCTCTGGCAATAGCCAAGGCCATCCATTTCCGTCCGGGCACGGAGATTCTCGATTTCGGCTGCGGCGGAGGTTTCCCGGGCATTCCGCTCGCTATCCTCTTCCCTGAATGCAAGTTCAAGCTGATAGATGGAACGGGCAAGAAAATCAGAGTCTGCAACGAGGTAGCTACGGCCATCAATCTGCAGAATCTCAAGGCAGAGCATCTGCGCGGAGAAGACGAAAAAGGCAAGTACGATTTCGTGGTAAGCCGTGCGGTAATGCAGCTTCCTGACCTAATGAAGATTATCAAGAAAAACTTTAAGCAGAAGGGACAAAACGCTCTGCCTAACGGACTTCTGTGTCTGAAAGGAGGCAATCTGAAAGAAGAACTGAAGCAATACTTCAAGATTTCAGAAATCACTCCGCTCAGCACTTTCTTCGATGAAGAATGGTTCAGTCAGGACAAGCAACTGGTTTACGTTCCGGCGTAGAAGAATGCAGCTGTCTTAACTAAAGTTACGCTTGTTGTTCATGTACGGAATGAAGCCCAAAAAGCTACCAGAAGCAGCACGCCCTGAAAGGGCAAAAAGCTACCAGAAGCAGCACGCCCTGAAAGGGCAGAAGCTCCTAGCCCAGGGCATCGCCCTGGGTATAATAGCAATCAGCAAGGCGCCCTGTAAGGGCAAAAGCTTTGTTTATTGCCTGGTATTTGAAAGCTTTTGCCCTTACAGGGCGACAAGTTTGCGCCCATGAAAACCCAGGGCGTTGCCCTGGGCTAGGAGCTTCTGCCCTTTCAGGGCGTGTGGAGCAAAAACTTGCGAAACTTGAGTTGCTAATCATAAAGTTCAAAATTCAAAGTTCAAAGTAAGAAATGTTACATATAGAAAGATTTCAAGTAAACATGTTGCAGGAAAACTGCTACGTGGTGAGCGATGAGACCAAGGAATGCGTCATCATCGATTGCGGCGCCTTCTATCCGGAAGAGCGCAAGGCTATTACACAATATATTAAGGAGAACCAGCTCAAGCCTGTTCACCTGCTCGTAACCCATGGCCATCTTGACCATAACTTCGGCAACAATACCATCTACCAGGAGTTCGGACTGAAGCCGGAAGTATCGGCAGCAGACGAAAAACTGATGAAGGGACTCGCCAAGCAGGCAGAAACCTTCTATCAGATGCAACTCGATTACCAGTTTCCGCCTATTGGCAGATTCTTCGAAGATGAAGAGGTCATCAAGTTCGGCAACCACGAGTTCCAGGTCATCGCCACTCCGGGCCACAGCAGCGGTTCCGTCACCTTCTATTGCGAGGCAGAGCACGTAGCCTTCACCGGCGACACCCTCTTCCACAACTCTATCGGCAGAACCGATTTCCCTGGAGGCAGCATGTTCCGCATCATCAACAGTCTGCGCCATCTCGGTCAGTTGCCTGACGAGACCCAGGTTCTCCCGGGTCATGGCGAATACACCAGCATAGGCGAAGAGCTCGCTCACAATCCATATATGGACCGTTAAAACAGCATTCTAAAAAGTCAGGAGATTTATCAGCGATGATCAAGAAATCGAATACAGAGAAGATCATTCTCGGCATTGACCCCGGAACCAACGTGATGGGCTATGGCGTAATCCGCATCATCGGCAACAAGGCAGAACTGGTGGTGATGGGCGTCATCGACATGCGCAAGGAGAGCGATCCCTATCTCCGGCTGGGCAAGATCTTCGACCGCGTAACCGGCATCATCGACAGCTATCTGCCCGATGAGATGGCCATCGAAGCCCCCTTCTTCGGCAAGAACGTGCAGTCGATGCTCAAGCTGGGCAGAGCGCAGGGAGTAGCCATCGCAGCCGCCATTCATCACAGCGTTCCTATCCACGAATATGCGCCGCTCAAAATCAAGATGGCCATTACCGGACAGGGACAGGCTTCGAAGGAACAGGTGGCGGGAATGCTGCAGCGACTGCTCCATATTCAGCAAGACGAAATGCCGAAGTTCATGGACGCTACCGATGCGCTGGGGGCAGCCTACTGCCACTTTCTGCAGATGAACCGCCCGGAGACCGACGCCAAGCACTACAGCAGCTGGAAAGACTTTGCAACAAAGAATCAGAGTAGAATAAAAAAATAAGAGAGATGCAAAAGATTATTAGCATTAAAAACGGTGTTACCCGTATGCCAGAATGGCGTATGGCAGAACCCGTAAACTTCGAGGCGTGCGATGGTGAGCACATCGCTATCGTAGGTCCGAACGGTGGAGGAAAATCAATGTTTGTCGACATCATCGTAGGTCGCCACCCACTCCTGATGCACGACCCTGATTACGATTTCTCACCTAGTCAGAAAACAATGGTGAGCGACAACATCAAGTATATTACCTTCCGCGACTCCTACGGAGGCGATAACGACCGCACTTATTTCCTGCAGCAGCGCTGGAACCAGCTCGAGATAGACGAGAACACGCCTATCGTAAAGGACAAGCTGGAAGAAGCCTACCAGATGGCTGGCGAAGACACTCCAGAGCGCAGAGCCCTGCAGCAGCACATCTACGAACTCTTCCACATGCAGCACCTGATGGACAAATACACCATCCTGCTCTCAAGTGGCGAGCTCCGCAAGTTCAAACTTGCCTCTACTCTCTTCTCAGAGCCTCGCGTGCTCATCATGGACAATCCGTTTATCGGACTCGATGCTGAAACCCGCGACCAGCTCAAGGAACTGCTCAAGACCCTCTCTTCAGAGCGAGCCCTGCAGATTATCCTCGTACTGAGCAAGAGCGATGATATTCCTGATTTCATCACCCACGTGGTAGAAGTGAAGAATATGAAGGTTCTGCCTAAGGTAACCCTCGCCGAATATCTTGCCGGCAGAGAATCCGTGCCTGCCCATGTGCTAAGCCCGGAGTTGGAACAGGCTATCGTAGACCAGCCTTACAGCGACCGCGAATATCACACCCAGGAAGTGGTGAAGATGAACAAGGTACGCATACAGTATGGCGAGCGAATCATCCTCAATGACCTCGACTGGACCGTGATGAACGGCGAGCGATGGGCTTTGAGCGGACAGAACGGAGCCGGAAAGAGTACACTCCTCAGTCTGGTCTGTGCCGACAATCCGCAGAGTTACGCCTGCGACATTACCCTCTTCGACAATCCTCGAGGCAGCGGCGAGAGCATCTGGGACATCAAGAAACACATCGGCTACGTATCGCCTGAGCTTCACCGCTCTTACCAGCGCGACCTGCCAGCCATCCGCATCGTAGCAAGCGGCCTGATGGATTCCGTAGGTCTCTATGTAAAGCCGAAGGAAGAAGATATGGACAAGTGCCGCTTCTGGATGAAAGTCTTCGGACTGGAAGGTCTTGAAGACCGTGGTTTCCTGAAGCTCTCCAGCGGCGAACAGCGCCTCGTGCTCCTGGCTCGTGCCTTTGTCAAGGACCCGGAACTGCTGATTCTCGATGAGCCGCTCCACGGACTCGACAACCGCAACCGCCGTCTTGTAAAAGACGTCATCGAAGCCTTCTGTCGCCGCCAGAACAAAACCATGATCATGGTAACGCATTATAAAGAAGAATTGCCAGCGTGCATCGACCACAGCATCTTCCTCATGCGCCACACCAACGATTAAAAAGAATTGATAATTAATAATTTCAGAAAGATGAGATACATAATATTATTATTTGCGCTCACCCTCAGCATAGCTAAGGCAAGCGCCCAGGATGTATTAAACGAGGTGCTCCGCACTTCTGATGCAATCATCAACGACACCACGAAGAGCATGGACGAGCGCCGTACAGCCCTCTTCAAGTTTGACGCGATGACCTACATGCGCAGCAAGATTCTGCCTCCGTATGTAATGCTCGACAAGAATCTGAGCAAGGACACCCTGAACGTCAAGGTTCGCTATCTCAATGAGCAGGCCTACGCCATGAGCGTATATATTACGCTCTACCAGAAGCGCCTGAAGGAGGCTTCAAACAAGAACAAGCCGCTCGTAACCCAGTTTTTCAAGCAAGCAACCATCGACCACAAGGCATTTAAGGATGCAGATACAGAGTTTACCCTGGCTTATTACAACACCCCGGATGTTCCTACTCCTTTCTGCCTCGACTGCGATTGGGTTTCAACCTTGGCTTTTATCCGCAGCATCGACTGGTCAAAGCTTTAAGAATCAAAGCATATTTCAGACGAATATGGTCTTCATAAGACCAGCTAAAACAGACCTCTTCCTTAGCGAATGACGCGTTGTGGAAGAGGTTTTCTTTTAAAACACACTATTTTTTCTTCATTTGGAAGATAATAAACTAAGGGGAAATGGTCTGTTTTCGGCTATTTTTAGCCTAATTTCTCGCAAAAAGAGGGAGATAACTGCTGAAAGATACTGAAAAATGCGATTATAATACTTAGTCCTTTCAGAGAAATTTTGAGTGCTTTTGTAAAGAAAAGACACATATCCTGCTTACGTGCGTTTACCAAACGACTCTAAAAATCAGCTACATAAAACTTAATGACCTAACGTCAATATTCCAAGAATATAAATAATCTTTACCCTCATAATACCGAAATAAAAAGAGGCAAAATGCAATAAGAATATTGCATTTTACGAAGAAAAAATGCGAAATATGGGGGTTAGGAAGATGTTTTACCCCCTCTCCTAAGGGTGTAAAATGCCCCTCCTCAGACATAAATCTGTCTCAGACTTGACGTATTTTTGACAAATTCGAGGGGTAAATAAGGGGTAGAATGAGGTAAAGAGAGGAGAAAAAGCAATGCAAGAACTCATTTCCGGCACTAGAGAATGTAGATTATACTTATACATAAAAACATTAATAGCAACTTTAATATACTGGTATAAATGTGTAATAAACAACTAATTACGATGCGTTACCTTATTTACTGCAAGTCTTTAAAACAGAAATATTCTATCCGGTCATTAAGGTCAAGGTCATTAAGGTCATTAAGGTTTCGGGGGAAAAACATTTTCCTATAGTATATATATAAATAATATTTATATATACTATAGCTCAAAATGACCGATTCCCATTTTCTTAATGACCTTAATGACCTTGACCTTAATGACCGCTTTTTCACGTTTCTTCAGCTACCTTCAATGCGTATTTTCCTGTTTTACTATGTTTCTGCAATAAAGCTCAGATAGAAAACGATAGAAAGCATTATCTATCAGCTACTTACGCTATTTCCGGAATAGAAAGTTAGGGTAAAAGCTTGCATTCCGCCCGAAAATGTTGTATCTTTGCACCAGCAATCGAAGGAAATGCCTTAGGTGCCTGAAGGCGGTCTTCTCTTAAGACCAACACGGGTCATAAATGATGGCAGGCGCCGGTCATCAATGAAGACCCCGAAAACAGCAGGAACGGGGCGTTCTGGGGAGTTGCAAAACAAAGGACTCTAAACATACTACAAACGACTATGATTAATTACAGCATCGTAATGCGTAGCGTGAACGCAAATCTTCTGGAAATCAACCAGGCTAAGTCACGCATCAACCAGGCAAAGAAGGAGGGCAAGACTCCTGACCCAAAGGACCTGGAACTCGTGAAGACTGAGAAGCAGAACGCTTTCGCCATCTCGCAGTACACCGACATCATGACCATCGAGAAGTTTGCCAAGCACATCACCTCTCATGGTAGTGTTTATTCGAGAGCTGACATCAGCGCCATCCTCTACATCGCCGTAGACTGCATGCGTGAGATGTTGCTCGAGGGCAAGAAGATTCGTCTGGGCGACCTCGGTGATTTCTCTCTCCTTCTCACTTCGAAGGGTGCTGAGGATGCCGACAAGTTCACCTCGCAGAACATCACCGGTGTGAAGGTTCAGTGGGAGCCAGGTCAGGAGTTTAAGAACCTTCGCGATGACGCCGAGTTCAACCTCGTAGCCAGCCGCAGTGCTCAGGCAGCCGTTATCAAGGCGATTAAGGAGGGTAAGACCAACGTTGACCTCAACGCGCCAACTACTCCGGATAATACGCCAGGCGGTTCTACCCCAGGCGGTTCAAACACCGGTCAGACCGGCAGCGACGGCCAAGGCTCTGAATCAGGCGGCGGTACTACCGGCAAGGACGATACTGGCGACGGCCTTGAATAGCCCAAGGATAGACTGGCTAGGTTGCTAGCCCCTAGCCCAGCCTATCCGCCCCCACAAAGTTAACATTTAACATTTAACACTTAACATTAAAAATCAAACGAAATGAAAAGGGACTCTTGGAAAACAATTCTTCAGATAGCCATCAGCATTCTGACCGCTATCGCTACCACGCTCGGAGTAACGAGCTGCATGGGATAAAGAACATGGAACTACGAATGTGGTTCAAGAACGGGCTGAAGGCCCAAAAGCTCCTAGCCCAGGGTATAGAAGCAATCAACAAGTCGCCCTGTAGGGCAAAAGCTTTATAAATTGACTGATATTTGAAAGCTTTTGCCCTTACAGGGCGACATGTTTGCGTCCGTATTTACCCAGGGTGTTACCCTGGGCTAGGAGCTTCTGCCCCTTCAGGGCGTATGGGGTTCATCCAGGTCATGAAGGGTCAAAGTCATGAAGGGTCATTATCATTTTCAATCCCCCAAGAATCCGGTCATTAAGGTCACGGTCATTTTCGGTCATTAAGGATTTTCGGGGGTTCAAAATGCAAATACACTGTGTGCGCAATTGAATTGACCGCTATGCGCATTTTAGATATATTCATTGTTTTGCACATAATAATCTTATGAATATTATGTGCAAAGTCGGTGATTATATTCTGAAAATCAACAATATAGCTAAAAGTCTGTCGCTATGTAGGCTGTCATTAAAATTTCATGAGACTATGCGAACCATGAATCATTGTTAATCTTGCTTAATTCTGTTTTTTACAACCCTCTGATGCTCTGCAATACTTACCTTCAGGTAACTATCTCACCCTTTTGTGCCTTCTTGTGAGTATGAATTTCTTATCGTATCTTTGCACCCGGAAACAAGATAGAATATATCAATATCAATTAAAATTAAAAGACAGAAACAATGAGAAAGGTTTTATTTGTTTTATTCAATCTCCTGACTGTTGCTGCAATGGCACAGACTAAGGGACGTTTTGAGGTTAAAGACCTCGGTAACTGCAAGTTGCACGTTTATTACACTAACGATGCACTGGGTGATGCGAGCTACATCGTTGAGGGTAAAAGGGGGCTGGTAACAATGGAGCAGCCGCTGTTCAAAGACAATGTAGCAGAATTCGACGCTTACCTCGGCAAGTTGGGAAAGAAGGTAGTGAAACGCATCACAGACTATCATGTAGGCGGAACCGGAAATTATGATGTGGTGATGGCACAGGGTATGTCTGAATTCACCCAAGGCCCCGTATATGGAGGCATGATGAAGAACTTTGCACAGACTTTCGGTGATGCGATAACCGCCCTGCCTACCGGCAAGGCTACAGAGGTGGCTTTCGGCAAGACAGAAAACTGGGCTGGCGTAAACTTCGAGTTCCGCCATGGAGCAACTACCGATTTTCCTGCCGCAAGCATCCTGATTGGCGGAAAGGCTTATTACACCCATTGGACTCCGGCAAAGGCTCATGTAAGTAATCTGCAGATTTCTTCTCCTGCTGCCATCGATTCTGAAATAGCAGAAGCAGAAAAGTCTCTGGCTTCGGGCGCAACGCTGTTCATTGGAGGTCACGGTGGTGCTGCTACACGCGACGCTGTGGAATTCAAAATCACATATCTGAAAAAGATGAAAGAGCTGCTTGCTGCCAACAAGACTGCACAGGATTTCGTGGAAGCCATGAAGAAGGCATGGCCAGAATTGCCTGGAGAGGCAGGATTGACAGATCTGGGCAAGGCTCTATATAAATAAGGTTGTAGATTAAGGAATAAAATCGAATCATGCAACGAGCATTAGATTTTCTGAAGAATCACGTGGAGATTGCTTTCGCTACCAGCGAAGGCAATCGTCCGCATATCCGCATCTTCCAAATCATGAAGATGGAGGACTCTACCCTCTTCTTCGCCACATCGCCCGAGAAGGAGGTGTACAGACAGCTGCTGGAGAATCCGTTTGTAGAGATTATGGCAAACGAGGGCAAGGAGTTTGTAAAGGTGAATGGCAAGGCAGACTTCGGGGTGGATGAAGAAACACAGAAGTGGATTTACGAACATAATCCTGTTCTGCCACGTCTCTATACATCCTTCGACAAACTGGCTTATTTCAAGGTGGAAATAGCGGAGATGGATCATTACGACCTCACGTCCACGCCTCCGATGTTCAAGCATTACAATATGAAGGACCATACGGTGAGCGACAGCAAACACCGCATGCAGAATCTTGACAAGATGTGCTGCATGCTGATGAAAGATATAGGGGAATCGTACGCCATCCCTGCTGATCTCAAAGGAAAGCAGCAGATGCTGAGAGGACTGATGAACCTGCGCTATCCGATAGCAATGAACGCAGATTTCCTGACTCTTCAGGATAAGGAACTGCAGATGCAGCGCAAGGAGAAAGGAGAGGTTTCGGTGGGAGATATTTCCAAAGATGATGCGGCGCTTATTCTTTGGCAGGGAGACATCACCCGACTGCGGGTGGATGCGATAGTCAATGCCGCCAACAGTCAGATGCTGGGATGTTTCCAGCCTCTCCACAGCTGCATCGACAACGCCATCCATTCTGCAGCAGGGATTCAGTTGCGTGATATTTGCAACAGAATGATGATGCACCAGGGACACCCGGAGGCAACGGGCAAGGCAAAGATTACTCCGGGATTCAATCTGCCTGCACGATACGTCATCCATACGGTGGGACCAATCATTCCAGATGGAGAGCCTACCCGGGAGCAATGTGTCCAACTGGCTTCGTGCTATCATGAATGTTTGCAGTTGGCAGAGCAAAACGGCTTGCAGTCCATCGCCTTCTGCTGTATTTCCACCGGCGTTTTCCGCTTTCCCAACCAGCTGGCTGCAGAAATCGCCGTCAGGGAAGTGAAATCATTTATGAATCAAGCTAAATACATCAGACATGTTATCTTCAATGTTTTCAAAGATCAAGACCGTGACATCTACTACAGACTGCTCCAGGCAGATTGCTGAAGCCCGTGAACAGATAGCCTCTGCAGAGTGCATCATCATCGGTGCCGGAGCCGGACTCTCTACGGCTGCAGGACTCAGATACGATGGTCCTGATTTCGAGCATCGCTTTGCCGACTTCATTCAGAAGTATGGCATCAGCGACCTGTATTCGTCCAGTTTTTATCCCTTCCAGACGGAGGAGGAATATTGGGCTTGCTGGGCTCGCCACATCGACTTTATCCGTTTTCGGAATGTGGCGCCACTGTATCAGCAGCTTTTCAAGCTTGTGAATCAGAAGGATTATTTTGTCATTACGACCAATGTTGACGGGCAGTTCAGAAAGGCAGGATTTGACGAAGACCGACTCTTCGAGGTGCAGGGCGACTATGCTTATCTGCAATGTGCCAAAGGTTGCCACGACACATTATATGATAATGAGGAGCTGGTGAAGCGGATGGTGAACGCTACGGAAGACTGCAGGATTCCGTCTTCGCTGGTGCCACATTGTCCGATAGACGGAGAGAAGATGGCAGTGCATGTGAGATGCGATGAATACTTCGTAGAAGACGAAAGCTGGCAGGCTGCCTCTGAGCGCTACTGCCAGTTTTTGGAATATGCCAGGGAGAAGCGGACGGTATTGCTGGAACTGGGTGTGGGATTCAACACGCCCTCCATCATCCGCTTTCCGTTCGAAAGGATGGCTGCGTCGTGGAAGGACACGCATCTGGTGAGAATCAACCAGGAGAACACCCAGTCCATGCTTGACAATTCACACACCATTGCTATCAGAAAAGATATTTCAGAAGTGCTATTACATTTTTTCAACGTCAAAAGCAATTAATAATTGAAGGGGGAGTTTACTCATCTCGAGCAAACTCCCCTTGATGTATATGGGTACATGTATTCATCAATCCGGTCATTAAGGTCAAGGTCATTAAGGTCATTAAGGATTTCGGCTTTTCAAAATATCCCTCTATCTTATAAAATAAGGTTAAATCAAGTTCGCCCTGCAAACAAAATCCATCCAAATAATCACTTTTCTGAATATTTTTTGTATTTTTGCAGATATATTGCGCTGATATGGGAGTTGAGCATGGCTTATCATAGCGGTCATTGGGAAGCAAGGAAAAAGAAATAAAAAATATATAGATGGAAAAGAATATTATAAATATAGATGCACATGTCATAGATGATATCAGAACCATCATCACAAGGGCAAGAAACAGAGCGTATCAATCTATCAACGAAACTCTGATACGCTCAAACTGGGAAATTGGCAAACGTATTGTTGAAGAAGAGCAGCTTGGCAAGCAGCGTGCTGATTATGGAATACAGCTCATCAAGTCCATATCTCAGCAGTTAACGACTGAGTTCGGCTCGGGCTATGGTGTTCGTAACCTTGCCTATTTCAAGCAATTATACCAATATTTTCCTAATTGGGAGATTTTGCACACGCGTGTGCAAAATCTTTCGTGGTCACATTTAAGATGCATTTTAAGGGTGGATGATGCACAAGCGAGGTTGTGGTACATACAAGAAGCAGCCGAACAAATGTGGAGTGTGAGAACCCTCGACCGCAATGTTGCCTCCCAATACTATTATCGTCTTCTGCAAACCAGCAATGAGCACAAAGATGAGGTAGAGAACGAGATGAAAACCCTTACAAAAGGATACGCAGACTCGCCTGCCATGTTCATCAAGTCGCCAATGGTGACAGAGTTCCTGGGCTTAACCCGAGACATGAGCTTCTCGGAAAGCGAACTGGAGAGTGCCATCATCACCCATCTTCAGAAGTTTCTGATGGAGATGGGCAAAGGCTATGCCTTCGTGGAGCGCCAGCAGCACATCATCACCGATACCCAAGACTACTACATAGACCTGGTATTCTACAATTACCTGATGAAATGCTTCGTACTGATCGATTTGAAGACGACTAAAATCACCCATCAGGACGTAGGACAAATGGATATGTATGTGAGAATGTATGATGAACTGAAACGCACGGAAGGCGACAATCCGACCATCGGCATACTGCTCTGTTCGGAAACCAGTCAGGACATCGCAAGATTTTCCATCCTGCATGACAGCAAGCAATTATTTGCTTCAAAATATCTCACATATCTTCCTACAGAACAGCAACTTAAGGAAGAAATAGAAAAGCAGAAAGAAATATTTAGATTACAACATATAAGATAAGTTAGTACCCCCCAAAATATCTCTGCCACAAGAAAAGAGACTAAAGTAAACAAGACTTTGAAGATTAGAGAATGAAGAAGATATTATTCCTACACGGATTCTTCGCCACGGGCAGCTGCCCGATGGCGAGAGCCTTGAAAGAGGCGTTTGAGGGGACGGCGGTGGTGCTGACTCCCGACCTGCCATTGCACCCCAACGAGGCACTGAAGGAGATTCGCTCCATCATCGACCGGGAGCAGCCCGACTTGCTTCTGGGCAACAGCTGCGGCTCTTTCCTCGCCCAGATGCTGGCTCCGGTGGTGGGCATTCCTGCCCTGCTCGGCAATCCGTATTTCATGATGACGGAGTTTCTGAAGGAGCGCATCGGAGAGCATGAATACAAGGCACCGAGAAGGGACGGCAATCAGCGGCTGGTGATTGACGAGGCGCTGATAGAGGAATTTGCTGAGTTGGAAGCCGTGCAGTTCGACCATTGCAACCCATATTATAAGGATCGTGTGTGGGGACTTTTTGGTGAGCAGGATACCCTGGCTCACTTCTCCCCTCTTTTCCTGGAGCATTACAACCAAGCCTTCCATTTCCCTGGCGGTCATACGCCTACTGAGCAGGAGGTGAAGACCTGGTACGCTCCCCTAGCCCGGAAAATGATGATGGAGTTTTCAGCAAAGGAAGAAAGATATTTCCAGCACTTTAAGGGCGGCAAATACAAGTTCATCCATTCTGCCTTCGACTCAGAGACTCAGGAGCGCATGGTGGTTTATCAGGCTCTCTATGGAGACCAAGCCTATTGGGTTCGCCCCGAAAACATGTTCTTCGGGAAAGTTACGAGGGACGGAAGAACTTTTAATCGTTTTACGGAAATAGACAGGTAATTATATAATAGGTGTTGCTAAAAATTCAGTTTGTCGGAATTTCCGACGAACTGCCGCTGATGGCGTATTTGCACATAAATTGATAATAAAATAATATAAATGATTAAGAAAGAAGAAGTTATATCTTTTGCATGGCAGCATATTCTGCTGCTCGTATCGCTCTATGTAATGACTTTCGGAGTCGCTGCATGTGTGCGAAGTCAGTTAGGTTCAAGTGTTATTTCCACCATCCCTTACGTGATGGCTTCGGCAGGAACGATACTTGACTACATTCCCCGATGGACTATCGGCGGCTACACCATCATGATGAACGCCATCTTCGTGGTGCTGCAGATTCTGATTCTGAGAAGAAACTTCGAGTGGGTGCAACTCTTCCAGCTCGTTATCGGCTTTTTCTTCGGAATGCTCATTGACCTCAACATGGTGCTTACGGAGTGGATGGTTTCAGAAAATATCCTGGTCAATGCCCTTGTGCAGATAGCCGGTTGCACCATCCTCGGTTTCGGAATCGCCATGGAGGTGAAATGCGGCTCAGTAACCATGCCGGGCGAGGGCATTTCCATCGCCATTCACAAGGTGACTGGCTGGCCATTCCCTAAAGCCAAGATTCGTGTGGACATCACGCTCGTAGTCTTAGCCGTCGTGTTCAGCTTCCTGCTTCTCGGTTCATGGAAATGGGAGATTGTGGGAATCGGCACTCTCTTCGCCATGGTCTATGTAGGCGTTACGGTTCGCCTATTCAACAAGCATCTTGCGTGGTTCGACCGCCTGCTCCACTATCGCCCTGGTTGCCGCAGATATGTTTACGGACTGGCAAGATACATAAGAAGACAGATGTAAGTTTTTCTA
>CAKPYB010000017.1 GCA_934202525.1 uncultured Prevotella sp.
AGAAGATGGAGCTCGACGGCTACTGCGTTCTCGAGGGTGATAACATCGAGGTTTACGACCACATGAACAAGCACACTCTCTGTACTATGGTTCAGCTCAACGAGAACAACGAGGAGGCTGGTCACAAGGTAGCTATGCAGGTAGCTGCTATGCGCCCTGTAGCTCTCGACGAGTCTTCTGTTTCTGAGGAGACTAAGAAGACTGAGCTCGAGGTTGCTGTTGCCAAGACTAAGGAAGAGCTCGTAGAGAAGGCTGTTAACGCAGCTTTGAAGAAGGCTGGCATCAACCCAGCTCACGTTGACTCTGAGGATCACATCGAGAGCAACACCAAGAAGGGTTGGTTGACACCTGAGCAGGCTGAAGAGGCTCGCAACATCAAGAAGACTGTAGGTGAGGAGAAGGCTGCTACTTTGAACCCAACTATGATCCAGAACATCGCTAATGGTCGTCTGGCTAAGTTCTTCAAGGAGAACTGCCTCGTTGACCAGGAGTTCCAGTTCGGTGATGGTGACAAGCAGACTGTTGCTCAGTACCTCGCTTCTCAGAGCAAGGATCTCAAGATCGTTGCTTACCAGCGCTTTACTCTTGCTGCTGAGTAATCATTACTCAAAAGCAAGCATTAATTTGACTTATAGTTAAATTAGAATACCCGGGAGTTATGAAGTTAAAGCTCTGCTTTACTTCTAACTCCCATTTCTTTTTTATATAAAAATTTGATGTTATGAAGATATTTGCCATCGGTATGAACTATACCGAACACAATAAATCGCTGCATGGTACGTTATCTAAACCAGAGCGTCCTGTCATCTTTACCAAGGCAGATTCTGCTTTGCTCAATAACGGCAAGCCTTTCTTCATCCCTGATCATCTGGGAAGAATAGAGTACGAAACCGAAGTGGTGGTCAGAATATCCAAGTTGGGAAAGACCATTCCGCAGCGTTTTGCCCACCGCTATTACGATGCAGTAACCGTAGGTATCGACTTTACGGCACGCGAGATGCAGAAGAAGCTGCGCGAGGCTGGACAGCCTTGGGAACTCGCCAAGGGATTCGACGGTTCTGCTGTTATCGGCGAATGGGTCGACATCCGGAAGTTCCGTGATATCCAGGCACTGCACTTCCGTCTCGACCTCAACGACAAGACCGTACAGGAAGGCTGCACGAGTGATATGCTCTACAAGGTAGATGAAATCATCTCCTACATCAGTCAGTACTTCACGCTCAAGACGGGCGACCTGCTCTATACCGGATGTCCTACAGGCTGTGGCCCTGTCAACATCGACGACCATCTCGTAGGCTATCTCGAAGACAGGAAGGTGCTCGATTTTCATTGTAAATAAACAATATTGCAAGTAATATATCGATATGAACATAACAAAGGTTTGGAAATACATGCTGCTGGCATGTCTGCTCATGCTGGTGGTTCCTGCTCAGGCACAGCGATTCTTCAATCTGACCTCTTCTGAAGTCAGAGTAGATTCCGTGTTGCCCCGTTTCGTGTATTCCATTCCTTTGACCGGTGCATACCGTGATTCGGTATATACCGTCAGCCTGAAATATGGCGAGTATATCGATATGACTGCCTCCGACATCGCCAACTACAACCGCCTGTCGGGTGCAGTTCCTCCTGAGCAGGTATTTCCTCAGCAGCGGGTTACCGAATGCCGTAAGCAGGGCGTACTCCAGATAGATTTCAGTCCTGTCGTATTCCGCAACAACCGCCATCAGCTGCTGGTAAGTTTCATGCTCCAGGTAGATGCCCGTCCTCTGAAGCGCTCCGAGCGTAGCAGCCGGGCTTCTCTGCTGGCTAAGGGCAAAGTATCAGCCTTCACTTCTTCTGATGCTTTGCGCTCAGCCTCTTCCCTCTATGCTGACCATTCCGTTCTTGCCTCAGGCAGATGGGCGAAGATTAGAGTCAGCGAAACCGGTTTTCATCAGCTTACCGAACAGGTAGTGCGCCAGGCAGGCTTCTCCGATATCAGCAAGGTGAAGATCTACGGCTATGGCGGCAATCTGCAGAACGAAGCCCTTCTGGCGAGCGAACTGCAGGCTACCGATGATCTTCAGGAAGTTCCCCAGTGTATTGTAGGCGGCAAGCATTATTTCTATGCCCAGGGTCCGGTATCCTGGAAGTCAGAAACAGCCCTCCAGCGCATCCGTAATCCTTATTCCGATTACGGCTACTATTTTATTACCCAGACCGATGGAGAGCCTCTGGTGCAGGATTCAGCCACCTTTGTCTCTTCCCATTATCCGCAGTCATACGATTACCATTCCCTCTACGAGTCAGATGGTTACAGCTACTATCATGGCGGCAGGAACCTCTTCGATGCAGAAGAACTGAAGGTGGGCGATGAGAAGAAAGTGGTGATTACGAATACCACCGGTTCTGCGATAGGCAAACTCTCCGTAGCCCTGACTACCACCACAGACAGCAAGGCTCAGATACTGAAGAATGGCAAGGCTTTGGGCGAAATCACCCTTTCTGTCAAAGATGACGGTACGACGGAGGAGATTAAATACCTCAAGGCTACAGAGCGCGTTGTCACCTATCCCGTTTCCGATTTCCAGGATAAGGATACCATCTCCATCAAGGTCTTGTCGGGAGCTTCCATCCG
Organism: uncultured Prevotella sp.; assembly: GCA_934202525.1. Classification (GTDB taxonomy): domain Bacteria; phylum Bacteroidota; class Bacteroidia; order Bacteroidales; family Bacteroidaceae; genus Prevotella. Next base: position 2,618 of record CAKPYB010000017.1, read on the forward strand.
CCTCGATTATATCTCCGTAACGTGGGCAGAGCCTCGAAGCTGTGCCTTTACCGCTGCGAATCTGAGCTCCGGTGGAAAGATACCGGCTGCCCAGTATGTCTACGGCATCACCAACCAGGATCATCATGCCGATGGAGCAGCCGATATGGTCATCATCATACCCGCCTCACAGAAACTGCTGAAACAGGCTCAGCGACTGAAAGAATTTCATGAACAGCACGACGGACTGCGTGTTACCATCGTGCCTGCCGATGAACTCTATAACGAATTTTCTAGCGGTACCCCCGATGCCAACGCCTACCGCCGCTACCTGCGCATGCTTTCCGACCGCGCACAGAGCGAGGCTGATATGCCGAAATATCTCCTGCTCTTCGGCGATTGCGTATGGGATAACCGCATGCTTACCTCCGGTTGCAAATACCTGAATCCAGACGATTATCTGCTGTGCTTTGAGAGTGAGAACTCCTTCAGTGCCGTATCCTGCTTCGTCAGCGACAGCTGGTTCGGTATGCTCGGCGAGGGAGCCGGACTGTATCCTAACCGTGAGTTGCAGGATGTAGCCGTAGGCCGCTTCCCGGTAACCTATGCAGAAGATGCCAAGGTGCTGGTAGACAAGACCATCAGCTATGCCCAGAATGCCAATGTAGGCGCCTGGCAGAACACCCTGATGTTTATGGGCGATGACGGAAACGAAAACATCCACATGAAGGATGCCGATGAGGTGGCAAATGATGTGCTTGCCACCTATCCCGCCTTTCTCGTCAAGAAGGTGATGTGGGATGCCTATACCCGCGAAACCTCCTCTTCGGGCAATACCTATCCTGAGGCTGCTAAAATCATCAAACAGCAGCAGGCGGCGGGAGCCCTCATCATGGATTATGCCGGACATGGCGATCCTACCCAGATGTCGAGCGAATCGGTTCTGAAACTGAACGATTTTACCAATTTCCGCAATACCAACCTGTCGCTCTGGGTAACTGCCTCCTGCGATATCATGCCGTTCGACGGACTCGAAGCCAACATCGGCGAATCAGCGCTGCTCAACGATAAAGGTGGCGCAGTAGCCTTCTATGGCACCACCCGTACCGTTTACGCCCAGTATAACAGACATATCAACCGCGCCTTCATCCACAGAGTGCTCAGTCTGGTTAACGGCAAGCCAATCACGATAGGCGAGGCACACCGTCTGGCGCAGAACGATCTGGTAACCGGAACCGGACCAACCTCCGGCACCGATGTCACCGTGAACCATCTCAACTATTCCCTCTTGGGCGACCCAGCTCTTGCGCTCAATCTGCCTATGCATCAGATAGTTGTAGATTCCATCAACGGCATACCTGTTGCCGGAGCCGCAACCCTTCCGATGCTCAAGGCAGGCTCTATCGCCCGCATGGCAGGTCATATCGAGGGAGCAGACGACTTCCGGGGTGTGATTACCGCAACCGTAAGAGATTCCAAGGAGACGATTACCTGTCGCCTGAATAATACCGATAAAGATGGCGCCGAGAAGGCGTTCGAATATGTAGACAGAACCAAGACCCTGTATCAGGGCACAGATAGCGTCAGAGGCGGCAAGTTTGCCTTCTCCTTTGCCGTTCCTATGGATATCAATTATTCCAACCAGAACGGTCTGGTCAACCTCTATGCGGTGAATAGCGCCAAGACCCTCTCTGCCCACGGCTCCAGCGAGCAGTTTACGGTAGGCGAGAGCGAGGAGCTGAAGAACGATTCCATCGGTCCTTCCATCTACTGCTATCTCAATTCGCCTTCCTTCGTAGACGGCGGCAAAGTCAACACCACTCCGTTCTTTGTGGCAAAGATAACCGATAAGGACGGAATCAATGCTGCCGGAAGCGGTATCGGCCACGACCTGCAGCTGGTGATAGATGGCGATATGTCGAAGACCTACGTGCTGAACAGCAATTTCACCTACGATTTCGGAACCTATACCAGCGGTTCTACCTATTACAGCATACCGCAACTGGAACCGGGCAAGCACGAACTCACTTTCCGTGCCTGGGATATCCAGAACAACAGTTCTACGGTGAAGCTCCGTTTCAATGTGGTGAAGGCACTGAGTCCTGCACTCTTCGATGTGGGCGTAACTGCCAATCCGGCGAAGACCTCCACCACCTTCATCATCAGTCACGACCGCACAGAGAGCGATATGGACGTGGTGGTAGAAGTGTTCGATTCATCGGGCAGACAGCACTGGCGTCATTCCGAAAGCGGTGTACCCGCCTCGGGCAGCTATACCGTCAGCTGGGACCTCACCTCTGATAGCGGCACCCCTCTGGGCACCGGCGTATATCTCTATCGCGTCAAGGTGGCGAGCGATGGCAGCAGCTATACCTCAAAAGTTAAGAAACTCATCATAATTAAATAACAATATATATTTACAATGGCAATGAAAAGAATCTATAAGATATTCGTCTTGGGATGTCTTGCTCTGATGGCATCAGAAGTGAAGGCGCAGGATAAGAAAGACCTCTTCAATCCTGTGAACTATGCAGTCATTTCGCAAACCATAGCTCCTGATGCCCGTGGTGGCGGTTTGGGAGATGTCGGTGCGGCTACCGACCCTGATGTCAACTCCCAGTACTGGAATCCGGCAAAATATCCTTTCACCATTTCGCGTGCCGGTGTGTCGCTCAGTTTCACTCCTTGGTTGCGCTCACTGGTCAATGATATGAACCTTGCCTATCTCTCTGGCTATTACCGCATTGGTGATTACAGCGCCGTATCGGCATCGCTCCGTTATTTCAATATGGGTGAAGTATTTACCAGTCAGGAGGGTGCCGAGAGTGGTACGGGTATGACCATCAATCCTTACGAGATGTCGCTCGATGTGGCTTATTCTCTGATGCTCAGCGAGAAGTTCTCTCTTGCTGCTGCCATCCGCTGGATCTATTCCGATATGCGTTTCGATTATACCGAAGATAATTCGCCTGCCTCCGCTTTCGCCGCCGATATCGCTGCCTATTATCAGAACTATGTGGTTATCGGCCAGCGCGAATGCCAGTTGGGTTTGGGCTTGAATATTTCTAACATCGGTAGTAAGATTACCTTCAGTGGCAAGGAGTATGGCGAGTTCCTGCCAGCCAACATGCGTCTGGGAGCTTCGCTGATGATTCCTATCGACGAATATAATCGCGTAACTCTGGCAGCCGATGCCAACAAGTATCTGGTGCCTACCGTTCCGAAGCAGGAAGAGGGTGAGGACAATTCAGAATATGAAGACCGTGTGCACCGCGAGTATGATGATATTTCGGGCATCAGCGGTATCTTCAAGAGTTTCAGCGATGCCCCTGGCGGTTTCAAGGAAGAGCTGGAGGAAATCAACTATGGTCTGGGTGCCGAGTATGTATATAATGATAAGTTTGCGCTCCGTGCCGGTTATCATCACGAGAGTCAGAGCAAGGGTAACCGCAAGTACTTCACCGTAGGTGCCGGTTTCAAGATGAATGTCTTCTCGCTCGATGCTGCTTATGTGGTGGCTACCGCCAAGAGTAACCCGCTAGACCAGACCCTCCGCTTCACCCTGTCATTTGATATGGATGGACTGAAGGACCTCTTTAAGAGATAATGTTGAATGTTAAATGAATAGTGTTGAATGTTGAATGTTGAATGTTGAATTAGGCTAGCGCCCTTGAGTCCGTTAGGCAAAAATTCAACATTCAACATTCAACATTCAACATTCAATAAATTTTAGTGATGAATATACGAGTAGGATTTGGATATGATGTCCACAAGCTGGTGGAGAACCGCGACTTGTGGCTGGGAGGAATCAAGATAGATTATGAACTGGGATTGCTGGGCCACAGCGATGCCGATGTGCTGATACACGCTATTTGCGATGCCCTGCTGGGCGCTGCCAATATGCGAGATATCGGATACCATTTTCCTGATACGGCAGCAGAAACACTGAATGTGGATTCTAAGATACTGCTCCGCAAAACGATGGAACTGATAGCTACCAAGGGCTATACACTGGGCAATATCGATGCCACAGTCTGTGCCGAACGCCCTAAACTCAATCCGCATGTGCCAGCCATGAAAGCCTGTCTGGCAGAGGTAATGGGGGTAGACGAAGACCAGATATCCATCAAGGCAACAACCACCGAGAAACTCGGTTTCACGGGCAGAATGGAGGGCATCTCCGCCTATGCCACCGTTCTTATCCAGAAAGGGTAGTGCAAATACCTTATAAACCTGCAAAGTGCTAATAAAGTGTCAGAAAGTTGTTAATTTCCGTATTTTTTGTTGCGTTTTGTTTGATTTATATCAAAAAAATGCAAAAACATCATACTTTCTTGGCTAAATATTTGGTGAATAGCCGAAATAGTAGTAATTTTGCAGCGTCAAAAGGTTAATAGATTGTTTAGGTTAGTAGTAATAGATTTAGGTTTTTAGTTATTAGGTTTTAAGGTAGATTGTTTAACCGATAATTGAGAAAGTCGTGAGACTATTTTGATTAGATTTTTTAAGTTAAACATATTGCATGCCACAGCTCGGTGAGAGTTGTGGTATGTTTTTTTATGCCCCTTTCTCCCCCTTCCGTTCCTCTTTTCCGATTTCCTCGAAAAAAACATGCCTTTTTATTTTGTTTTGTCTCCGATTTGTGCTATCTTTGCAGTATCAATCAATATACGCAGCTTTTTGCGGTATCAAAAATATACGCAGATGAGAGTACTCATAGTAAATACAAGTGAAAAGACAGGCGGAGCGGCTGTAGCTGCCAACCGCCTGATGGATGCCCTTAACAACAATGGCGTTAAGGCAAAGATGTTGGTACGCGATAAGGAGACTGAGGACATCACCGTGGTCAGTCTGCCCCGTTCGCTCAAGTTGCAGTGGAACTTCCTGTGGGAGCGCTGGTGCGTGTTCTGGCATCTTCATTTCTCCCGTCAGCGCCTCTGGGAGGTAGACATGGCAACATCGGGTACCGATATCACCAGGCTCCGCGAGTTTCAGGAGGCTGATGTCATCCATCTCTCCTGGATCAACCAGGGCATGCTCTCACTCAAGAACATCCGCAAGATTATCCGCAGCGGCAAACCGGTGGTATGGACCATGCACGATCTCTGGCCAGCTACCGGCATCTGCCATTATGCCCGTGGCTGCAACCGCTATGCCTCCGCCTGCGGCAACTGTCCGCTTCTCCCCAATAAAGGCAGCAAGAACGACCTCTCAGCAAAGATATTCCGCCGCAAGAAGGAACTCTACCATCGCGGCGCCATCTCCTTCGTCACCTGTAGCCGTTGGCTCGAACGGCAGGCTAAGGGCAGCGGTCTCTTTGTAGGGCAGCGCATCACCAACATCCCGAATCCGATAGATACCCACGTGTTCTGTCCGCAGGATCAGGCAGAGGCGCGTCTGCGTGCCGGTCTGCCAGCCGACAAGCATATCATCCTCTTCGTATCCCAGCGCGTAACCGACGAGCGCAAGGGCATGCGTTATTTCATCGAAGCCATCGACCGGCTGGTAGCGCGCTATCCCGAGATGAAGGAGAATACCGCCATCGCCATTCTGGGCGGCCATTCCGAGGAAGTAAACCTCACCCTTCCGTCTTATTCGCTCGGCTATGTCAGCGATGAGAAGCAGATTGTGGCAATCTACAATTCGGCAGATGCCTTCGTGCTGCCATCGCTCGAAGATAACCTCCCTAACACCATCATGGAGTCGATGGCGTGCGGCGTGCCGAGCATCGGTTTCAGGGTAGGAGGAATACCGGAGATGATAGACCATCAGCAGAACGGCTACGTAGCCAACTACCGCGATACCGAAGACCTGGCGAGTGGCATCCACTGGGTACTCGAAGAGGCCAACAGGGCGGCTCTGAAGCAGGCATGTCTGCAGAAGGTAGCACAGAACTATTCGCAGCATGCCGTAGCATTGAAATATATTGAAGTTTATAACGAGGCGATGGCCTACAAAAACTATAAGTTATGATTAAGTTCACCGTCGTAACCTGTACGTACAATGCCGAGAAGGAGTTGCAGCGTACCCTCGACAGCGTGCAGCGCCAGACCTACTGCAGCATCGAGCATATCATCATGGACGGCGGTTCCCGCGACCGCACCCTCCAGCTGGTCAAGGCATACCAGCATCGCAATGCAGTAGGCGAGAGTTCGCACGAAATCGTGGTCGTATCAGAGCCCGACAAGGGACTTTATGATGCCATGAACAAGAGCATCGACCGTGCTACGGGCGATTACCTGGTGTTTATGAATGCCGGCGACACCTTTCCTACCGACGATACGCTGGAGTATGTAGAAGGCTGCGTAGGCGAGGGAGAAGTATTGCCCGGCGTACTTTACGGCGATACCGACATCGTAAACGAGATGGGCTATTTTCTGCGTCACCGCCGCCTGGCCCCACCTAAGAAACTCACATGGCGTTCATTCATCTGGGGCATGCTGGTATGTCACCAGTCGTTTTATGCCCGCACAGACATAGCCCGTGAGATTCATTACGATTTGCACTACCGTTATTCGGCAGATGTAGACTGGTGCATCCGCATCATGCGGGAGTCTGCTCGCCGCAAGTTACCGTTGCGCAATGTCCATGCCGTCCTCACCTATTTCCTGGATGGTGGCATGACCACGCAGAACCACAAAGCCTCCCTGAAAGAGCGTTTCCAGGTGATGCGCACCCATTACGGCCTTCTTCCCACCCTGGCAGTTCATGCCTGGTTCGTGATAAGAGGGGCTGTAAAAAGGTAAAAAAGTAAAAAGGTAAAAAGGGGCTTTAAAAGGTAAAAAGGTAAAAAAAGCCTTTCCCCCTTTGCGCCCCCGTTCCCAGCGATTCCATCGCTGGTCCCTCAAGTCTTGAAAAATAGCCCCTGGTGTTTTTGCATCAGGGGCTTTTAACTTTACGGGGGACCAGCGATGGAATCGCTGGGAACGGGGGCGAACGGGGACGAACGGGGGGTAGCTCTTTTTACCTTTTTACTTTTTTACCTTTAAAGCCCCTTCAGGTCGGCGATGATGGCCTGGGTGTAGGCTCTTATCTGAGATGCTGACAGATCGCTGATATGCTCGGGAGCGAGGGCGGCGATGTGCTGGCGGCTCTCCATCTCTATCATCGTGGCGATAGGGAGAAGCTTGTGGGCTGTCTTGCCGATGGCTTCTATTGATAACTCGCCTTCTGTTGCCTGCTGGAGGTTCTGGAGATGGGATGACAACTCCTGTTTTACGGTGCTGAGTATCTCGGCTTCTGCCTCCGGATCGCCTTCTGCAAAGGTCAGAAGGGGTGCAAAGCGGGAATTCTTATTGGTTTTCTCTGCTATATCCTCTGCTGCTGATGCTGCATCCTCTAATCCGAGGATTTCTTTCAGTTTCTCTGTGCTGAACGGCTTGAAGAGGCAATCGTCGAAACCGGCTTCTTTCAACTCTCTGATGATGCTGGCATCGTGGGCGGTCATGGCTACTACCTTCATGTGGCTGTGGTTGATGTGCTGAATCATCCTGATGCCGTTCATCTCGGGCATTTCGATGTCCATCATCATCAGCGCTGGATGCTCGTTGTGGAGCACGGTGAGCGCTTCGGCTACATGCAGACAGGCAAAGACTTGCCAGCTGTTGCCTATCAGCTTCTTCAGCATCTCCTGGAGCAGTCGGAGCTGCAATGGGTCGTCGTCGAGCAGCAGTATCTTGTGGTTTCCGAAATGAGGCTTGGCTGGGGTGAGCGGCTTCTGCTCTTCTGTCTGTTCTGCTGCAGGAGCGGTGCCTAAGGCTAGCGGAATGGTGACGGTGAAGGTGCTGCCCTTGCCCTTGACGGATTCCAGACGCAGAGTGCCCTGGAGCAGATTGACCAGTTCCTGCGTGATGTTCAATCCGAGACCGGTGCCCTCGATGCCCTGGGCACTCTTCAGACGGGTGAACGCCTGGAACACCTTCTGGCGCTCTTCGGGGGGCATGCCCTTGCCGGTATCACTGACCGAGAAGGTGAGGAGGTGCTGGGGACTGATGGCTGCCTGGATGGTGACGCTGCCCTCATCGGTATACTTGATGGCATTGCTCACCAGGTTGTTGAGTATCTGACGGATACGGAAGGCATCGGCACGGTAGTAGGTCTGCGGACTGCTGATGCCATCGAGCTCCAGATGCAGTTCCAATCCCTTTTCCTGGCTCAGGATCTGCATCTCTCCGGCACACTGGCGGAACATGTCGGCAGGCGAGAAATCTACCGGGTTCAGCTTCATCAGTCCGTTTTCCAACTGGTGATAATCGAGCAGGGCGGCAACGAGTCGGGAGAGATGGGTGGCAGAACCCTTGATGCTGTTGAGGCAGGAGATGCCCTGCGGGTTGTCGACATAATCTTTCATCAGGTCGATGAAGCCCGAGATGCTGGCAGCCGGAGCCTTGATATCGTGGGTGATGGTGAGGAGCAGGCGTTCGCGCTGGTTCATGATGCGCTTGATTTCCTCGTTGGCCTCTTCGAGATTCTCGCGGTAGATGCGTTCCTTTTGGGTATCGCGGTAGATGTAATAGACGAGGATGACGGCGGCTGCGATGGCTACGACGGCAAGCAGACCTATCTGCCAGAGCAGATTCTGGCGCGCCTGCATCGCCTGGTTGATAGCCTGCTGCATCGACTGACGTTCGCGCTGGTGGATATCGTTGAGCTGCTGGGAGGAGCGCAGGGCGAGGCGGGCATTGGTTATCTGCAGGTCTCTCACCTCGCGGTTGATGGCTTCGTGGTTATCGCGCGTAGACTGCTTCTCCTTGCGGTCAATCTGTTTTAGGATATTGGCTACGTTTTCGGCTACGTTGACCGGGGTAGAGAGGGTATCGGTGATAGCCTGGTTGCTGTCGCGCCTGATGCTGAGGGTTTCGGCATGCTCCTTCTTGAAGGCATCGGCAAGACGGCGGAAGAAGCCCTTGCGGGTTTTCATCACCTCTACGGTGGTGTTCTTTGCCACATGGGTCTTGGGTGCCTTGGAATGCACGACAACGGAATCTTCGCCACTGTTGAGGCTGTTCATCTTCTCGTGCAGATAGTTGTGGGATGACTTGCCCTGCATGGCGCGGGTAAGCTGCTGCAGATTGGTCTGTTCCTCCTTGAGCAGATGAGACATGGTGCTGTCGGCTGCCTGTCGCTTTTCGATATAGTCGCGGGTAGCCTGGTTGATAGCGAGCACGGCTGTGGTGTTGCGATATACCAACCCTATCGCCAGAATCAGTACGATGGCGACGATGATGTAACCCAGGGCTACCTTGAAAGGAACGTTTGTTTTCTGCATCTTCTAATCTTTTTGAGTTTTGAGTCTTTTTGCTTGTGCGTGCAAAGATAATCAAAAATGCGATATAAACCAACGAAAACAGGAGATAAATGCCAAAATCTGGTCATCTATCTCCTGTTTCATTGAAAGCGACGCGTAATTACTATTTTCTGAAGGTGGATTTACTCTGCTACGGTTGAATCCACTGTTGCTGCTGGTGCCTCAACAGGTGTTGCTGTTGTGTCGGCTGGAGCTACTGTGTCTACTGGTTCTGAACCTGCAACGTTTACCATTCTGTTACCTGCAAATACATTGCTAACTGATACCATTGCTACTGCTGCGATAACTGCAAATACTAACTTTTTCATAATTTTTTTGTTTTTTAATTGTGAATATTATTGTTTATTAATTCTCTTGCTGAAACTCATTTGCGAGTTCGCTAAATAATATCACAATAGGCGTGCCAGAAAATGGTGAATTTGGTTAAGTATCTGATAATCAGATGAGATTGCGTTTTGTGCCAAAATTGGGATGTGGGGAAAGTGGGGAAAAGGTGTAGAAAAATTCCCCAATATAGTGTGGAATATATTGGGGAATCGGGGTGTGGCATGTTTACTCCATGCCGTATTTCTTCATTTTGTTGTAGAGTGTCTTGCGGTCGATGGCAAGCAGTTGGGCAGCCTTGCTCTTGTTGCCGTGGGTGGCTCTCAGGGCAGCGGCGATGCTTTCCTGTTCCGACTGTTCGCTGTGCAGCTGCATATTGAGCGGTCGGGCGGTGGAGGTCTGTGCCATCGTCTTCTCCAGTTCCTGTGCACCGATATACTTGCCACGGGCGAGCAGGGTGGCGCGCTTCATCACATTGTTCAGTTCGCGCAGGTTGCCCGGCCAGTCGTATGAGGCAATGATTTCGGAGGCTTTGGCATCCAGTCCGAGCACATTCTTGCCCAGTTCCTGGTTGGCATGCTTGATGAAGAGGTTGGCAAAGAGGAAGATATCGGCACCTCTGTCCTTGAGGGCAGGCATGTAGATGGTAAACTCGTTGATGCGGTGATAGAGATCCTCTCTGAACTTTCCTTCGGCTACCGCCTGCGCCAGATTCTCGTTGGTGGCACAGATGAGTCGGATATCCACATCAATCTCCTGCGTGCTGCCCAGCGGACGGATTTTCCTCTCCTGCAAGGCTCTGAGGAGCTGCACCTGTACTTCGTAGTTGAGGTTTCCCATCTCATCGAGGAAAACCGTACCGCCGTTAGCAATCTCGAAGGCACCCTTCTTATCCTGTTCGGCTCCGGTAAAGGCACCCTTCTTATATCCGAAGAATTCAGATGCCGCCACCTCCTTAGGGATGGCACCGCAGTCGATGGCATAGAAAGGCTTGTCCTTGCGCAGACTCTGTTCATGGATGCTGCGCGCCACATATTCCTTTCCGGTGCCGCTGGCTCCGAGAATGAGTACCGACATCGGGGTAGGGGCAACGAGCGAAACGAACTCGTAGAGCTGTTTGGAAGCCTCGCTTTCACCTTTTATATATCTAGGCACCTTCGTAGCATCCTGCTGCTCTTCTTCGGGCGCATCCTGTACGGATTCCGCACGCTGAGGGGCAGAGACCGCAGAAGCAGCCGACTGGATAGCCTCACGGATTTTCTCTAAGAGGATTTCGGGATGGAAGGGTTTAGCCACGTAATCGGTAGCACCCGATTTCATGGCACATACGGCATTCTGAACCTCTGCATAGCTAGTCATTACGATAAAAGGCAGGTGGGCATCGGACTTTCTGATATGCTGGAGCAATACCAGTCCGTCATGGTCGGGCAGGCGCAGGTCGGAAAGAACCAGATGGAATGCATCTTCTGCCGCCATCGCCTTGATGGCAGCGCCTACGGATGTTACCCTTTCCACATCGAATCCTTTCTTTTTGAGCCAAGTCTGTATCATGGTTCCGAATGCCAAATCGTCTTCTACAATCAATATCCTCTTCATGATGTTCTGTTTTATCCTCTTCTGAAATATCGTTATATATAACTTTGTGCAAAGGTACGGAAAAGTTGTATGGAAAGCTATTTAATTCACATTATTTAGCAATAAAACCGACTAAAAATCTACAAACGCGGTTCTATTATCTTATTTTTAGTGAAAAGAACAATTGTTTTCGGATAAAAGCATGCTAGTTGCTTTATTTTTTGTATCTTTGCATCCATGTTAAAACAAGATTTAGAGTCATGAATCCGATAGTACAAACCATCATATTGTCAGCTTCGGCGGTGCGCATGTTGCCGCATATCGCTCTGTATCTGCTCCATAAGAAGGAGATAGATGCCGACCTGCTGAAGGTGCAGGACAGGAAGCCTACGGTGCTCAACCTGATTAAGGCATGCACCCGCGAAAGGAGTTTCCGCAATCTGTTTTATTACCGCATGGGCGAATACCGTTCGGTTTTCATCAGCTGGCTGTTGCCTCCTGAGCGTACGATGACCATCTGGTGTCCGCATATCGGGAAGGGTGCGCATCTGGAGCACAGTTATGCCACCTATCTCAACGCAGAAAGCATAGGTGATGACTTCTACTGTCTGCAGATGGTGACGCTGGGCAACGGCAAGGGCGGCAGGCCCACCATCGGAAATGACGTGAAGATTTATACCGGAGCAACGGTCTTCGGCGGCATCCATATCGGCAACCACGTAACGATAGGAGCCGGTGCCGTGGTATTCCAGGATATTCCCGACGGGGCTACCGTGGTAGGGAATCCGGGAAGAATCATTCAGAAATAATCAATTTAAAGATAGAAAATATGAACTATGCATTGATCATAGCCGGAGGTTCTGGCAATAGAATGGGACAGGACATCCCAAAGCAGTTTATGCATGTAGACAACTGTCCTATCATCATCCATACGATGATGGCTTTTCAGAAGCATCCTGATATCCAGGGTATCGCTGTGGTATGTCTGGCAGGCTGGGAAACGGTGCTGCAGTCGTATGCCAACCAGTTCTGCATTACCAAACTGAAATGGATATTCCCTGGCGGCAATAACGGTCAGGAGTCTATCCACAATGGTATCTATGGCTTGAAAGAAGCGGGATGCGGTGATGACGACCTGGTGCTGGTGCATGATGCCGTGCGCCCACTCTTGTCGCAAGACATCATCTCATCCAATATCGCCATCTGCCAGAAGTATGGCTATGCCATTACGGGTATCAAATGTAGAGAGGCTATCCTGGAGAGCGAAGATGGTTTTACGACCAACACCAGTATTCCGCGCGACAAGCTGATCCGTACGCAGACTCCCCAGACCTTCCGTTTGGGCAATCTGATAGCTGCCCACGAAGAGGCAAAGGAGAAGGGCATCACCAATTCGGTGGCATCTTGTACGCTGATGGCAGAACTGGGAGGCAGACAGATGCATATCGTGCCTGGTTCGGAGAAGAACATCAAGATAACCACCGTTGAGGATCTGGAGATACTGAAGGCTCTGATGAAGGTTCAGCCTGAGGCTTGGTTAAAATAAACTGTTATGATAGGAAATTCACCATATAAGGAAGATATTGCGCGCCTTTTCAGGGAAGGTCTGGATTTGGAGCGCCTGCATGGCAAGACCATTCTTGTGGCTGGGGCTACAGGACTGGTAGGAGGCTGTGTGGTTGATGTGCTGATGCAGAATCCTGTCCGGTGCTACAAGGTGATAGCTGCCGGCAGAAACAAGGAACGTGCCCGACAGAAGTTTGCCGCCTATTGGGGGGATGAGTCTTTCTTCTTTGCAGAGATTGACGTTACCCAGCCTGTTACCAAGAGCATGGATAGGATGATAGGGGAGCCGGTATATGATGAGTTGGCTGAGGGTGCGGATTACATCATCGATGCAGCCAGCAATGCGAGTCCTAACTTCTTCAGTCAGCATCCTGTAGAGGTGATGAAGGCGAATATCAACGGCGTGTCGAACCTGCTGGAATATGGATTGAGTCACCGCATGAAGCGCATGGTTTATATCTCTTCGGGCGAAATCTATGGTGAGGGCGACGGTTCCGAATTTAGCGAGAAGAGCAGCGGATATGTGGATTGTGCCTCGGTGCGTGCCTGCTATCCATCTTCCAAGCGTGCTGCCGAGACGCTCTGCATGGCATACGGAGCAGAGTATGATGCCGATGTGGTGATAGCCCGATTGAGTCATACCTATGGTCCGGGCTTTACGGAGAGTGACAATAGGGTTTATGCCCAGTTTATCCGCAATGTTCTGAAGGGTGAGGATATCGTCCTGAAGAGCAAGGGTGAGGCTTTCCGTTCCTGGCTCTATGTGGTAGATGCCGCCCACGCCATCTTGCGCCTCCTGCTGGATGGCGAGAGGGCAAATGCCTATAATGTGGCTCATTCAGAATCGAATATCTCCATCCGCCAACTGGCAGAGCTGATAGCCCGGAAAGCGGACAGGAAGGTGGTGTTTGATATTCCTGAGGCGGATGCGCAGCAGGGCAATACCACGCCTATCACCAAGGCTACCTTCAATACGGATAAACTCAAGGCTTTAGGCTGGAAACCGCTCTTTGATGTAGAAGAAGGTTTCGGACATACCTTGCAGGAAGTGAGGGAAGACTAAAGTTTTCTTTTAATCTCATCCCATGTTTCCCGCTTTTCCATGTTCAGATAGTAGCGCAGGTGCTTTTCTACTCTCTGCTCTACTGGCGGGAACTTCATATAGTCGCCAAAGAAGTGGCGCAGATAGGTATCTGCCTGTTCCGGCAGCAAGACGGTGGTATCCTCGAATGGGAATTCCTTTCCCTTGCCCAGCCATTCCTTCGGGAAAATCTCTTTATAATGGTAGGAACCCGTATTCACCAATACGTTCTTCGCCTTATCGAAGTCATACAGGTGACTCATCTCGTCCATCTGCTGAATGAGGCGGTGGCGCATCTTGCTCCGGCAGAAGAAGGCGAGCGTCTTGATGGCAAAGCGGCCCCAGGTCTCTTTGTGCAGGAGCAGGGAAATGTAATCGATGAAAGTATTGTGGGTGGTTACGGCGTTCAGACGGTTGATGGTCTTGGAATATTTGCGATACAGCGCCTTTGCCGTTTCCAGGTCATCGTCGGTAGCATCAAGAGGGAAGATATCTACGTAAAGTCCGATGATGCAGGGACGCTCCTTCTCCTCGATAAGGGTGGTTTCGCGATTCACGAGTTTGGAGAAATACAGAGGGTATGACTCGTTGTTGTAGGGAGTTACAACCTCGTATTTGCCAAAGTCTTCGTGCTTGGCGATTTCGAGCAGACGGTCGTAGTCGGGGCGTGGCATCAGTACGTCGATGTCATCGTCCCAAGGAATCATTCCGTGGTGACGGGCAGCTCCGATGGCTGTTCCGGCACAACAGTAATATCTGAGGTGATACTTGTTGCAGATTTCGATGAAAGCCTTCAATATATCGAGTATTGTGGCGTTCCATTCCTTCTTGATGTTCTTAATATCCATACTTTTTCTGTTTTACGACTGCAAAAGTAAGCAAAAAGTTTTGAACTTCAAACTATTTATGCTACTTTTGCATTCTAAAAAGTAAAAACAAGTAATATTCCATATTTATCAGATAGAAACGATGGCAGAATCATTAAAGGAAAAAACCGCCAAGGGATTGTTCTGGGGAGCTATGAACAGTGGCTCTACCCAGGTACTCAATATCCTCTTTGGCATCTTCTTGGCGCGCTTGTTGTCGCCAGCCGATTATGGTATCATCGGCATCCTCACCATATTCACCCTGATAGCGGGCAATCTGCAGAGTAGCGGTTTTACCCAGGCGCTGGTGAATATCAGGAAACCCACCGACAATGATTATAACTCGGTGTTCTGGTTTAATGTCCTGGTGAGTCTTACCATGTATGTGGTGCTCTTTTTCTGTGCGCCGCTGATAGCAGATTTCTTCCATCAGCCTTGTCTCACCGCGCTGTCGCGCTTTGTGTTCCTGAGTTTCTTCATCTCTTCGTTTGGCATCGCCCAAAACGGATATATGATGAAGAACATGATGAACAAGGAGATAACCATCGTTAATTTCATGGCTCTGATCAGCTCGAATGTCGTGGGACTGGTGCTGGCATTCAACGGCATGGCCTACTGGAGTCTTGCCTGGCAGCAGGTTATCTTCATCCTCGTGCTGAATATCGGAAGATATTATTATACAGGATGGCGCCCGAACTTTCATATCGATTTCGGACCGGTGAGAAAGATGTTCGGATTCAGCGTGAAACTTTTGGTGACAAACATCATCAATACGGTGAGCAACAATGTGTTGACCTTTGTCTTCGGTCGATTTTATCCGATTAATGATGTGGGTAACTATAGTCAGGCATACAATTGGGATACCAAAGCTAATTCGTTTGTTGCCAATACGGTGGGACAGATAGCGCAGCCCGTACTGGCTTCTATCCAGGACGATAAGAACCGCGAGTTGCTGGTGTTCAGAAAGATGCTCCGCTTTACGGCATTCCTTTCTTTCCCATTGATGTTTGGCTTGACTTTGGTATCACGCGAATTCATCCTGATTACGATTCATGAGAAATGGATAGCCAGTGTGCCGCTGTTGCAGATCCTCTGTGTGAGCGGTGCCTTTATGCCTATCTATACGCTCTATCAGAACCTTGCCATCAGCAAGGGGCGTTCTGATGTATATATGTGGTGCAACATCGGTCAGGTAGTGGGCTTGCTCGCCTTGGTATTGTTCTGTCATCAATATGGCATCCAGACCATGGTGATAGGCTACACCTTATTTATCATCGCCTGGCTTCTGGTCTGGCAGTGGATGATGAAGCGTGTTGCCGGCTTGCGGTTCCGCGATGTGGCAAAGGATATTCTGCCATTCATGCTCTGTGCGGCAGCCACGATGGTAGTTACCTATTTTATCACCCGCAGCCTGCAGAACATCTATCTCCTGCTGCTGGTTCGTCTGCTGGTTTCAGCCACCATCTACTTCTGTATCATGAAACTGCTGAAGGTGCAGATATTAGAAGAGTGTATAGCTTTCTGTAAGCGAGGTAGATAAGATTCACCCTCTTGACAGGTACACCCTTTTTGATGAGCTTGATGATGAGGCGGATGAGGCAGCTCTTAGGCTTGTAGGCGAGTGCCTGATCCACCTTTTCGAAGGCTACATGGGCATTTGCCGCCCAGCGGTAGGCATTGACGATGCCTATCTCGGTGGCTCTGAGATACTGATGCTCCGTATCGTTCTGCTCAAAGAAATCGATGAGTCGGCGGGTTGACTTGAAGTATGACAGGAGGTTCTTTTCAGAGATGTTGTGATTGTAGGAATTCTCGTTGTCGGTGCGATAGTAATATACCGCATCATCGATGTTCACCTTTTTCCCGTAGAACATAAACTGGGCATTCCAGAAAAGATCTTCCGCATAGTTGATGCCTTCTTCAAAGAATATCCTGTGCTCCATGATGAGCGAACGCTTATAGATTCTGCCCCACAGCCGGTTGGTGATGATGTTCTGGCAGACAAGCAGTTTGAGCAGTTTCCCGTCAGCAACATCAAAAGGCTTCTGGAGTATGCCTGCTTTTCCATCGCACCACTCCCTGTAGCTGCCATCAATCAGGTCGGCATGGCTACTATCTGCTTTTTCTGCCAGTTTCTTCACAGCATCTTTTGGCAGCATGTCATCGCTGTCGGCAAACAGAAGATAATCGCCTGTAGCCGCCATCAGTGCCGTCTGTCTTGCAGCACCCACGCCCCGGTTTCTGTCGTGGTGGATGATACGTACCTGTTGTGCTCTTTCAGGATATTCCTTCAGGAGCGATTGCAGGATACCGATGCTTTTATCGGGGGTGCAGTCATCTACAAAGATGTATTCGATAGGCGCATACGACTGCTCGAACAATGACCGGGCGCACTGTTCGATATATTTTTCTACCCCATAAATGGGAGTTAAGATACTTATTTTCAGCATGATGTTTTTAATCTAAGATACTTTTTTATCTTGCCTGATTCCCGTTCTTATCTTGTGAGATACTGGAATATCAGCGTGCTGTTATAGAAGAACAGGAAGATGGTGATGATGGCGAGTCCTCCGCGAAGATAAGGCAGATATTTCTCCTGACAGTTTCTGATGATGTATCCGATACAGATCGGAATGATGAATGCCCAATGAGCAGCCATGATATAAACCTCGTTCAGTCCGAATCCCATGACCAGATGAATGAAGGCATCGCATGCCACCCATGAGGCAGTGAGCCAGAGAAAGGCAGAGCGTCTTCCCATCCAAAAGCCCATGCACAGCAGAATCACGATGATACCCTCTATGATATAAGGAACGGGCGTCTGGTATTTCACGAATATCGGACGGTGACTGTGGATATCTTCCAGCAGATGCTCCCTGTGCAGGATAAGTGATTCGCCAAAAACGTTTTCAACCAGTGATTCAGACCGTGAGATAGACATATCAGCCCATGAAAGCATGCCCCGTTTCTGGATATTCTTGCCTGCGATGGCCTTATCGTGCTTTTGTTTCTGTTCCATCTTTGCCCTGAAAGTACTGTCTTTAGCAGCCTTTTGGGCAACGAGCCTTTCTCCTTCCAGTCGGTTAGGAATGATGAAAGCCTTGTTCTGGTAGATGCCTGCAGCCCCTATCAGGAGGGTAGGCAAGATGATGCCCAAAGCCAGATATTTCGGGCGGAAGAGCCTTTTGCCGTTGGTAAAGAGGGCAGCAAGGAAAGTCTTGGCGCCATTGCTCAGCGTGATGCCTGCCGTGAAGAAAAAGAGCAGGGCTGTTTGCCACCAAGGCATGCTGCGGTGTTCCTTCTGCTGCTTGCCTGCCAGATAAAGTGTCATCGACAGGAAGAAAAGCGACATGCCGAAATGGTCATCCACAAAGGTGACGAGCAGCACGTAGGCAAAGGAGAAGAGCATCGCCGTAAGCACATTGCTGTCTATCGCCTTCAACTGCATCACTTCTCTGAAGATTCTTCGGAAGAAGAGGGTTGAGTAGGTGGAGAAGAATGTCATCATCACCGCCACGATGGTGGTTGCCCAGTTGCGGGAGGTGAGTTCTATCAGCCAGCCGTTCAGTACCGAGAAGGGATAGAGGAAGAAAGGGAGCATGGGGTGGCGATACTCCGTATAATACACCTTCCATTTTGAGAGGGTAAGATAGGTGTAGGGGTCAAAACCAGAAATCTGAAAGTTCTTGGTGAAGAGCGTCCAAAATCCTGCTTTCGGTTTGCCGAAATCATCAAAATGATAGGTTATCATCAGCACATTGAAGGCGATGATAACGATGAGTGTAATCAAGGCAAAGAGCCTTTCTTCTTTTTTAATTCTAAATATATTGTTCATTCTCTGATTATTTTTTTGCTGGGCTGATGCATGCCGCATCTCCTTCTTAGCGCTGCAAAAGTAATTGTTTTTTCTGAATATTCAAAAAGAAAGGCTCTATTTTGTGTCTTTTTTCTGATAAAAACGGAGTTTTATTTTGTATTCTCTTTTATTTGGTGTATCTTTGTCGCAATGATGATGAAAAAGTCATCAGAACGGACAGTTGGATAATAAAGATAAATAATGACAATGAAACATGCTTTTTTGATAATGGCTCATGGCAGTTTACCGCTTCTGAGGGTATTGCTGTCGATGCTCGATGATGAGCGCAATGATATATTTCTGCATATCGACCGGAAATCGGATATGCTGGATGGTGCTGAACCGCTGGTTCTTTCCAAGGCACGCCTCTTTTTATTGGAACAGAGGGTGGATGTGCGTTGGGGAAATCTGAGCCAGATTAAGGCGGAGTATGTGCTTTTCGAGGAGGCTTTGAAGCATGGACCTTATGCCTACTACCATCTGCTGAGTGGTCAGGATTTACCTATCAAATCGCAGGATTACATCCATCAGTTCTTTGAGGAGCATCAGGGTAAGGAGTTTGTGGGCATCAATCATGGTGAGGAATTTGAATGGGATTGCCGCCGGAAGATGATGCGTTATTGGCTATTTACCAGTCTTACCCGCTCGAAGTATGGGGCTTTGAATGCCATTACCAGGCGACTGAACAAATATCTTTCGATGCTGCTCATGCCGTTCCTGCATCGCCAGAAGATGGATTTTGCCAAGGGTGCCAACTGGGTGAGCATCACGCAGGCATGTGTGGAGTATGTGGTGAGCCAGAAGCCGTTTGTATTGAAAAGATTCAATTATACCTTCTGCCCTGATGAGTTCTTCCTGCAGACCCTGGTATGGAATCAGCCCGATTTCCGGGCCGCCCTGTATTCTGAAGAAGATGAATATGAGGGCTGCATGCGACTCATTGACTGGAAACGGGGCAATCCATACGTCTGGACTTTGGCAGACAAAGAGGAGCTGGAACAAAGCAACCGCCTCTTTGCCCGTAAGTTTGATATGAAGCATGAGGATATCATCCGCTGGATCAAGGCTTCTTGCTAATATTTATCCTAGCATGTAGCCTACCAGCAGATATCCGTTGCTTATCCACAGATAGAGGGTGATGGCGAGCATCAATCCTCTGAAGGCCCATTTCAGGTTCTTTCCTTTTGCCTTGAGCGCCAGGAAGGCGATGGCGATAGGAAGGGCATACATATAGTGGGCAGTCATGATATATACCTCGTTGATACCGAAGCCCAAACCGATATGGAGGGCAGCATCCATCAGGAAGAATGTCAGGGTGAGCCAGAGAAACTTTGATTTTCTTCCGGCAAGGATGCCAAGTAAGAAAAGCACAACGATGCATGCCTCTACCACATAATTGACCGCAGACTGGTATTTCACGATAACCGGACGGTTGCGCAATACATCGCCCAGAAGGTTCTGCTGGTGCAGCATGATGCTTTCACCGAAGAAATTCTCGACCAGAGTTTGCGAGCGAGAGGTCGTCTTGTCGGTCCAGTTCATGAATTCTCCCTTGGCGATAGGCTTGCCCGTGTTCTTGTTCCATATCTGTTTATGGTCACGAACATATTTGGCATGCGCTTTATCCTTGATGATTTTCCTGACGGCAGTTTCTACCTTTGCCGAGTCTTTCACGCCAGTGCTGTCGCGGTATTGCTGGTAAATCTTGGCTGTGGCTTCCTTGTTTTTCTTCATCTTAGCCTCGTGTCTTGCCATCTCCTTAGGCCATACGAAGGTGCGGTATTCCCATCTTGCAAAGCCCCACATGAGGGCTGCAGGAAGGATAACTCCTATCAGGAAGTATTTGATGCTGAAGAACTTTCTGCCATTGGTGAAGAGGGCGGCAAGATAGGTCTTCAGACCATTGTTGAGCGATACGCCCGCTGTAAATACAAAGAGCAGGATAGTCTGCCAGATGGTAAGCTGTCTGCCTTTCTTCATGCATACGCCTGTGATATACAGGGTACAGAGGAGTATGATCATCGACATGATGAAATGGTCGGGTACCATCGCAGAAACCATCACATAGGCGAAAGAAAAATAGAAGGCAGAGAGCAGATTTGCATCAAAGCGCTCTGTACCAATCACTTCTCTGAATATACGATAAAGGAAAATGAAGGAATAGAAGGCGCAGAACACCAGGATAGCTCCCACGACAAACTGAACGCAGTTGATGCCGGTAAGCATCATCAATCCTTGATTTATCTGATTCGGGATATACATGAAGAACGCCAGCAGCGGGTGGCGGTATACGTTATATTCTGTGTCCCAGTGAGATACGATGCTATAGGTAAGCGGGTCGAAACCTGCCACATGGAAGGTCTTGACAAAGAGTTTGTGATAATTCTCTGTAATCTGCGAGAACTGGCTGTGGTATTTGATGACAGTCAGGGCATTGAGGGCACATGCTATGATGAGTGCGACGAGTGCTGAAACTCTTTCCTCTTTCTTGATTTTAAAAATATCGAATATCTTTTTCATATCTTTCTTTTATCGTGTTTTGGGAATCCCCTTATTTCTTCAGGAAGAACCTTACCAGGAGGAAGTTTACCGGGATGCAGATGCAGAGGGTGGGTATCATAGCCAGCTGTTTGGCTAGACCCAAGCCTACGAAGAGGTTGAGGCAGAGAGTCTGCATCGAGTAGTTGACGATGTGGGAGAGGGTGAATCCTGCTCCGCGCTTGGCATTCGCCTTTACCTTGAAGGTATAGCGGGTGCTGGCGATGAAATTGAAGATGAAACTCACGATGTAGGCGATGGTGTTGGCGGTGGTAGCCAGACTGTGGTCGCCCATGTTGGGGATGAAATGGGCCAGCGCCGGCATCATAGCCAGGTAGATGACATATTGCAGTACCGTAGCCAGTCCGCCTACGATTCCGAATCTGATGACTTCGCCCAGCTTCTCCCGCTTGGCATTATCCATATTATTTATCTTGTTCTTGATATTCATGTTGCAAAAGTACTTCAAAATCTCCAAATTACCAAATATATCGTGGTATTATTTATCTCAGCATCTTTCCTTTTCCGAAGAGATAAGCCAGATGGGTCTTCTCCATCATCTTGGCGATGCCGATGCTTCCGGCAATGGCGATGAAGATGGTAACGAGGGCAAAACAGATTTCGCTCCTGTCCCAGCTAAAGAGGGGATGATAAAACTTGGCTGCCATCGTAAAGATGGGGTGGAAGAGGTAGATGGGCAGCGTGTTGCGGCCTATATATAATAAGGTGTCTTCTGTCTTTCGGACGCAGGCATTATCCTGTAGGAGTTTGATGAGGCTGTGTATCCACATCAGGGATGAAATGCAGCACCAGCAGGAGAAGACGATGGCGAGCGTGCCCCAGTCGTACCATTCTTCCAAGCCCAGCAAGTTGATCCAGAGAAGCAGGGCAACCGGTGAAGGACGAAAGATTCTGTCAAAGCCGATATGGCATTGTCTGAGTACCGCTCCGATGAAATAATAGGTGGCGGCACTGGGCGAAAGAGCGGGTGTCTTGGACAGGAGCAGGAGTAGGGTGGCGAAGATGAAGAGGCTTGTGGTGGTGCTCATCGTCGTTTTTCCCTGTCTGAGGGCTCCCCAGGTTGCTCCCTTGAAACTGACGTAATAGAGAATGCCGCAGATAATCATGGTCTGGATGAACCAATAAGGACCGATGGAAGTAACGAATATCTTCTCACAAATCTGAGAGAGTGACAGTTCCGTGATGCCATCTCTCACCGGCATGAAATAGGAGAGGACAGAGAAACCGGTTACCATGATGACGTAAGGCAAGGCGAGACACATCAGGTATCTTCCCATCTCCTTTGGGCTTTTCTCGATATTCACGAGATAGCCCGTGATGATGAGGAAGGTAGGCATCATGAACGAGAGGATGCCTGCCTTGAGCTGGGGGTATACGTTGCCGAAGCTCACGATATGAATCAATATCATGAGAATAATGAGTATGGCTCTTATCCAGTCGATGTCTGTATTCCTTTGTTTCATAATGAATATATTCAAAATCTTTACTTGTTGATGTTACAATTGGTGGCAAATATACATAAAATATTCTTTTCCTCAAAATCTTTTTGCCTAAAATTCCCCCAGATTCTCAAAATCTTGCCTGTGTAAGTCTTAAAGAACTGTACGGCACGGGCTGAAAGCTCAAAAGTTCTTAGCCCTGGGGGATAATAGCAAACAGCAAGGTGTTCTATAGCCAAATCGAAGGAAAATTGCTCGATTTGGCTATAGTATAACCTATTCTTTAGCCAAATCGAGTTAAAATTCATCGATTTGGCTATAGAATCCTTGTTTTTCTCGGATAATTATCTTATATTTGCACCATCATTAAAGTTAGATTTAAAAGGTATGGAGCAAATTATCGGACGAAAGAAAGAAATCGAGCTGTTGACAGAATATTATCATTCTGGCAAAGCTGAGTTTGTGGCTGTATATGGCAGGCGTCGTATCGGCAAGACTTATCTTGTGAGAAATCTCTTCCGTGATAAGTTTGCCTTTGATATGTCTGGGTCTATAGAGGCACCAGCAGAGGCGCAACTCTCTAATTTCGGGTTTGCGCTGAGGGAATATGGAGATTCCAAACAGCCTATTCCTACGAATTGGACAGAGGCTTTTGAGGCATTGAAACAGTTGTTAAAGGCAAAAATGAAAAGAGAACGACTCGTTGTTTTTATCGATGAACTACCATGCTTGGATACGCCGAAATCTGGTTTCCAACAGGCTTTTGAGCACTTTTGGAACGGATGGGCAGCTTACCAAAGTGAAATCATGCTTATCGTTTGTGGCAGTGCCACGTCGTGGATGATAGCCAATCTGATAGATAGTCATGGTGGGCTTCATAATAGGATAACGCACGAGATGTATCTTGCTCCATTTACTCTTCGTGAGACGGAACTGATGCTGCAAGCTTATGGATTCTCATGGACTCGCATTTCTATCCTTCAGATATATAGCATCCTTGGTGGGGTGCCTTATTATCTCAGTTTGTTGGATAAAAAGCAAGGTGTGGAAGGGAATGTCGACAGATTGTTTTTCTCATCCCACGCTGAACTGAAGCGAGAATATGGAAGACTATATTCGTCCTTGTTTAGAAATTCTGAGTCCTATATGCGTGTCATAGAGGCACTTGCCTCATGCAGACAAGGTATGACCCGAAAGGAAATCATGGAGAAATTGAAGCTGAAATCAGGTGGAACTTTGACAAAGGTTCTTAGTGAATTGATAAATTGCGATTTTGTAAGAGGGTATAATACCAGGGATAAGAAGATAAAGCAGAAAGATCAAATCTTTCAGCTCACCGACCTCTATACATTATTTTATATGACGTTTTGCCATCCTGGTACGACGGACACGGAATATTGGACTCACTTGATGGGAAAACCTCGTCAAAATACTTGGTATGGCTTGGCTTTTGAGCGAGTTTGCATGTTGCATATTCCTCAAATCAAGCATTTCTTGGGGATAGACCAAATCCATACCGAGTATTATTCTTGGCGAAGTAAGGTTTCAAAGCCAGCTGCGCAAATCGACTTACTGATAGAACGTGCCGATAATCTCGTGAATCTATGTGAAATCAAGTATTCGCAGATGCCTTACACGATCACTAAGGAGGAGGATATGCGCATTCGTAATCGTATGGCAGATTTCGTGGCAGAAACAGGGATAAAAAGTGGCATTATCCCAACGATGATTACTACTTTTGGCGTGCGCCTTACACAGTATGCAGCCTTGGCTCAAGTACAAATCACAATGGACGACCTGTTCGTATAAACAAATGGTGCAGTGTCGTAAGTCCGTAATACAGGTTCGCAAGTCCGCTAGGCGTTAGTGAGAAACGCAAGCCCGCAGGAACGCCTAACGGCCCCTAACGCCTAACGGACTTACGAGCTGTTGATTTATGACACACCCTCTTGTGGACCTTCAGCCCGTACTTGAACCAAAAGTTACAGAAAAAGTTTCTATGGTTGCACGCAAGTACATGAAGAAGAATACTCAAGTGGTTCAGTCAGCCAACTCAAGTGGTTCAGTCAAGCAATTCAAGTGGTTCAGTCAGCGAGTTCAGACGTCTCAGTTAGCTGATGCAGACGTCTCGATAAGCTTACAGATACGTCTCCGTTAGCCTACGCTGTCATATTCGTAACCCGATGCAGTCATATTCGTAACCCGATGCAGCCATATTCGTAACCCGACGCAGCCATATTCGTAACCCGACGCAGCCATATTTGTAACCCGACGCAGCCATATTTGTAACCCGACGCAGCCATGTTCGTAACCCGATGCAGCCATATTTGTAACCCGATGCAGCCTTTATATGAACAAATTTTATGTAATTATCTATCATCCATCACGATTTGCATCTCTTACATATCTTGATATATTGACATACAGACACTTGAATGGCGTGATAGATAACCCCAAATCGTGATGGATAGCGTGATGGATATTGTAAACTTTTTATCAATCTATCACGCTAAGTAAAAGAGATAATATCCTCATTATCAAATAGTTAAAGTTTTAAAAATAGAAAACGTGATGGATGTGAGGGATAAAACAGATTTTAAACTAAAAAAATGAGGGTATTCTATTAGATACGCGAGTCCGTTAGGCGTTCTATTAGAAACGCAAGCCCGCTAGGCGTATCTCCCTAACGCCTAGCGGACTCGCGTATACTTGATACGGCGTTTCGCCGTACATGGGTAGTTGGCAAAATACAGGCTCGTTTCTAAATTCTGAAGGACTTGTAATGACCTTTATCGGCGAAGGAGAGCATCTCCTTGTCGCCTCGGCTGTCGCCAAATGCCTCAATATCATATTGCGTGCGGTCGAAAGATAATGAGGGGGTACTGTAGGCATTGGCGGTTGTGGTGGTCAGTGCCTCGCAGATGCGATGCACCTTTTCCTCGCCATAGCAGTTGTTGCTCTTGAACTTGCCGGTAAGTCTGCCGTCAATCACTTCTATCTGGGTGCCTAAAACCCTGACTCCATCCAGGCCGCGAACTTTAAAGAACGGGCGGACCCAATTGTCGATGCTGGCACTCACGATGAAAACCTGAGCACCTGCAACCAAGGCTTCGTGTACCAGCGTAACACCTTTGGGGCGCAACAGATGCTGGTATTCTTCGGCAAAATCGCGGCAGAGCGCATCAAACTTCTCGATACGCATGCCGGCAAAAAGATGGGCAAAGATGAGTTGCTTCGCCTTCCAGTTGGGAAAGAGATGCAACTTCATCAGTATCAGGAGCGGACTGTACATCAGGAAAACCATCAGAAAACGAGCGGTACCCTTGGCATATCTGATGAATTCCAGCAGGGTATCGCTTGTTGTCAGCGTTCCGTCGAAATCGAAACAATATAATTTTTTCTTCATTTTCTTATACGATATAAATAAGGAACAGGAAGGAGAGCAGCCAGGCAAGCACGATAAACTGGGTGATGCGGTCGCGCAGGATAATCTTCGTAGGGTCACCACTCTTCTGGTCTACCACGGCTATCTGTATGTATCTCAGCAAACCAACCAGCACAAAGACACTCGTAAGATAGAGATTCTCGGTATGGAAATTCTCGATGACCTCCGGACTCACCGTATACATGATGTAACATACCAGGGTTACGGAAGCTGTAATCGTAATAGCCTGGTTGATGAAGGTGAGGTTGTAGCGGATGGTATTCTTGCGGGGAGCCTCGCCCGTCTTCTCCATGCGCAGCACATCATCGCGGCGCTTGGCAAAACTCATGAAGAGGGTGATGAGGAAGGTCATCAGCACAATCCACTTACTGAGTACGATGCCCGTTGCTACACCACCTGCCAGCAGACGGAGTACGAAACCGAAGGCCACGATACATACATCGATGATGGCATATTGCTTGAATTTGGCGCAGTAGCCGAGATTCAGAAGCCAATAGAAGATGATGATTCCCATCGTCTCCCATGATTCGAGCAGGCTGCATACACCCATAGAGAGGGCAAACATCAGGAACATCAGTCCGTATGCCTGCTTGATGCTGACCGCCCCCGATGCTATCGGACGATGACACTTGACCGGGTGGCGGCGGTCGGCCTCCACATCATAGATATCGTTGAAGCAATAGATGCTTGATGCGGCAAAGCTGTAGGCGAAGAAAGTAATCAGACCCGCCAGCAGAGCATCAGTATGTAACAGGGCGCCGCCAAAGAACAGCGGTAAGAAGATAAAGCCATTCTTGATCCATTGCTTCGGGCGAACCAGTCGCAGCAGCGCCGCAAAACCTTTGCTGTCTTCCAATTTATTCTCGTTCATAAAACTCCTATTTTCTTAATAAATCCTTTTTTACTTGATAAACTTAGCTAATTCTTTAGAAATCCATCCAGCTATCTTGCTCAGAACCCATGCTGCAGGCAGGGTGATGCCTATGCAGATGAAGAAGGTAGGCCAATAGCCCATGTGATGAGGCTCTATGTATTTCAGCACGAAGTGGATATGGAGCAGATAACACTCCAGGCTCAGCGCTCCCACAAACATGAACCCCTTGTTAAACCAGCCCGGTGTGCGGCGGAAGATGCGGTTCAGCAGCAGGATGCTGGTGATGGTGAGCGGGATATAGAGCATGCGTTCCAGGAAGAGCGGGAACATGCCGTGCTTCTCCTGTTCCAGGAAGATGCTCGCCAGCAGCGTCATCAGGAACATGAGCCATATCATCCATATCGAAGCACCATCGAGCGTCTGTTTCTGTCTTACCATCTCGCCCATGTTGATGCCGATGAAGAAGATAGGCACGCGGCTCCAGAAAATCTCCAGATGTCCTACTGCCTGATGTATCGGGGTGACATATTGTACCAGGATGCACCACATGATCATCACCACCGGCAGCCAGCGGTAGATAGGATGGCGCCTGATGAGTTCCATATAGGCAGGGGCAAAGAGATAGAGCATCATCGTTGCCGGGATGTACCAGAAGTTGAGTTCATCATGCAGCCAGAATCCCCAGTTGATGGTTATCTCGCCAAAGAGATTGATCCAGTTCCAGGTGCTTCCGCCCTGGAAAGCCGGGATATAGAAGAGGCAGGCGATGATGAGCCAGGTAGGGTAGATGCGCAGATAACGACGGATGAAGAAATGTTTGGCAGAAGGATTCTTCATCCACGAGAACCAGAGACCTATTCCGCTGAGAAAGAGGAACATGTCTACACCGACATTGCCCATTCTGCGAAGCCCGTAAAAGGCATCTTCTCTAGGCAATGCCACATGAAAGAGGATGATGAACAGCATGGCTGCTCCCATCAACTCGCCGCGAAACCGGCTGATATTCGCCAGTTCTATATCTTTTATCTTCATGATTTTCTTTTAATATTTCGGGTTTGGAATCTTCTTCATCAGTTGGGTGAAGAGCCAAGCCAGGCAGATGCTCGATATGATGTAGAGGAGCAGGCCGGCATAGATGTCGCCCTGACGGCTGATAGGGATGAATATCTTGCGGGTGATAGGGTGGCATACGAAGAGAGCGGCTGATATGCTGCCCATCCACTCTAATACCTTATAAATGCCTGATAGCCAGCTGATGTTCTGGAGCAGGTCGGCTACCAATACGCTCAGCAGACAGAAGAAGAAAGGCACGAAGGTCCAACCAACCATGCTGCCGCTCAGACTGTAGATAAGCGACAGACAGAAGATGCAGCCAAAGAAGTTGGTGATAGGCGAATGGAACGTCATGAGTATCTTTTCGCCATATCTGGCATAGAGAATGCCCAAACCGAATGGCAGCATGCCGCCCATAAAGTTGTAGCGGTAGCGGTTCATCACTTCACTCTCCGGATTGTCAAAGCCCAGGAGAAGCTGGATGCCGATGCAGATGGCCATCAATCCTACTGTCCATCCCCAATGGCGGCGATAGAGCAGCAGTCGATAGATGATGTAAAGTTGCAGCATCAGACCGAAGAACCAGTACGGACCCGGCCAGATGATTCTGTCGGGATTCTCCAGCACGTTGTTGAACATGCCCAACATCGATATGATATCCAGTACCTGATAGTGGTGAGGACCCTGCGTGATGTAGTCAACCATCGTGAATGCCACGAAACCTACTATCATCATCTTGAAGAGCTTCAGATAGTGATAGCGGATAAAGTGGAGCGGTTCACGCCAGTTGATGCTTCCTGTAAGTTTCTTGCCCGATATGTTATACATTCTGGTCTGCTGTTCGGTAGAGAGATGAGGTTTTGCCTCGTATTTCATCACCAGTCCGTAAGCACTCAGGAAGAGGAATACGGGCACACCGTAATGACCGAAGAACGAGAGCAGATGTACAGGCAGGTTGAGGTCCATACTGACCATTACCTGGTTCAGCCAGTCAACATTGTGCTGAAAGTACTGATACTCGTTCTCCTTGACGATAGGTCCCAGCCAATGGCAGTAGTTATGCATGAAGATGCCGATGATGGCGAGTCCTCTAAGGGCATTGCATGCCGGGCGTGATAGAATAGCACTATTCATAATCAGTTTCTCCTTTCTTTATTGTTTTTTCTTTTTAGAACCTTTTTTCTTTGACATCTTCTGAGTCTTCTTTTCCTTTGCCTCTTCTGCGGCTTTCTTCTTAGCCTCCTTTTCCAGGTAGGCATCACGGAGTTTGTCGTAGTCGGCAGAATTCTTGAGGATACGTGGCCGCATCTCGTCATATTTCGGACTCAGGATGTTATATTCCTCCTTATAGGTAGGTGTCTCAATTCCAGCCAGATACAGCAGGAGATGAGGCAGGGCGTCGGTCATGAAACGCTTATCCTTGGCCTTGCGTATCTGACGGTAGATATCGCGATGGTTCCTGATATATTTTGACGAGCAGTATATCCAGAACGGAATTTCAAACTCATAGTGAGCCAGCGGCCAGTCGATTTCTGCAGAGTGGTTACGGCAGATGAAACCACGGTTCTCTTCGTAGCATTCCTCGCCATGGTCTGGCACGTAGATAACGATGGCATCCTGTTTCTGGAACCGCTTTACAATCTGGGCTACGATAGAGTCGTTGTAGAGGGTGGCGTTATCGTAATGGCTCAGCATCTTGCGCTGGGCATTGGTCAGTTCAGGGCGCTTGTCTTCATAACTGCTTGCCCAGAAGCGGGCTTGCTTCGTGCGGTAACGCTGCTTATAGTTTACATGCTGTCCCATCAGGTGGAAGATGGTGAGGTTGTGCTCCTTCTGGAAGTTCTTCAGACTGTCATCATAATCCTTCAGCAGTCCGTCGTCCAGGTCGTGGAGCTGGGTGTTGCGATGGTCAAACTGGAGTTTGCTCAACTCCGGGTTATTCAGGAAGAAACCGCCGCTGAAGTCGTAAACCGCCTCCTTTGCCTGTGGCAGGAATTCGTTGGTGATGAAGGTTACGTTGTAGCCTGCCTTGCGGAACACTTCAGGGAAGAGCGGATAGTCGCACCATTCGCCTTTCTCGCCTACAACATGGGTAGAGAGCATGTTTTTGAAAACGAAACTGGTCAGGTTCCAGCAGGTTACCACATCGGTAAACTTGGTGAGCTTGCGCGATTTCTCCAGGGCTACCTGTTGTGGAGTGGTATCCATGAAATAGCCGTACTGCTGGGAATGATGGCGGCCGAAGCTTTCGCCGATAATCAGCGCGATGTTTGGCGAGCGGTAGCTGCAGCTGTCAACTTTTACCTCGTGGGCAGCATGAATGAGTTGGGTAATCTGATGCGCAGCCAGCTGGTTGGCATAGATACTGAATTGGAGTCGGTAGACAGGCAGATAGAGTACAGCATGATCCTTCTCAGTCAGGATATGCTCTACTTCGCCTATCGTACTTCCGTTCATGAGTTTATGGTAAGCCATCTTGTTGTGCCAGGAGGTGCAGCATCCTGCGATGAGGATGATGAGGCATAGGATTCCGAAGCTGGCAGGCATGGCTGCAGTCATGCGGGGGATAGCCATCAGCCGTTTCTTGACCGATGCCAACTCCAGTACGGTTACGAGAAAAACGTATAGCTTGATGAGTTGCTTGCGGAAGATGGCGATAAGAATCTGGATGAGAGCCAGAAGCAGAATCCAGCCCACGCTACTGAAGAGAACCTCGGCAGAGATGAGGGCTGAGAGGAAACTGCTAGCCTCCGAACTGTTGGTTTCGCCCACCAGCATCAGCATAGAAGGGTTGAGCGTAGAGCCGAAGTTCACGTAGCAATAGGTGTCGGCGGCAGCTGTACTATATAATATAAGGTATAGTACGGCACGCAGGCCCCAGCGCACCTTCTTTGGGAAGATGGCGACAACGGCACACACAACATAGAGGTCGACAAAGAGTTCCAGGAACAGGTTGTCGTATAAAGTCCCCTTGGCTGGTGTAGTCACGATAGAACTGATCATGCCCAGCAGGTACATGAACACAAAGAAGTTGGCATTTCTGCGAATCGGCGCAGAAGCCACGTTCAGACACTTCTTAATGATTTCTTTCCAACTCATTTTTTGCTGTTTGTTGTTTAAATATGATTTTAAGCGATTTCGGAGCGAGGGATGGTTAGAGCTGCCTGTAGTTTCTGACAGCCAGTTGTTCGATGCATTCCGGCACCATTCCCCTGATGCTTTCCTCCTCTTTGATACGCTTTCTGATTTCCGTGCTGCTGATGTTGAGCAGTGGAGTTTCTACGATGGTAACGCCTTCAGGCACATTGCCTATGCTGGCTCCCTGGCGCGGATAAACCACGATGGGATAGTGGGCTAGGATGTCGTCGTGGTGGTACCACTTGTCGAAAGCTGCCCAGTTGTCGCCACCAATCAGCAGGGTGAACTCATTTTCCGGGTAATCCTTGCTGATGGCTTGCAGCGTATGCCAGGTATAAGATGGCTTAGGCAGGCGGAACTCATAGTCGCATGCCTTCAGTTGTGGCTCGTGCTCCAGCGCTTTTTCTACCATTTCCAGGCGCAGCTGGTCATCGAGCAAGTCGGTAGCGGTCTTCTTGAATGGGTTCATGGGAGAGACCATGAACCACACCTCGTCCAGGCAGGCCTTCTCGCAAAGACTTTTCGCCAATGCAATATGGCCCGTATGGATGGGGTTGAAGCTACCGCCAAAGATTCCTACCTTCTTCATTTTTATTCTGCATCTAGAAAGGCCTTTACGAGCTGATAAACCTCCTGCTGAGCCTTCTCCAGGTCATCGTTAACGACCACGTGGTCAAACTGAGGGGCAAAGGTCAGCTCATAGCTTGCCTTGGCAAGGCGCTGCTCGATAACCTCAGGCGCATCAGTATTGCGGCCTACCAGACGGCGGCGCAATTCCTCTACCGAAGGAGGCTGGACAAAGATGCTCAAGGCACGTTCGCCATAAAACTTCTTGATGTTTACACCACCCTTCACGTCAACATCGAAAATCACCGACTCGCCCTTGGCAAGCTGGTTTTCTACCTGTGACTTCAGGGTGCCGTAGAATCTGTCCTGGTAAACCTCCTCGTACTCCAGGAACTCGTCAGCCTCAATCTTAGCCTTGAATTCCTCTGGAGAGAGGAAGAAATACTCAACACCATTCTGTTCTGTACCGCGAGGAGCACGAGAGGTGCAGCTGATAGAGAAAGCCAGCTTCAATTCCGGGTGCTCTTTCATCAGCCAGTTTACGATGGTGCTCTTACCGCTGCCCGATGGGGCGCTGAAAATTAACAATCCGTTCTTCATTTTACTTTCCAATTAAAGTGCATTCAGCACCTGCTCCTTGATCTGCTCCAGTTCGTCCTTCATCTTCACCACGATGTTCTGCATCTCAGCCTGGTTGCTCTTAGAGCCGGTGGTGTTGATTTCGCGTCCCATTTCCTGTGCTATGAAACCGAGTTTCTTTCCTACACCATGACCTTCCTCATTCATGGTCTCGCGGAAATACTTCAGGTGGTTGGCAAGGCGCTGCTTCTCCTCACTGATGTCGAGCTTCTCGATGTAGTAGATGAGTTCCTGCTCCAGGCGGTTCTTGTCGTAATCCACATTCGGAATCTGCTGCAGACCGCTGACGATGTTCTGTCTGATCTTCTCCACGCGAGCCTTCTCGTATGGTTCGATGCTGGCAAGGAGAGTCTGGATGTTATCCACCTTCTCTGTGAATTTCTTCTGGAGAGCAGCTCCTTCCTGCTTGCGGAAGGCTACGAGATGGTCTACAGCCTCGCAAATTGCATTTTTTGCCACTTCCCATTCCTCATCGCTCAATTCTTCCACATCCGTCTTCGTTGTTACATCAGGAAGACGCAACAGAGTGCTGTACCAGTCGGTTGGCTCAGGAATGCCTGTTTCAGCCGAAATCTTCTTGATTTGCTGGTAATAATTCTGTACAAGCGCCGCATTGATAGGAGTGGCATCCGTAGTAGCATCCTTATCAATCCAGATGGCGAAGTCAACCTTGCCTCTTTCCAAATGTTTAGAGATATACTGACGGATTTCCATCTCCTTCTCTCTATAGAGCGGAGCAATACGAGTAGAGAGGTCGAGAGTCTTGCTATTTAATGACTTTATCTCTACATTAATCTTCTTTGTTTTAAAGGCCGCGGTAGCTTTTCCGAAGCCTGTCATTGACTGTATCATATAATCTTTCGCGTTAAATTTCTGCAAAAGTACAAAAAAAAGCGAGAAAATGAGTATATTTGCACCTTATTTAAGAATATATTTTTAAATTATGTCGTGTATTTTGAATATTGAGACGAGTACGGACGTGTGCTCAGTGGCAATTAGTGATAGTGGACAGGTGATTTTCAACCAGGAAGATCACACAGGTCCTAACCATGCTGTTAAGTTGGGTGTGTTTGTGGATGAGGCTCTTGATTTCCTCGATTCTCATGGTCTTCCACTGGAGGCTGTGGCGGTAAGTTGTGGCCCGGGTTCCTATACCGGATTGCGAATCGGTGTGAGTATGGCGAAGGGCATCTGTTATGGTCGCGGTGTGAAACTCATCGCCGTTCCAACACTCGAACTGATGGCTGTGCCTGTATTGCTTGGCGAACATCCAGAGGAGGAAGACGCCCTCATCGTACCTATGCTCGACGCCCGTCGCATGGAGGTATATGCCGAAGTGCTCGACCGCGCCCTGAAGGTGGTTCGCCCTATTCAGGCTGATATTGTGGATGCTGATACCTACAAGGAATATCTGGATCAGCATCATGTGTACTTCTTCGGAAATGGCGTTGCCAAGTGTATGGAGACCATCAACCATCCGAATGCCCATCTCGTAGAGGGCATTGAGCCTTTGGCAAAGAACATGGCTCCGCTGGCAGAGAAGCGTTTTGTAGAGGGCAAGTTCGAAGATGTGGCATATTTCGTGCCTTTCTATCTCAAGGATTTCGTGGCAAAGATGCCTAAGAAACTGCTCTAGAATTATTGATTATATAAAATATTGTAAGAATGAATATAGAAGGATTAGACTATAATACTCAGAGAGCTAAGCTCATTCTGCCAGAGTATGGCCGTGAGATTCAGCAGATGGTAGACCATTGTCTGACGCTTACCGACCGTGAAGAGCGCCAGCGTTGTGCAGAGACCATTATTGCAGTCATGGACCGTATGTTCCCTGAGAACAGAGGGGTAGAGGACCATGAGCAGAAACTCTGGGACCAGCTTGCCATCATGAGCAATTTCCAGCTCGACATCGATTTCCCTTATGATGTATCGGATGCTGTGAAGATAGCAACCAAGCCGGAGCCTTTGCCATATCCTATGCAGCACATCCCGGTGCGCCATTATGGAGCTATGCTCTTCGAGATTTTCGAAAAGCTGAAGACGATGGAACCAAGTGAGGAGCGCGATAAACTCGTGGAGCTTACTGCCAACCAGATGCATCGCGACCTGGTAACCTGGAGCCATGGCTCCAGTGATGTAGCCAAGGTAGCTTCCGATCTGGCACGTTTTACCGATGGCAACATCCAGCTCGATCTCGATACCTTCGTTTTCGAGAAGATTGAGGCGCAGCCTAAGAATGTAAATAATAATAAGAAGAAAAAGTAATCCACATTATTATATATAGTAGACAAGCTTATGGAGTCTTTCATCATAGAGGGCGGTCATCCGCTCAAAGGTACTATCACACCTCAGGGCGCCAAGAACGAGGCGCTGCAGGTTATCTGTACCACAATCCTTACCGACGAGCCTGTGCGCATCACCAACGTGCCGGACATCCTGGATGTGAACAACCTGATTAAGTTGCTCCAGGAGATAGGTGTCAAGGTAACCAAGCACAGTCGTCACGACTATACATTCCAAAGTGATGAGTTGAAACTCGATTATCTCGACAGTCTGGAGTTTGTGAAGAAATGTTCTTCTCTTCGTGGTAGTGTGCTCATGATTGGTCCGCTGCTCGGAAGATGTGGCAAGGCTACCATAGCTCAGCCGGGTGGCGATAAGATAGGTCGTCGCCGTCTGGATACCCACTTCCTGGGCTTCAAGTATCTGGGCGCCAACTTCGTTCACGATGATGAGCGTAATGTTTATCAGATACAGGCAAAGAAACTGAAGGGCTGCTATATGTTGCTCGATGAGGCTTCGGTTACCGGTACCGCCAATATCATCATGGCATCAGTATTGGCAAAGGGCACTACCACCATTTATAATGCAGCTTGCGAACCATATATCCAGCAGCTCTGCCATCTGCTCAATGCGATGGGTGCCCAGATCAGCGGCATCGCCAGCAACCTGCTCACCATCGTGGGTGTGGATAAACTGCATGGTGCCGAGCATCGCATCCTGCCCGATATGATTGAGGTAGGTTCGTTCATCGGCATGGCGGCAATGTGTGGCGAGGGTGTGCGCATCAAGAATGTGTCTGTCAAGGATTTGGGTATTATCCCTGATGCATTCCGCCGTCTGGGTGTGAAGATAAAGATAGAGGACGATGACCTTGTGATTCCAGAGCAGAAGCATTATGTCATCGATTCGTTTATCGACGGCACTATTATGACGCTTGCCGATGCCCCTTGGCCAGGACTCACTCCTGACCTTCTCTCCGTACTCCTCGTAGTGGCTACCCAGGCTCGCGGCAGCGTTCTCTTCCATCAGAAGATGTTCGAGAGCCGCCTCTTCTTCGTGGATAAACTGATTGATATGGGTGCACAGATCATTCTCTGCGACCCTCACCGTGCGGTGGTGGTAGGTCATGACCATAAGATTAAGCTGCGTGCAGGCAGAATGACCAGTCCTGATATCCGTGCCGGTATTGCTCTGCTGATTGCTGCCATGAGTGCCAACGGTACCAGCCGCATCGCTAATATCGCCCAGATAGACCGCGGTTACGAGGATATCGAACATCGCCTCAATGCGCTGGGCGCCAAGATTACTCGTGTCAGTGATTAATCAATGTTAAATGTTAAATGTTGAATGTTGAATGATTAGACGCGACGAAGTATATAAGATAGGCAAGTTGGGAAAACCTCATGGCGTGAAGGGCGAGATAACTTTCGCCATTACAGATGATGTTTTCGACCGTGTAGATGCCGAGTACCTGGTGCTCGACATCGATGGCATCCTCGTGCCTTTCTATTTAGAGGAATACCGTTTTAAGAACGATGAGAATGTGCTCGTGAAGTTTGAGGATATCGATACCCAAGAGCAGGCACGCAACTATACCGGTTGCGAGGTTTTCTTCCCACGTCATCTCTCTGACAGTGATGAAGAGAACATGAGCTGG
The DNA here is from genome assembly GCA_934202525.1 of uncultured Prevotella sp. Lineage (GTDB taxonomy): Bacteria > Bacteroidota > Bacteroidia > Bacteroidales > Bacteroidaceae > Prevotella. Next base: position 38,826 of record CAKPYB010000017.1, read on the forward strand.
GCAGAAATCATTGGTTTCCATCTGGTAGATGCTGTAAGCGGCAAGGTGGTAGGTACCATAGAACATGTAGACGATTCTACCCTCAACCTTCTTTTCGAGGTAACAACCGATGCAGGTGATGAAATCCTCATCCCTGCCAGCAACGACCTCATCGAAGAGGTGAGCGCTGAAAAGAAAGAAATCAGAATGGCAATTCCAGAGGGATTGCTCGAGTTATAAAGTGAAGAAATATGAAGAAACAACAGATATGTATTCTCGGTTCTACGGGAAGTATCGGTACACAGGCGCTTGACGTCATCGAGCAGCATAGTGACCTTTACGAGGTGTATTGCCTCACCGCCAACAACCGGGTAAAGGAACTTGCCGAGCAGGCTCGCAAGTTTCATCCGGCTGCTGTGGTCATAGCCAATGAGGCTCGCTACGAGGAGCTGAAGGATATGCTTAGTGATGAGCCTGATATCAAGGTTTATGCCGGTGCTCAGGCGCTTTGCGATATCGTAGAGGCTGAGCCTATCGATATGGTGCTGGCTTCTATGGTAGGCTTCTCGGGCTTGGAACCAACCATCCATGCCATCAAGGCGCGCAAGAAGATATGTCTTGCCAACAAGGAAACACTGGTGGTAGCGGGTGAGCTGATCTGCAATCTTGCACAGGAATATCATGTGCCTATCCTCCCTGTTGACAGCGAGCATAGTGCCATCTTCCAGAGTCTGGTGGGTGAGGGCGACAACGAGGTAGAGAAGATTCTCCTGACCTGTTCGGGTGGTCCTTTTCGTAATTATACCCACGAGCAGTTGGAGAAGGTGACTGCTGCCGATGCCCTCAAGCATCCTACTTGGGATATGGGTGCCAAGATTACCATCGATTCGGCTTCGCTCATGAACAAGGGCTTTGAGGTGACAGAGGCTAAATGGCTCTTCGGTGTTCCGGCTGATAAGATTGAGGTGCTTATCCATCCGCAGAGTGTTGTGCATAGTGCCGTTCAGTTTGTTGATGGTGCTGTCAAGGCTCAGTTGGGTGTGCCAGACATGCGTCTGCCTATCCAGTATGCCTTCTCATTCCCTCAGCGTCTGCATCTGAATGGTGATCGTCTCGACCTCTTCAAGACGCAGGATCTGCAGTTCTTCAAGCCTGATTATCAGAAGTTCAAGTGCCTGCAACTGGCTTTCGATGCCATCAGAAAGGGTGGTAATATGTCATGTATCGTGAATGCAGCCAACGAGATAGTGAATGCCGGCTTCCGTAAGGGCGAGTGTGGCTTCCTTCAGATGGCTGATATCATCGAAGAGACGATGGCGAAGGCTACTTTCGATAGTAATCCTGACCTCGATGTCTATCTGCAGACCGATGCTGAGGCTCGCCGCATAGCTACAGAGCTGATGCTCAAGTAATAGTTTATAGTTAATAGTTAATAATTAAAATGAACGTAGGATATAGGGCTCATCATAAAGTTCAAAGTTCCAAGTTCAAAGTTCCAAGTTCAAAGTAAATAAATGGAAGTATTTTTGATCAAAGCGTTGCAGCTGATGCTGTCGCTTTCCATCTTAGTGTTGCTCCATGAGGGCGGACACTTCTTCTTCTCCAAACTCTTTGGTGTAAGAGTGGAGAAGTTCTATCTGTTCTTCGACCCTTGGTTCCATCTCTTCGAGTTCAAGCCAAAGAATTCGGATACTACCTATGGTTTGGGATGGTTGCCGCTCGGAGGATATTGTAAGATTTCGGGTATGATAGATGAAAGTTTCGATACCGAACAGATGAAACAGCCGGAACAGCCATACGAGTTTCGCAGCAAACCGGCATGGCAGCGCCTGCTCATCATGGTAGGTGGCGTACTGGTTAACTTCGTGCTGGCACTCTTCATCTATTCCATGATTCTGTTCCATTGGGGCGACAATTATGTGGCTACCCGCGATATGAGTTATGGTATGAAGTTCAATACCGAGGCAAAGGCATTGGGCTTCCAGGATAAGGATATTCTGGTAAGCACCGATCTGGGTGAGTTCAAGACCTTTGATGGCGATTTGTATCGTAATCTCTCTGAGGCTAAGCAGGTCAATATCATCCGTCAGGGCAAACCGATGACGCTTAATCTGCCTGGCGATCTCGACATGCTCAGTATGATTAAGAGCAGTCCTCGCTTCGTAGATGTGTATGTACCGCTGCAGATTGATAGTGTGATGAAGGATTCACCTGCCAGCAAACTCGGTTTGACAAAGGGTGATAAGATTCTTGCTATTAATAATAAAAAGGTAGTCTCTTTCAACGAATTTCAGATTGAATTGGGTAGAGTAGAGGATGTGCTTGCTTCGGCTGAGACGCCGCAGGATAGTGCCAGAGCACTTACAGCTCAGGTTACTTATCTCAAGGCTTCTGGCGATACCGTAAAGTCGAGTGTTCTCCTGAAGTCTACCGAAGAGGGTGTGAAGTTTGGTTTCTACAATCATCCTGTCATGCTCGATTATAAGATTACTCATGTCAACTATGGCTTCTTCGAGAGTTTCCCTGCCGGCATCAAATACGGCTGGAATGTCTTGGCCGGTTATGTGGGCGATATGAAGTATGTCTTCTCTAAGGAAGGTGCCAAGAGTCTGGGTGGCTTCGGTGCGCTGGGCAGTCTCTTCCCATCTGTATGGGATTGGCATGCATTCTGGCTTATGACAGCGTTCCTGAGTATCATTCTTGCCTTCATGAACATTCTTCCTATCCCTGCTCTTGATGGTGGACATGTGTTCTTCCTTCTCTATGAGATTATCACAGGTCGCAAACCGGGCGATAAGTTCATGGAGCGTGCTGAGTATATTGGTTTCGGCATACTGATTCTTCTGCTTGTCGTTGCCAACCTGAACGATGTATTGCGACTCTTCGGCATCTTGTAATGCCGGGGAATCGCGAAAATAAAGGTCTAAAAAAAGAGGGTGTGTCATAAATTAATGACACACCCTCTTTTTTTGAGTTTATTCTTTTATACGTATTATACGTATCTGATAATCTGTCCTACACTAACCTTCTTGTCTTTGCGGTAGCCGTTGAGTCTGCAGATCTGCTCTACAGTTACGCCACGCTTTTCAGCGATAGAACTAAGCGTTTCGCCTGGCTTCACCTTGTGGTAGAGCTTCTCGTGGCCAGCAGGCAGTTCGTAGTATCTTCCCACTTCGCCGCCGTTAACCTGCTCTCTGGTGTAACCACCGTTGCCAACCTTGCCGCGGGCAGCATTGGCATCAGCTGATTCGCTTTCGTAGGTATTACGGTTAAAGCTGTAGAAGTCGCCTGTAACGTCCTGGTTGCGGAAGTCGAAGAAGAGTGCCGGGTTCAGAGCCACACCACAGAGACGGGTCTCAAAGTGGAGATGCGAACCGGTACTTCTACCCGTATTACCACCCAAACCAATCACATCGCCGGCTCTTACCTCTTCGCCCTCAGTAACGAGCTGCTTAGAGAGGTGACCATAGATAGTCTCCAAACCGTTGTTGTGACGAATCACGATGTACTTACCGTAACCACCACCTTCATATCTTACGATGCGAACTCTGCCTGAAAAGGCTGAGCGGATTGAGTCGCCAATATAAACCTTGATGTCCATACCTTTATGTTGGCGGCCAAAGCTAGCACGGTAACCGAAGTTACTTGTGACAACGCGACTAGGAGTTGGCATGCAGAAATGACGGAGATCGATGCGGAAGTGCTCAGGCAAGGTTGTAGCCCTGTGAGCGTACTTGTTAGAGAAATCCTCATACAGCTCGGCTGCAGGGTTCTCTCTGTCTTCAATCATTCGATAATGCGACACAGCGAGTGTGTCGAGCGATTTCATTCTGTGGTCTACAGGTGCTTGTCTTGCCAACAGGTCTTGTCCGCAAACGGGAGAAGCTGTTAGCGCCAACAAAGCAACGACCGAAATTTTCTTTATACTCTTTTTAAAACTCATACTACTTTTTCTATTTTCTTTTTTAGGTTCGTGTCAACAGCGCAGAATCATACAAAAAATTCTGCAAAAACCACTAAGGCAAATGCCTTCATACAGCGGTTTTGTTATATAGACGTTGCAAATATAACAAAAAAACTTCAAAAAACCAAAGTTGTTAAAGCCAAAAGGGCGATATTTAACGCCCTAGCCTTTTTTTTAACTTACATTAGGAAAATAAGATGCAAGGAGTTGACTTTTAGCACGTTTCATGCTTTTGTAGCATTCTCAACAGAGCCACGGCAGGAGAATGCCCCATGAAAATATACTTTTTTACCTCCGGACTGGTGAATCTGAGGCATTCCTGATAAGCGCGGTAGAGGTCGTTGAGATTGATGGTAAATTCCTTACCCGATGACTCTCTGGTACCGATAATCATCTTTGCCGTGACATGCAGTTTTACGTATCTGATGCCAGTTGCGCTTTCTATTTCCGTAATGTTTTCGAGAATAGCTCTCATTTCTTCCAGGGATATTTCAGGTCGCGGCTCCCTGATAGCCGGCTTTCTTCTTCTATCCATTGCTTTTTACTTTGAACTTTGAGCTTTGAACATTGAACTTTATGATTACTTTTAACTGTAAACTTTTAACTATTAACTTTAACTGATGGCTGCCCAGTTGATATGGGTTTTCTTCAATTCCCTGAGGCGGTTCCAGAGCAGGGCGTTGTGAGGAGCATTGCATTCGGGATCGTTGTCGATGATTTCCTGTGCTTCTGTGCGCGCCAGTTGTACCAGCTGACCGTCTCTGGCTATATTCGCAATCTTCAGGTCGAAAGCCATGCCGCTCTGCTGCGTTCCCTCCAAGTCGCCGGGACCACGGAGTTTCAAGTCGGCCTCGGCGATACGGAAACCGTCGTTCGTATCGCACATGATATCAATGCGTTTGCGGGTTTCTTCTGAAAGTTTATAGTTGGTTACCAGAATGCAGTAGCTCTGGTCGCAGCCTCTTCCTACACGGCCTCGCAACTGGTGCAGCTGGGAGAGACCGAAGCGCTGTGCGTCCAGGATAACCATCACAGAAGCATTAGGCACATTTACACCAACTTCTATTACGGTGGTGGCAACGAGAATCTGCGTCTCACCCTTCACAAACTGCTCCATCTCTACCTCCTTTTCGGCAGATTTCATCTTTCCGTGTATCTTACTCAACTTGAATTCCGGGAATGCCTGTTTCAGCGTTTCGTAACCTTCTTCCAGGTTCTTCAGGTCGCTCTTCTCGCTTTCTTTGATCAGCGGAAAGACGATATATACCTGTCTGCCGAGATTAATCTGGCGGCGGATGCTCTGATAGAGACTGGTGAGTTGGGTATCAAACTTATGCAGCGTCTGTATCGGTTTTCTGCCCGGTGGCAGTTCATCAATCACGCTCACGTCCAAATCGCCATAAATAGTCATGGCGAGGGTACGTGGGATAGGAGTGGCAGTCATCACGAGGATATGAGGCGGATTCTCGCTCTTGTTCCACAGCTTGGCTCTCTGCGCCACACCGAAGCGATGCTGCTCATCGATGACGGCTACGCCTAATCTTCTGAAAACCACCGGGTCTTCGAGGATGGCATGGGTGCCCACCAGAATCTGGATGTCGCCCGTAGCCAGGTCGGCAAGAATCTTTTCTCTCTTCTTTCCCTTTACGATGCCTGTGAGCAGTTCTACCCGGATGTCCATTCCCTGCAGGAAGTCGCAGATGGTTTGCAGATGCTGCTCGGCAAGAATTTCAGTAGGTGCCATCATACATGCCTGATAACCATTGTCCAGCGCAATGAGCATGGTCATGAGTGCCACGAGCGTCTTGCCCGAACCTACATCACCCTGCAGAAGACGGTTCATCTGTCTGCCACTGCACATATCGGCTCTGATTTCATGCATCACCCGTTTCTGTGCTCCTGTCAGTTCGAAAGGCAGATGATGGGCATAGAACCCGTTGAAGATATCAGCGATGCGGTTGAAGACATAGCCCCTGAACTTGCGGCGCTGGTCGGTGGCATACCTTATTATATTAAGCTGCACATAGAAGAGTTCCTCAAATTTAAGGCGTACCTGAGCCTTCTGCATCTCCTGATGGGAATGCGGATAATGAATCATGCGGATAGCTGCATCACGCGAAACCAGATGCAGACGGTCTACGATATGGCTTGGCAGCGTTTCGGGAAGTGGAGGAAGAATGGTGACCAGCTGCTTGGTCATCTTCTCTATGGAACGTGAGGTGTAGCCGCGCTTCCTCAGGTTCTCGGTAAGAGAATAGTAGGGCTGCATGCCCATCTCTGAAATCTGAAGATTGGTGGCATCGTCCATATCGGGATGGGTAAACTGGAATCTGCCGTTGAAGACGGATGGCTTTCCGAAAACGATATACTCGGTTCCCACTCGGTAGGTCTTCATGATGTATTGGGCACCGCGATACCAGATGAGGTCTGCCACACCATAGCCATCAGAAAAATGGGCTACCAGCAGCTTGTTGCGCTTGCCGGTATCTATCTCATCGTAACTGAGAATCTTGCCTTTGAGTTGTACAAAAGGCATGTCGGCATTGAGTTCGCTGATGTGGAAAACCTTGGAGCGGTCTACATATTTATATGGATAGTATTCCAGCAGGTCACTATAAGAGTTGATGCCGAGCTCCTTGCTCAGTATCTCTTTCTTCTTAGGTCCTACTCCTGGCAGGAACATGATGTCTTGGTCTAAAATACTATTCATAATGATGCAAAAGTACAACATTATGGCAAAACAGCCAAAATGTTTAACGCTTTTTTTCCGCAATTGTGGCTTTTTTATTTGTTTATCTTGATTTTTCTTCGTACCTTCGCACCGAATAAGATTAAAACTTTCATGAATAATAAGAAAAGATATATGGTGATAGCTTTGCTGGTGCTCCTGGTTGTGTCGGCAATGGCATATAATGACGAGGCAAAGCCTTGGACCTTCTGGAACTGGAAATATGGCTCCGTTTCCAGGTCGGGTATTCATGCCGATCTGACGGGTATGAAGAATGTAGGTATGGGCGGTATCTGGCTGATGCCGGAACGTGAAGCCGGCGAGCGTCTGGAATTTCAGGACGGGGTGGCACAGCTGTCGCCTGAGTTCTGGAAGATGATGGATTATTCCTTCCAGCTTGCCGACTCTCTCGATTTTGATATGGGCATCCATGTCTTGCCGGGCAATCCGGTTGTCCTTCCTGCAGAATCGATGCAGAAGGTTGTCTGGACCGATACCATCGTAAAGGGCGGAAAGAAGATTGAAGGCTTGCAGATGTGGCAGCCCGAGAGTTATAAGGACGGGAAGTTGCAGTCTGCCGGAAACGAAGGCGGATATTATCAGGATATAGCAGCTTTTGCCATCCGTTTTAAAGGGAAAACGGGTCCTGCCTGGCGCAATGCTACCGATTCGGCTGCCCGGAGCGAGGCGGTGCCGATGACTGATGTGCTCCCCTTGAAAATGGAAGGGGGAATGGTGATGGGCGCCATGGTGAATGGTATCTTGCAGAATAAGTTGCCTAAGGGAACCTGGTGCCTGTTGCGGATGGGACATACCTCAACGGGACAGACTCATGCGGCGGATGGGAAAGGTATGGGACTTGAGGTAGACCGTTTTTCACCGGCAGCCGTAAAGAAACTTTTCGATTCCTGGTATGCGCCGTTACTGAACCGTCCGCATGGCGATGTGGTGTCGTATCTGTATATCGACCCGAGAGAGTGGGGCAGCCAGAACTGGGGCTATCAGTTTGCCGAAGAATTCAAGGCGCGCCGGGGCTACGATCTCATCCCTTATCTTCCTGTCATGGCTGGTGTTCCGCTGGAGTCGGCTTCCCGATACGATCAGGTACAGAATGATGTCCGTCTCACCATTCAGGAACTGGTAAATGAGAAGTTCTTCAAAACCTTTACCCGTTTGGCTGAAGAACAGTATGTTGAGGTTTCTTGCGAGCCTATCCCGCGTACCGATAACTCCGATGATATGTTCCGTGCCGTAAGCAGATCCCATATCTATAATGAAAATCCGGTTCAGGCTGCGGTTTGTACAGGAAACTCTGGCGCATGGAATGGGTCGCCTGCCTTGCTCAAACCTTTGGTTGACCGCCACCTGGCGCTCGGTATCAACAGGTTCATCTTCCAGCACGATATCATCCGACATCCAGAGGTGCGAGGCTTCGTGGATTATATTACTATGTGTCAGGATTATCTGCAGCAGGGCAGACCGGTGGTTGATATCGCTGTGTTTCATCCTTCGGAAAACCCCGAACAGAAGAACAGCTATCGTGCCCCTCGTGGTTACAAATGCGATTTGATTAACAAGGATGCCTTGCTGAAATGGAATTTCGAATACAGTCCGAAAGGTAAACTGCCTGGAAATCAGGATTATCGCATTCTCGTGGTTTCGCAGCCGGATAGCTCTCTCTCTGCTGAGATAAAAGCGAAACAGGAGGAATTGCGTGAGGAAGGCATCGTCATCATCGACAAGCCTTATCAGGCGAAGAACTTCTCGCAGTATGGCATCGATCCGGATGTCATACTGCCTGAGAATATGGATTATGCCCACCGTCTGGTTCTGGAGGCAACGGGCAGGAAGGATATCTATTTCCTGATTAATCAGGAGAATAAGGAGCGCCAGATTACGGCAACCTTCCGTACCGGTACTTCCAGAATCCGCCAGATAGTGAACTTGAACTTGCCAGCTTATGGCTCAGTCTTCGTCATCCTGTCTAACAGGGATGATATGCAGATTATCAGCCCAGCAAAGCTTCCGCTACCTTGATGTCGAATGGAGTGGTAATCTTGATGTTCTCACGGTTACCCTCTACCATTGCAACCTGACAGCCAAGACTTTCTACCACCGAAGCATCATCGGTAAACTGTTCCTTGTATTCCTGGTTGAAAGCCTGCTTTGCCAGACCGATGTCGAAGGTCTGGGGAGTCTGCACCACGCGGTAATCGCTGCGCAGCACGTTCTTTCCGCCTCCGTGCTGGTCGATATAGCGCAGGGTATCAGTTACGGCATATACAGGGATGGCTGCATATTCTTCGCGTGCCGTCTCGAAACATTCTTCAATCACTTCTTTTGATACGAATGGGCGCACGCCATCGTGAATGCCCACAACGCCATCTTCGTCATCAGGAATGAGTGCCAGTCCGTTCTTGGATGACTGGAAACGGGTGTCGCCACCGTTGGCTATCTGGTGCTTGATGCTGAAATGATGCTCCTCGCAGAGCTGGTGCCAGTATGCCTGCTGACTCTCCGGCAGAACCAGGATGATGTTCAATGCAGGGTCGTATTCATGAAAACGCTCGATGGTGCGCATCAGGATAGGTTTGCCCGCTACCGGCAAGAACTGCTTTGGAATCTCACTTCCCATGCGGAGGCCCTTGCCTCCGGCTACTATGATTACGTAATCCACTTTGTTACTAATTAATAGTTTATAATTTATAGTTTATAGGGCTTACTTGCTCTGCATGAGATGATCATACATCATGCCGTCCTGCAAAGCAGCCACGGTTTCCTTGCTTGCGAAGTAGCTCAATATCTTGTAAGCATATGGGAGGGTTGCGGCAGGGCCTTCGCCCGTTATCACGTTGCCGTCTTCCTGGAAGAGGGTGGCGGTATATTCGGTATTTTCGCCGAAATACTGCTCGAAACCAGGATAGCATGTAGCCTTCTTTCCTTCGAGGATGCCTGTGCTTGCCAGAACCATTGGGGCTGCGCAGATGGCACCGATTCGCTTGCCTGCCTTGTGCTGTGCGATGAGAGCCTGGCGCACACCCTCGTGCTCGTTCAGGTTTGTACTTCCTGGCATTCCGCCCGGAATCATCAGCATGTCAGCATCTTCAAAGCTGGCAATATCCTCAAACTTCAGGTCAGCCTTGATGGTAACACCATGCGATGTTTCTACCCATTCAGTACCCGTTACACTTACTGTCTTGATGTCTACACCACCTCTGCGGAGGATGTCTACCGGAGCCAATCCTTCGATTTCTTCGAAGCCATTGGCAAGAAATTCATATACCTTAGCCATAATTTATTTATTTTTTGTCTTGTTATTCAAATAATATGATTACCTTTGCAAAAGTAAGAATAATTATTGAAATAACAAAATAAATGGCACAACAACATTTAAAATTCGCAATATTTGGTAATGAATACCAGGCTAAGAAGTCGGCTTCGATAGAGAAAATCCTTCTTTATCTCGAAAAGAAGGAGGCTGAAGTTTATGTGGAGAATGCTTTCTATGAGTTTCTTACCCGCGACCAGCATCTCGATGTGAAGGCGGCTGGGGTGTTCGAGGATTATAACTTTGATGTGGATTACGTCATCTCTATGGGTGGTGACGGTACCTTCCTCAAGGCGGCGAGCCGGGTAGGTGCCAAGGGTACGCCTATCATCGGTGTGAATATGGGCAGATTGGGATTCCTTGCTGATGTGCTGCCTAGCGAGATAGAGACGGCTCTGGACAGTCTTTATTCAGGTGAATGCCTGATAGAGGAGCATGCGGTGATTCAGGTGGAGGCAGAAGGTGGCATACTTGCCGGCAATCCGTTTGCCCTTAACGATATCGCCGTGCTGAAGCGTGATGATGCTTCGATGATTTCCATCCGTACGCAGGTAGATGGCGAATTTCTCGTTACCTATCAGGCGGATGGACTGATTGTTACTACGCCAACTGGTTCCACGGCATACAACCTCTCTAATGGCGGTCCTATCATCATTCCGCAGAGTGGCAGCATCTGTCTTACTCCGGTGGCTCCTCACAGTCTGAACATCCGTCCTATCGTCATCAACGATACGGCTGTCATCACGCTCGATATCGAGAGCCGCAGCCACAACTATCTGGTAGCCATCGATGGTCGTAGTGAGCGTATGACGGAGGAAACCCGCCTTATCATCCGCAAGGCTCCTCATAGCATCAAGATTGTGAAGCAGCGCAACCAGCGTTATTTCTCTACCCTGAGAGAAAAACTGATGTGGGGTGCTGACCAGCGCGAAAGATAATTAGAATAAGAAAATAATTAAAATAAGAAAAGAGGTATATCCCGAAGACGAATCTTGGGTATACCTCTTTTTCCTAACCTAAAACAACTAACTAATAATTTTGTTCACACAAAACTAAACCTAAAAACATAAACCTTAATAAACCTAAAAACTTAAAACTAAAAAACTTAAACTAAAAACTGAAACTATTCTTTGAACTTATTTGTTGTATTCTGCAGTAACATCCTTCACTTTATATTTCTTACCTTCTTTGGATGTTTCGATTTCGAAGTAAGCCGTACTGGTGAGACCGGTTATATCTACAGTCTGCGGCTTATCTGTGCCATTATTGAATATGACATTCACCAACTCGTTTGCATTATCAATGCTGACTTCCTTGTAGTACCATGTCTTACCACCAATGGTCTTTGTTTCTGTCATCTTTTCACCAGGCCACTCAACAGATGCTGCTTTCTTCCATGTATAGCAGTATAATGGATTCCAGTTCACAGCATCGGCATTCACATAAACCATAAATTTATATGCCTTGAACTTCTCAATCGTATATTGATGTGTGGCGATATTTCTAACTTCACCATTCACAAGCAATCCAACCTTCAAGGTACAAGTACCATTGATGCTGATTTCCTTACCACTTTCTACTGTTGTGCTCTTCGCAGTAGGGGTAGAGCCGTTCAAGGTATAAACCAATTTGGCTCCCTCTGTCTGGCTGACTGCAGTAAGTGTGGTCTTGAAACCTTCCTCGTATGAGCCGGAAGGCATGCTAGTCCAAGAGGTTTCTGCATCATTAGAGAGAAAATAGGCATAGTGATAACCGGAAAGAATCTTTGTATAGCCTGTTTCTCCTGCATATCCTGCTGCATCATTACCTACAGCCACAAGAAGTTTGTGCTTAGTACCAGTAACCTCGTTCACATAAAGAGTTTTCTTGCTCTGCTTGTTGTCATAATTGCTCATATTAGTGATGCCTGCATATTTGCGGGCTGCAATCATCTCCTTTATCTCAGACTTATAAGCATTCCAGTGTGGCTGGAAGATACATGGTGTGCCTGGCATGGCGAGCATATAGGCATTGGCTGCTATGGTATCTTTGCGCAGAGGGTCGTTCTGTGAATCTTTAGAGCGATACTGGGTATCATGATTCTCCACGAAAGTGACAGCATAACGACGATAATTGGCATCGTGCATAAGATTGTCGTTACTGTTGAGCTTTGACCAGTCTGAAGATGTTGTCACCTTTCCGTTAGCCGCTCCGTTTACGGCATCGCGTACGTTATAACGGAACTGGAAGTCGAAGGCTGCGCTCTTCTTGTTGGTTCTTTTTATCCAACTTTCTATTTTGTCGTTACCGTCCCAATATTCACCAACAGAGAATTCTACACCTGTGGCATCATTATAGTCGGCAACATGGCTACCATCGAAACCTTTCACCATATCATAGCGGAAACCGGTGTAACCCAAATCATCCTTCAGATATTTCAGATACGCTTTGATCACCTTCTGCACATTTTCGCTCTTGTGGTCGATGTCACGGCAACCTCCAAAGTCGGTTCCCTCATCATTGTTCTGGCTGAGGCTTACCCCGTCTGTGGCAGCCTGGGTTGCTGTAGTTCCGCCATCATCATTCTTGCAGATGTCTGTAGATTGCATCTGGTAGGTCACTCCCTTATATGTTTCAGCAGGGAATGTATACCAGCCCTCCGTATTGCGGTGGTTGACGACTACATCAGCAATAGCACCTATACCAGCGGCTTTAAACTTAGTAATCAGACTTCTGAGCTCAGCCTCAGATCCGAAAGAAGAGTTCTGATTAAAATAGTAATATGGCATATAACCCATCACCTGAGTGGTCTCCAAACATTTTCCGCTTTGTGGAAGCCAAACAAGGTCGATATAATTTTTCAGCTCATCAGCCTGCTTCTCTAAGACCTTCCATTGTGATTCATTATAAGAATCCCAAGAGAATCCTTGCAGCATAACGCCACTATAATCGCTAGCCCAGCCTTGCGAATTGAGACTTGGTTCAGGCTCAGGTTCAGGCTCAGGACTTGGGGTAGGCGCTGGCGTTGGCTCAGGATCTGGAAGATCAGGGTCATTGCTGCTAGAGCATGCTCCAAGTGTGAGTGCCATTGCGGCGATGAGTGTAAGGTATATCTTCTTCATAATTATCATTGTATTTTGCGATTACTTTTTTATGTTTAATTGCAAGTTGTATTCTTTTTCGTTGGCAAAGTTACGATTTATTTCATTAGCTTGTTCAAAAATTGATGCAAATCAAGTGATTTTCTTGTGCAAACGTTTGCATTTACTAATAAAGTTGTTTCTTTAGGTACGTCTTTAGGTACTTTAACTTGAAAGACTTGATGAAGATATATTTTGCTTATAATTTTGCACAGATGAAACAGTAAAGATTATGGCGAAAAAGAGAACTAAAACAAAAGCAAAGGAACCCATCAAGATTTGGGTGAAACCTTTGAAGAATGGCAACAAGGCAATCTATCTGCGTACTTACCAAGCAGGAAGCAAGGGTAGAGGCTATACCTACGAGCGGTTGAAGGGATTGTTGCTGGTAGATGACAAAAGAGGAAGCGACAAGGAGGCTAAGGCAAAGAATGAAGCTACTTTGCGCACCGCTATGCTCATCCGATGTGAGCGAATCAGGGAGTGGAGTATGAGCCACGGTAACTATCAGCGAGAGATGGTGACCAAGGATATGCTCTTAAAAGACTGGATGCTGCTATATGCTGATCAAAAAAGACAGCAGGGGCAGAGCGGCAGTCATGCTGTCAACATCCAGCATGCCCTCCTACATTTGATAAGATACAAGGGTGAGAATATTCGCATGGCACAACTGGACAAGGTGTATTGCGAAGGCTTGGTACAGTATCTGGCTCATGCCAAGACCATTGGTACGGATGTGCCCAAGCGGGGCGAACATCATGAGAAAGACTTGGCGAAGGGTACGGCACGCCTCTATTACAATACGTTTGTTACTGCATTGAATGAGGCGGTGAGAGAAGGTATCATACCTGAGAATCCCACCAAACTACTGAAGAAAGAAGAGAAAAAGCTGATTGGTCAGGGAGAGAGCCGACGCTGCTATCTCAGCATCGAGGAAATCAGATTGTTGATGGCTACTCCTTGCAAGGATGAAACCGTGAAGCAAGCTTTCCTCTTCGCTTGTTTCTGTGGTTTGCGCATCAGTGATGTCAGGACATTGCGATGGGCAGATATCGGAAAAGGTACGGAGGGATACTATATTAGCAAGTTGATGGTGAAGACCCGTCATGTGGTAACGGTACCCTTGTCGGAGAATGCTTTGTCGTGGATGCCAGCAAGAGGACAGGCAAGGGCTGATGACAAGGTATTTGAGCTGCCATCGTTCTTCTCGGTCAACTATCGATTGAAGCAATGGGCTAGGGAGGCAGGCATTGACAAACCAGTTACTTTTCATGTATCTCGTCATACCTTTGCCACCACCTTGCTCACGATGGGAGTGGACCTCTATACCACCAGCAAACTGTTGGGACATCAAAACATCATAACCACGCAAGTATATGCCGAGATAGTGAACAGAAAGAAGGTTGAGGCGGTGAACCTTTTGGACCAAATCAAGCCTCTTTAGGTACGCTTTTAGGTACATGATGCTTTCAGAAACTTGAAGGAGAGGGCAAGTTGCAAACTTAAAAATCAAGCAAATGATGAAGCAGGTAAAAATTAAATTGCCTCTCAGAGCATTGACCCTTGCAAGCGGTCTGCTTCTGACGGTGAGTTCCTTTGCGCAGACAAATGCGATTAAGGGACACGTGAAGGATGCTTCCGGTGAGCCTGTCATGGGTGCTACCATTACAGTGAACGGTAAGGCTGTAGGTATTACCGACATGGATGGTAACTTCTCAGTAGACGCAGCGCCAGGTGCAAACCTTACTTTCACTTATCTGGGTATGACACCACAGACAGTGAAGGCATCTAGTAACATGAACATTACGTTGAAAGATGACTCTAAGTCTTTGAACGAAGTCGTAGTCATCGGTTATGGTGCCGTTAAGAAGTCAGACCTTACAGGTTCTGTAACAGCTTTGACACCAGACTCTAAAAACAAAGGTCTTGTAGTTAATGCACAGGACATGATTTCTGGTAAAATTGCCGGTGTCAATGTGACTAGCAACTCTGGTGAGCCAGGCGTTGGTACCCAGATCCGTATTCGTGGTGGTTCGTCTTTGAACGCATCCAACGAACCATTGATCGTAATCGATGGTGTTCCTATGGATAATAATAAGGTAGGTAACACAGGTTCAAACATCCTCTCAACTATCAACCCTCAGGATATTGAATCTTTCAATGTTTTGAAGGATGCTTCTGCGACAGCTATCTATGGTTCTCGTGGTTCTAATGGTGTAATCATCATCACAACCAAGAAGGGAAGCAAGGGACAGAAGCCACAGGTAAGCTACTCTGGTTCCGTATCAATCTCTGAGAAGAAAAAAACATACGATATGATGGATGGCGATGAGTATCGCGCCTTTATCAAATCTAACTTTGCGGAGGACGATGATGCTGTCAAGGCTTTGGGTACAGCCAATACAGATTGGCAAGACCTGATTTATCGCACTGCTGTCAGCCACGACCATAACATTAGTGTAGCGGGTTCAGCAGGTAAGTCCCTTCCATATCGTGTTTCTGTAGGTTACACAGGTCAAGAGGGTATTCTTAAGAACTCAGATTACAAGCGTTATACAGCAGCCATCAACCTCAATCCATCTTTGTTGGACAACCACTTGACACTCAATCTCAATGCCAAGGGTATGCACTCCAAAGCAAAGAAGGCAGATACAGGTGCCATTGGTGCAGCCATCACTTTTGACCCTACGCAAAGTCCATACGACTTTACTTCTGAGAGAGACTTAGCTATGCTTGGCAGTGGTAAGCAGCAGACGCTTAATAACTTCGGTGGCTATTTCAACTGGCTTACATCTGCCAGTGGTTATAATGATTCACAGTGGCCATATACAAGATTCAAGGATGCTACCAGCAACCCATTGGCACTTCTTGAACTCGGTGGTAACGTAGAGAAGGTGAACTCTTTCATCGGTAGCGCAGACATCGACTATAAGGTACATGGATTTGAGGATTTGCGTCTCCATATGACATTGGGTGCAGAGGTTGCTAAGGGTACTGTAACAGAAAATCAACCTACTTCATATCCTTCTACCATCTATTATGGTGGCATCACGGATAATTCCAACTTGAAGCGCAATCTCTTGTTGAGTGCATACGCTCAGTATTACAAGGACTTCAATAAGATTCACCACTTCGACATCATGGGTGGTTATGAGTATCAGCACTTCTTCTTCCGTTACAACAACAGTTGGAAGCAGTACTATCCTTCTACCAGTCCTAATGCAGGAGAAATCTTCAAGGATACTCCAGACTATGATAAGTACGAGAACTTCCTCGTATCATTCTTCGGTCGTGCCAACTATACATTGATGAATCGTTACTATCTCACAGTGACGGTACGTGATGATGGTTCTTCACGTTTTGCTGATCACTGGGGCTTGTTCCCTTCATACGCATTTGCTTGGCGTGTCAATGAGGAAGGATTCCTCAAGAATGTAAAATGGTTGAGCAACTTGAAGCTTCGTCTCGGTTATGGTAAGACTGGTCAGCAGGAAGGTATCAGCAACTATATCTGGTTCAAGCAGTACAAGAAGGGTCAAAACTTCGGTAAATACCCAGTCATAGGTGATGGTAGCATCTATACTCCTCTTTACTACAATGATAAGTTGAAGTGGGAGACCACAGAAACTTACAACGCAGGTCTTGACTTTGGCTTCCTCGACAATCGCCTCAATGGTACGATTGATGTGTATAAGCGTAAGACTAAGGACTTGATTAACGATGCTCCTGTAGCAGCACTTGCAGGTTCTGCCGATAAAGGTTTGCAGAATATTGGTTCCTTGGAGAACAAGGGTGTTGAGATCGCCTTGAATTGGGTTCCTGTAAGCACAAAGGACTGGTATTGGACGATGAGCTATAACTTCACCTATAATGACAACAAGATTACAGACTTGAATGGCGTAAGCGACAATGGCGACCCAGTTCTTGTTGGTGAAAACATTGACCAGAGCAATAAGGTATTGGCTTACCAGACAGGTTATGCAGCCAATTCGTTCTATGTATTTCAGCAGTTGTATGACAAGGATGGAAAGCCAGTAGAGGGTGCAGTCGTAGATAGAAATGGCGATGGTAAAATTACAGATTCCGACCGTTATCTCTACAAGAGCGTGATGGCTCCTGTTACGATGGGTTTCTCAACAAGAGTAGAGTACAAACACTTCGACTTAGGATTCTCACTCCGTGCTAGCATTGGCAACTATGTATATAATCAGTTTGAGCAGGCACAGCGTCTGAAGACAACAGGTTCACTTTGGTGTCAGGGCTCTTTCCTTGTCAATCGCTATGTCAAGTCTTTGGGTTGGATGTCTGACGCCAATAGTTCTAAACTCAGTGACTACTTCGTGCAGAATGCTTCATTCTTGAAGATGGACAATATCACCTTGGGTTATTCATTCAACAACTTGTTTAAGGCAGGTTCTTGGAAGGGAATCTCTGGCCGTGTATATGGTTCTGTCAGCAACGTATTCACAATTACCAAGTATGATGGTCTTGACCCAGAGGTTGTAAGTGGTATTGATAACAATGTCTATCCACGTCCAATCACCTTCCTTCTTGGTGTGAACTTGAATTTCTAAACAATTTAAAGAATTACGACAATGAAAAAATATATAAAGACTGTTTTTGCACCTGCTGTTGCCCTCATGTTGGGAATGGCTTCAACATCGTGCGTAAACGACCTCGACAAAGAGCCAATCAGTCCAAAGATTGACCTAGAGGTTAACAATGACGGACTTTTGAACAAATGCTATGCCAACTTCGGTATTAACGGAAATGGTAGTGGTAGCAATAGTGATGACGATTGCGATGTAAAGGGATTCTCCGACAATGGTATGACAGGTTTGGTACGTGCCATGTGGTGTCTCAACGAGTTGCCAACAGATGAGGCTACTTGTAACTGGGGTGATGGTTTGCAAGAGTTGAACTCTGCCAAATTCGATCCTTCACATCCTTGGATGAAATTGTACTTCACTCGTTTGACTTTGGGTATCACATTCTGTAACCAATATCTTGAGGTAGCAGGTGGCGAGGATGCAACAAAGACAGCAGAGTGCCGTTTCCTTCGTGCCATGCAATATTATCTCTTGATGGATGCGTACGGAAATGTACCATTCTCTGAGTCTATGGGTAAGCCTGAGCAGAAGTCACGCAAGGACATGTATGAATGGCTTGTCAATGAGTTGACTGAGATAGAGCCAAACCTCTCCGAGCCAAGAGTGAAGACTGGTAGTGACGCTGATTATGGCCGTGTTGATAAGGCTGCTTGTTGGTTGTTGCTCTCAAGGCTTTATCTCAATGCTGAAGTTTATACAGGTACTGCTGAGTGGGCAAAGGCCAAAGAATATGCCAAGAAGGTAATGGATTCTCCATACGACATCAATACCGATGGTACAGCAGATGGCAAGTGGAGTGCATACCAGATGGTGTTCATGGGTGATAACGACAAGAGTTCTGCTTCTAAGGAGTTGATTTTCCCTATTGTCAACATCTCAGGAAAGACAGCAAGCTATGGTAACTCTCTCTTCCTTATTGCAGGTACATTTACTCCAACTTATAACGTTAATCCAGATGACCCTGCTGGTTCTAATGGCGTAGTGGGTCAGCAATGGCAAGGTTTGCATCCACGTACTGCTCTGTTGAAGAAATTCTTCCCTAACTCAGTAGCACCTGAGGTTCCTTCTTATGAGATGACCAATAAGGCTAAAGATGACCGTGCTATCTTCTGGGGTAAGGACAGACCATACGAAATTGATAATATTACTCAGGACAAGTATGGTTATGGTGTATGCAAGTTTATCAACTACAACAGTGATGGCTCTAGTCATGTCGATCCTTCTTTTGCAGATATGGATTGGCCTTTCATGCGTGCAGCTGAGGCTTACCTCAACTTTGCCGAGGCAGACGCTCGCTTGAACGGTGGCAACACTACTACAGATGGTACAAAGATATTGAATACACTTCGTGATCGTGCTCATGCCACAACTCGTCCAGAGTCTTCAAGCTATTCTCTCAACGAAATCTGTGATGAATGGGCTCGTGAGTTCTACTTCGAGGGTATCCGCCGTACTACATTGATACGTTTCAATCTCTTCGGTGGTAACACTGGTTATAACTGGGATTGGAAAGGTGGCGAGAAAGCTGGTACTAACATCGAGTCATACAAGAATGTTTTTCCTATTCCTTTGACTCAGATTCAGAGTAACAGCAACTTGCATCAGAATCCTGGCTACCCAGGCTAAACATTTATTCATGTAAAAATATAAGATATGAAAAAGGTATTAAAATCAGCTTTACTGCTGATGATGGGATTGGTAATGTTCGCTGCTTGTTCCGACGATCGTGACGACAATCCAACCATCACCACTCCAACGGAGTTTATACTCAATACTCCAGCTATTGCAAGCAATAATATCGACCTTGCGCACTCTAGCACTTTGCAGCTCACTTGTTCTCAGCCAAACTATGGCTTCCCTGCTGCAACCAAGTACAATGTTCAAATATCTTTGAAAGAGGATATGAGTGATTGCGCTACCATCGATCAAAACTTCTATTCTGCAAAGGCAGATGTGGATGCTTCACTTTTGGCAGCTACGCTCACAAACCTAGAGTTGAATGCTGGTAAGACAGAGGCAGATTTCCCAATGGATATTCCTGTTTATGTTCGTATGCGTGCCGTGATGACCACTGAAACTGGTGATGAGATAGAAGGCACAGACATTCTTTCTAATGTTGTTACATTGAGTAATGTTCACTTGCTCTACGCTTTGGCTCCAGTGACAGTACCAGCTCACCTCTACGTAGTAGGTAATTTCTGCGGATGGGATTGGGGCAATAGCTTCGAGTTTATCCCTGTCTATGACCATCCAGAGATGTACTGGCGCATGGTTTGGATTGATGAATCAGGTGTGAAGATTAATACAGACAAGGCTTGGGATGGTAACGAAAAGGGATATGCTGATATTACTGTTGATGGCGAATTGAAGGATAAGATTTCATCAAATGAAGGAAACATCAGTTCTACTACTCCAGGATGGTATCTGATGATTGTCACAGCAACTGTTGAAGGTCGTGACATCAAGTACAATGTTCAGTTCAACGAGCCAAACGTTTGGTTGACGGGTATTTGTATCGGTGACCCTGATTTTGGTGAATTAAACGAGGCTGGTAAGTTTGAGGTTCCTACTACTCAGGATGGCGACTTTGTATCTCCAGCAATTACGGATGCTTGCCCTGGTGGTGATGATGGCGATGGCGTGCGTGTTTACGTCAAGATTCCTGGTAACGATTGGTGGCACTCTGAGTTCTTATTGGAAGGTGACAAAATTTCTTACCGTGGTGCTGGTGGTGACCAAAAACCTCGTCTCGCTTGCGCCGTAGGTCAGAAGATGTACTTGAACTTCTCTACAGGCAAGGGTAGCTTGAAATAATATCAGAGAGTTGGTGGTGTGAAAACCACCAACTTCCCTACAAACTTTATTCACTTAAGTAATAAACAAAATGAAAAAACTTTCGAAATATATAGCATTCGCTTTCTTGGGTATGGCAATGGCTTCATGTGGAGATGACTATAATGATTGGGCAAATCCGCAGACTAACCCACAGGAAGATGCCATAACAATACCTGGTTTGACAGCGACTGCAGCTGATGCCATTGATTTGGCAAATGTTAGCGAAGATAGTGTTAGCACCTTCACATTGAGCACAGCGGCTCTTCCTGAAGGTTACAAGTTGGCAGATGCTCGTGTGGAAGTAACACCACAAGGTGTTGAAGGAGCCACCAAGACTACCTTCAATGCGGGTATTGAAGGTCGTGCAGCAGCTGCCGATCTTAGCGACTTGGTTGTCAATGCCTATGGTAAGCGACCAACTGCTCGCACATTTGATGCTCATGTCTATTTGGATGCCGTAAAGGATGGTCAGGCCGTCCTCATCGACGCTGGTAAAATCAATGTGGTAGTAACTCCTAAGGCTCCATATATTGCCAGCAATTATTATCTCGTAGGCGATATGTATGGCGAAGGAAAATGGACCCTTGCCGATTGCGTCAAGTTCAACCACTCTGGTGTCGATGTATATGAGGATCCTGTATTCACCTTGATGGTAACAACGACCAAGGACAATCAGTATTGGAAGATTATTCCACAAGGAAATATTGATGCAGGTAATCCTTGGGCAATCCAAAATGACCCTAAGGGTGTTGTAGGTGTGACAAAGAATGGTGATGATGCAATGAGTGGTACATTGGTTACATCTGTCACAAAGGACGATGGAACAACAGATGCTCCTAATGCTGCAATGATAGCTAAGGCAGGTATCTATCAGATTACTATCAACATGATGGACTATACTTATACCATCAAGCAAATATCTCCTGAATATTACCTTGTAGGTAAATTGCAGGGCTGGTCAGACAAACCTGAAAACAAGACCTGTCTCATGTATGCTGAGACTCCTATGGTTCAGAGCTATACCACTCAGTGGAAAGATGATGCAAACCTGAAGATTTGGTTGGGTAGCGATTGGGGAACTTGGAGCAGTGCCTATGGTAGTGCAACAATGGCTGATGCCAATACCCCAACAGGTAGCTTAAAATCTGACAACAATGCTGGTGCTATCATTTGCCCAGAACCAGGTGCATTCTACACATTTAAGGTAGATTTTTCTACCATGACTTACTCTTGGACTAAGCTTGAGAATCAGAATCCTACTGAATTCGAACATGTCAGTCTTATCGGAGTTGGTGGCAAATGGAATGACGGTGATGACATTGACATGACACAGGTTACTCCTCACAACTGGTTTATCGAAACAACTCTCCCTGTAGGTGGATTTAAGATTCGTGCTAATTACGCTTGGAATAAAGGTGGAAACTGGGGCTACACAGCAGATCAGGAGTTCACTTCTACAGGTAAGTTGTTCAACAATGCTGTCAGCGGAGATATCAAGATTGCAACTGCAGGTAAGTATCGCATCTTCTTCAACGATATTACTAACGAGTATTCAATCATTGCTGTTGCAGAATAAACATTTATTTTAATAATACATTATAGGCGGCTCTCAATTCCGGGAGCCGCCTATTTTCTTTTTCTCCTCATCCTTTTCAAGTATTTTTTCCCTAAAACCTTGGAAGTTACGAGGAAAAGTCGTATCTTTGCATAAGAAAAGCTGCACTCGGCAAATTGAAAGCAAGCTTTCTTTGCGCTCGTTTGCATTTTCTTTGCCACCAAATAGCTTAAAAAATAATTTTCGTTTATGTAAAACTTGGGTTAAAGATAATGAATCTGTGTGAATCTGTGAAATCTGTGGGAGTTTTTTTATGTCCCACGGATTTCACAGATTTTTTATGCCCTGGGCTAGCAGCTTCAGCCTTTACCTTTCCGCAGAGTGCAGTGTGAAGTATTTTTGCTTATTCCGTTGTCTGTACATCAGAGGCGGCTTTAGGAGATAATTATTATTAAAAAACTAGAAAACATTTGGCGGTCTCGTTTTTTATTGCGTAATTTGCGTTGCGTAAAAAGCGCAATGAACGTTTGTATAATGAATGATAACAAGATATGGCAAGATTGAACAATCCTTTTGTGGTATATGGCTATAAGGGCGCAGAGTATTTCTGCGACCGCCAGAAAGAGACGGAGAAAATTATTTCTTCGCTGCATAATGAACGTAACATCACGCTTGTTGCTCCACGCCGTATGGGTAAAACGGGATTAATTCATCATGTATTCCATCAGATGGAGGAGCAATATGCGGAAGTGAAGTGTTTCTATCTCGACATCTTTGCCACCAAGAATCTGGAGCAGATGGTGCAACTGATGGCTTCTGAAATCATCGGAAAGCTGGATACTGTTTCCCAATCAGCCCTTCGGAAGGTACAGGAATTCTTCAGCAGCTGGCGTCCTACTCTGACGATAGATGAATTGACAGGCATTCCTTCTTTTTCTTTAGACTTGAAACCGAGTGAGGGGAAGGAGAGTTTGAAGCGAATCTTTGAGTATTTGAAGCAATCGGGAAAGCGATGCTACATTGCCATTGATGAGTTTCAGCAGATATTAAGTTATCCGGAGGATGGGGTTGAGGCGATGATCCGTTCTTATATTCAGTTCTTACCGAATGTATATTTCGTGTTTTCGGGCAGTCAGCAGCACATGATGCAGGAGATGTTTCTGTCGGCAAACCGTCCTTTCTTCCAGAGTTCGCTGGTGTTGTCTTTGCCTTGCATCGGGGAGCAGGTGTATCGGGAGTTTGCCAATCGCTTGTTGGCATCTCAGCACAGGTCGATAGATGAATCTACCTTTTCTTATATTTATCAGCAGTCTGATAGTGTAACCTGGTATGTGCAGTCGATATTGCATGGCATCTACGAGCATGCTTCTTCCGAGATAACGAAGTCTCTGGTAGATGAGGTGATTCTGGAGCTGATTGAGGAGCAGGCGATGACTTATCAGAACTATTGTGCCTGGCTAACCGAGAACCAGCAGATGCTTTTGGGGGCGATAGCTCGTGAGCATCTGGTAGCTTCGCCGTTAAGCCAGCAGTTTATCAGTACCCACCATCTTCCAGCTACGAGCAGCGTGAAAACAGCATTAAAGGCATTGGTAGATAAGCAGCTGGTAAGCAAGACTCCGACTGGCTATCTGGTTAGCGACCGCTTCTTTGCGAAATGGCTGGTGAGAGGAGGAATCATAGCCAACTGAGGAAATGAAAATTACGTCCCGATGCAGCATTTGCTACGTCCCGACGCAGCAAAAAATGCGTCCCGACGTAGCAAAAGATACGTCGGGACGTAATTTCAGAAGCGTCCTGTGTAGTTTCCTATATTTAGTTTACTACCTAGAGTCTTATTCCTGGTGAAGGTTGACAATTAATAATCATTATTCCT
>CAKPYB010000018.1 GCA_934202525.1 uncultured Prevotella sp.
TCCACTATCGCCCTGGTTGCCGCAGATATGTTTACGGACTGGCAAGATACATAAGAAGACAGATGTAAGTTTTTCTATTTTTTTGATTTGTAGCTTATGAAAAGAATTTTTCGAAAATTGATGATTGCCATTTGCTGCATGGTTTCATGCAATATGGTGGCGAATGCGGGCAACGACAAGCCTTTCTCTGTAAATGCACTTCCTGCCAAGGCCCAACCCCTGCTCCTGAGCGCAGCCGCTTATGCGCCTTCACACAAGGCAGAGACCGAAGCCGAAGAGGGCGCATTCTATACAGGCAAGTACACCAACCACTTCAACCATGTTCTTGGCATCAGCCAGGAACAGGTCGATGCACGTATGGATTCGCTCTGGCAACACTTCTTCACCCCAGGCGACTTCTCGCGTTTTGCTCAGGCCGACCAGAGCACGGTTTATTACGAGGTGAACGACTCTATGGCCTTCGTCTATGATGTGGGCAGCGATGATGTGCGTACCGAGGGAATGTCCTACGGCATGATGATCTGCCTGCAGCTCGACAAACCAAAGCAGTTCGACCGACTCTGGCGTTGGGCCAAGACCTACATGCGCTATCCCGATTCATCGCCCTGGAGCGGTTATTTCTGCTGGCAATGCAAGGCCGACGGCACACCCTTCGGACACTCGAACGCAAGCGACGGCGAGGTCTATTTCGCTACCGCACTCTTCATGGCAGCCCACCGATGGAACAACCCTCAATATGAGGATGATGCGTTGGATATTCTCCACCAAACAATGACCAAGCCCTGCACCAAGGGCGTCTGGAACCTCTACGATCCGGCCACCCACGTCATCACCTTCGTGCCTACTGACGATGCTCACCTCTACACCGACCCATCTTACCAGTTTCCGGCCTTCACCGAACTGTGGTCGCGTTGGGACACGGAGCGTGCCGACTTCTGGAAGGAGGCTTCGGTGGCAGCACGTCGCCAGCTTCGTATAGCATCCCACCCTGTCACCGGACTTTATCCCGACTACAGCACCTACGATGGTGAGCCTTTCCGCGGTCCATATTGTGGCTATGATTCGCGCCGTTTTCAGTATGACGCCATACGTTGCCCCATGAATGTCGGCATGGATTATTATCTTTTCGGAGCCGACCGTGAGCTACAGAGCGAGACCATGCAGCGCCTGCTCACCTTCTTCAGAGATGAAGGCTTTGAGCACGGTCAGTTTGAGGTCGATGGCTCTAATCCTACCGGCAACTATACCATCGGCATGACCGGTGCCAATGCAGTAGGCGCTATTGCCTTGCACGACGAGAAACTGAAGCGTCAATACCTGCAGATGCTCTGGGACGCCCGTCCACCTAAGGGCCAATGGCGCTATTATGAAGGCATGGTCTATATGCTCTCAATGCTCCATGTATCGGGCAATTTTAGAATCTATTAGCAGCGTGTTGGCAATATCCTGGAAAAATATGGACAAGAACTTCGAACCAATAGAGCAGCTGTATCTTTCGCAGGCGTTTGATACGGAAAGCGTTGAAGAACAGACGCTTGCAGAATGCAAGATGATAGCCCGGACATACGCCCTGGCTGAGAATGCAGTTGTCTCGATGGGAGATAACCGCAGAAACTGCAGCTACTGCTATTTCGGCGGAGTGGCCGATGTGCTGGGCATTTCGCCGGAGGAACGGGTCAGCCAGCTGCCTTCGCTTTACGAGAACTTCATCTTCGACCGTTGCCACCCCGACGATCTCAGCAGGCGCCATGCAGAGGAGATTGCCTTCCTTCGCTACATCGCCAGTCACTCTACTCCCCAGCACTATCGCGATTATGTACTCTGCAACTACCTGCGGGTAAGAGATGCCTGCGGAGAATACCGCTGGGTGAAGCACAGGATGATTCCGCTTGCCACCGACAAGAACGGCTGTCTGCTGCTCTGCGCCTGCATCTATACGCTGGCAACCGATGAAGACAGAAAAACAAAAATCGCCAATACCCGAACCGGAGAAGTGCGGATATTGACGAATAAGGATTACGAAAATATACTTTCAGAACGAGAGATGGAAGTGCTGCGACTCATCGACCAGGGACTGCTGTCGAAAGAAATTTCAGACAATCTCTGCATCAGCATCAACACCGTGAACCGCCATCGCCAGAACATTCTCCAGAAACTGAAGGTAGATCGTGCCATCGAAGCATGCAAGCTGGCACATGTGATGGGATTACTCTAACGCAGATTCTACTCTCCCATTCGGAAGTCACCCACCGTTTCGGTTGACAGGCGCAGTTCTGAGAATTCACTCACACATTCTCCCTTTTGAGGAGCCTGAGAGCAGATGCCCACCTTCAGGTTCTTGGGATAGTTGTTGCGGTAAAGGCGAACCATCTGCCATTCCTTGCCATCCAGCGAATAATAGGAGGCGATGGTTCGTGTGTCAGAACTTATCTTATAATAGATAAAATCCTGATTTACAACCTCATGGTTGTTGTCATCGCTCGTTCCTACGGTGCGCACGGTCACCACACGGTGCTTGCCACGTTCATCCTGCTCGAAGCAGAATTTCTGATAGAGAGTGTCGTTGGCCATCACAATAAGATCGGCTGCATGATAGAGTCCATCAGGAGTAAAACCTGGTTTCATCTTGGCAGAGAAAGTAAACGGCTTGGTGTTGTCAACCTCCGTAAAAAGCACCTTTGCTGTATTGGCGGTCAGCTTTGCATCGTTGGGGTCGATGAACAAATCGGTTTTCTCAGGAGCAACGAAAGTGATGATTCCATCCTTCTCGCTCACCTGCTTGTCGGCTTCATTGAGCATCTTGGTGAAGTGAATACCGCCAAGTGTGAGGTCACAATCCTGAAAGCTCATTACAGATGTCTGAACAGAGTCAGCTGAAGAGCCCCCTGCTTTCTCCTGCTTAGAGGAGTTGCTGCACGATGCAAGAACGCATAAGGCAGCCATTGGAAAAAATGATTTGAATTTCATATTTTAATTATTTAAATTCGCAATTCTATTATTTATTTTGCGCTGCAAAGGTACGTATTATCTGTCGTTCTGACAATAGTCATTTATAACCAATTGAATCATTTATCACCAAATGAAGATGATAAAGAGATTTCTATACCATTTTGATAAATAAAATCTATCCATATCATCACTTTTCCGAATATTTTTTGTATTTTTGCAGATATATTGCGCCAATATGGGGGTTGAACATGGTTTATCCTCCAGTATGGCAGAATGAAATAAATCTTCGATAATGGTAATATTTTCCGGAAAACGGATATAAGCTCTTTGGGAAAATATGCGTATCTTTGCATCCAAGAAAATAAAGAAATTTAAAAGTTAGGATTATGAAGGAATTTTTCTTTAATACCATACAGGAGTTCAACGACTTCATAGGGGTGGAAACGCTTCATCCCCTGGTAAGCGTTGTGCGTGTAGAGAAAGCCTCTCCTATACAGGAGGCTCTGCATCACTACGGACTTTATGCCCTCTTTCTGAAGGAGAACAAGGGCTGTAAATTGTCATACGGCAGAACAGAATATGATTTTGACGAGATGACCGTAACCTCGTTTGCTCCGGGACAGTCGATTAAGGTGGAACCCATTCCTGGAGTTGCGTTTGCCAAATATACGGTATTGGCGTTCCATCCCGACCTGCTCAACCGCACCCAGCTTGGCAAGAACATCTCCCGATACGAGTTCTTCGACTATACAAGCAACGAAGCATTACACCTTTCCGCTGCCGAGGTCAATATCTTCCGTGATGTGCTCTCAATGATCAAGCAGGAACTGCAGCATCCTATAGATAAGCATTCGCGTGAACTCATCGTTTCAAACATCGAGTTGCTGCTGAACTACTGTCTGCGTTTCTACGACCGCCAGTTCATCACACGCGAGGAGATTAATCATTCGGTGGTAAAGAAGTTCATCTCTCTGCTCGATGAATACATTGCCCGGAAAGCGGAGCGTGAAGGGCTGCCTACAGTAGCCTACTTTGCCGACAAATGCTGCTATTCTACCAAATATTTCGGCGAATTGGTCAAGACAGAGACTGGCAAAACTGCCAAGAGTATGATAAACGACCGATTGCTTACGGCTTCCCGCCAATTGCTTACAGATGAAACCCTCAGCATCACGCAAGTAAGCCAGCGACTCGGCTTTGAATATCCGCAGCACTTCATCCGCTTTTTCAAGGCGCAGACGGGCAAGACACCAAGCGAATATCGCAAGACTGCATAAATATAAGGAAGAATGAAGAAAGTTATCGGAACATTCATTATATTAACGACTATTACGCTCAATATAATGGCACAACAGAAAATAGTACAGACAGCAGGGCGCACCCAACTGGGTGAGTTTGCCACAGATGCGCAGGAGATTCTCCCTGGTACAATCATCCACATTCCTGCCAACGTAAAGCATTGGCATGGTGCTGCAAAAGACAGCTGGTTTGCTCACCTCGCCTTTGAAATACCTGGTGAGAACAGCTCCAACGTGTGGCTGGAGGCTGTGAGTGATGAGGAATATGATAAGTTAAAATAACAATAAAATTTATGACTTCACTTCAAGAAAGACTGTTCGCCATGCAGGATAAGCAGTATGCTGCTTTCCAGGCTAAACTGACACCCGGAGTGCCTGTGGAGAGTTTCATAGGCATTCGTGTTCCTGTGCTTCGCAAGTTCGCAAAAGAATTTACAAAGGAGGCAGGATGCGAGGAATTCCTTCATCAGCTTCCTCACCAGTACTACGATGAGAATATGCTTCACGGACTCCTCATTTCCGAGGTAAGGGATTACGAGGAATGCATCCGTCTTACCGACAAATTCCTGCCTTTCGTGGACAATTGGGCTGTTTGCGACATCATGTCTCCGAAGGTGTTTGCCAAACACAAGAAGGAACTATTGGCGAAGATCAAGACTTGGAGCAAATCATCACACGTCTATACTTGTCGCTTTGGAATAGAGACACTTATGTCTCATTATCTGGATAAAGACTTCAAGGCAGAATATCTTGAAATTCCAGCATCAATAATGAGCGAAGAGTATTACGTAAAAATGATGGTTGCCTGGTTCTTTGCCACCGCCCTTGCCAAGCAATGGGACGCAACGATTCCCTACATCGAGCAAAACCGCCTTGCTCCCTGGACGCACAACAAGACCATCCAGAAAGCCATCGAGAGCTATAGAATCACGCCTGAGCAGAAGGAATACCTGCGGACATTGAAGATAAAATAATTATGACACAAGATACCTCAACATATTACTCTTCCTGACCAACGCTGCCTATATTCAGAACTTTGACAAGACTCCAACATCAAAGTCGGCTAATCCGGACTTGATTGTCCAATGCATCGAGGAAAAGAAAAGACACAACTCTGTCGGAGTCAAGATTGTGCAATATCACAAAAGTCCATTGCTGATAGAGACCCATGATAGGGCTACGGAAGCAATGGCTAAGACAAGGAAGGAGTTTCATCAGAAAAATTAATGAATGTTTAGGGGCGATTTCCGGTCATTAAGGTCACGGTCATTAAGGTCATTAAGGATTTCAGGTTATTCAAGATGCCATCAACAACCCTCTAGCATATAAATAAGGTTAAATCAAGTTCGTCCTGCAAACAAAATTCATTCATTAAATCACTTTTCTGAATATTTTTTGTATTTTTGCAGATATATTGTGCCGATATGGGGTTGAACTTGGCTTATCCCATAGATTCAGGCGCATATCTATCAAATGATTAGAGCATGAAGAAACAATAAAGAATACAAAATAAACGGAATACAGAATATGGCATATTCAGACAACGATACATACAGACATATTCACTTCGCCGTTATGGCAATAGAGAGTGGAGCACGTAAATTGGGCATTTCCGGAAAGGAGATGCACGACCGCCTGCTGAAACAGGGACTGATTCATCGTAGGCTGATAAAAAGGTATGAAGACCTTCATACACAAAGCCTTGACTGGGTGGCAGACGACATTAGTGAAACATTATTAAACTGGGAGAAAGAAGTATGATTACACTATATCATGGCTCTTATATACAAGTTGGAAAACCACTTGTAAAATTAGGAAGAAAGAAGGTGGACTTTGGGCAAGGTTTCTACCTTACCAAATTGCGCCAACAGGCTTCCTCATGGGCAAAAACTATTGCTGAAAGAAAAGGACGCAACGCCCTACCGACTTTATCTATATATTCATTTGATTACGATACGGTAAAGAGTAAAGATTATCGCATTAAAATCTTCGACAGTTACAACCTTGAATGGCTGGAATATATTGTAGATTGCCGCAAAGGAGGTACAAAGCAAACCATGTATGACATCGTGGAAGGTGGTGTTGCCAACGATAATGTCATTGATACAGTAGAAGACTACGAGAACAATATCATTACAGCCGAGCAAGCCCTAGGACAATTGAAATACAAGGCTGTAAATCATCAACTCTGCATATTGAACCAAGAGATTGTTGACAACTATCTGTCGTTTGTTTCGTCAGAACAAATAGAAAAGGAGGATTGACTATGAGGGATTCTGTATTATGGCGCAAACAAAGCCGAATAATAATGATGCTGGCAGAAGCTCTGCATATTGATGCAGAAAGGGCACTCAACTTGTTTTACACTACTAAGGTGTACCAGCAACTGTCTGACCCGAAATATGGCTTACAGCTTATGAGCGATGATTATATTCTTGAAAACCTCATAGAAGAACTGAGGGGAACCCAATAACATTAAAAATGGAGACTTAATGTAAGAAGTTACGGAGATAATTTACATTCTCCGTAACTTTTTACATTATATCTCCCAATCAGATAAATAAGGTTAAAGACGCTTTCCAAGTATCTACATTCAGCTGATTAGCATCTTTGCCAAACTATTTTCCTTGATTCCCTCGCCCACGCTCTTCTCATTTTTATAGATAGCAGCGGTGTCGATGTAGGTGTAGCCTGCAACGATGGCTGATTTTACAGCTTCAACGCAGGCTATTCTCGGCTTTCTCGTGGCACTTTTTGTTGACAAACTCATCCCGGCACAGGGATTCCGCCAACTGATGGGTTGGACGCTCGCCCTGGCGATGGCGGTGATGACATTCATTCTGCTGGTTACACATGATACACAGGGAGAGATAATATTTTGCTGCATTACGCCCCATAATAAAACCCACATTCAAGCAATACGACCTGGACTAGGAGCTTCTGTACTTTTTCTCCGTCGGTGACAGTAGGTTCAGGGCGTATGGTACCTAAAAGGGTGTTCAGTATTCAGTATTCAGTTTTTTTCGCGATAGTTACCCTTTTTATGGTTTTAAATTGTAAGTAATTATTTTATATTATATATATATATTTATATATATAATATACTATCTATACAGAGAGTGGTAATAACAGCGAAAAAAACTGAATACTGAATACTGAACGCGTTACCCGAAAATGGGTATTACTTCGTAATATGCTGATTTATAACTCAAAACATAGTTTTCTATATCGCAAAACATAGAGATGCGCCCCGCAAAACATAGAGCTAGTCTTTATAACTAACTTTCAAATCGTAAGTTTGCTGAAAATCGCTCCTTATCACATGCCAAAATTTGGTAGATACCGAAAATCTTCGTATCTTTGCACCAGCAATCGAAGGAAACGTCCTAGGTGCCTGAAGGCGGTCTTCTATTAAGACCTACACGGGTCATAAATGATGGCAGGCGCCGGTCATCAATGAAGACCTCAGATAAAGGAACGAATGTGCAAAGTGATGCGCTGGGCTGGTCCAAGAATGACTTTGTATCACCCGATTGCCGCCATCAAGCATATCATAAGAGAAATTTAAAACAAAGTAATATGAAGAAAATATTTATCATGAGCATCATAACCATGCTATCAAGCCTGTTTTCTTGTCAGGCGCAAAATAAAGGCTATAAGAGTCTGTCGGTAAATGACTATGAGAAAGCCATTGCTGACACCAAAGTAATCCGCCTAGACGTACGAACCGCTGAGGAGTTTGCCGATGGGCATATTCGTGGCGCAATCAACATCGACGTACTGAAATCAGACTTCGAGCAGAAGGCCACCGCCACTCTTCCCAAGAGCAAGACAATCGCCGTAAACTGCCGAAGCGGCAAGCGGAGCAAGAATGCCGCAGCTATATTGACAAAGAACGGCTATCAGGTAATAGAACTCGATTCCGGCTTTAATGGGTGGCAGGCAGCAGGAAAAGAAATCGTAAAGAAGTAAATTTCGGCAACTATGACTGAAGGAAAAGCCAACGGCAAGATAAAATCTAAGGAATAGTAAACGACAAACGTAAACAGTATAATAGACAAGCCGACTGACTTTAAAAATCAGTCGGCCTTGCTATTTTAGGAGTTACATCTTCTGGGTAAATCCTCGATATTACCGCTTCAGCGCAATGTTGTAGTTATAATATTTGCTGTTGCCCGTAATATCCTCCAGCACCTGGATGAAAGGAGGAAACTTCACACTCTCGTTGGCAGAAATGCCGCGGGTTTCAAGAATCATCAGGTCGGAAACCGGCTCAAGAAACTCATCGAGCTCGAAATACTGACCCTTCCAGATAAAACTCTTGCGATGCTTATGAATGCGCTGGCGGTAAGGATCTGCCTGCTGAAGCATACTCTCGTAAAGATTGGCATTGATCTGTCGCTCGGTCTCAATCTGCTCATTGTCGGAAAGACGCTTCTTGGTGGTGTGGACATACACATACTTGCCTCCCTCGAAACCGCGACGGCGAAGACGAATCTCGCTGCCCGGCTCACCCGTAAGATAAGTCTGAACAATATCGCTGTCTATCGCGTTAGGAACCTCGCCCGTCAGCTTCACGATATATTTGCGCTCCTCCTCTATCGGCTGCGGAATGGCAAGCACATTGCTTATCTCCTTGAGCACACGGTTCAGCTTGTTGTTGAAATCTTCGTGGTTATTGATTACCCTGAGATGAGGATGACCCTTCCATGCAGAAACAATCTTCTTGTCCAACTCGCGCGCAATCTTCAGTCCTTCTTCATCGGCCTTCTCCAGGCGCTGCGCATTGTTGGCTGTAGTATAAAACTGCTCGGCACCATCGGCAGCACTCACCAGATGCAGCACAGCATCATAGCGGTCGCGAAGCTGGGCATCTGTATAGCCCTCTTCAGAGATGATGCGGTGCCAGAAATCGGGAGTGAGATAGGTAGAAATATCCATCGTACCACGATCGCAGACGATGATGACCGGCTGCTGCAATGTTTCAGCCATGCGCTGGAAACTGTCTTCCAGGTTGATCTGAGTCTGGAAAGTAGCCTTCTCGCCCTCGAAGAAAAAATCCTTGTTGGAGGTGAGGTAATTCATGCCCGCCTGGGTGAACATGGTTGGAACCTCGGGAATGGTAAAAACCTTATAGCCGAGACTGGAGAAATGTTCAATCACCTTAACCATAGCGGTAGTCTTGCCCGCACAAGGTCCACCCGTCAGTACAATCTTCTTAATCTGATTCATATATCAAGTAAATATTTTTCGTTTCTTCTAATTGATGTTCTTTCCGGAGCATCTTATTTTCGGGTGCAAAGATAACAATAATTCTTCAAACGAAAGCAATAATTTATGCAAGAAAAGAAAAATAATGTATTTTTATTTTGATTTCTCATTGTTTTGATGTACCTTTGCAAAGAAAATGGCTCATTTCGAGCCATCTGAAACAAAAATATAACTATAAGATAAAAAATGGAAAAGATAAAGACATTAATTATAGGTAGCGGTCCTGCAGGATATACAGCTGCCATTTATGCGGGCAGAGCCAACCTGCAGCCAGTACTCTATTCTGGTATGCAACCGGGCGGACAGCTCACCATCACCACAGAGGTAGAAAACTTTCCGGGCTATCCTAATGGTGTAGACGGAACACAGATGATGATGGACATGAAGGAACAGGCAGCCCGATTCGGAGCCGAAATGAGAGACGGAAGCATCGTGAAGGCAGATTTCAGTTCACGTCCATTCCATCTTACCGATGAGCGCGACAACGAGATTGAGGCAGAAACCGTGATCATCGCCACAGGCGCATCTGCCAAATATCTGGGTCTTGCCGATGAAGAGAAATATCGCGGACAGGGCGTTTCAGCCTGCGCTACCTGTGACGGATTCTTCTACCGCAAGCGCACAGTAGCCGTAGTGGGCGGTGGCGATACTGCCTGCGAAGAGGCCATGTATCTTTCAGGACTAGCCAAGAAGGTTTACATGATTGTGCGCAAGCCTTATCTCCGTGCTTCAGAAATCATGCAGCAGCGCGTAAAGAACAAGGAAAACATCGAGATTCTGTTCGAAACCAATACGCTGGGGCTCTTCGGCGAGAACGGTGTAGAAGGTGCTCATCTCGTACGCCACAAGGGCGAAGCCAACGAAGAGAAGTTTGACATCAGCATCGACGGATTCTTCCTGGCTATCGGACATA
Source organism: uncultured Prevotella sp. (assembly GCA_934202525.1). Lineage (GTDB taxonomy): Bacteria > Bacteroidota > Bacteroidia > Bacteroidales > Bacteroidaceae > Prevotella. The sequence goes on from CAKPYB010000018.1 coordinate 10,432, forward strand.
AGCCTAACACCGACCTCTTCAAGGGGCAGATAGATCTCGACGAGCAGGGCTTCATCAAAGTAGTGCCAGGTACTGCCACCACCAACATTCCGGGTGTTTTCGCAGCAGGCGATGTAGCCGACCCAATCTACCGCCAGGGTGTTGTTGCCGCAGGCTCGGGAGCCAAGGCTGCCATCGAGGCCGACAGATTCCTGCAGCAACAGTAAAAACTATAGTATAAAATCCTATAAAGCGGGGTTAATATAGTTAAAAAATAACAGCAATATTTTGTCAGATGCAAAAAATGTATTACTTTTGCATCTGATAAAATAAAAGGAAGATTGGCAGAGTGACCGAATGCGCTGGACTCGAAATCCGGTATACCCTCTTCCGGGTATCGGGGGTTTGAATCCCTCATCTTCCGCTAAGTTCCCCTACAGGAACCGTCATTTTATAGTTTCATAAAACAACTCGACATGAAAAAAATCATCATCCCCATATTTATGCTCCTCCCGCTGATGACTGCACAGGCCCAAACCGTGCTGACTGAAGAGCAGCAGCTGGAACAGGCACAGAAACAGCTGGAAGCTGCCAAGAAGGCACTGGAAGTGGCTAAGATTAAAGCACAGGCTGCCAAACTGAAGGCTCAGGCAGACAGCATCAACGCTGCAAGCGCCAAGGCTGAAGCTGAAGCAAAAAAGGCGGAAGCTAAAAAGGGCAATGCTACTGAGCCAGAACCAGTTGTTGTAAAGGAGCCAACCACATCAACCACGGGATGGGCGATTCCTGTTGCCGTAGCCGCTAAGCCAAAGGAGGCAGCCAAGCCTGCCAACAAGCTGGCAAATGGCACGACAGCCAAAGTGGACTTGAAATATCTGGCAGGCGCCATCACATATAATGATGAAAACAAGATTGAATTCACACTCGATACGGATGCTAACGGAAAAACTGCCAAGCAGATTTACGACATCGTATTAAAATACATGAGTGAACTGACACAGAACGAGCAGAACATAGCAAGCCGAGTAGCACTGGTAAACGATGCAGAACACATCATCGCCAACACGATGGACGAATGGCTCGTCTTCAGCCAGTCATTCATCTCGCTCGACCGCACGGAATTCAAATACCAGCTGGTAGCCAGAATTTCAGACAATCATCTGAATCTCTCGCTCGGCCGCATCATCTACAACTACGAGGAAGGAAGAAGCACCGGTTTCAAGGAACCTGCAGAAGAGGTAATCAGCGACAAGATTGCGCTCAACAAGAAGCAGAACGACCTGGCTAAGATCTTCGGAAAGTTCCGCAGATGCACCATCGACCGCAAGGACCAGATATTCGCAGAGTTAGCTGCATTAGTAAAACAATAAGTTGAAGAAAAATGGATAATCAGAATACAGACAACAAGATACAACAGAACGAGGCACAGCAGCCTGCAAATGCTACAGCCCAGTCTACAGCTGAGCAGGACGCAGAACAGACTGAACAGAAGCAGCCTACCAGCTACGCCGTAAGACCTCAGCACCGCCGGCTCCGCCCATTGGCCTACAGCGACCAGAACAACATGCTGAAGGTGCGCAACTATCTCAACATCGCCTTCATGCTGCTCGCCATCGTGGGGGTAATACTCTGGACCCAGCTGGAAGAAAGCCGCAATATCGCCTACATCGTACTCATCGTGGGTGTAGTGCTCAAGATTGCCGAAGTATGTATCCGACTATTTAAGAAATAATGAAGAAGAAGAAAATTATATTCTCATCACTCCTATTTTGTGCTGCAACCCTCCCGGTTGCGGCACAAAACGATTTTAACTATAACGAAGATTCGCAGTTCCGTCCTCAAACCAACCGCAAGGTGAACACCGATTCACTGGGCTCAGACAAGGAGATTCCGAAAGGCATCAGGGTATGGACTGTAGACGAACGCTTCGGCGACACAAAGGCTGCGGTAGTAGACACCTTGCAGCACATGTATATGAACACAACCTTCACGGAAGGACTGAGAGGCGAATACAATACCCTCGGAAACATGGGTACTGCCCGACTGAACCGAATCTTCATCGACCGCCGCAACACGCAGGGCAACTTCATCTTTACAGAGCCCTACGATTATATCGTAAATCCGGTAAGCGACTTCCATTTCACCAACACCTACTCGCCTATCACCAACATAACGCTGAACAGCTGCGGCGACAAGGTGACTGGAGAAGATGACTTCAAGGCCATGTTTGCAGTAAATGCCAACAAAAGGCTAGGCGCCGGTTTCAGATTTGACTACAAGTATGGCAGAGGATATTATAACGCCCAGAGTACCAGCCACTTTAAATACACCATGTGGGCATCTTACCTGGGCGACCGCTATCAGGCACACTTCCTCTTCAGTACCAATCATGAGAAGATGACCGAGAACGGCGGTATTACCAACGATGATTACATCAAACATCCGGAAATCTACACCGAATCGTTTGCCACAAATGAAATTCCTACCGTTCTGGAACAGAACTGGAACCGACTGGACAACCAGCACATCTTCTTTACCCACCGCTACAACGTAGGTTTCAGCCGAAAGGTAAAGATGACCGAAGAAGAAATCAAGGCAAAGAAATTTGCCATGGCTTCGAAAAAGGAAAATGCTGAAGAGAATGCGAAGGAAGAAGCCAGAAAGAAAGCCAAGGAACAAGGCAAGAAATTTGATGAGAAAGCCTACGACAAACAGCAGGGAGCTAAATTCAGCGGCCGTCCTGACGGAGCCAAGATTGCAGGCGATGAACCGGCTAAAGACTCAGCCGCAAAGGACATCAGGAACGACAGTACCCGAATCGCAGTAAACGGAAAAGCTGCTGCCGACAGTCTGCTGGCCATTCAGAAGAAAAATGCCGAAGACTCGCTTTTCTACAAGAGCGAATATGTTCCGGTAACGAGTTTCATCCATACGGTAAAGTTTGACAACTATCGCCGTATTTACGAAGCTTATCAGACCCCAGCCGACTATTATCTGAATGAATATTACGATGCAGGCAGGCTGACCGGCGACTCCATCTACGACCAGACCAAGCACTGGCACATGAAGAATACCTTCGCCATTGCCATGCTTGAAGGTTTCAATAAATGGGCAAAGGCAGGCTTGAAGGCTTTCGCCAGCTACGACCTCCGTCATTATGAACTGCCAACCATGGAAGGCGGTTTCGAAAAATACAACGAGCATGTGCTGAGCGTAGGCGGACAGCTGAGCAAGCAGGAAGGCAAGACACTCCACTACAATGCCGTAGCAGAAATAGGACTGACGGGTGTTGACGCCGGAACCCTTGCCATAGATGGTAATGTAGACGTGAACATCCCATTCCTGGGCGACACGCTTCAGGTAAGAGGCGATGCTTTCTTCCATAGAGAAACCCCATCGTTCTATTACCGCAACTATCACGCCCGCCATCTGTGGTGGGAGAATGATCTCGACAAGACCATCCATACCCGCATCATGGGTACGCTCTCCTTCCCTAAGACACGCACCAAGCTGAGAGTGGCTGTAGATGAAATCAAGAACTACACCTACTTCTCGCAGAGCTATGACATTACAGAAGAAGGTTTGCGAACAGGAGTCATGGTAACACCGATGCAGGAAAGCGGAGGAATCAACCTGCTGACAGCACAACTGGAGCAGAACTTCAGACTGGGCATACTGAACTGGGAAAACCAGTTTACCTACCAGCACTCCAGTAAAGAGAGTGTTCTGCCAGTACCAGCCTTCAATGCCTACACCAACCTCTACATCAAGTTCAAGGTAGTAAAGGTGCTGAACGTAGACCTGGGTGCTGACATGCGCTACTTCACAAGCTACGAAGCTCCCGACTATTCACCTTATATGGGACAGTATACGGTGCAGGGCAACGGCGAGAACAACGTAAAGATAGGCAACTATCCTATCGTCAATGTTTACGCCAACGTTCACATCAAGCACACCCGTTTCTTCGTAATGATGAGCCACATCAATGCAGGACAGGGCGACAAGAACTACTTCTTCGCTCCTCATTATCCGATGAACGAAAGAGTGTTCCGTATTGGAGTAAGCTGGAACTTCTTCAATTAATCTTTCTGATTTTCCTTAAGAATTTCAGGAGATTCAATATTAATCTTTTCAGAATATGATAGAAACAAATTCTATAAAAGCATGGTATCTAGCCGCTCGCCCGAAGACTCTGACGGCGGCGGCTGTTCCTGTTTTATTGGGTATTGCGCTGGCTTATAAAGACGCTCAGCAGATACAGACATTGCCAGCCCTACTCTGCCTGCTCTTTGCATGGGTAATGCAGATAGACAGCAATCTGGTGAATGATTATTTCGACTTCAAACATGGTAATGACGATGAAACCCGGCTGGGACCGAAACGTGCCTGCGCTGAAGGCTGGATAACATTGGGAGCCATGAAATGGGGAATCATCCTCACTACTCTTCTGGGCTGCGCCATAGGGCTTCCGCTGGTTCTTTTCGGAGGTTGGGAAATGGTTATCGTAGGCATCTGTTGCGTAGTCTTCTGTTTCCTCTATACTACCTGTCTCAGCTATTTGGGCATGGGCGATCTTCTGGTACTGCTCTTCTTCGGCATTGTACCCGTATGCTGCACATACTATCTCGTAATGCCCGAAACCATGCAGGGAGTAAGCCTGGAAACGGTTCTCGTATCTGTAGCCTGCGGACTGGTAGTTGATACGCTGCTCATTCTGAACAATTACCGCGATCATGACAACGACCTGAGAGCCGGCAAGAAGACCCTTGTGGTTCACATAGGAAAGAAGAATGCCGAGAGGTTATACTGCGCATTGGGCAATCTGGGCATTATTACCATAATAGGTGTCACCATCTACGAAGTATTTCAGCATGAAGCCAGCAGCATCTTCCTGCCGCTTGCAGCACTCTATATCATTCTGCACAACAGAACCTATATGGAGATGAAAAAGATAGGCGAAGGCAGAGAACTGAACAGAATTCTGGGCAAAACAGCTCTGAACATCTTCTGTTTCGGCATTGTATCATCCCTGATCATCATCGGAATGGCGAAGTGAACAATAATAAACTACTATTAATAATGTACGCGCGTACCTTATTATATAATAAAATGGAGGAATATCTATGAAACAACAGGTAAATCTCGAAATCATGGACTTTGTGGAGAAACAGATTCTCCCCAAATATAATGCTTTTGGCGAAAGTCATGGACTCAGACATGTTACCCGAGTCATCAGAAACTCTCTGAAACTGGTTCCGGTAACCGGAGCCGACATCGATATGGTGTATGTAATAGCCGCTTACCACGACCTGGGGATGAGCGGTCCGCGTGCCATTCATCACATCACCAGCGGCAAGATTCTGCAGGCAGATGCAAGACTGAAACGCTGGTTCGGTCCGGAGCAGATTAAAATCATGAAAGAAGCCGTTGAGGACCATCGGGCTTCATCCAGCCGTCAACCGCGCAGCATCTATGGCAAGATTGTGGCAGAAGCCGATCGCGATATTGATGTTCACGAAATTTTTCTGCGCGCTATACAGTATGGCAAAGAAAATAATCCAGATGATGACAAGGAGCAGCAATGGGAGCGGTTCAGCCAGCACATGGACGAAAAATATTCAAGAAACGGATACATCAGGTTATGGATTCCCAACTCCCCTAACGAGAAAGCGCTCAACGAACTGCGCAATATCATAGAGGACAAAACGGAACTGAGAAAATATTTCGAAAAAATATTCGAAGAAAACAGCTAAAACATTTGGTAGTTTCAAAATATTGCATTATCTTTGCATTATCAAATAATGACTAAGATGTTTGCACCATTGCATCGTGATGATGCTTGGGTGCTAAAAGGAATAAGGGTCGTTTCGGTTCGATCGGGATACTCATCAAATTACACTATTGAAACCGAGAGGACATTCTCTTGCTCATGGCGGGCCACATAAACTGCCAGGCAGGTAAGCTGAAAAGCCGGTGGATTACAAAGGCGGAGAACTCTCAAATGTTTATACATTCGGAGTTTCATCACATCATCGAGCGGCCCTTTCTTTTACAAGAGGCGGATTTCTGAGAAAGAAGTCCGCCTCTATTTGTTTTTATAAGCAAAAGACTACAAAAAAGTTGGAGAAAACAACCCCTGATAATGTGGCAGTTATGAAGAAAATGCATTTTTATCAAAAAAAAGTTGCAAAAAGATTTGGTAGAATCAGAAAAATGTAGTACCTTTGCACTCGCATTTGAGAACGATGCTTGGTTGATTCGGTTAAGAATCCGACTGGAAGGTTGGGTGAGTGGCTGAAACCAGCAGTTTGCTAAACTGCCGTGCGGGTTACCGTACCGGGGGTTCGAATCCCCCACCTTCCGCAAGCTATCGTCCGAAAATGTACTGTTGGTCGATTCATCTAATGGTTAGGATACAAGATTCTCAATCTTGGCATAGGGGTTCGATTCCCCTATCGACTACAAAAGTGTTTTTCATGGTATTAGATTTGAGTCTCTATAAGTCGTGAGATCAGTAGAGACATTTTTAATGGTCGATTCATCTAATGGTTAGGATACAAGATTCTCAATCTTGGCATAGGGGTTCGATTCCCCTATCGACTACAAAAAGTGTTTTCATGTATTAATTTAGATTGTTTAAGCTTGCATTTAGTTCTTCACAAAAGACTACTGCAAGTTATTTTTTTATATATACGTACGAAGCCATATGAAACAATTATACACTGTCATCTCCATTCTCTTTCTGTTTACCCATACTGCCTGGGCGCAGCAGCACGAGATATTCAACCAGCGCATCAGAACCTTACAGGTTGTAGGCGGAACCAACTGGTTATCGCTCCCAGTATCGTCACTGGGCGGAGAACCTATCCATATCGATTTTGACGACATGACGCACGATTATCATCGGTACAGCTACAAGATTGAACATTGTGATGCAAACTGGAACGTATCGGCTTCGCTCTTTGAAAGCGACTATATGAGAGGCTTCAACGGCAATCAGATTATTGAAGATGTAGAGCAATCCATCAACACCAATCATCCTTACACTCATTATCATCTGGCAATTCCCAATGCCGACTGCCAACTTACCATGAGCGGCAACTACAGACTGACGGTTTATGACGACAATGCGGAAAACGAGGAAGAAGGCAAAATGTTTACAGCCTGCTGGATGATTACAGAGCCTCAGCCATTGGTTAAACTCAAGTTAGAAGCTACTTCTACAACAGATATAGATATTCAGAAGAACCATCAGCAACTGAAAATGGAACTGGATCACAGCCAGCTGAGAATCACTCATCCCAACCAGCTGAACATCGTAGTGCTTCAGAACGGAAGATGGGACAATGCTGTCATCAACCCTAAACCCGACTACCTGAGTGCGGGGAAAATGAGTTGGCAGCATGTAAGAGCTCTGATTTTCGATGCGGGCAACGAATACAGAAAGTTTGAGTTTCTGGACACCGACCATCCAACCATGGGAATAGACGCTATAGATTGGGATGGAAGCGACTATCAGGTAAAGGTAATGACTGACAGCCCTCGCCCCAATTACGTTTACGATGAAGCTGCCAAAGGTTCGTTTTATATCCGCAACAGCGACAACGTAGAAAACAACAACACCTGCGAATATGCACAGATTCTCTTTACCCTGAAAGCTCCCAAGCTGCCAGGCGATGTTTATCTGAACGCAGATTGGACCTACGGCCGTTTCCTCCCCGAATATCGGATGGAATTTGATGAAATGACGAAAACCTATCATGCACGTCTCTTCATGAAGCAAGGTTATTACAGTTATCAGTATCTCATGAAAATGGATGACGGAAGCATCAGACAACTCCCATCAGAAGGAAATTTCTACCAGACCCAGAATAAATATAATGTACTGGTTTACTATCGGACTCAGAGCGACCGCACCGACCGACTGGTAGGATATGGAGAATTAAAATAAAGGAAAGAAAACAGATAAAACAGAAAAGGAGTTCCGGCATTATGAAATAATGCTTGAACTCCTTTTTCTATTTTCAATCTAAAAGTGGAATTTCAGATCAACACCACATTGGAAAGGATTGCCACGCTGGGCAAAATACAGTTTCTTTCCTGTTGCTGCATTATCAACAGCAAAGGTATTATAATTAGTATCTGTGAGGTTCTTTCCCCAGATACTGATGCTCATCTTGCTGAAATCAATATCACAATGCGCACCCATCACGAAATACATCTTCTGGCTGTAGGTATTGGCATTATCCCAATAAGTCTTGCCCTGCGCATTCATGTTCAATCCGAAGGTAAACTGTCCCAAATGATAGTCAGCCATAGCTGCTATCGTATGCTGTGGAACATAAGGAACCTTCTTGTCCTTATAACTCACAGCATCATCACCCTCACCATCAGTATATTCATCAAATACGGCGCGCGTAAAACCATAGTTTACACCCCAATCAAAAGCACCATCGAAAGCTTGCCCCTTCAGCGCAGCTTCAATACCACAACTGTGACTCTTTCCTGCATTAACCATCATTCGGCCAAAGCCATAGGTCCCTGCCATCACAGAGAGTTGCTGATTGCGAACCTGCATATAGAAGGCACTCAAATCGAAATGAAGACGATGATCAAAAAGATTGAGATGCGTTCCAACCTCATAATTCCATGAGGTTTCCGGCTTAAAGGCAATAGTTTGGTTCACCCTATCATAATCTTCATCGGTATGAGGAACGTCATAATTGCCTCGCATCGCATGCTGGCGGTTAGCATTCAGTTCGGTCTGCAAGATGTCACTGAACATCTGGATATTATAACCGCCTGCACGATAGCCCTTGCTCACCGTGGCATAAACATTGCTACCCTGCTCATCAAGCTGGTAACTTAAGCCAAATTTTGGCAAGAGCTGGTTGTAATCATCACCCGTTTTGCGGTCGAGCATTGAACGCAAAGTATAAGTAGCTTCCCTGCCCATCACCTTAGCTGTCATCGCCATATAAGCATAAGTATCGTAATGAATACTTGTATGCATGAAATCGTAGCGCAAACCAAGCGTAGCTTTCAGACGGGAAGAAAGATCAAACGTACTCTCGTGATAGAGACCCAAATTGCTCTGAGGAGTATGGAACAAACCCGGAGCTCCCATATCTACATTGACAGAAACTCCGCTAGCCATTGCCGGAGGCATTGCCTGCTGCATCTGACTCTGGATAACGTTACTGATAGGCTTCGTCAATGCTGAACCGAATTTTACAGGACCATTTGTCTTCAACCACACATGGGAGAAGAATGCACCCTGTGTAAGATGCCAGAAACCGAAGAAAGGCTGACGGCTCTTAAATGTAAACTCCTGAGTGATAGAATTCTGCAACTGATCTTGCTGCAAACTCAAATAATCTCCAGGAAGATAATCCTGATCCATCTTCATATTGTCATCCAGGAACTGATAGCTGGTAGTAGAAGCAAAATCCCATTTCGTTCCTTCATGACGAAGATTGACACCCGAAAGCAGCATGTTGCGGCGATAAAGCCCAGGGAATGTAGTATTTGGCAATGCAGCCTTGCTACTGTTTAAATCCAGCTGACCATAAGGAAATGCATGCTGATAGACAAATTGGTAATTGGCTAGCAAATCCATGCTCCATCCTCTATCAAAACGGAACTTAAGATTAAACTTACCGCCAGCCTCATCATAATTGTCGGCATAATCGCTGGTTCCTGCACGATGGAAGAATCCCTTCTGTCCATCATAAAAAGCAGCTACCCCTAATGCGATACGAGGTGAAAGCTTCATATAATGAGCCGCTTCTACATTACGATAGAAATGAGAACCCAATCCCAGATTAACGTAGGTGCCCTTGCTATCATAAGCATCGCGGGAATAGATGCGCACCAAACCACCTTCAGAATTCTGACCATAGAGTGTTCCCTGTGGACCACGGAGAATATCTATACGGCTGGTCTGATAATGGTGAAGATTGAAAGCTGCCTTGCTCAACACTGGAATTCCGTCAAGATAAATTCCTACAGCCGGACTGTTGATACGACTTCCAATGCCGCGCACATACATGGCATTGGTAAAACGCGAGCCATAGTTGGGCATTACGAAGTTAGGAACATAGCAAGAAAGTTCACGCAAATCGCGAGACCCCAATCGCTGCATCTGATAAGAACCGAAGGAAGTGCTGCTGAGAGGCTGTTGACGAAGACGGAAATTCTCCTTAGGCTGCGAAACAACCACAACTTCATCAATGTCATAAACTCGGCTGCTATCAGCCAGCAAGCCGTTAGCTTCTGCAAACTTTTCACTCGTACCCAATGACAGGTCAGAGCAAGTAGCCCTTTCGTTATCCGCAGCACTAGCCTGCAACGCTACCGCTGCCAAACCAATGCATACGCTCTTTTTACTATAAAATACTATTTTTTTCATAACGGGTGCAAAGGTACATATTTTTTCCTGCACCCCCTATCCTTATTTATGAGGAAACAGATAAACCCGTATGGCAAACCATATATAGGCTACGAGCAACAAATAACCTATATAATATAAGGTAGTAACACTGAAAATGATGTAATCAATGGCGCAAACACCCACTAAACCACCCAGATACAGAACTGCATCACCTGCCGGCAAACGGTGTTTCACCTCATCAACACAAGCCAATCCTACTATCAGTATCGCCCAGACTGTAGCCAGGAAAAAACCCAGTATCGGCGGTACGGCAAAAGGATTGAGCGTAGGATGAAAATAAAAATGACGCCATACTTCTGGCAAAAACAGCTGAATGGTTGCATAGAAGGTTGCTGATATCGAAACAATAAGCACCAACGCTGTAGGATATGGTGAATCAATATCATTAAAATGAACCAGTTTACCATTGCTATGGAAAATCTTACGAACTGTATAGGCTACGGCTATGAGAATAATGATAACCATGAAGATGAGCAAGTGAGTATTGCTGAAGGTCATAATGAACTCTGAAATAGGATCATCGGGAACAACCTTCGGCAGCAGACGGGACTCACGGGTCCAGCCAAACTGATTATCCTCAGTAGCCAACTGCACCCAAACTGAATCTATGGAATCCTGAGGAACCATACGGATATCCGTAACCACCAGAAGGCGGTTCTTTCGGACTGCGAAAGAGTCAATAGGCAAATTGCTCAAAAACTCTTCAGGCTGTTGCGCAATCAGTTCCAGGGAATCCTTGAATACCAGAAAATTAAACTTGTTAGTATAATGATGGGTGGTAGAAAACGAAATGGAATCGAGTTGTTTATTGCTGTACTCTACCATAGCTGCATGCATCTGGTGATGAGCACGGCGATGATAACAACTGCTGAACATCAAGAGGATGCCCAGCATACAAAGAATCTGTATCGTCCATTTCTTTTTCATTTATTTCTCACTATATAAGTTCATCTGACATTCGTTGCACGCAAACTCCAGACGGAAGCGGCGACCGTCGCCCAACTGCAGGAAGAGAGGCTCTCTCCAGGATGGTTTCTTGCCTCCACGCTTCACACAGTAGCCCAACGAATAGCGGATACAATGGCGGCACTGCATCAGGAGCGATTCTCCCTTTTCATTGGTATACTTAGGCTGCATACTTCGGTTTGCCTTGTCTTTTTCTATATTCTCATCATATTCTTCCTGGTTCTTAGCATCCCATGCAGAAGGAATATTCTTACCCAACTCAAATGCCGGAACTACTGGCGACAGACCATGAATCTGATAAAAATCTCTTGCATCATAGTTAGCTATATTATAGAGATATCCCCATTTCCCGTATTCCGGCTGCCAAGTAAATTCCTCTTTCGTAAGTCGGTGCTCACCGGGCTGACTGAATCCAAAACCATTGTTGAACAAGGTTCTATCCCATCCACCCCACAACGACTTATCAAGCTGTTTCTGATTTGCCTTGGTAAGTTCATCTATCAATTCACGCCGGATAGCAGTGAGAATACTGTTCGGAACGAAGTATGTCTCCATTCCCTTCAGAAGTTCTACCTGGTAAGCTTCGTAAATCGTATCGCCCAGTTTGCTCATCTGAGCCTTTATATTTTCGCCCTGCGGGCGTTTCGCCTTTTCGAGTTTCAACTCTTTAAACACCTCAGCCACCTGATAAATCAAACCACCATCAGCCTCTTTCGTCTTCATGATGTTGACAACAGCCTTTACCCCCTGTGGCTCTTCCCTGAACTCATTACCCATCACAGGCTCCATTTCTATGACAATATAGATTTTACGTTCAGCAGACTTACGAGCCAGCAAAGCCTCGAAAGCCCGATCGTTATTACGATAAAGAGCCATGCCCGGACGCAAATGTTCAGGCATTCCAAACGGATAGAGGCGATTGCCCTCTACTCTGTTCACACGAAAGCCTTCCAACTCACGGTCATCATTGATAAAACACAGTCCATCGCCATTTTTAAAGCTGGCTACTGTGGCTACATTGAAAGAAATGTTGCCACGTATTTCCTTAACCTTTCCCACAAACTCGCCGATAGCTTTCGGTGTATCGAAAGAAGCAATATCCGGCTGGCGCCCATTCAGGAAATAATGGGTAAAGCCACGATTGAAAGTCTTCTTCAGATTAGGTGTAAAATTATATTGAACATGTCCCACCGATGCACGGCGATACTTACGCGGTTCAGCTTTTACGATTGCATCGAGTTGACTGCTATAGGCAGCCACCACATTCTTGACGTAGTTGATATCTTTTAATCTTCCTTCTATCTTGAACGAAGTAGCTCCAGCATCAGCAAGATCCTTAAGATGATCAAGCTGACAAAGATCCTTGAGCGACAACAGATAACGCTGATGTTCTATCTCCTGACCATTGGAATCGAGCAGATCAAACTTCATACGACAGAACTGTGCACATTCTCCACGATTGGCAGAGCGCCCGAAACACTTCTCTGAAGCATAACAGACACCCGAATAGCTTACGCAGAGCGCTCCATGTACAAAGACCTCTATTTCTCTATCAGGAATCGCCTGATGGATCGCCTTGATTTCATCGAGCGAAAGCTCACGAGCCAGAACAACTCGTTTGAAACCTAAGGTGGTAAGCCAATACGCCTTTTCTGGAGTTCTTACATCACACTGGGTACTGGAATGCAATTCTCTACTCCACAAATTCTGCGCCCTCACCTCAGTAAGCACACCCATATCCTGCAGCAAAAGTGCATCAACACCAATCTCATCAAGTTGCTGGATCATCTTAAGCGTATCCAACATCTCATCCTGATAGATGATAGTATTCACTGTAACATGAACCTTTGCTCCAAACTGATGAGCATAATCACACAACTGTCTGATATCTTCCAGCGAATTGCCTGCTGCTGCTCGTGCACCAAAACGAGGTGCACCAATATATACGGCATCTGCACCATGATCAATGGCAGCAATACCACATTCCAAGTTCTTGGCCGGCGCCAATAATTCTAATGTTTGCATAAGAAATCGATCTCGAAATCACCCGAGTCCTTCAAATTAACTGATTTCGTCAATATTGTAAGGAGTCTCCTGATAAACATAATAGTTGATCCAATTACTATAGAAGAGGTTGGCATGAGCACGCCATGTCACCAGAGGTTCTTCGTTCGGATCGTCATGATAATAATAATTTTTTGGCAGTTCTACATCATCACGCTTGCCCATATCACGCTTATATTCCTTATCCAGCGTGTTTGGCGCATACTCAAGATGACCCGTCACAAAGAATTCGCGGCCGTTTCTGGCCATCACAATGCTGACACCGCTTTCAGGCGATTCGGCAATGATGTCAAGTCCTGGCACTTTTTCAATATCCTCACGTCTTACCTCCGTATGGCGACTATGAGGCATATTGAAGATATCATCGAAACCGCGGAAGATTGGCTGAGACAAATCGAGAGGCTTCTGCTTAAAAATACCAAACATCTTCTTCTCTAAAGGATACTTAGGAACACCATAGAAATGATAAAGACCAGCCTGGGCACCCCAGCAGATATAGAGTGTTGAAGTAACATGGGTACGGGCCCAATCAAAAATCTCTTTGATTTCAGGCCAATATTCTACCTCCTCATAAGCCATCGTTTCGATAGGAGCACCGGTAACTATCATTCCATCAAACTTCTGTTTGGAAAGTTCCAGAAAATCCTTGTAGAACATCATCATGTGCTCTATTGGAGTATTCTTTGGCGTGTGACTTTTCAACTTCATAAAATAAACCTCTAACTGAAGAGGAGTATTCGACAGAAGACGAACAAGATCTGTCTCTGTCGTAATCTTGAGGGGCATCAAATTGAGCACACAGATTTTCAACGGACGAATCTCCTGTTTATGCGCACGACTTTCGTCCATCACGAATATATTCTCATGCTTCAACAGTTCGATAGCTGGAAGCTTATCTGGTAATCTTAACGGCATTTATTTTATTCCTTTCTTAAAATTTTTCTGCAAAGTTACACAATTTCAGCGAAGATAACGAAAGAAGAAACATTTTTTTGAGAAATATAAATAAATTAATGTGGAAAAGCAAAAGAAATCTTTCACTATGAAAAGGATTGTTAAAGATAAATGAGAATATTAAACCAATCATCACGTTTTTAATCAAAAACACATATCAGTTGCAACTTTATAGGCGACGCTTACGTCAAAGCTAAAAATGATGTATCCTATTAAGATTTGCAATTATGGAAAGTAAGAACATTAATCCACATTTAATCAGAACAGATGCAAAGAGTTCTGTAAAAATGAAAACAAAAAGTAAAAAGAGTATGAACGCAAGTTTAAAAAACATGGCGGTAGCGCTGTTCATCATGTCGGCTCCTATCGCTGTACAAGCTAAGCAATGGTCACTGCAGGATTGTATCAGTTACGCACTGGCTAACAACATTCAATTGCAGAAGACTCAACTCACAAAAGCTTCAGCTCAGGAGGACTATCTGCAATCAAAGTCAGCACTTCTGCCATCGCTCTCTGCCAGCACCAACCAAAACGTAAACTATACGCCTTGGGTTTCTAACGGAATCAGCGGAGAAGGTTTCAGCAAAGCTTCCATCGACAAGGTATATTACAATGGCAGCTATAGCGTGATGGGCAATTACACGATTTGGAACGGAAACAAAAACAGAAATCAGGTAAAACTGAACAAGCTGACACAGGAAGCGGCTCAACTCGATTCAACAGCACAAGCCCTCAACCTGCAAGAACAGATAGCTCAACTTTACGTGCAGATTCTCTACTCTACAGAGGCAATCAACGTAAACAAAGAAAGCTATCAGTCGAGTGTTCAAAACGAAGAGCGTGGTAAGGAAATGGTAAAAATTGGCAAGATGAGCCAAGCTGACTTAGCACAACTTACAGCACAGAGAGCACAAGATGAGTTTAACATCGTACAGGCTGAAAGCAACGTTAAAAACTATAAACGACAGCTGAAAGAACTCCTGCAGATTACCAGTGAAGAAGCTTTCGATATCGCTATTCCAAGCACAACTGACCAGATGGCTCTAGCCTCTATCCCAGGAATGAACAGTGTCTATACAGCTGCGCTTCAGAATCGCCCTGAGTTTTTGAGCTATCAGAACCAACTCGACCAGAATGATCTGAACATCAAGATTGCGAAGGCAGGAAAGTTACCAACCATCAGCGCAAATGCAGGAGCTACGACCAGCACCACATCCATGAACAAAAATGGTTGGGGCAGCCAGATGAAAACCAACTTCAGCCTGGGTGGTGGAATCGGTATCAGCATTCCTCTCTTTGACAACCGACAGACCAAGACTTCTGTCAATAAAGCACTCATTCAGCGTGAAAGCATCCTGCTCGATATAAAGAATGAGCAAACTAAGCTCTACTCTACTATCGAAAACTATTGGTTGCAGGCTAATACAAACCAAAGCCAGTTTAAGGCTGCTAAGGTGAGCAGCGAGAGTGCACAAACCAGCTACGATCTGTTAAGTGAACAGTTTAAACTGGGATTAAAGAACATCGTAGAATTGAGAACCGGCAAAGACAATCTCCTGAAGGCTAAGCAGAACGAACTTCAGGCAAAGTATCTTACCATTCTGAATATCAATATGTTGAAGTTCTATCAGAACGGAAGAATCTAAAGAAAAAGAGCGATATTAACATCCGAAGACATATTGCAAATCATTAATAGGTATACATACATTTTTATGAAAAAACTTAGAATCAGCAAAATCTGGATTGCCATGATTGTGGTAATCATCGTAGCTGTGGCAGCATGGCTGTTCTCAGGAAGTAAAAACGAAGAGCAAATAGACTTCAAGCAGGAAGCTGTAACCACACAAACATTGCAGAATAGTGTAACTGCAACCGGTACTATTGAAGCGGTAACTTCTGTAACGGTTGGTACACAGGTGAGCGGTATTGTTAACAAGCTTTATGTTGATTACAATTCGCAGGTTAAGAAAGGTGAAGTCATAGCTGAGCTCGACAAAACCAATCTGATGAGCGAGTTGAATACAGCTAAGGCTAACCTGGCAAGTGCGCAAAGCAGTTTGAACTATCAGAGTGCAAACATGAGCCGCTATCAGACCCTCTACAAAAAAGGTTTGGTAAGTGCAGACGATTATGAGAATGCGCTTCTCACCTATCGCCAGGCTAAAGAGCAAGTAGCTTCTGCCAAGGAAAATGTACAGAAAGCCCAAACCAACCTGAGCTATGCTACAATTACATCGCCAATAGATGGAACTGTCATCTCAAAAAGTGTAGAAGAAGGACAGACTGTAGCAGCAAGTTTCAACACACCAGAACTCTTTACTATCGCTAAAGATTTGACCAACATGCAGGTGATTGCAAATGTTGACGAGGCAGATATAGGCGGCGTAAAAGAAGGCGACCGCGTTAATTTTACAGTAGATGCTTATCCTGACGATGTATTCCAGGGAACAGTAAAACAGGTTCGTCTGGAAGCTACTACAACAAACAATGTAGTCACTTACGAGGTTGTCATCTCTGCACCCAACGCAGATCTCAAGTTAAAACCAGGACTGACTGCAAATGTTACCATCTTTACACAAGAACGAGCTGGTATTCTTGCCGTTGCCAACAAAGCGCTCCGCTTTACTCCAACCAAGGAAACTGTGGGAAAGAATATCAAGATTGTTGACTGCAAAGGGAAAAACAAAGTTTGGACTCTTGCTAACAATACCCTTACAGCTCATTCTGTAACCATCGGTCAGAGCGACGGTATACATACAGAAATTGTCAAGGGATTGAAGAAAGGACAGAAGATTGTAACAGAAATCATAGTTAATACTCCTGAAGAGGATGAGGAGCCTCAACAAAGTCAAGGTTTGATTAGCGGTCCTGGACCTAAAGGAAAGAAAAAATAAGGAATAAGAGTATGGCAAACGACAATATTCAAGCAAACAGCGAAAAGAAAGTTGTGATAGAACTCGACAATGTTCGTCGCGACTTTCTTGTGGGTGAGGAAACTGTCCACGCCCTAAAAGGTGTAAGCTTTAAAATATACGAAGGTGAGTTTGTTACCATCATGGGTAAATCAGGATCAGGTAAATCTACCCTGCTTAACCAGCTAGGTTGTCTCGATACCCCATCCAGTGGCGAATACTATCTGGATGGAGTAAGCGTACGAAAGATGTCACGTAATGATCGCGCCATTCTTAGAAACCGAAAGATTGGATTCATCTTCCAGAACTACAATCTTCTACCGAAGACTACAAGTGTAGAGAATGTAGAACTTCCACTGATGTATAATCCAAACGTAAGTGCAGAAGAGCGAAAGCAACGTGCCATCGACTCACTGAAAGCTGTTGGTCTGGGAGAACGTCTCTATCATAAGAGTAATCAGATGTCTGGAGGACAGATGCAGCGTGTAGCCATAGCTCGTGCATTGGTCAACAACCCCGCTGTGATACTTGCTGATGAAGCAACGGGTAATCTCGACACCAGAACCAGTTTCGAGATTCTGGTACTCTTCCAGAAACTTTATGCAGAAGGAAGAACCATCATCTTCGTTACCCACAACCCAGACATTGCAAATTATTCGAGTCGTAATATCGAACTGCGTGATGGTCACATCATCAGCGACACCTATAACGAACATATTCTCTCGGCAGCCGAAGGTCTGGCAGCCTTGCCGGCCAACACGGACGAATAAGTTTTCAATGTTAAGTGTTGAATGTTAAATTACTTAGCATCCAATAGCAAACGAAGTTTTCACTTAACACTTAACATTTTAACATTTAACATTACAACAAGTAAAATGAATTATCAGAATCTTTTCAAAATAGCCATCCGCGCCATTGCTGCCAACAAAATGCGCTCTTTCCTTACCGCACTTGGCATCATCATCGGTATTGCTGCGGTTATTACCATGCTTGCCATCGGACAAGGAAGTAAAGCCAGCATCAAGGCAAACATCGCAGAGATGGGATCAAACATGATTATGATTTCACCAGGTGCAGACATGCGTGGCGGTGTGAGACAGGATGCTTCGTCAATGGAGACGCTGAAGCAAGCCGACTATCAGAGCATCAAAGACGAATGTAATTACATCTCAGCTATTTCTCCTACTGTAAACAGTTCCGGACAGTGGATCTACGGAAACAACAACACCCAAAGTTCCATTTATGGTGTAAACCAAGACTATCTTTCCATCCGACAACTGAAAGTGGCAGATGGAGAAATGTTTACTGATACAGACATTAAGGCTGCATCTAAAGTTTGTATTTTGGGACAGACAGTAGTTGACTATCTTTTCCCTGATGGCAGTGATCCTATCGGTAAGGTTGTGCGATTTAACAGCATTCCATTCAGAGTAATCGGTGTCTTGAAGAAGAAAGGTTACAATAGTATGGGTATGGACCAGGATGATTTGGTACTTGCCCCCTATACAACAGTAATGAAGCGAATTATGGCACAAACCTATTTAGGAGGCATCGTCTGCTCAGCTATCACCGAAGAGGCTTCTCAACCTGCCCAAGATCAGATTACAGAAATATTGCGACGCAACCACAAATTGAAAGACGCAACAGATACTACTGAAGCAGATGAAGATGACTTCAATATCCGCTCTCAAGAGGAAATTTCAAGCATGATGAATTCTACCATGTCTACAATCACCATCCTATTAGGTTCCGTTGCAGGCATTTCACTGCTCGTTGGCGGTATCGGCATTATGAATATCATGTATGTATCTGTTACAGAACGCACCCGTGAAATAGGTCTTCGAATGAGTGTGGGCGCACGAGGTATTGATATTTTGAACCAATTTCTGATTGAAGCTATCTTACTTTCTGTCACTGGCGGTATTATAGGAGTAATATTGGGAGTTAGTTTATCGCTCAGTCTGAATTCTTTCTTCCATATAGCCACCCAAATAGAGCCATGGAGCATTATTATGAGTTTTGCAGTCTGTACATTTACAGGCGTTTTCTTTGGATGGTATCCTGCTAAGAAGGCAGCAAGGCTCGACCCTATCGAGGCTATCAGATACGAATAAACAAATTAAGGAGAACATAAAATATTCTCTGAGGTTTTCAAAAAAAACAAAAAGTTTTTTGGTGAATACAAAATAAAGTTGTACTTTTGCGTCTGCGGAAGTGCAACTTTTTTATTTGAAGTTAAACGAATCGCATGAATAGAATAGTAAACAGGTTTAAATATAGAAGATTATGAAATTTATAGGAATTATTCCAGCAAGATACGCATCGACACGTTTCCCGGGAAAGCCACTTGCCATGTTAGGGGGCAAACCAGTGATACAGCATGTTTATGAGAAAGTAGCAGCTTGTCTTGAAGCTGCCTATGTTGCGACAGACGATGAGCGAATTTTTAAAGCTGTCGAAGCATTTGGCGGTAAAGCTGTAATGACGCGCAACGATCATAAGAGCGGTACTGACCGCATTGAAGAAGCTATCGAAAAAATTGGTGGAGACTGGGATGTCATTGTCAATATTCAAGGCGATGAACCTTTTGTTGCCAAGAGTCAACTGGAAACCATCTGCCAGTGTTTTGATGACCCAACAACTCAAATTGCGACTTTAGGAAAGGCTTTTACCTGTATGGAAGCTGTAAAAAATCCTAATAGTCCAAAGATAGTAGTAGATAACCAAGGCTTTGCTATGTACTTCTCTCGCAGCGTCATTCCATACGTAAGAGGAAAAGAAGAGGAAGAATGGCTTAAAAGTTTTCCTTATCTGAAACATTTGGGCATCTATGCTTACCGCAAAGAAGTTTTAAAAGAGGTAACCAAACTGCCACAAAGCTCACTAGAAATAGCAGAGAGCCTGGAACAACTTCGATGGCTGCAGAATGGCTACAAGATAAAAGTTGGTACTACAGATGTAGAAACTGTAGGCATCGACACGCCAGAAGATTTGCAGCGGGCAGAAGACTTTTTGAAAAACAGAAAGTAATAAGAAACATCATATACTTTTAAAGTATCGCAGAATGAACAAAATTGAAAATATCGTCAAAAAATATATTATTCACCATGGTATGTTCAAGTGGCAAACACCATATATCGTTGCCTTGTCCGGAGGAGCCGATAGCGTTGCCCTATTGCTTATCTTGAAAAATATAGGACTGAATATTTCTGCTGCGCACTGTAACTTTCACCTTCGCGGCGAAGAGAGTGACAGAGACGAGCGATTTTGTGTAAATCTGTGCCAACAACAGGGAATCAGTTTGTCTCGAATCCATTTTGATACTTATGCTTATGCCCATTTGCACAAGGTAAGTATCGAAATGGCTGCACGCAACTTACGCTACAGCTATTTTGCCCAATTAGTAAAAGACTTGCATGCAGGAGGCATTTGTGTGGCCCATCATCGCGATGACAATGTAGAAACTTTACTTCTGAATCTGTTAAGAGGATCTGGAGTAGACGGATTAGCAGGCATCGCCCCCAAAAACGGAAATATTCTGCGCCCTCTTCTCTGCATCAGCCGACAGGATATATTGCAATACCTAAAAGAAAAAAAGCAAGATTTTGTCACAGATTCAACAAATTTGGAAGACGATGCTTTAAGAAATAAAATTCGCCATCATGTAGTACCTCTTTTAGAAAGTATCAACCCGGCAGCAAGTGAAAATATCGCTCTCACTGCCAAATACATACGCCAAGCGAAAAGTATACTTGAGAGCATGGATAGCATCAGTACAACCGACTCTAATAGGAAAGTTATATATATCCCTAAAGTATCTGTCATGAATGCTCCAAGTCCGGAATTCATACTCCATAAAGAATTAGGCAGATATGGTTTTCATGGCAATGTCATTGATGACATCTGTGAAAGCCTCTTCTGTCAGGATCGTGGTGTCGGTAAAATCTGGAAAAACGAAGACTATATGATAGTCATCGACAGAGAACAGCTGTTGATCTCTAACATAAAAGACTTGAATAACATTCAGGAGCAAAGAGCGTTCCGACTGCCAGAAGAAGGCATTTACAACATGGACAAAGGAACCCAAATCAAGATAAGAATCTTCTCGCATATGGGTGACTTCATGCCAAGCAAAGAATCGCAATGTATCACTTTGGATGCTGAAAAAGTCAGTTTTCCCCTCACCTACCGACTGGTAAAAGAAGGCGACAGATTTCAACCTTTCGGCATGAAGGGTAGCAAACTGTTGAGTGACTATATGACCGATAGGAAATTTGACTTTATACAAAAGAAGACACAGCATGTATTAACTGATAGTAAAGGTGAAATCATCTGGCTTATCGGCGAACGTACGTCTGAAAAAACAAAGATTACCGAAACCACCAAGAAAATATTGGAGGTCATCATCAAATGAAAAAGAAAATATTATATATCACAAGTTTAGTTCTCATTCTGCTGGCTGCCGCCAGCACATGGAGCTATTATTGTCTGAACCCATCAAGTGATAGAGTGAACAAGGCAAAAGCAAACATAAAAGTATACAGTCACTATGAATTAATTCAAAATGGAAAAACAATACTCCGGTTCGACGAAGACACCACGACACTGGCTGCCAACTTTATGAATCGTTGGGCGTTGATTCCTTCATGTGAAGGAAGACTTGCCGCCTGCTACAACAACAGCATCAGCCGGAATCACTATCTTGGCAAAGATGCGGATAGCATCTTTAAAGAGAAAGTTGATTCTTTAGACAGTTTGTATAGAGACTCCAAATGGAAAGTTGGAGAACTGAACTATTATATTCACTCTCATTCTGTCCTGGATGCAGGCTACAACTCTATTTGCGCTTATACCCAACACGAACTGGAACTACGCGATTCTGCCAAGAAACTGATTGACTCCCTGAAACATGTACAGAAAAAGGGACATTTCAAGTTGAAACGCTCCATTTCATATCAAGCCTATTATAGAGACGAAAACGGAAAATGGAAGAGTCAGGCATGCAAACTCATCAAAGCAATGAATGGAGAAACTGCACAAGGAAGCCACACATTCCAACTTTTCTCAGAAACAACTCCTGAAGGGGTTAAAGCTATTTCACCTCAACTTGCAGCATCTTTAGCAACAGCTCATGGAGTCACACTTCGACGCTCTATTGATTACACCCTCTTACCTGATTCTCTAGGATATTATCGGGGTACAACCGACAGTATCTATCAACCAAACGGTCATGGATGCTGGCAAGGATACGATGGAACCTATTATGAAGGTTACTGGAAAAACGGGAAACGTGAAGGATTCGGATTCAGCATTGCTCCCAAGAAGCCATTACGAATAGGCGAATGGAAAAATGACCGCTATAAAGGCGAAAGACTCGTATATACATCGGAACGTATTTATGGCATTGATCTGAGCAAATACCAGCATGGAAAAGGCAGAAAAAAATATGCTATCAACTGGAACCGTTTACGCATTACACATCTTGGCCGCCTCAGCAAAAAGACAGTTTCAGGTACAGTAAACTTCCCTATTCGCTTCATCTATATCAAGAGTACAGAAGGTAAATCGCTGTTAAATCCATATTATAGAAAAGATTATCGTGATGCAAAAGCACATGGTTACAAGGTTGGAACCTATCACTTCTTTACCACCATAACACCTGCTGCCGAACAGGCACGACACTTTCTGAAACACAGTATCATTAGGAAAGGCGATTTTCCTCCTGTTCTTGATGTTGAACCGCTTCCTAGTCAAATCAAGAAAATGGGAGGGTCTGGAGTATTGTTTGCACGCATTAGAACTTGGCTTAGAATAGTAGAGAGAGCAACAGGTGTTAAGCCTATTCTTTACATCAGCCAAACTTTCGTAAATCGCTATCTGCCAAAGGCTCCCGATCTGAAACATAACTACCAGGTTTGGATTGCACGATATGGAGAGTATAAACCAGACATCCGATTGGTATATTGGCAGCTCTGCCCCGACGGAAGAGTAGCAGGAATACATGGAGAGGTAGACATCAACGTGTTTAACGGATACGATGACGCTTTTCAAAGTTTTGTTAAGAACAAGACCGTAAAATAACCTTTAAATGAGTAAGTTAGGTTAATTACGTTAAAGTAAGTTATAATTCTAGTCGTGTATCAATATTTTTATTATCTTTGCGCCAATTGTGCAATGTGTAACTAAGAGGAAAGATAATGAGACAGCTTAAGATACAAAAGAGTATAACCAATCGTAATAGTGAAGCCCTCGACAAATATCTTGTAGAGATAGGTAGAGCCCCTATGGTTTCTATTGATGAAGAAATAGAATTGGCTCAAGCTATCCGCAAGGGAGGTAGAGCTGGCGAAAGAGCAAAAAATAAGTTGATTGAAGCCAACTTACGTTTTGTGGTGTCGGTAGCAAAACAATATCAGCACCAGGGACTCACCTTGACAGACTTGATTGACGAAGGAAACATCGGACTCATCAAAGCTGCAGAACGCTTCGACGAAACACGAGGGTTCAAATTTATCTCATACGCTGTATGGTGGATTCGTCAGAGTATTTTACAGGCAATAGCAGAGCAAAGCCGAATTGTTCGACTTCCTCTCAACCAGGTAGGATCACTCAATAAGGTAAACCAGGAAATTAATAAGTTTGAGCAAGAAAACCAACGTCGTCCAAGCGTTGAAGAACTTGCAGCCAGAACGGGTGTTGACGAGGACAAGATTTCTCAGAGCATGGCTGCCAGTGGTCATCATGTAAGCATCGATGCTCCATTCAGTGATGACGATGACAACTCTATGGCAGATGTAATGGCAAGCGGAGACGATGCCAGAACAGACAAGCAGGTTGACCATGAAAGTATGGCACAAGACCTAAGACAGGTTTTAAAAGTTTGTCTCAAGGATCGCGAACTGAAAATTATCTGCGCATGCTACGGAATTGGGGAAACCGAAAAGGGGCTCGAGGAAATTGGTGATAAAATGGGACTGACCCGTGAGCGAGTTCGCCAAATAAGAGAAAAAAGCATCACCAAACTGAGAGAATCCGGGAAGATAGGAATCCTTATGAAATATCTTGGTTAGGAAAGCTGCTGCCCAAAATATTTGGCATAGTTTTTCTGCCAAGTAACATCTTAACTCATAATAGATGAAGAAATATCAAACACACATCATTTTGACGATTATCTTCTGCATGATGGCTTTTGCAGCACATGCAAGAAGAATGTCACCGAGAGACGCCTTTAGTGACTCGGTGATGTGTTTGGTATTTAAATATTCACAATCTGTTGACACAACAGGTAGAGCTGAGCACAAGAGTTATGCCTACACTAAATTTCAAATCAAAACAAACAAACGTAATGCAACGCTCATGCTAGTACCGACAATGTATGCGGTGGCTCATGGCGGTGGCAGAAGATTCATCAACGAGTTTTATAACCAAATGACGCTAGACGCAAATGGCAGACCAGTTGCCAAGCGTTTGCTGAACATAAGCACCATTCCGCATAGAAGCAACACATTGTCATCAGTTTTGAAATACATGACTCCAACGGTATATGGAGAAACACTTTTCGAAACGAATATTCTTTCTCCTTTCCACTACAAGAATCGCAGATATTATAAATATGCCGTCACCCAATTACCATTCGGCAAAGCACAAGTCTACGTATATCCACGTCTCAAAAACACCCAAGTTATTGAAGCACGTGCCATTGTTGATTCCCAAAGCGGAAAGATAAGCATGGTAGACTTTGAGGGCGAATATGATATGACCCGTTTCTATATCTCTATTATTATGGGTAAAGACGGATTTGGTTCACTTTCTCCTTCAAGGTGCAGCATGAGAGCCAACTTCAGTTTTATGGGTAACAAGATAACGGGCATGTATACAACCGTATACGGACTGCCGAAAATATTAAGTGATTCACTCAATAATGTAGCCGATACTGCATTAATGGCAAAAGTGCGCCCTATTGAGTTAAACCAAGATGAGGCTGACATATACAGAAAATTCTACGAAAAAAGGAAACAAATAACAGATTCCTTGAATAACATCATACCAGAGAAAAACTTTGCAAAAGACATACTTTGGGATGTTATCGGTGACAATGTATTAAACAGGATTTCTCAAGGCTTCGGAAAGCAAAACCAAGGCTACTTCCGTATCAGTCCTATTCTCAACCCACTCTATATGGGATACTCCGAGCGAAAAGGAATTGTATACAAGTTTGACCTGAAGGGAGGCTACAGGTTTACAGAAAATCTGGAATTGGGGCTTCGCTTTAAAGGAGGTTACAGTATGAAACAACACAGATTTTATTTCAATATACCATTGAAATTCAACTATAACCCGAAGCACAATGGATATCTGAAGTTAGAAATCGGTAATGGCAATAGAATATCGAATAATCGTGTTGCACGAAAGATGTTAGGCATCAGCAAACCTGAAGATAACGATTTTCTATATCCACTATTCTCAGAATATCCAGGATTGTCATTACCGGAAATCTCAACAGATATTGATGCTAATAACAGGAAACTGACAGAATTTAAAGATGATTATCTTCGTCTTACTAACCACTGGAGTTTCAACGACTATATCGGTTTTGAAGTAGGTTTAGTTTCACATCAACGAAAAGCTGTAGTAGAAAGTTTCTATAAACTGTTTAATTATCCAAGCAAATATGTGTCAGTAGCACCAGCTGTAGCTTTAGAACTGTTACCATGGGGTAAGAAAGGCTCTATCTTTAAAATAGACTATGAAAAGGGATGGAAAAACCTACTAGGTTCAAACATAGACTACGAACGGGTAGAAGTAGATGCACAAACTATTTTTCAAGCATCACGCCGTCAATCATATTCTGTTAGATTAGGAGCAGGTTTTTATACCCGTAAAGGTGACCATTGGGATTTCGTTGACTATACCAATTTCCATGACGACAATATTCCTGGTGGCTGGAATGATAGCTGGAGTGGAGAATTCGAATTACTGCCATCCCAATGGTATAATGCCAGTGATTATTACGTTCGCGGAAATTTCACTTATGAAGCTCCCATGATTGCAACTGCATGGCTCCCCCTGATTGGGAAATATATAGAAGCAGAGCGTCTGTATGTAAGCAGTCTTGTTGTAAATCATTTACACCCATATACAGAATGGGGATATGGAGTAACAACAAGAGCTATTACATTAGGATTCTTTGCAGCCTTCAAAAACACGAAGTTTAATGGCATAGGCTGTCGCTTCGGTTTTGAACTATTTAGAGATTGGTAATATTCATAAAAGCATGGATAAAACATGATTTCTAGGGCACAATATCAATAACATCATAAAAAAATCAAAATATGAGTTCACAACTAACTGTTTATAAAGCAAGTGCAGGATCAGGTAAAACATTTACTTTGGCTCGCGAGTATATGACACTCGTGATAGCTAATCCTGCTTCCTACAGAACCATTCTTGCAGTAACCTTCACCAACAAAGCTACTGAAGAAATGAAAATGCGTATCTTAGGAAAATTATACGAAATTGCACACGGGCTACCAGAAGCAAACGATTATGTAAATCAAATACAGCAGGCTTTACCATATCTTTCATCCAAACAAATTCAGAAAAATGCAGAATCAGCACTGCATTTGCTCATACATAATTATAACTATTTCCGGGTTATGACCATCGATACGTTCTTTCAGAGTGTATTGAGAAATCTAGCACGTGAACTTGATCTGACAGCCAATTTACGGATAGAACTCAATGACTATCAAATAGAACAGCATGCCGTTGATGAACTTATAGAAAGTCTTGAAGATACCGATCGTCTACTTTTCTGGATTATGGATTATATCAAAGAAAATATTGATGATGATAAGAGTTGGAATGTCATAGGACAGATCAAGAAATTCGGTGAGAACATATTCAAGGATTATTACAAAGCTCATTCCGACAAGCTGACAGAATTGATGGAACAAGAAGATTTCTTCAAGGATTTTACCGACCGAATGAAAAAGATGCGCAATAAGGCAAAAGAGCAGCTTAAAGAAATTGCTGCTACTTTTTTCGATTCCCTTGAAGAAGAAGGCTTTACGTCAGACGACTTAGCTGGAAAAACGAGAGGTATTTGGAGCTATTTCAACAAGCTGAAAAATGGCAAATACAGTGATGATGATCTACATAATGATACTTTCTGTAAATGTCGGGAAAGTCCGGAAGCATGGGTCAAAAAATCTGATGTAAAAAATTGTACTGATATCTTCAATTATGTAGAATCGGTGCTCTACCCTATTCTGCTGTTTGCAGAAGATAATCGTCCAAGACTCACCCGAATCTTCAAAAGTACCGATCTGACCATAAAGCATCTTAATCAGCTTCGCCTTTTGGGAAGCATAGATAAAAAAGTCAGGGAGATGAACAGAGAGGCAAACCGTTTCCTTTTGAGCGATACTCAGACCTTGCTCAACTCACTGATAAAGGATAGCGATTCGCCATTCATCTTTGAAAAGATTGGCACTCAACTCGACCATATAATGATTGACGAGTTCCAAGATACCAGCACCATCCAATGGAAGAACTTTAAAGTGCTGCTCGAAGAAACCATGAGTAGAGAAGATGCTGGTAACCTCATTGTTGGTGACGTAAAACAAAGTATCTACAGATGGCGATCCGGCGATTGGAGACTGCTCAATAATATTGATAAAGAATTTAATAAAAGCGCGAAAAAAGTAAGCATAGAAACTTTGGGTACCAACTACCGCTCTGATAGAAACATCATTGAGTTTAACAATGCTTTTTTCACAGAAGCAGTAAAATTGGAGATTGAAGACCTGAAAGACAAATGTCCTGAGGAATGTAAACAGCTGGAAAGCGCATATAGCGATGTCTGCCAGCGAGTACCAGACCACCATTCTGTTCCTAATGGATCTATCAGTATCCAGCTCCTGGGCGGTGAAAATATTGAAGACAGAATGATGCAAACCACACTGGACACTGTAGACAAGTTGGTTGAAAGAGGTGTTCCTTGCAACAAAATAGCAATCCTGGTAAGAAGCAACCGTAACATACAGGACATTGCTGAGTATTTTATGAACCATTCCGACTATCCGTTGGTTTCAGATGAGGCATTCAGGCTGGATGCCTCCCAAGCAGTATGCACATTGGTTAACGCTCTCTACATACTGGTACACCCAAATGACAATATTGCATTAGCAACTCTCAACAAGTTTTGTGACACGTATTCTGTAGCCGGAAATATGCCGGAACAACTTTTGACCAATCGTTCTGAGTATCTGGAAATGCCACTGTTCGATCTCACAGAACGCCTTTTTGCAGAACTTAAACTTGGCGAAATAAAAGACATGATCAAGCAAACTGCCTACATCTGTACTTTTTATGATTGCTTAAGTAAATATCTCACAGATAACAGTAGTGATATCACTGGATTTCTGAAAGAGTGGGATAACCGTATTCACGAAAAAAGCATTCATAGCGATGGCGATGGAGGTGTCAGATTCCTTACTATACATAAGAGTAAGGGACTGGAATACGATCATGTTATCATGCCTTACTGTGACTGGCAACTAGAAAAAGCCAACACTATCTGGTGCACACCGCAAGAAGCTCCATACAACGAGCTTCCACTGGTACCTATAGATTTCAGTGCTAAACTGATGAAGCAAAGTATATATGAAGCAGATTATAATCATGAACATCTGCAAAACATAGTCGACAATTTGAATCTGCTTTATGTAGCCTTCACACGTGCCAGTCACAACCTGATTGTAATTGGCAAACGAGCTAATAGTGCATATCGTTCTGCCATTATCGAATCTGTACTCGACAAGGTAGCCAGTCGACTTGAAGCTAATGATGTAAAGATGGAGTTAACAGGAATAGGTTCTGATGCCAAAACAGATGACATATCTTTCTGCTATAATGAAATATATGTACCTGATTCTTCCAAGAAATCAAACGAGAAGAAGGAAACAAACGTGCTCTCAGCCTATTCTCAACCTTTAGAAATTAAAATAAATGTTACGCCTGAAATGCCAGAATTCAGACAGAGTAACCAGAGCCGTGACTTTATAAAGCGTGATGAAACTGAAGAGCAACAGAAGTTTTATATCAAAATGGGTACCATTTTGCACAACCTCTTTTCTACAATCCGCACGGTTGATGATATTGATGGAGCCCTGAAACAGTTGGAGTTAGACGGACTTTTATACGATCAAGACCTCACACCAGAGAAAATAAAGGAGATGATCAGGAAAAGACTTGAATCACCAAAGGTCGCAAAATGGTTTGATAAGGAACTGACCATACTAAATGAATGTTCTATCCTGACAGTTGAAAATGGAAAAGTGGCAGAATACCGTCCAGACCGCGTGATGCAAAACTCAAGAAAAGAAACCATCGTGGTAGACTTCAAATTCGGTAAACAGAAAGTAGAACACCATGAACAGGTTAGAAAATACATCGGCTTGTTAAAAAGTATGGGACATCACCGAGTAAAAGGTTATCTATGGTATGTATACCCTAACAGAATAGTTGAAGTAATAAAATAATATGGTTCTATTGCCCCTTTCCAAAAAACAGGGCAACATAAAGAACAGTTGCAAACATTGAAAAGTCCATTAAGATATGAAAACATTTTTAAAATATGTAGCAAGAGATATTCTCGAGAAATACGGAAACAATCTCAGCGACATTGCCGTCGTGTTTCCAAATAAACGCGCCGCTCTTTTCCTCAACGAGAGTCTGGCCCGTTTGACTGATCACCCTATCTGGTCGCCATCTTACATAACTATCAGCGACCTTTTTCGCAAACATAGCACATTGAAAGTTGGAGATCCAATCAAACTTGTTTGCGATTTACATAAAACATTCGTAGCCTGCACTGGTATTGATGAGACCCTAGACCATTTTTATGGATGGGGACAACTTCTTATCACAGATTTTGACGATATTGATAAAAACATGGCAGAAGCAGAAAAACTCTTTGCCAATCTTAGCAATATACATGAACTTGATGACATCTCATATCTTACAGAAGAACAGAAAACGCTGATTAAGAAATTTTTCAGCAATTTCAACGATGATCACAACTCAGAACTCAAAAAGAGATTTCTACAATTATGGAGCCATTTCCTTGATATCTATAAGCAGTTCAACATGCGTCTTGAAGAACAAGGATTGGCTTATGAGGGGGCTCTGTACAGGAAAGTTGTAAATGATGAAAATATCAAATTCCAACACAAGAAATATCTCTTTGTCGGTTTTAATATGATGCAAGTAGTAGAACAGAAACTCTGCGACCGCTTGATGAAAGAGGGTAAAGCACATTTCTATTGGGACTACGATGACTATTATATGCAAAACAATCATGAGGCAGGTCACTACATTCGTGAATATCTCAAATATTATCCTAACGAATTGAATGATATGCCTTCTCGCGATTTTCGTGAAATTTATCATAACTTTGATAACAATAAAGACATTACATACATTTCGGCATCTACAGAAAACATTCAGGCCCGCTATGTAAACCAATGGCTTAAAGAAAAGAAACGCTATAAATATGGAAAAAAAGTGGCTATAGTATTAGCCGATGAAGGATTGTTACAAAGTGTAATACATAGTCTTCCTACAAACGAAGACATCAAGTCGTTGCCAGATTATTCTGAGAACGACAAGTTAGCATATAACATAACATTGGGCTATCCGCTTCAACAGACACCATTCTACAGCTTGCTGCAACAGCTCATCAAGTTGCAGGGCGTAGGTCACCCCAAGCATAGTAACAACTATCGCTTGCACAATGTGCTCATGGTGCTCCGTCATCCATACACACGCTATATTTCTCAAAATTATAGCAAACTCTTGAGCGCTCTTGACGAGCAGAAGCAGTTCTATCCTACCCGCCAATTCCTAAGCATGGATGGTGATGAAGGCTTGTCACTGCTTTTCAAAGATTTGGGTGAGACTGCAACAGAAAATGAATACAACTTGAGACTCATCCAGTATCTGCTGGATATTTTGAAGACAATAGGTGTGAATAGCAAAGAACAGGACGATCCTTTATTCCAGGAATCGCTCTTCAGGACCTATACATTGTTGAACCGTCTGCAAGAACTCATCCAGACAGGAGACTTAGCAGTAGACTGCATCACTCTGGAACGACTCATCCAACAGCTCATCCAGTCAACAAGTATTCCTTTCCATGGTGAACCTGCAGAAGGAATACAGGTAATGGGTGTATTGGAAACTCGAAATCTTGATTTCGAGCATATCTTAGTACTCTCATGCAACGAAGGAAAACTGCCGAAAGGAGTAAACGATGCTTCATTTATTCCCTATTCGTTGAGAAAGGCATACGGCTTGACTACGGTAGATAACAAAGTAGCCATATACGCCTATTATTTTCACAGTCTGCTCCAACGCTCACACGACATCACTTTGTGTTACAATAACGCAACAGAAGATGGCCAATCGGGTGAGATGAGCCGTTTTATGCTACAACTCCTGGTAGAAAGCCATCATGACATCGAGCGCTTTTCTTTGGTCGCAGGACAAAACACACTGCGTCCTACTTATGAACCAATAGAGAAAAAACTGCATGCGCTCAGCCAGCTCAAGAATTTGAAAATGCTTACGCCAACATTTTTGAATACCTATTTGAGATGTGAAAAGCAATTCTACTATAAATATGTAGAAGGACTGATTGAGCCAGATGAAATGGATGAGGACGAAGTAGACAACAAAGTATTTGGAAATATATTCCATCGGGCAGCAGAACTGTTCTATCTGGGATTAGCAAGCAGCGATGCTCTGACAACCGACGGTAAAGGAGAACTCAAACTGACTCGTCCTATCGTTGTATCAAAAGAGCAATTAGAGCAAGCCTTAAAAGACGAATCTCTGATTTATCGCCTGGTTGATCAGGCGTTCAGAGAAGAACTCTTTAAAGTTAGCGCTGCAGGGTATCGTCCAAAATATAATGGTCTGCAACTGATCAATAAAGAAGTAATAGCAAGATATATCCGGCAACTTGTCACGATAGATATGCGACAGACTCCATTCACCATACTCGGATTAGAGCTGGTTGTAAAAACTGACGTCGAAGTAGAAACAAGTATCGGCAATTTATCTCTGTCAATAGGAGGTTTTATCGACCGACTGGACGCTGTTGCAGCTAACGGTAATGCAAATGGCAATAATCTTGCAGAACGAATCCGCGTAATAGACTATAAAACAGGACGTATTTCAACAACACGTCCAAGAGAACTGAGCGAAGTGTTTGATACATCCATGCTCAACAAGCATACAGATTATTATTTACAATCTATGCTCTACTCGATTATTGTAAGCCACAACAGGAATCTGAATCCGGCTCAAGAGCCCGTATCTCCAGGCTTGCTGTTTATACAAAATGCAGGAGCAGAAGATTATGATCCGACATTAAAAATGGGCAAGGAACTCATCAGTAGCATAGATGTATACGAAGAAGAGTTTATGAAACAACTGAAAGTTCTCATCGCCAACATCTTTGACAAGGACCAGCCATTCCGACCTACAGATGATAAGCATCGTTGCGAATACTGTCCATACGCAGCTTTATGCAAATCATAGAAACATATATAATATGTGGAAACCAAAATGATTGGTTAAAATGCGCAAAATACTTGCTTTTTTGAATTATTCTATGTATATTTGCAAAAAGAATTATTGAGTATGACAGAAAAAGAAATAAACAAGATAGTTAGTGAGAACTTAAACTATGTAAAATCAGTAGCCAACCAGTATAAAGGTAAAGGCGTTGAGTTTGATGACTTGGTTAGCGAAGGAACGCTGGCAATGCTTATGGCAGCCAGAAAGTTCCAAGCCGACCGGGGCACCGATTTTGTGGCTTATGCCGGTCCATTCGTTCACAAGGCTATATCACAGGCCATCGATAAGCAATCAGGACTTTATCGTTTACCGAAAGACCAGAAGAAATTTGCCCCAAGAAACGCAGACAAGGCTGTATCTGTAGATGCGCCACTAAGCGCAAACAATCCGTATACCCTATTAGACATATTAAACGATCCGGATGTAAAGATTGCAGATGATACCCTGAATATAGAAATGATGAAGAAAAAGATGGCAGAAAGCATTGCAGATTTATTGCCACGAGAGAAAGAAATCATCACCAAATTCTATGGTATAGGTGTTCCTAAAGAAACGATGGCTGAAATTGCTGAAGATATGGGGCTCAAACGCGAGCGAGTTCGCCAGATACGAAATCTGACCATACGCAGATTGAACAGGAGTATCCGCCACCAGGCATTGAGAAACTACTTCAAGAGGTAACTCGCAATAGTTTGTAAAAACAAAAAGGAGGGTGAATCATTAACTTATGATACACCCTCCTTTTTGTTTCATGTTCTAGTTATTAACAATTAAACTTACTCCAATCCCTTAAAATGATTAGCACGATATTGACGGGGAGTAACGCCTATTCGCTTGAAGAAATTAGCATAGAAACTCTGACGAGTATTGAAACCAGCCATTTCGCTGATACCTTCTACACTCATTCTTGCATAACGCTTATCGGTAAGTAAAGACATTGCATCGTTTACTCGATAATCATTCACCAACTCGGCATAATTCTTATGAAATCGAGTTGCGCATACAGCAGAAATATAGCGAGAGTTAGTATTCAAATCCTCTGCAAGTTTCTTGGAACTATAGTCTGGGTCCTTGTACTTTCTTTCAGTAACAAGAACACGGATTATCTCGTCGCGAAGGCGGTCCTTAGTTTCTTCACTCAGCATAGATTGATATCTTGCTATTTTTTCTTTTTTAGGTTGAATATTGTACTTAGCCATAGTTATGTTATAAAATTTATTACAACAAAGGTACGACTTTTATTTAGAACGACCAAATTTTTTCTCACTTTTTTGAAAAATAAACACAAAAAAGTCGTTTATATGAAATAAAATGGTTATTTTTGCATTAATTTTCAAGCTCAAAGCCGAGTATATCATAATTATTAGTCAAGAAGCATAGATATGAAGCAAATATTGTGGTTTATAAAAACGTATTTTACGTTTGTCATTTTGTTCAGTATTCAGAAACCATTTTTCATGATATTGGAAAAGGCTTCTGCTACACAACCTATCGATAATATCTGGAGCGAAATGCCTACAGTGATGTGGTATGGTTTATCACTCGACCTCTCTATGGCTGGTTACCTCACCGCACTACCGGGCTTGTTGCTCATCGCAATGATTTGGTTTCGTAAGGAGATTATACGTCCCATTCTGAATGCTTATTATATACTGGCATCTTTCCTGGTTTCCATTACATTCATACTGAATGCAGGATTATATCCATATTGGAACTTCCCGCTAGATAGCACTCCATTATATTATTTCTTTACTTCGCCAAAGGATGCACTTGCAAGTGTTGGAGGGCTTTACATCTTTTTTGCTCTCCTCATCACTGTGCTGCTTACCATAGCCGTCTGGTTCGCACTCCGCATGCCTCATACCCAGAAGCGCTATTCCAGCAGATACAGCAACTATGGTTTTGGAGATTTCGGCAGTGGTCGCAGAACACGCTACTCAGACATAGAGTATCATCGTATGCGCCATTCTCTTATTCTGTTGCTGCTTACTGCCCTTCTCTTCATCCCTATCAGAGGAGGATTTACTGTATCTACAACAAATACAGGAAAGGCATATTTCAGCCAAAATGCGTTTTTGAATCATGCTGCCGTCAATCCGATGTTCAGCCTGTTTGAATCACTTACCCATCAGGAAGATTTTGCATCGCAATACCGATACATGTCAGAAGAAGAAGCTAACAAGCTCTTTGCTCAAATGGTAAGTTCAAGCGACCAGAACACCTACCCACTCCTGAATGAAGAGACCCGGAAAAACGGAAAGCCGGATATACTTATTATTATTATGGAAAGCTTTGCCAACGACATCATGCCTTCCGTCGGAACACATAAAGACGTAGCGGTCTGCTTGGACTCAATAGCCAGAAAGGGAATTTTCTTCCCAAGATTCTATTCCAATACTTTCCGCACGGATCGTGGTCTGGTTGCTGTTTTGAGCGGTTATCCTGCACAACCTACAACCAGCATCATGCGCTACCCGGCAAAATCTGCACAATTACCATCATTGGCACGTTCATTGGCTAAAGCAAAGCATTACGGCAATGCATATTATTATGGTGGTGATGTTGATTTTGCCAACCAACGCTCTTGGCTGGTTTCCCAGGGCTATGAGAGAATCATTTCAGATAGTGATTTCCCTATAGAAGACAAATTGAGCAAATGGGGAGTACACGATCATATCGTAGCCAACCGGCTGCTTGCAGACCTCAGGAAAGAACAGAATACCAAGCAGCCTATGCTGAGAGTATTCCAGACATCAAGCAGTCATGAGCCATTCGATGTACCATATAGCAGACTGAAAGACAAGCGTTTAAATGCATTTGCTTACACTGATAGTGTCATAGGTCATCTTCTGCGTGAATACAGCAAATTGCCTAGATGGAAAAATACTTTGGTATTACTCGTTGCCGATCATGTTGGCGCATACAAAGAACATCTTGACAACTTTGACCGCAGCCGCTATCAGATTCCACTTATCATGACCGGTGGAGCAATAGCTCGCCCAATGAATGTTAAGCTCATAGGAAGTCAGCATGATATAGCAGCTACACTGCTCGGACAATTAGGCATTCCTCACAAAGACTTCTTGTTCAGCAAGAATATGTTGAGTGATGCGACTCCTAAATTTGCATTCTTTGATGTACCCGATGCTTTCGGCATGGTATCAGAGGAGAACTCTATCATCTACGACAACAAATCCAAAAAGGTTGTTTATGATAAAGGCAAAAAAGGTTATAACCTGAAGCGAGGCATGGCTTATCTTCAGAAGTTGTACGATGACTTGAGTGCAAAATAGCCCAAACGACAGAGCAACAGATTATCAGAAACAAGAAAGCGAACATTACAGAATTTCATAAAGAAAGACTATGATAGAATTACTTCATCAAATAGAACAGATTGATACGCAGATTTTTCTGTTTTTCAATGGTTTTCACAACGTGTATTGGGATTACTTCATGATGATTTTCTCAGACCGTTTTGTATGGGTTCCGTTCTATGCCAGTTTTATCTTTGTACTGCTTAAGAATTTTCCTGTCAAGGTTGTGATGAGCACTATAGTTGTCATCACTCTGATTATCTTGTTTTCAGACCAGACTGCATCAGGAATTCTGAAGCCATTGGTAGCAAGAATGCGTCCCAGCAATCCTGATAATCCTATCAGTCCGATGGTACATGTTGTTCAAGGATATCGGGGTGGCAGATATGGTTTCCCATCTTCTCATGCAGCCAATGCATGGAGCATGGCCTTCTTTGCACAATATCTGGTTCGCCGGAGCAAACTCACGATATTCTTATGCCTGTGGGCATTGATAACCAGTTATTCCCGCATGTATCTCGGTGTACACTATTTTGGAGACATCCTGATTGGTACCCTCATTGGTTTTCTCTATGCCACCTTATATTATTATATATTTCAGTATTTTTTAAGAAAGCATACCGAACGTTTTAAGCCCAACCACGACATCAGATTTGCAAGCGTCCCTATCATTACGGGGCTCGTTTCTATTTGGGTAATCATTTGTACCAGTGGAATACTATCTTTCTATAGCATACCACTGAGATAAACAAATGTATAAAAAGAGTTAGCTTATAAAAATGGTTTAGATTAACATTATTATTAACATATAAAATTTAAAGATTATGAAGAAATTATCAATTCTTGCATTTGCTATGGGTCTGATAGCTTTCACAGCATGTTCTGAGAAAAAAGCACCAGCACCAGCACCTGCTCAGGCAGAACAGACTGTTGTAACCGATTCTGCATTTCAGGCTGCCGCAGCCGGTGAATATAAGAGCGCAGATGGTGAGCGTAGTGTAACTTTGAACAGTGATTTCTCTGTTAAAGTAAAAGGCCTTGATAAGGAATTTTACAAGTGGGAATTGCCAGCTAAGCCAGAAGGTAAAGCAGCTGTGATTATCCTGAGCCGCAAGGGTCTCGATGCCGACGTTCAGGAGCAGGCAACACTCGATACAGAAGAAGGTTCTATCATTATTAAGAACGAAACATTCCGCAAAAAGTAATAGAATATGAACCTGGTATAAAAGCAAAACGCCCTCGCTTCACAGCGAAGGCGTTCCTTTTGGTATTAGTTTCATTTAAGGTAAAAAGATTGTATTCAGGATAACGATGCAAAGATAGACATATTTTTCGAAACGAACGAATCTTTTTATATGTTTAAAAACATATTTTGTGAATTATTGCTTTCAAAAGCAAATTATCGCTCCCAAAACAAAATTATCTGCCAGATAATTTCGGTACTTACAATTAAATTTGTATCTTTGCACCATAAATTTAAAAATTATTCTTTTTATTGAATTATGGCAATTAATGAAGAAAACAATTTGGAAGAGAAGAAAAGTATCTCTTTCGTAGAACAGTTAGTTGAGGAAGACCTCAAAGAAGGCAAAAACGGAGGACGAATCCAGACGCGTTTTCCGCCAGAGCCTAATGGTTATCTGCATATCGGCCATGCCAAAGCTATCTGCATGGACTTTGGTGTTGCAGAGAAATATAATGGTGTTTGCAATCTTCGTTTTGATGACACTAACCCTAGCAAGGAAAACAATGAATATGTAGAGAATATTCTTCAAGACATCCAGTGGCTCGGTTTCAAGTGGGGCAATATCTACTATGCTTCTGACTACTTTGAGAAGCTTTGGGATTTTGCAGTCTGGATGATCAAGAAGGGCAATGCATATATAGATGAACAAACTGCTGAAGAAATTGCACAGCAGAAGGGTACTCCTACCTCTCCAGGTACTGCTAGTCCATATCGTGATCGCCCAATCGAAGAAAGCCTTGCTTTGTTTGAGAAGATGAATACTCCTGAGGCCGTAGAAGGCAGCATGGTTCTTCGCGCAAAACTCGATATGGCGAATCCAAACATGCATTTCCGCGATCCTATCATGTATCGTATCATCCAAACTCCTCATCACCGTACAGGAACAAAATGGCATGCATATCCTATGTATGATTTCGCTCACGGACAGAGTGACTACTTTGAAGGGGTAACCCACTCTATCTGTACATTGGAATTTGTACCTCACCGTCCGCTTTACGATAAGTTCATCGACTTCTTGAAGGAGAAGGACGGAACTGCAGATGTATTAAACGACAATCGTCCACGCCAGATTGAGTTCAACCGATTGAACCTCACTTATACAGTAATGAGCAAGCGTAAGCTTCACCAGCTGGTTGATGAGAAACTGGTTATCGGATGGGACGACCCACGTATGCCTACTCTTTGCGGAATGCGCCGTCGCGGTTACTCTCCTGAGAGTATTCGTATGTTTATCGACAGTATCGGTTATACTAAGTTCGATGCTCTCAACGATATGGCCTTACTCGAAGCATCTGTTAGAGAAGACTTGAACAAGAAAGCATGTCGTGTGAGTGCAGTACTTGATCCTGTAAAACTCGTAATTACCAACTATCCGGAAGGTGAAACTGAGGAAATGGAAGCAATCAATAACCCGGAAAATGAAGCTGACGGTACACACACCATCACATTCTCTAAGAATCTCTGGATAGAGCGTGCTGACTTTATGGAAGATGCTCCTAAAAAATTCTTCCGAATGACTCCGGGCAAAGAAGTTCGTCTGAAGAATGCTTACATCGTTAAGTGCACTGGATGCACAAAGGACGAAAATGGCGTTATCACTGAGATTCAGGCAGAATACGATCCTATCAGCAAGAGCGGCATGGAAGGTGCCAACCGCAAGGTTAAGGGTACATTGCATTGGGTATCAGCAGATCACTGCGTAAAGGCAGAGGTGCGCGAATACGACCGTCTCTTTATGGTAGAAAATCCATCTGCTGATGAGCGTGATTTCCACGAGTTGCTCAACCCAGACAGCTTCCACGACTATCCTAACTGCTATGTTGAGGAATATGCAGCCAACAAGAAGCCAGGTGAATATCTCCAGTTCCAGCGTATCGGTTATTTCATGGCCGATCTTGATTCTACTGCAGAAAAACCAGTATTCAACAAAACCGTTGGTTTGAAGGATACATGGGCAAAACAGAATAAATAAATCACCTATATCTGTCTCAGTTTCAACAGCTGAGACAGATATTATTTAGATTCAAGATAACAAATGAATACTGCAGATCTTTTTCTTTGGATACTCGACAATTTAAATTACTGGGTAGTAACCCTTTTCATGGCTATCGAGAGTTCATTCGTCCCATTCCCATCAGAGGTGGTTGTTCCACCTGCAGCATGGAAAGCCATGGATCCTGATAGCGGAATGTCGTTTATCCTGGTCATCGTATTTGCCACCATTGGTGCCAATATCGGTGCACTTATCAACTATTATTTAGCTAAATGGGTAGGCCGCCCTATCATCTACCGTTTTGCCGACAGCCGCATCGGACATATGTGCCTGATAGACCGCCAAAAGGTAGAAGTTGCAGAAGAGTATTTCCGCAAGCATGGAGCCGCATCCACTATTTTTGGGCGCCTGGTACCAGCTGTTCGCCAGTTAATCAGCATTCCAGCCGGTT
The DNA here is from genome assembly GCA_934202525.1 of uncultured Prevotella sp. GTDB lineage: Bacteria > Bacteroidota > Bacteroidia > Bacteroidales > Bacteroidaceae > Prevotella. The sequence continues at coordinate 50,412 of CAKPYB010000018.1, forward strand.
TGGCAGGTATGCATGTAGGCAAATTCTTGCTCTATACCACAATCGGTGCTGGCATCTGGAATACAGTTTTAGCAACCATCGGTTGGGGTATTTACCAATATACAGACTATAAAACAACTCAAGATGTATATCAGCAGGCATTAAAGTATAGTCATGAGCTCGGTTACATCATCTTGGCTCTTGCCGTTGTTATTGTAGCATTCCTTGCATACAAGGGGCTCAAGAAGAAATAAGAAACTATGAGGGTGTGTCACAAGCCACATGCCATACGCCCTGAAAGGGCAGAAGCTCCTAGCCCAGGGCAGCGCCCTGGGCTAGGAGCTTTTGGGCCTTCAGCCCGTACTTAAGCCACACACCTTGAACCAACGGACACCGGCTAAAGATTTACACAGATTCTGGGCTTGAATAGAGTCTGAAAACGTTAAAAAATACAAACAAGGTGTCGCATTGCCCACGAATGAGACACCTAAAAACAAAAAATCATACCTGAAAAAACAAATATTACCCCCCACTTTCAAATAAAAACCTTATCTTTGCACCAGGATTTTTACAATCTTTATCATGAAGGATTTAAAATAATGTAAATTATAATCAAAACATAATAGATTAATATGAGAAATTATTTAACTGGAAAAGAACGATTACTGGTTGCAGCACTTGCTTTAATACTTCCATTTTCTTTCGCGAAAGCAGAAGTAAGAGAAGATGGAAAGACCGGTCAGCAAGGCTGGTATGTAGGAGTAGAGGGTGGAATGCCTTTCGGCTTCTCTACCTTCTCAAGTTTCGGACACGACAAGACGCATCTCGGTTGGGCTGCTGGCTTATATGGTGGCTATCGTTTCAACTCCATATTCTCGGCTGAGTTATCTGCTAAGTATGGAGAAATGAACTTATCTGCACAAGACTGTTGCGTAGAACGTAACTATTGGTTGGGTAGCGACGGTGTGCTTTACAAGGCTAGTGTCCTGGATATGGACAGTTGGGAATATGCCAATCTGAAAAGCCATGTCTGTATGGGGCAATACGGAGCAAGAGTAAATATCAATCTCTTGGGCTTATTCCCTCAAACTGCTGACAGCCGATGGAATCTGGCAGTTTCACCTCATATATATATGGTGACAACCAAGGCAGATGTTCAGACTTTGTCAGATGATGCAAAGGTACTGAAAGGTTCCACCAACTGCCACTTTGGTTATGGAGCAGACTTGCAAGTGGACTATCAGCTAACTCCTCTTCTGAAATTGGGCATCTATTCCGGTTTGACTCGTCTTACTGGCGAACGTATGGATGGAATGCCGGAATATCAGCATAAGAACAACTTCTTGTGGGAAAGTGGCATAAGATTAGGAATCAACTTGCCTTTTACCAATCATCATCAGTAACCCATAAAACAAGATAGAATAATGAAAGCAAAAAGAAGATTTGACATTTGGTTATGGGTGCTGTTATGTGTCCCATGCCTATTGGCAAGTTGCGACCATGATGTTCATAATGGTGAGGAAGAAGGAGGCTTGTCGGTATCGCTCACTTGGGCAGATGAAGCCGACCTAGGTACGGATGTGAATGACGTAAAGCTCTGGATATTCAATGCCGATGACGGTTCGCTAGTAGAGGAAAAACATTATGGTAGTGCGCAGGAGGTGGCAAGCCAGAGATTCCAACTCCCGGAAGGAACCTACCGCATCTTGACTACCACCAACCTAACAGAACCGTTCTTTATCAGCGAACAGACTCGGGCTTTGACCAATTGGAACAATATCCAGATAGGTTTGACCAATCCGAAGGATGTTAGGAACAATGCCTATTTCGGAGTAGCCGATGTGAGGATTGATAACAAAGAAGGCAGCTATGTGGTGCAGAATCCTATCAGGAGCGTGCTTGCCGAACTGACCTTCATCATAGAGAATGTACCTAAAGGTACAGAAATGAGTGGTAAGGCATTAGATGCAGCCTGGTGTCTGTTCCCTACACAGAAGAATAGTGATGGCGACTATGGGTTGCCGAGCATAAAGCCAACGGAAGTGGAACTCCCTACCCTCCTGGCTACGGAATCAACCCTGAAATCGGAAGTCATCCGGCTGATGCCGACCATACAGGGAAGCCCCGCCTCTCATGTTTATCTCCGCCTCTTGCTGCCTAACGGGACCTTGCAGGAGTATGACATCACCGCTCCTGCGATGAAGGTTGGAGGAAAGTATGAACTAAGGTTCAAGTACGAAGAAATGCAGCCTAAGATGAATCTGCAAACGGGCATCAATGGCTGGAATGACCTCAACAAAGAAGTAACAATCAAATAAAAAAATAACTTTTAAAATATTTATAATATGAAAAAGATGATTAAGTTTTTCGCACTTGCACTCTTGGCTGGTGCAATGGTTTCATGCAATACAGAAGATACAGCTTCTACAACACCAAATGGTAAGGTAGCCGTACAGTTTACTGGTGGTATCAGCGTAAACACCCGTGCTTCGGGTTTAGCCTGGGCTAATGGTGACAGGATTGGTATCTTCATGACTGGTACAAAACAGGCTCTCTCGGCAGATGCAATCAAAGAGGGAGTTGACAATGTTTGCTATCAGACAAGTGGAAGTATTGCCTTTTCACCAATTTCAGGAGGTAAGACCATTTACTATCCTATTGACGGTGATGTGGACTTCTATTCTTACTATCCACAGACTACGGTAAGCAATTACAAGGTGGCACTCAATGTGGCCGACCAGACGAATCAGGAAGCTATCGACTTCATGTATGCCAAGACTACAGGCTGCAACAAAGCTACGCCACAGGTAGATCTGAGATTCAGCCATATGTTGAGTAGATTGATTCTGAATGTTCAGCCAGGTAATGGATTGACGGAAGATGATCTCAATAAATTGAAGGTCACCATTAAAGACCAGAACACCACAGCCACCTTCAATCTGGCAGATGGCGTAATCTCTGGCGATGGAAATCCTGCCAACATCAAGATGAAAGCTGTCCAAGTCGGTAAGAGATACGAAGCCATCCTGCTTCCAACGGCATCAAAGATCAGAGAAATTGAGTTTGACTTGGACAATGGTTATGATGCTCCGTTCGTCTGGAAAATGGACCAAGAACTCACGGGCGGTAATTTGTACAATTACACCACCGTGAAGCTGACCCGAAGCACTGTAGATATGAGTGGTACTATCGAATCTTGGAACGTGGTAAGAAACAACAATGAGAATATAGCTGATTAACAGATATGGTGAAGATAAGATTTCTTGCACTTGCAGCGCTCGCCCTTTTACTGGGCGCCTGCACACAGGACGAATTGGCAGACGATAGCCGTCTGTCCAAAGGTGAATATCCTGTAGTTATCCGTGCCACCGGACTGTCTGTAGAGGCTACGCCGCAGGCAGCCCCATCAACCCGTGCCACAGTAGACGGCGACTGGCAGGGCGTCACTTCCGTGGCACTCAAGATTGGTGATGCGGTAAAGGAGTACACCGTAACGGCTACGGATGCCGACGGATACAAGAGCGCCACGCTCTCACGCGAGAGCGACCCGTACTACTGGATCGGCCGCAACCCGATTACCGTATCGGCATGGTGGCCCTTCGACAAGGCTGACATCACCAATATGCCTGCCGTGAAGGTGGCCGAAGACCAGAGCAAATTGGCTGACTTCCAGAACTGCGACTTCATCGCCGCTGAGAACCGGAAAGTGGAATTTAACAACCCGACCTTGGAGTTCAACCACCGAACGGCACGCGTGGCAATCGAACTGAAGCCTGGCGCAGGATTCACGAGCGTCGCCGGTGCCACGGTGAGCCTCGTGCGCCTGTCCGCCGATAACGGCAACCCGACCGCCATCAAGACTTACAACGCAAGCGGCAACACCTACGAGGCACTGACCGCCCCGCAGACCGTTGCGGCAGGCAATCCGTTCGTCCGGGTGGAACTCGGCGGCGGCACCTTCTACTTCCGTCCGCAGAACGACGTCGTATTAGAGGCTGGCAACCGCTATACCTACACCGTCAAGGTGAACGCCACCGGCTTGACGTTAGAGTGTTGCACCATCGGCAGCTGGGCTGACGGCGGCGGCGAGAGTGGCGCAGCCGAGTTGGGCTACATCTACGATAGCAACACCAAGACCTACACGGTCTATAACGCCGATGGCCTACTGGCATGGAACGAAGCCGCACAAAAAGACAGATCGATAAATTGCACCCTCACCGCCGACATTGACCTCACAGGCAAAGGCTGGACGCCGATAGGCACAGACTACGACAACTCATACACCGGCACCTTCGACGGCGGCGGCCATACCATCATGGGGCTGACCGTTACGACAAATTACCAATATGTGGGTCTGTTCGGCAGGCTCGGTGAAGCTGGCACGGTGAAGAACGTGGTGATGGAGGGCGTAAACAATCACAGTTTGGGCTATGCCGGCGGCGTGGTAGGATTTAGCAGGGGAGGCACCATTGAAAACTGCTCGGTGTCGGGCAGCGTCAGCGGCACGCTGTGCGCCGGCGGTGTAGTGGGTGCTCAATGGGGGGCTTCCATCACCGGATGCAGCTCCTCCGCCACAGTGAAGGGAACGCGCTATGTCGGCGGCGTGGCAGGTGAGACGAATTCGGGTGCCACCATGGCCGCTTGCTATGCCACGGGCAACGTGACCATAGAATTAGGCCACAGAGATAGAGTCGATGTCGGCGGTCTGGTGGGATTCAACGCAGGACGCAACGGCCTCCTTGCCTGCTATGCCACGGGCAACGTAACCAGTACAGGTAGTGGTGCTAGTAAAGTATATATCGGCGGCTTGTTGGGAGGTAACTACACCACCGTGACCGCCGGCTATTGGAAGAACAATTATGAACAAGGTATCGGCTACAATGATGAAAGCATCGCTCCTGAAGCTACGAAGGTGGACGGCTCTGTCGTTACCTGGCAGAAAGCCGTTGATGCCATGAACCACGCCTTGCAGAACGCAGGCTCAGAGTGGCGTTACGAACTTAACGGAGCATTGCCTACCTTGAGGAAACCGTAAACCGTCGGGCGGAAAAGTTTCGCCCACAACGGAAAGAACCAGAGTAATAAAATAACAGATATTATGAGGATAAGATTTTTTGCACTTGCAGCGCTCGCCCTCTTATTGGGCGCCTGCACACAGGACGAAGCGGGCTTCCTACCAGAAGGGGCGGAAGGCAGATCCATCGTCTTCACCGCCACGGGGCTGAATCCCGTCGCGACAGCCACCGCCGGCACCCGTGCCCCAGCGGACGGCAATTGGGAGGGTGTGCAGAGCGTGGCAGTCCTGATGGACGGCATGGTGAAGGCATACGACGTGACGCCCTCCACCGCCGACCCCACCAGCGCCACGCTGACCTCCACCGACCCGTACTACTGGACCAACCACAAAGACATCACCGTTACGGCATGGTGGCCCTACACTGCTGGCGAGACAACTCCGCCTGCTGTGAAGGTAAAAGCCAACCAAAGTGCCCAGAAGGACTTTGAGGGCAGCGACCTCATCGTAGCCAACGGACAGACGGTGACCTACGGCAGCCCCACGCTTCGCTTCACCCACCGCACGGCGCGAGTGACCGTCGTTCTGACGGACTACACCGAGGGGCTGGCATCCGTGCAGCTGACGGGTCTCTCCACCGAAGGCGACAACCCGGATATAATCGTCCCGTATGACAAGGGTAGCAACACCTACACCGCCATCGTAGCCCCGCAAAGTGTGGCAGCTGGCACGACCTTCATTACCTGCACCTTCACCAACGGCAAGGTCTTCGTCTATAAGATGAAGAATGCTACCGACTGGCAGGCGGGCGGTGAATATACCTACACCGTCTCCCTCGCTGCGGCAAAAGACCTGGGCTATACCATAGAGAGCAACGGCAGCTACACGGTCTATAACGCCGACGGCCTGCTGAATGTAGCCGAATTAGTGAACGGAGGTAAGACCGACATTAACATTACCCTCGACACAGACATTGACCTCACAGGTAAAGACTGGACGCCTATAGGCACAAACGTTGATAACTCATACAAAGGCACCTTCGACGGTGGCGGCCATACCATTACGGGGCTGACCTTTACAACAAATGACGAATATGCGGGTCTGTTCGGCAGGCTCAATAGAGCTGGTACGGTGAAGAACGTGGTGATGGAGGGCGTACAGATAACAAGCAATCAAATATATGGCGGCAGTATTGGCGGCGTGGTAGGATTTAGCTTGGGCACCATTGAAAACTGCTCGGTGTCGGGCAGCGTCAGCGGTACGGTGTACGTCGGCGGTGTGGTGGGTGCTCAATGGGGCGTTTCCATCACCGGATGCAGTTCCTCTGCCACAGTGAAGGGAATGGTCTATGTCGGCGGCGTGGCAGGTCAGACGAATGGGACTACCACCATGACCGCTTGCTATGCTACAGGCAACGTGACCTTAGAAATAGACCCCCAAAAGAATATCTCTGGCGGCGGTCTGGTGGGAATGAACGGAGGAAGCAGCCTCCTTGCCTGCTATGCCACGGGCAACGTAACCAGTACGGGTAGTAGCACTGGCTATGTGCATATCGGTGGCTTGTTGGGAGATAACTACACCACCGTGACCGCCTGCTATTGGAAGAACAATCATGAACAAGGCATCGACTACAATAAGGAAGGCATCGCCCCCGAAGCCACGAAGGTGGACGGCTCTGTCGTTACCTGGCAGAAAGCCGTTGATGCCATGAACCGCGCCTTGCAGAACGTAGGCTCAGAGTGGCGTTACGAACTTAACGGAGCATTGCCTACCTTGAGGAAACCGTAAACCGTCGGGCGGAAAAGTTCCGCCCGCAACGAACTAATGATGTTAATTTCATTATTGGTCAAATAATACTAAATCCCCCATCCTGCTTTCTCAAGCGGGATGGGGGATTTTTCTTTATTTGTATAATTACTTATCTATCTTGTAAAGCAGTTCATCATGGCAAGACAAGGGTGGATTCAAGCAAACTATTCCTTGATAATCCAATCACCTATCGTCCGCTGTGTGCTGTCATAATTTACGCCAATCTTAAACAGACGCTTACCATCGGCAGAATATGGAATCAGATATCCCTTTTCGAATATCATCATTAGGTACACCTATAGTATATACTCCAATAATAGGGTTATATTTTTTTATTGAGAGAATTCCAAATTGATAAAGGAAAGGAATTACGTCTGACTCCCCAAAAGGAATTTCAGGCAAATCCCCAATATTATAATTCTTAGCAACATCAAAATTACAAAGGTACTCATTTACTGTTTTATGGATGTATAAATCGGAAAACCAGTAAGGAACAATCTTTCGTGCATTCAGTGCCTTTACCAGGCTGAACGGATTGAAAACATCTTCAGATTTCTTACTGAAATGATAGCCGTCGTAGAATCTTGTCAGCTCTGCCAGACATTCCTCATACGTCATACCCAGATCTTCTCCCAATGCCTCTATATCCGGTTTCATCTGAGTGGTAAGTTCCTTCTTGCTGATACCGCAGATAGCCGAATACTGGTCGAACATGCTGATGTTATCGAGGTTATTCAACTCGCTGAAGATGCTGAGCTGCGAAAACTTGGTGATACCCGTGATGAAGGTAAACTCCAAGTATGGGTCGAGCATCTTGATGGGACTATAGAAGTTCTGCATAATGAGGCGCAGCGGTTTCAAATTTTCCTTTTCATGCACTACATCCAGCAAAGGGGCATCATATTCATCAATGATAATCACTACCTTCTTTCCCGTCTGCTTGTATGCTTCTTTCACCAGGTCTTTCAAACGGAGGTTAGCGTCCACCTGATGCGTCTTATATCCCCAGATTGTCTCCTGCTCTTCAAGCATATCAGCCAGGTATCTTTCCAGTTGCTCTACTCCCATGTGTTTGGCACCACTCAGGTCGAAATGCAGCACAGGGTGCTTTACCCATTCCTTCTCGTAATCAGCAATAGCCAATCCCTCAAAAAGTTCTTTCCTTCCCTCGAAATAGGCCTGGAGAGTAGAGGCAAAGAGCGACTTTCCGAATCGTCTTGGACGACTCAGAAAAACATACTTCATTTTTTTCTCTCGAAAATCCACGATGTATGGGGTCTTATCTATATAGAGATAATTACCCTCTCTGATATTCGAGAATGTCTGTATTCCTACAGGATAGAAATTTACTATTTTTGCCATATTCCTACATGCTTTACGTTTTGCGCTGCTAAGTTACGAATATTTTTTTTAATAGGAAAATTTTGGGAGAGATATTTTTCAAAAAAAAACGCCAGAAAATTTGGAAGTTATAAATACTTTCTCGGAATCCGCCGCAAGACAAACACCATGAAAGTATAAGAGGGTGTGTCATTATTCATCGGATTACGCGGATAAACGGAACCTTAACCGCCTTCCTCGGATTACTCACGGATTTTAAACGGAAACTCGACCTGACGGTCGTGGCGATACCCCCTAAAGCTGGAGCGCTAATGCGCTAGCCCAATGGCCGTAAGGCCAAATCCGTTTAAATTCCGTGCGTAATCCGTGAAGCAAGAATGTTCCGTTAACTCAGCGTAATCCGATGAAGAAAAACGTTAAAGAATACTAATAAGGTGTCGCATTGCCCACGAATGAGACACCTAAAACCAAAAAAGTATACCAAAAAAAACAAATATTACCCCCCCACTTTCAAATAAAACCCTTATCTTTGCACCTGATTTTTTAAAAATCATGTATCATGAAGGATTTTAAATGTAGTAAATTATAATCAAAACATAATAGATATGAAGAAAGTTTTAACTAAGAAAAAGTATGTAGTTCCATCTATGCAGATTCTCGAATTGGAATCTACGCAGATTCTCACAGGAAGTAAAGTCAATTCTACACCTTCTGTGAATGGTTTTGAACCCGATGTTTCTTTGGGCTCTGGTGACATGGGAGAAAGCACACCGGCTAGAAGTACTAGCATTTGGGACTAAGATGAATATTAAATGAAATGAATATGAAATTATCCAGTTTATTACCCCAGATGGCTTGCGCCCTCCTCCTTATGTCGAGTTGCTCACAGGAGGATAGTCTGACGCCAGGCAAAAGTCCATCTTCTGTTGGCGGCATTCTCATCACCACGCAGGTATCAGATGTTGCTACCCGTGGCATCACCGAAACCGCCACCTTGCAAAACTTCGGCATCTGTATCCAGGGTTCCGGAGAGCACGCTTCATCTTTGCAATATAATAATGTAGAGATGACGAAGAACGGCGAAGAGTGGACTTCTGCTACCCCAATGCTGTGGCAGAGTGAGATTCCTTCTGCCGACATCATTGCCTATGCCCCTTATCAGGCTGATATAAGCGAAGCCTTGGCAACCCAGCAGCAGTTCCCTGTATCGGTGAAAGCCGTACAGACTCAAGAAGACCTGTCTTCCGACCTCCTGGTGTTCAAGGCTAAGGATTATGCTCCAACCATCGTCGGCGAGAACAAAGACAAGAATGTCACAGTAACGTTTGATCATGCCTTCAGCCAGCTGATGGTAACCTTCAACTTCCATTCCGCCTTTTCCAACGACGAGGTAGATCTGTCAAAGATAGAAGACGTAAAGGTAGAGGGCACTGTTTTGTCAGGCGTATGCGACTTTTCTCAGGACAAGCCGCTGGTAACGGTTAAGTCTGATGCCGCAGCCGAGGCCATCACCCCAGAGAATGTTTCTTTCCAGGCAAAGGATGCAGAGCATGCCAGCATCTCTGCCCTATACTCCTGTCTGCTGGTTCCGCAGACCATCCAGGCAGCCAACCAGCCTCTGACGGTTTCCTTCCGATTGGGTGAAACCACCTATTCATGGAAGGCGAATGCCGACATCACCCTGAGGCAGGGAAAGTATTATACCCTTTCGCTCAACATCAAGAAGACCGGAGTTGTAGTAGAAGGAACGATTCAAGACTGGGTTCCGGCAGAAGGCAACAATGAATACATAGCAAATTAATAACTAGTAAAAAACAAGAGATATGAAGAAATTTAGATTCTTATACATCGCTGCCGCAGCATTGCTGTTTGCAGCTTGCGCTAACGAAGAAGACGGTATCGGCAACAATGGTCCTGTTGCTGCTACAGTAAAGGCGGATATTGTTAAAAACGTCACACGCGCCACCACTGGCAACACATGGTCTAAGAATGATGCCATAGGCGTATATGTCACATCACCAGGCTATACAATAGGAGACAATGTGAAATATACAACTACTGGTGACGGAAATTTCACATCTGACAATCCAATATATTTTGCAGACGCAAGAGAAACCGTGATTTTCAATGCCTATTATCCATATCAAGAAAATATGGATGGTAACGGCATTGTAAATAATTGGAATATGGCAGAGGTAAAGGAAGGTGAACCATGCCCAGCAGATTTTCTCTTTGCAACTGGTGCAACCGCCACCAAGTCTTCCCCACAGGTGCAATTTACTGGAGATAACCAATTCAAGCATTGCATGAGTATGATACGGTTGACTTTCAAGGCTGGCAAAGGCATTAATGCAAATAATGCGATCCTTAAAAATCAATTAAAATTAAAGGGTATCTATAAGACAGGTTCTATTAATACACAAACTGGTGAAGTTACCATTTATGGAGATAGAGGAATTTATGAATCCGATGTGGATAATAAAAGTTTGAAAAACGGTGCCACCTGTGAGTTCATAGTATTCCCTCAGCCATTGGACAATAACAAGATGGATATAGAATTGGAAGTAGCTGACAATGGCACAATCAATACTTACACTACTTCATTGACTTCATCAACAAACAATGAATTTAAAGGCGGCTATCTGTACACATATCCAATACGTATCAACAACACAGGTGTTGTTATAGAAAAAGCTGGCATTACAGCATGGCTGCCAAGTGATGAGCCAGATCTGGACGCAGTACAGCAATAGGAATACAGGGTTAGTGAGCTTAGCTGCTCACTAACTCACGAATTGAACCTTAGCATGTGGTATAAGTACGTTCTGAAGGGCCAAAAGCTCCAGAAGCAGCACGCCCTGAAAGGGCAGAAGCTCCTAGCCCAGGGCATCGCCCTGGGTATAATAGCAATCAGCAAGG
>CAKPYB010000019.1 GCA_934202525.1 uncultured Prevotella sp.
CCTGTGGAATCTCAAACGGTATCTCCTCGTCAACGCACTTCAGCTCCCCTGTGGCGAGCAACTTCTCATAATAGGAATTGTCCTCACCACGGTAAATAATAGATGCGTTCTTATCACGCTTGATTTTCTTCTCTTTGATCAAACGTTCTTTCTCTTGACGAATCTTTTCAAGCAATACGCTTGCAGGTTCATCATTAGGGTCTTGCGGTACAAGTTTGCCTTGTATCGCCCATTGTAATATGCTGTTCTTTAATTGTTTTCCGTTCATTGTAATTTTCTATCGTTAGAAATCATTGTCCTTATTCTTCTGCTTCAAGAAGAACTGATAAAGTTTCTTGCCTATTTTATCTTTGGCAAATGTCCGCTCATGCTCAATAGGTATGGTAGATAACCTAATCTTAGCCACGCCTTTTTTCAACAACTCAAATTGTTGTGGACTTATCTTGAATTGAGCTGTAGAACTGATTTCTGTCATTGGAAGGACTATATTGCCAGAAACAATACCTGTCGTTTCGGAGCCGCTACCAATTTGAGAACCATAAAGTTTAATAACTTCACCATCGAATGTTTTCAACAACATGGTTGATTCTTTCAGGAAATTCAGTCTGTCTGACTTTACGGTTGCGATAATGTAATATGCCGTATCTTGCTTTGCAACGCTATATTTCATGTTGCATCCCTCGGCAGCCAAAGGTCGATATGTATATCCAACCGTTTGTGCATTTATATTGATACTGCACATAGTCAGTACAATAGACAAAATGATTTGTATTCCAATATTACTTTTCATAATTATGCTATAAAATTGAAATGTCCTTATTTTATTGTTGTTACTCAGCTTCGTCCAACAATTTGTCAAGTTGCGCTTGCAATTCTTCACGCTTTGGCAGATAGAGTTGGTAACGTGCCACAAACAATTGATTGGTTATGCCTTCCAAGGCATACTCCATCAGAAGTTCGTCTTTTCTTGCTCCCAAAATTATGCCAATGGGTGGATTATCGTCAGGTTGACATACTTCTGTTTTGAAATAGTTAAGGTAGAGGTTCATCTGCCCAATATCACCATGCTTTATCTCTGCTCGCTTTAAGTCAATTAGAATATAGCATTTCAAGATACAATGGTAAAATACCAAATCCACCTTGAACTGTCGGCTTCCTATCTGCATGGAGTATTGTCTGCCAACAAATGCAAAACCACGTCCCATTTCCAAAAGGAACTGCTCCATGTGGTCTTTCAGAGCCTTTTCCAAGTCACCCTCCTTATAGCGTTTCTGTTTTGGAAGTCCTGCAAATTCAAGCACGAAAGGGTCACGGATGATGTCTTGCGGAGTTTGTACTTGATGCCCCTCGTTAGCCAAAGCAAGAACTCCAGCCTTGTCTGTGCTTAGTGCAAGTCGCTGAAACAGACAACTTTTCATCTGTCTTTTCAGCTCACGAACTTTCCATCCTTCCTTGATGCTCTCCCTAAAATAGAATTGCAGTTCAAGCGTATTGTCGCACTTCAACAATTCAAAATAGTGGCTCCACGTCAATTGGTGAGACACTGTCTCACCAATTGGAAAAGTAAGATAAAACTTACGCATATAAACAAGGTTAGACCGGCTAAAGCCCTTGCCATTCCTTGCTGTTAAGTCTTTGGAAAGGTTTGTAATCAACTTCTTTCCGTACTCTGCCTTTTGCTTTCCGCCTTGCTCATATTCAACAATATACTTACCTGTCTGCCAGTTGGCATCAAGTAATTCTGTGTTGACTGCGGTGATAGCTTTTGACTTTGCCTCACCCCATAATGTGGTAATGTTGTCTACTAATTTCTGATAGGAAACATCATTTATGTTTGTCAACTCTTTATTCTCCATACCAATCTATAAATTATTTATCTAACTTTTCCTGCATTTTCTGAATTTGCTAACCAGTGGTTAGCATTTTGATGCAAAAAGGGCAATCAGTGGTTGACCTTTTGCATATTATTGCTACAATTCCTCCACATTCACCTCAATCCCCAATATACGTTGTATCTCTGCCAATGTCTTGTCTATCTCATGATCAAGAGCCTTGCGCTTCTTGAAATAATCGGCAAGCAATTCGGCTGGCGGTAAAATCTCCTCATCCTCTTTCGGGAACTTACACAAGTCGAAGTTGCAGTCGGAATCTATCAGTTCCTTAACAGGATAGCAGCGTGATTTCTCGTCTCCATCAGCAATAATAATCTCCTTACGGTCGTTCCACCACTCACGGATTGGGTCGCAATGTTCCGACTTCATGGACTTTGTCTTGGAGAAATGCTTGTAACCCTCTGGCATATCCAAACGGTAGAACCACGTTTCCTTTGTAGAATAACCTTCTGGAGCACCATCCGCACTGGTATTGTCGAAGAACAAAATGTTCGTGGCAATCGAAGTGTAAGGTGCAAAGATACTGCCAGGCAAACGGATAATGGTGTGCAAGTTGAAATCCCTGAGCAACTTTGTCTTAATGGCAATCTTTGTGTTATCTGCTCCAAAAAGGAAACCATCAGGAACTATGACTGCTGCACGGCCATTCTTCTTCAAGCGATACATGATAAGCACCATGAAGAGGTCGGCAGTCTCGCTACTGCGCATATCAGAAGGAAAGTGAGATTTCACATCGGCCTTTTCATTACCTCCGTATGGTGGATTCATCAAAACAACATCAAACTTGTCTTCGTCTGTATAGTTGAGTACATCTTTGGTAAGCGAGTTGTCGTGATATACCAATGGCGTGTCGATACCATGCAGCAACAGGTTTGTCACACATAGCATATACGGGAATTGTTTCTTTTCTATGCCAAATACAGACTGATTGTACTCTTTGCGGTCTTCAGCAGTCTTTACCTTCTTGTCCAATTCACCCAACCAACTTGTGATGAAACCTCCTGTACCACAAGCGAAGTCTGCCATTTTTTCACCAATCTGCGGATTGACGATTTCTGCCATAAATTCTGTTAAGGCTCTTGGGGTATAGAACTCACCAGAGGAACCAGCCGACTGCATTTCTTTAAGGATAGTCTCATATATCTCACCGAAAGCATGACTCTCTTCATAGTCACCAAGATTCAATCCGTCTATCACATTAAGCACCTGGCGGAGCTGAACGCCATCTTTCATATATTGGTTGGCATCCTCAAAAGTTGTCTTTACTATTGCCTGTCGAATTGGGGTGTCAGGTGTAACCTCAATGTTTTTGAGTTCAACAAACAAGGTGTTGTTGACAAACGAAAGCAGTTCGTCACCTGTCAAGGCATTGCCGCTTCCATCATCATGTGCCCAGTTGCGCCAACGGCATTCTTCAGGGATGATAGACTTGTAATCATCATCGTCTAGCTCCCAGTCATTCTCTTTCTCGTCATAAACTTTCAGAAAAAGCATCCATGCCATTTGTTCTATGCGTTGCGCATCGCCATTGATACCGGCATCATTGCGCATGATATTGCGTACTCGTTTTACGAAATTTGATAAACTCATTTTATATTGTTTCTTTTTATGCTATATTATATATTGATTGCTCCAACTCTTTTACGGCCTTCAGATACTCTCTCTTGCCACCGAAGAACTTTACTATATTTGCCTTAGAGCCCAATCGGCGGAAAGGATCGTTTTCAAGCACAGTGAGACTTTCAAGTTCAGAAATGCCTTCTTCCATGTACTTCTCCAGCAAAGCCTCAAGTACCAGCCGTGCCTGCTCACCATATTTGGTGAATATATCACGCTTTTTCACTTGTTCTGCACGTTCCCGTCTCGTCAGGGTCTTCTTGCCGTATGCGATATGGCAGATGAAATCAAAATCATCCACATTGCTCATTTCCTGCGAAGTCTTTAATTCCGCAAGGTCTATGCCTCTTTCTTTCAGCATATCAGCAATGTCTGACTTTTTCTTTAATTCTTTCCATTTGGAGGTAAATGTATCAATGGTAGCAAACGAATCAAGGATATTCTTCTTCGTGTAGTCGGTAATACTCTCCGTGCGAAGCAGCTTGCCATCGGCATCGTAAACGGACACTACCTTATTGACAACCATTACCTGGCATCCATCTTTATCTACAAGAGGCTTTGGACGAGTGATAGGATCACCAACTATTGGCGGTGTATCATCTACAGGCTGAACTGGAGTTTTTGCCTCTCTGGACTTTATAGGATAATCGGGATCCATCTCGATAGGTCCGTCCCAATCTGGGTCAGCAAACAAGCGTGTTACATTTCGAAAGTCCATCACCGTGAAATTGGTCTTTCCCTCATTCTCACGAAGACGGGTTCCGCGTCCTATAATCTGCTTAAACTCCGTCATGGAACCAATCTGCTGGTCAAGCACAATCAGCTTTACCATCTTGCAATCCACACCGGTAGAAAGCAGTTTGCTGGTTGTTGCAATGACAGGATATTCCGAAGATACTGAAATAAAGTAATCCAACTTGCCTTTACCATACTCATCGCTACCTGTTATGCGAACCACATAGTCAGGATTTTTCTTGCACATATCAGCATTGGCATTGGTCAATGCCAGACGCATACGCTCCGCATGTGTTTCATCAGCACAGAACACTATGGTCTTAGCCATGCGGTCAGTGCTTTTCAGATAATTGGTTATCTCTTGCGCAACTTCCCTTATACGGTCTTCTATAATAATGTTATAATCATAGTCGCTGTTGTTATAAATGCGGTCTTCTATCTCGTTGCCGTATATATCCTTTTGTCCCTTTGTCGGTCTCCACTCGTCACCGATGTTTGTTGTGATGTTGATAACCTTGAAAGGAGCAAGGAAACCGTCCTCAATTCCGTTTTTAAGACTATAAGTATAGACTGGTTCACCAAAGTAGCCAATACTTGACTGATATTTTGTTTCTTTAGGTGTGGCAGTCATACCTATATGAGTAGCCGAAGAAAAGTATTCCAAGATGTTTCGCCAGTTGCTATCATCCTTTGCGCTACCTCTATGACACTCATCAACGATAACAAGGTCAAAATAGTCTGGATTAGGAAACAATTCTTGATAATTCTTGGCATCATTCTGTCCAATCAACTGTTGATAGAGTGCAAAGAACACTTGATAAGACCCCAATTCTTCCAAGTGGTTCTTGTCTTTTGAGTAGTCTATCTTGTGCGTTACCTTTTCTAATGGTTTGAAGTCCTGCTGTATGGATTGGTCAACCAATATATTGCGGTCTGCAAGATACAACACTTTCTTCTTCAAACCACTTTTAAGTAAACGCCATACAATCTGAAATGCAGTATATGTCTTGCCAGTGCCAGTTGCCATGACAAGGAGCACACGGTTTTGTCCTTTCGCAATGGCACCAACTGTGCGGTTTACCGCATTGCGCTGATAATATCGTGGCGGGAATATATTCTGACCAGTGCAAAAAGGCTGTTTTATGATAGCCAGCTCTTGTTCGTTAAATCCATTTCCATCGTTAGCCTCATTTTTATATCTTTCGATAAGTTCTTCTTTTGTTGGAAATTCGTCCATAGCAAAAGTACGTTCCTTACCTGTCAAGAAGTCATGTTCGGCAAAGCCTTCACCATTTGAACTGTATGCAAACTTCACATCAAGCATTTGGGCATAGGTCATGGCTTGTTGCAATCCATGAGAAACAGAATGATTGGCGTCCTTTGCTTCTACAATAGCAATGGGTGTTGCCTTATTAGCATAAAGTACATAGTCAGCAAACTTAGGTTTCTCTCTATGCACAAGATTACCATGAAGGCTAATTTTACCGTCAGTAAATTTAACCTTCTGTTCCATGAATATACTATCCTTTGACCATCCCTTGCCTGTGATGGCTTCGTTGATATAGCGGAACTTGACATCCTCTTCTGTTAAATCTTTGCTTATGCCCATATTCAAATAATATTTTATTATCGGAAGTTCTACAACATACTTGCTAAGATATCTTTTATCTTATCTTGTTTGGTTTCATAAATTCACTGAATTTAGCTGCAAATATACATTAAATTTTGCGATAATCATTAAAAATTAAACTATTTTATGTAAATTATTCCAATATAGCGATTGTTATTTCGTGTAGTTATTCTCTCTTTGCAGCAGAGAAGAGTTGTTTGACAGCAAACGTATGCATATTGCAAAAATTGGGACTGTTGCCAAATCATTATCCCTATTGAGGTAAAAGACTCATAATTCGCTCATTTTAAGCTATTCAGCAGATTTCAGCGTATTTTTTTGAGAAAAACACAAAAAGTATTGAGCAAAAAGGCATTTTTTCGGTTCAATGCTTGGGGATTTCAATCTTTTTTCGTAACTTCGCCATCGATGCGGAAGAAATTACCTCCCGACATAGCATCAGATACGTCCCGACGTAGTATCAGATACGTCCCGACGCAGCATCAGATACGTCCCGACGCAGCATCAGATACGTCCCGACGCAGCATCAGATACGTCCCGACGCAGCATCAGATACATCGCGACGCAGTTTCAGATACATCGCGACGCAGTTTCAGATACATCCTGGCTTAGCAAGTAATGCTTTCCGAAATCCAAGTGAGCCTCTTTTGAACCCCAAATGAGTCTCTTTTGAAATTCAAGTAAGCCCTACTCAAACATTACGTAAGCCTCACTCAAAAAAGAAATAACTTTAATAACAGGACAGATGAAAATAACAGTCATCAGAACCAACCGGCAACACCAGCTTTGCGTTACCAACAGAAGTATCGGACACCTTTTGGAGCGTATGCTCAAAGATGATTCCAAGTCTACCATCCAGAAATTCAGAGATATGGTACCTTCCATGAATTTCGGTTATGATGGGTATAAAGACATGCCCACCTGGCACCGGGTGTACCCTGCCGCCGAGTTTCAGAAAGATGAGAACGGGAATCTCAGGATGAAGGCATTCAACGGCCTCTTGCTCCTATCGTTCAGAAATATACTGAAACCTGAAGACGTTCAGCTCGTGAAGAAACAAGCTGCCTTCCTCCCCTCCACCCTTATCGCCGTGACCGGAGCCGATGGCAGAAGCGTGGAAATACTGGTAAAATTCTCCGATGAAAAGGGTGAACTGCCTACAGATGAAGAACATGCCGACCGACTCTACCAAAGTGCCTACCGACATATCCTGCCCATCTACCAGTCTGTCATCCATGCCGAGATAGCCAGCCAAAAGCCTTCGATAAGAAGCAATTTCCTCCTTACGCTCGATACCCTGCCTTATTATAATCCTCAGGCTGTCGCCTTGAAAGTAGACGAGAAACTGATGCATCAGGAAACAACTCCATCCATACCTGAGGCTAAAAACACTCCGACAGACAAGAAGGAAAAAGGCATGAAAGGCTCGAAAGAGAACATCGAGAAGATGATGAAATATCTGAACGAGAAGTATGAACTGAGATACAACATGGTGATGAAATATACCGAATATGTACCGAAGGACAAGGAATGGATTGGATTTCAAGCCGTGGAACCGAGAGTACAGAAGAGTCTGACGCTCGAAGTGCAACTGGCAGGTATCAACGTCAGCATCAAGGACGTCAGAAATTTCCTGGAATCCAATTTCATCAAGAACTATAATCCCGTGGAAGAATTTCTGTTCACCTGTTATGACAACTGGGACGGCAAGGACCATATACGCGCCTTGGCACGTACCGTGCCTACCAACAACCCTCATTGGGAAGACTGGTTCTACACCTGGTTTCTAGCCATGGTGGAGCAATGGCACAACTGCACCGGCAGACAGTATGGCAACAGCGTGGCTCCCCTGCTCATTTCCAAACAGGGCTACAACAAGAGTACTTTCTGCCGCCGGCTGATTCCACCCCAGCTGCAATGGGGCTACACCGACAATCTGATTCTCTCGGAGAAGAGGCAGGTGTTGCAGGCTATGAGCCAGTGCCTGCTCATCAATCTGGATGAATTCAACCAGATTTCAGCAAAAGTACAACAGGGATTCCTGAAAAATCTCATCCAGTTACCAAACGTGAAATACAAGCCACCCTATGGCAGCCATGTGCAGGAGTTTCCCCGCACCGCCTCCTTCATCGCCACAAGCAATATGGACGACATCCTAACCGACCCTTCCGGCAACCGCCGATTCATCGGCATCGAACTGACGGGTCCTATTGATGTAAGCGTGCGTCCCAACTATCAGCAACTCTTTGCCCAAGCAGAAAAGGCAATCTGGAATGGAGAAAAGACTTATTTTGATGCAGAACAGACTGCTCTCATCATGGAGAACAACAGGCGATACCAGCAAATAGATCCAGTCATGCAATGCTTCTGCGAGAGTTTTACGCCAACAGAAGATGAAAATGAGGGTACTTTCATGACTGCTGCCGCCATTTTTAGCGAATTAAAGGCTAAATATGGTGCATCTTTGGAAGCAAAAAGCCTACTTTCGTTCGGTCGATGCCTGAAGAATATTGATGGGCTGAAGAGAAAAAGAACAATGAAAGGTACTGAGTATCTGATTATTAGACGAAAATAACATTAAATTCTCACGATGGCAATATATGGCAATTCCCGGCGATTTTCCGAGAATTGCCATACGTACTTTTGCGCTGACTATCAACCACTTGCACATACGATATGGCAATATGGCAATTAAAACAACGCATTCAAACTTTTTTTATTTTTTCTTCACCAGTCTAATGACATACCCAGACCAAAGGCACCATACGGCAAGTATTCCCATCACGAAGATAAATATATATGTAGCAATACTACCTATGAAGATTCTACCGCTATGAGCCTCCAGAGCCACATTCCATAATGACATGGGCAGTTGGTTCATATAAGCGGGTTGTGGCGCAAAGTCGGTTCCTTCATTATACTCAGCAATGACAGGCGTATCAGAGAAATCCTGGCTCATACCTGCTATCGCCTTTTTTCCGAATGGTGCGCCAGCGTTCTTTAAAGCAGCTTTCCCGGTAGAATAATCAACGGTTGTCCCTTTTACTCTATCCCAAACAAAGAGACCACTAAACGAACCGCAATACCATTTACCATCTTTGTTTTTCTGAAGGACATTCAATCCCATAACACTGACTGGTGGAGTATTGGAGACGGACTCCAACTTTCCTGTCTGGAAATTCACGGAAAAGAAACCATCCGAAGTTGACAAGAGCCAGTCACCGAACTTTTCATCATAACGCACCACACGGAGTTTGTCATTCCAAGGGTTCTTGCTATGAAGCGTCGTCCCAGGAATAGACGGCATCTTGTTCAACACCAAGGCTATCATCACAGGTGGACGAAGGCACCAACCTGTCAGGGCTATCAACAAAGTAAGCACGATGGTGTATCGGCCTATTTTGTCATGCCATTGTAGCGAAAAGCGAAGCAACCTCTTCTGTTTAGGCTTTAACCAGAAGATAAGACCTGAGATGCAGAGCAACACCAGGATTATGGCAATGCCATCTACGATGAGTTTACCAATGCTGCCAAACAACTCTCCACTGTGAAGCAGCCATATCGTACGAAAGACTGTAACCTTCCCATCATACTCCTTTGGCATAGGCAATTCTATCCGTTGGAAGTTCTGATAAGGTGGCAAAGAAACATAAGCATAGGAGCGGCTGAGAACCAAAAGCGTATCTCCATGAGCAGAAATGTCGCTCAACTTCTCTTCCGGCTCTATCGGAAGAGCTACGCTTTTCCATATTTTGTGACTCCCCAACCGGTAGAGTGAAAATGGAGATACCGACCAGACGGAACCATCATCCGTTCTGATAACATTTCTTATCTGTCGGCAGTCTGCTCCTGCCGGAATCCCCTTATTAAAGTCCTTGAATGTGGATGCTGTAGAATCCGTTTGCCAGATTCCCCCGTTTCCATACAGCAATATGGCATCATCCAAAGCAAGCGTTCCCCTCAGCAACCCGCCATTCCAATTCTTGAATTCATAGCGACTTGGCAGATATTTCCTGTTCACGTCCACATCTTTGATAAGCGAACGGTGGTTGAGCAAAATACCCGACAAGCAGAACATCAGCATGAAAAAGCTCATACCGATGCCTAACCATTTATGTTGTTTTCTCCAAGTTATTTTTTTATTTAGCATATTCATAATCATTATTACTATCTTAAATCAGGCTGCAAAGGTACATATTTCTAAGAAGGTATGCAATACCTAAAAATAATGAAAATGAGGATGCTGGCAGTTTTTTCCCTAAAAATATTTGGTAATTTCAAATTTTCGCCTTATCTTTGCACCCAATATCAGAAAATTCTCGGGGTTGACTGGATTTGACGGCGAGATGAAATGGTACGTAAGCATGCGGAGGCTCGTTGGCTACCTCCTTAATCCTAGTGAACAAAAAATTAATTGGCGAAAATAACTACGCTCTCGCTGCCTAGTCGAAGTATAGTAAACTAGCTTTATTCCAGCACAGGGTGCTGGAACGAGACATCGCTCAACGGATGTTGTTCCGAATCTTGTTGATCAAGCGGTGCAGGTAAATCGGAAATAGTTCATGTACGCCTCGTTGCATGGATGAAATTTTAGAGGATAAGGGTATGATTGGTGGTCCAGGTCCTGTCATGCCTCGAAAACCGAAGGCTGGAATAAGCATGTAGAAAGCGTATGGTTTCCTTGTGCGGACGAGGGTTCGAATCCCTCCAGCTCCACCCTATTTGATAGAAACAAAAAACTCGCAGATTCTTTCTTTAGAATTTGCGAGTTTTTATTTTATACTTATTGTTTTCTCAAACTTTCACGATATTTCAGAGGTGACATGTGCAGATGCTCTCTTACATATTTGCCGAAGAATGAGGTATTGGAGAAGCCCAGTATGCCTGAAATCTCCTTGATTGTTTTCGTCGTGGAACGGAGATAATAGGTGATATCAGCGAGCGTATACTCCGTAATCCACTCGATGGCAGTCTTGCCGGAATGGCGCTTGCAGATGATGGAGAGATATTTTGGCGTGATGCAAAGCTGCTGCGCAAAATACTCTACCGGCTGATGCTTGATTTCACTCTGCTGCAACATCTCCAGGAACCTGTCAAAGAAATCGCTGGCACTGGTTCCCAACGTTTCTTTCGGAAGATCTGTCAGCAAAAGATTGCTCACAGCAAGAAGGGCACTCTTCAGGAGTGTCTCCACAATCTCACGGCGATAAGGTTTCCACGAACTGCGGTCGTTGAACTTCGGATCCAGGCAGAGGCGCACCAAGTCGGTAAACTTAGAATAGAACACCATATCCACCTCGTTCATCTTCAACACCGAAACCTTACTCACATACATGGCACGGTTCCATACCGAGATATGAGAACGAAGGATACTAAGCAAGCCATGATTGCTGACACACATGGCTGTGCATGCAAAATCTTCCGACACCTCTTTGATGTCGAGAATTGAGTTAGGCGGACTGATAAATATATCGCCCTTCTCCACGGTGAGTTCCCGCCCGTTGAGTTCAGCTCTCAGGCTGCCTCTCTGACAGGATGCAATCATGTTCATCTGGAATCTCATAGGGTCGGGGTTCTGCAACACCTTGACATTATCTATAATCAAGATGTCCTCATCCAGATAGCTCGCACTGATTTCTGCACTCTGTGCGAACTCACCTTCTTCGATACGCTGCCTGACGTCCTTCTGTTCTTTCATTAATATGTTTTTTTAAAATTCTTCGTTCTTCACTCTTCCCTATCAAAAAGCCTCTCTGTATTTATTTTCGTCCTTATCCTCCAACATAGAGAGATAACTCTGATAGCGGCTAGCTGCAATATAATGTTCCTCAACCGCCTTGATTACCGCGCACCCCGGTTCGTGGGTATGGGTACAGTCAGAGAACTTACAATCCTGAGAGAACTTGAAGATTTCCTTAAAATAGCTGGTCAGCTCTTCCTTTTCGATATCAAAGGTACCAAAGCCCTTGATACCCGGAGTATCAATGAGATAACCACCTTCCGGCAGTTCCAGCATCTCACTGAAGGTTGTGGTATGCATTCCGCTATTATGCGCCTCGCTGATTTCTGCGGTACGCTGCTCTGCATCAGGAATGAGCTGGTTGATGAGGGTTGACTTTCCTACCCCGCTGTTGCCGCTCAACAAAGATTTCTTATCCTTGATAAGAGGTCGCAACTGTTCAACTCCTTCGCCTGTAGCTGCCGACAATTCGATACATTTATATCCAATGGTTTCATAGAGCGTACACATCATCTTCTCGTAATGCAATTCTTCTTCTGAAAGTATGTCACTTTTATTAAAGATGATGATAACAGGCACTCTGTAGGCCTCAGCGCCAGCCAGGAATCGGTCGATGAAGGTAGTAGAAGTCTGCGGATAATTCACCGTTACCACAAGCAGCGCCTGGTCTACATTAGCAGCCAGAATATGACTCTGCTTACTGAGGTTAGGTGATTTACGAATGATATAGTTTTGGCGGTCTTCGATAGAAGAGATAAATGCCGTACCCTCCTGATTGGTAATAAGCTGCACATAATCGCCTACAGCCACAGGATTGGTGCTGCGGATGCCCTTCAATCTGAAATTGCCCTTGATTTTACTTTCAATCAGCTGGCCATCGTCTGTCTTGACGGTGTACCAGCTGCCTGTATTTTTAATAACGAGTCCTCTCATTATCACTTATTAAATAATGTAAGTCTAGAATGATTTAGACTGTCATGATTTCCTTCTCCTTCTCGTCCATCAGGTTTTCGAGCTGCTTGATGTACTTGTCGTGGAGTTTCTGCAAATCGTTCTCAGCATCCTTTTCCAAGTCTTCAGAAAGTCCATCCTTGATAGCTTTCTTCAACTTCTCCTTGATTTCCTGGCGCACGTTGCGCACCTCAATCTTAGCACGCTCAGCAATCTTATTACACTGCTTTACGAGTTCCTTACGGCGCTCACCTGTTGGCTGAGGAATACCCAGACGTACGATTTCGCCATTGTTCTCAGGAGTGATACCTACACCACTATCCATAATAGCCTTTTCGATATCCTTGATAGCCTTTTTGTCCCAAGGGCGGATAGCGATAGTACGGGCATCAGGGGTTGTAACTGTAGCTACCTGGTTCAGAGGAACCATACTGCCATAACTATTTACGCGCACACCATCGAGGATGGCTACATTAGCACGACCAGCACGAACATGAGAGAGTTCCTCTGCGAGATACATTGCTGCCATCTCCATACGCTCTGCTGCAGAATTCAAAGTTTCTTTAACGTCTATCATAATTATATGTTTTTATTTTATTAATTCTAATCTTTTCAATTCTTCGCCCACATAGTTGGTGAGTTCTACAAACTGCTGGATAGTGAGTTGCTCAGGGCGCTTGGTCATGATGTCGGTGGTGTAGAAATCCTCGCGTGGTGTTACACCCGGGAACATCTGCTTGAGGCTTACACGGAGCATCTTGCGACGCTGGTTGAAGACTGTCTTAACCAGACGTTTAAACAGTTTTTCATCACAGCCAAGGTCAGTCACCTTGTTACGAGTCATACGGATTACCGCACTCTTTACCTTTGGTGGTGGGTTGAACACATTCTCATCTACCGTAAAGAGATATTCCACATCATACCATGCCTGGATGAGCACACTGAGGATACCATAGGCTTTGTTACCTGGTTCTGATGCCATACGCAATGCTACCTCGCGCTGAATCATTCCGGTACAGCAAGGAATGAGATCCTTGTAATCGAGCATCTTGAAGAATATCTGCGATGAGATATCGTATGGATAATTACCTGTCAGTACAAACTGCTTTCCATCGAATATCTGGTTCAAATCCATTCTCAGGAAGTCTTCACCGATAATATTATCCTTGAGTGTCGGGAAATTCTCATGAAGATACGCCACCGACTCCGAGTCGATTTCCACTGCCTTGACGGGTCTTGGTTTCTCTACGAGATATTGGGTAAGAACGCCCATACCTGGTCCGATTTCGAGAACAGGTATATCCGGGCAGGCATCCACCGTATCGGCGATGCGCTTTGCTATATTGAGGTCGGTCAAGAAGTGCTGACCGAGATTCTTCTTAGGCTTTACAGCTTTCATATCTTATCTTTATATTATATATTTTGCAAAAATACGATTATTTTTTGAGAATCCACACGAAGTATGCGATTTTTTTTATCTTTTTGGGTAAAAAAGGGAAAGAGCCACTTGTTTCTTAAAAAAAAGGCTATACTTTTAGCCATAAATGGCGCCCAAGCGTTTATTTATGCTAAAAATATGCAGATTCGAACGATATTGTCAATAAAAGTATTATCTTTGCATCTAATTATGGATATAAAGAAGATAGCAAACAACATATGGAAGGTGGCTTTGTCGCTCATTCTGGGTGGAGCCATCCTTTATTGGATGTATCGCGGATTCGACTTCAAGCAAGTAGAGGATGTTCTGCTTCACAAGATGAGTTGGACCTGGATGCTGCTGTCGTTCCCTTTTGGCATCTCTGCCCAGATGTTCAGAGGATGGAGATGGAAACAGTCGCTGGAACCATTAGGCGAGAAGGCCCGCTCCAGTATCAGCATCTACTCCATCTTCCTGTCCTATGCTCTGAGTCTTGTAATTCCTCGTGCGGGCGAGTTTGCCAGATGCGGCGTATTGAAGAAATGGGATGATGTTTCGTTTCCGAAAGCCTTGGGTACCGTCGTTACAGAAAGAGCCATCGATTCACTCCTCGTGCTGCTAATTACGGCGCTGGTCTTTGTGATGCAGATTCCGGTATTCCTCAATTTCTTTGAGAAAACAGGTACGAGCATGGACAGTTTACTCTGCCAGTTTACAGCCACAGGTTACATAGTGACTGCTATCTGTGGCATAGCAGTACTCATCCTTGCTCACTATCTGCTCAAGCGACTCGCTATATATAATAAGGTGAAAGCAACACTGGGAGGACTCTGGCAAGGTATCATCTCGCTGAAAGGTGTCAGAAATGTACCGCTCTACATCGCCCTTACACTGGGCATCTGGTTGAGTTATTTCTTCCACTACTATCTCACCTTCCAATGTTTCGAAGCGACCTCCCATCTCAATCTGATGTGCGGTCTGGTAACATTCATCGTGGGCAGCATTGCGGTCATCGTACCAACTCCCAACGGAGCCGGACCTTGGCATTTTGCCGTCAAAACAATGCTCATACTCTATGGCATTCAGGCAAACGATGCCCTCTTCTTCGTTCTCATCGTACACTCCGTGCAAACCCTGCTTGTAGTCCTTTTGGGAATCTATGCCTGGATAGCACTGGCATTTACCGGGAAAGTGAAGAGGGAGGAGTGAAGAGTGAAGAATCCTCTTGCTTTAGGGCGTATGCCCAACTTAACATTGAACATTTAACATTAAAATAAAAATATTATGGCTGACATTAAGAATTTGAACCCAGTTGAAATCTGGCGCAACTTTGACAAGTTAACACAAGTTCCACGTCCATCAGGACATTTGGAAAAGATTCAGGCTTATTTGCTCGATTGGGCAAAAGAAGCAGGTGTAGAGGCTTTCCAAGACCCAGCAGGCAACATCGTGATGCGCAAACCTGCTACTCCAGGTATGGAGAACCGCAAAGGCGTTATTATGCAGGCGCACATGGACATGGTTCCTCAGAAAGCACCAGACAGCAAGCATAATTTTGAAACAGACCCTATCGAAACCATCATCGATGGCGACTGGGTACGTGCTAATCATACAACACTCGGTAGCGACGACGGACTTGGCGTAGCTACCATCATGGCTGTAATGGAATCAAAAGATTTGCAGCATGGTCCTATCGAGGGCTTGATTACCGCCGACGAAGAGACAGGCATGTATGGTGCCAACGATCTCCCAGCAGGCGAACTGAACGGCGACATTCTCTTGAACTTCGATACCGAGGTTTGGGGCGAGTTCGTTATCGGTAGCGCTGGCGGTATCGACATCACAGCAACTCTCGATTATAAAGAGGCAGAAACCGATAAGGAAGATGCTGCCGTCAAGGTAACCCTCAAGGGATTGAAGGGCGGTCACTCCGGCATCGAGATCAACGAGGGCAGAGCTAATGCCAACAAGTGCATGGTTCGTTTCGTGCGCGAAGCTATTTCAGAACTCGATGCCCGTCTGGCTTCATGGCAGGGCGGCAACATGCGCAATGCTATCCCATTCCAGGCTGAGGTTGTTCTGACCTTGCCAAAGGAGAATATTGAAGCATTGAATGACCTGGTAGCAGACTGGAAGGACGAAATCTGTGATGAGTTCGAAGGTATCGAGACTACAGAGAACATCGAGTTCTTCGCAGAGAATGTAGAGACTCCTAAGATGCAGGTTCCTGCCGAAATCCAGGATAACCTTGTAGATGCAATCTACGCTTGCCACGATGGTGTATTGCGTATGGCTCCATCTATGCCTGAAATCGTAGAGACATCTTCAAACCTCGCAATCGTTGAGATTGGCGACGGCAAGGCTGCTATCAAGATTCTGGCCCGTTCTAGCCACGAATACTACAAGATGTATCTTGCCACAATGATAGAAAGCTGTTTCAACATGGCAGGCATGAAGGTTGAATTCAGCGGCAGCTACATGGGATGGAACCCTAACCCTAAGAGCGACATCCTGGAACACGTACTGAAGGTTTACAAAGAGCAGAACGGCACAGACGGTAAGGTACAGGCTGTTCACGCAGGTTTGGAGTGCTCTATCATCCTGAGCAAATATCCTAACCTCGATGTCGTATCATTCGGTCCTACCCTGCTTAGCCCTCACACAGCCAATGAGCGTTGCCAGATCAGTTGCGTAGCTCCTTTCTGGAACCTCGTCAAGCAGCTCCTGACAGAGATTCCAGCAAAGTAAAAAGAGGGGTAAGAAATTACAAAAAGATTAAAAAAGAAAGCCGAGAGTGAAAATTCTCGGCTTTTTTGTTCCAGTTTTCAAAAGAAATCATTACCTTTGCAGTCGATTTCGCAAGTCTTGTAAAATCTCTGTAGCAGATCATACAAATTCACTTGCATAAGTTTCATTAAAATAACACAAAAATGGACGATTATCACGCGGAGAACAATAATGAATTGTAAGGCGTGGAGATTCAGCAACGATGAAGCCTTTCAGTAGGCCGTACCCAAGCGCTAGTCTCCATACCCCAAACTTTTATTATGTGGAGATTAGCAAACTATGAAGACTTATTGGAATATAGACAAGAATCTGACTGTACTCAATGAGTGGCAGCCAAACTGCTGGATACAAGTAACATGTCCAACTGATGAAGACCAGCGCTTGCTGGAAGAAGAATTCAAGATCCCTGATTATTTCCTCTCGGATATCAGCGATACCGATGAGCGTGCCCGCTATGAATATGACGATGGCTGGATGCTCATCATCCTCCGTATCCCTTATGTCAAGGAAATACGCAGCCGTACCCCATACACCACCGTGCCTCTGGGTATCATCCATAAGCGCGATGTTACCATCACCGTATGCTATTATGAAACCAATATGATGATTGATTTCGTAAGCTACCAGCAGAAGCGCAGCGAGGGGTTCACCGACTATGTAGACATGACCTTCCGCCTCTTCCTTTCATCTGCGGTATGGTATCTGAAGCGATTGAAACAGATCAATTCGCTCATAGAAAAGGCAAAACGAAACCTTGATCATGGTGTGAACAATGAGAGCCTGATTGGCCTGAGCCGCCTGCAGGACTCCCTTACCTACTTCATCACCTCTATCCGAGGCAACGAGAACCTCCTGTCTAAACTGAAGTTCAAGCTGCAGGTGGATGAACTTGATGCCGACCTCATCGAAGACGTAAACATCGAGATGACACAGGCACGCGAAACAACAAGCATCTACTCGGATATTCTGGAGTCGACAATGGATACCTATTCGAGTATCATCAACAACAACATGAATACCACGATGCGTACTTTGACCAGTATCAGTATCGTCATGATGTTGCCTACGCTGATTTCCTCATTGTTCGGTATGAACTTAATCAACGGTATGGAAGACAGCCATTACGGATTTGCCATTGCCTTGGTTATCTCCGTGCTCGTTTCCGCACTTTCATGGGGCTTCTTAAGATACAAGCGCCTACTCTAAGAGAGTATGAACCCAATAAGCGTTGTGTTCTCAAAAAGAGCACATAAAACGATGATTAGCAAGAAAAAAGCAATTATAAATACAAAAAAAATTAAAAAATCGAATATCATGCCGTGATATTCGATTTTTTTTTTTAAGTTTGCAACTTATTAATAATATAATTTTGTATGGGGCCGAATTGCGGATAAGCGACTACCGGCCCAAGAAACTCGAATCATAAACTAAACAAAGTGACATGATGGACTCTCAAGAAAAAGCTCTGTTGCAGCAGAGCACCCTGGAAGACCCTGCCAAGAAGGCTTATGCCACCAAGCAGGAAGTGCTCGAAAGAGTAAAGGAAATCGCTCATAGCAGCGAAAATCCAAACAAGGAGGAACTCGACCTACTCAAGACTACTTTCTACAAGATTCATCTCGCAGAAAGAGACGCACAGATGAAAGAGTATCTCGCAAAAGGCGGTGACCCAGAGAAGTATATCCTTCTACCTGATGACACCGAAGAAGCCTTCAAGGCTGAGATGCAACTCATCAAGGAGAAAAGAGCCAAGATCTTCCTGGCACAAGAAGAAGAAAAACAAGATAATCTCCGCAAAAAAGAGGAAATTATCGAAAAGATAAAGGCCATGACCACCTCACCGGAGGAGGCTAACAAATCATATCAGGACTTCAAGGCTTTGCAGCAGGAATGGAAAGAAATCAAGAACATCCCTGCAGACAAGGCAAGCGAGGTATGGAAGAACTATCAGCTCTACGTAGAGCAGTTCTACGACATGCTCAAGCTGAACAGCGAAGCCCGCGAATATGACTTCAAGAAGAATCTTGAAGCCAAGACCAAGCTCTGCGAGGCTGCAGAGAAACTCAATGAGGAAGAGGATGTTATTTCTGCCTTCCACCAGCTTCAGGACCTCCACCAGCAATATCGTGAGATTGGTCCTGTTGCCAAGGAGTTGAGAGAACAGATTTGGGAGCGTTTCAAGGCTGCCAGCACTGTTATCAACAAGAAGCACCAGCAGCACTTCGAAGACCTGCGTGCCAAGGAAGAGGAAAACCTCGCCAAAAAAACTGCCCTCTGCGAAAAGGTAGAGGCTGCCAACCAAGGAGAATACAAGACTGCCAAGGATTGGGAAAAGGTTACCCAGGAAATCATAGAGATTCAGAAAGAGTGGCGCACTATCGGTTTTGCCCCTCAGAAAATGAACGTCAAGATTTTTGAGCGTTTCCGCATCGCCAACGATGAATTCTTCAACAAGAAGGCAGAATTCTTCAAAGGATTGAAAGATACCTACTCTGCCAATCTCGAAAAGAAACAGCAACTCGTAAACAAGGCAAAGGAACTGGCTGACAGTACAGACTGGAAGAAGACTGGCGACAAGTTCATCGCTCTTCAGAAAGAATGGAAGAAGGTGGGTACCGTACCTCATAAACAAGGCGAATTGCTTTGGAAGGAATTTCTGGATACCTGCAACAAGTTCTTCGAAGCCCGCAACAAGCAGAATGCCGGTTCACGCAGCGAGGAACATGCCAATCTGGACAAGAAGCGCAACATTATTGCCCAGCTCAAGGAACTTGTAGTTGCAGAGATTTCAGACAACGATTTCCAAAAGAAGCTCAAAGATCTTGCCAAGCAATATAGTGCAATCGGACACGTTCCTTTCAAAGAGAAAGACAAGGTCTATAAAGAGTATCATGAGGCTATCGATGCAGCCTATGAGAAACTTCACGCCACCAATGCTAAGCGCCACTTTGACAACTTCAAGAACAACTTGAAGAATGTTGCCAAGGAAGGCGGCAATGCACTCGGCAATGAGCGTGGCAAACTCTTGCGCCGCTACGACCAGTTGCGCAGCGAGATTACTACCTACGAGAACAACCTCGGTTTCTTCAATACGGCCAGCAAGAAGGGCAACAGCCTGGTAGAAGAAATGAACCGTAAGATTGAGAAACTCAAGGCTGACCTCGAAATGGTAAAGCAGAAAATCAAGGCTATTGATGCCGAGAAGAAATAAACACAATAAACCCCAGGGCGAAAGCCCTGGGGTTTATTGCTATGAATACTCCATAAAACAGAATTCCTATAAACAAAAAAAAACACCTTTCATTACTGAAAGATGCCTTACCGTATGAGTTGGGATACCCGGACTCGAACCAGGAATGACAGGACCAGAATCTGTAGTGTTACCATTACACCATATCCCAAACTTAAAATAGAACTTTTTGATTGTTGGGATACCCGGACTCGAACCAGGAATGACAGGACCAGAATCTGTAGTGTTACCATTACACCATATCCCAATATCAGCAAAAGAGATGTTCATTTCTCAATTGCGAGTGCAAAGGTACTAGTTTTTTTTGAACCTACAAAATTTTTCGGCACTTTTTTCTAAAAAAAGCGCAATTTCTTTAATTTTCCACATTTTTTTTGCCTTTTAAGTCGATTTTCCATTATAATAATGTATCTTTGCAGAAAAATAGAGAATATAAATTAAGTAAGAAAGAAAAGATAAATGAACACAGTTAAACAACTCGTAGAGACTATTAAAGAAGGTATACAAGAAAAGAAAGGTCAAGACATTGTTATCGCCGACCTGACAGAAATCGATGGAAGCATTGCCAAGTACTTCATCATCTGCCAGGGAGGAAGCCCTACTCAGGTTGAAGCTATCGCAGGTTCTGTGGGAGACATCGTGCGCAAGAATCTGAAAGAAAAACCTGTAAATGTAGCAGGTCTCGGCAACGACCAGTGGGTGGCAATGGACTTTGTCGACGTACTAGTACACATTTTTCTTCCGGAAGTACGTGCTTATTACGACCTCGAACATTTATGGGAGGATGCAAAGCTTACCCATATACCTGATCTCGACTAGTCAGT
Source organism: uncultured Prevotella sp. (assembly GCA_934202525.1). Lineage (GTDB taxonomy): Bacteria > Bacteroidota > Bacteroidia > Bacteroidales > Bacteroidaceae > Prevotella. The sequence goes on from CAKPYB010000019.1 coordinate 20,844, forward strand.
CTCTCCCATCCTACATGATGGATCAGACATTGTTTTTCGACTAAAAGTTATACATATAAAATAAAATGGAACAAAGCAATAATATGAAGCCTCGTGGCAATGGCGGACCAAAGATGCCACGATTTAATATGACCTGGCTTTTCACCATCTGCCTCATCACCATGATTATCCTCTTCTTTACAGGAGGAGGCGATGCGATTGGAGGCAGCGCTGCCAAGGAAGCCACATACACCCAGTTCAAACAGTATGTCGACAAGGGTTATGTGCTCAGTGTTGTGGCCAATAAAACAGAAAGCACCCTCAAAATATACATCAACCCGAAATATACGCGCGATGTATACAATATGCCGGCAAAGTCTGTAGGTCCTAACCCATACGTAAAAGTACAGTTCGGTTCGGTTGACGAAGTGGAACGCTATGCAAACCAGATGTTGAAGGAAAAGAAGATACGTTCCTTCAGCTACGACAACCAGAAAGATAACGACTTCTTAAGCACGCTCTTCAATCTGGCACCCCTGCTCTTCTTCATATTCTTCATTCTTTGGATGTCTGGAAGATTCAGCGGCGGAATGGGCAGCGGCGGAATGGGCGGCGGCATCTTCAGCGTAGGCAAAAGTAAAGCTAAGATGTACGAAAAGGGAAATGCCATCGGCATCACCTTTAAGGATGTGGCCGGACAGGAAGGTGCCAAGCAGGAAGTGAAGGAAATTGTAGACTTCCTGAAAAACCCACAAAAATATACCGACTTGGGTGGTAAGATTCCAAAGGGAGCCCTTCTCGTAGGCCCTCCGGGAACTGGTAAGACCCTCTTGGCTAAGGCTGTTGCCGGCGAGGCCGGCGTACCTTTCTTCTCCATGAGCGGTTCCGATTTCGTTGAAATGTTCGTAGGTGTAGGTGCCTCACGTGTACGCGACCTGTTCCGCCAGGCTAAAGAGAAATCACCTTGTATCATCTTTATCGATGAGATTGATGCTGTAGGTCGTGCTCGAAGCAAGAACCCAGCTATGGGTGGTAATGATGAGCGCGAGAACACCTTGAACGCTCTCCTTACAGAGATGGATGGTTTCGGCACCAACAGTGGTGTCATCATCCTTGCAGCTACCAACCGTGTAGACATGCTCGACAGCGCCTTGCTCCGTGCCGGACGTTTCGACCGCGAAATTCACGTAGATCTCCCTGGTTTGAACGAACGTAAGGCTATCTTCCTGGTTCATCTCAAACCTATCAAGATAGACGAAACAGTAGATGTTGATCTACTGGCCCGTCAGACTCCAGGATTCTCGGGTGCAGATATTGCCAACGTTTGTAACGAGGCAGCCCTCATTGCTGCACGCCACGACAAGAAGGCTGTGTGCAAACAGGATTTCCTCGATGCAGTAGACCGTATTGTAGGCGGTCTTGAGAAGAAGACTAAGGTGATGACAGCCGACGAGAAGCGTAGCATCGCTCTCCACGAAGCAGGTCACGCAACCATCTCATGGTTCTGCCAGTATGCCAACCCTCTCATCAAGGTTACCATCGTACCTCGTGGTCAGGCTCTCGGTGCTGCATGGTATCTGCCTGAAGAGCGCCAGATAACCACCAAGGAACAGATGCTCGACGAGATGTGTTCATTGATGGGTGGACGTGCCGCAGAAGAACTCTTCACCGGTCATATTTCTTCAGGCGCCATGAACGACCTGGAGCGTGCCACAAAGAGTGCTTACGGTATGGTAGCTTATCTCGGTATGAGCAAGACGTTGCCAAACATCTGCTTTTACAACCGGAACGAATATGCATTCCAGCGTCCGTACTCTGAGGCTACAGCTCGCGAGATAGATCAGGAAGTTCTGAAGATTGTCAACGAACAGTATACCCGTGCCAAGAACATTCTGATGGAGCACAAGGAAGGCCACAATGCTCTAGCAGAGCTTCTGATCAAGAAAGAGGTAATTATGGCAGAAGACGTAGAACATATCTTTGGCAAACGCCCTTGGTTGAGCCGTTCGCAGGAAATCATGGAAGACGAACAGCCTAAGATAGACGATGACGCCGTAAAGGAACTTCCAGAAGTTCAGGCTGCCATTAAGGAGCATGAAGAGAACCAGAAGAAGAATGCTGATTCTGATGAGACTTCCAAGAAGGATGAAGGTTCGGAAGGAAACAAGAACGAATAAAACAAACCGATATGACTGACAAACAGAAGAATCTAGTGATAAGATCCATCACAGGCGTATTTTTCGTGGTGTGCATGGTATCTTGCTTTCTCAATCCCAGGGCAATGGTTATCCTGTTCGCCCTCATTACAGGATTGAGCATCTGGGAGTATTGCGGATTAGTTAACCAGAAGGAGAATGTTACGGTAAACCGTTTCATCAGCACCGTGGCGGGTGTTTACTTCTTCCTTGCCGTGGCTGGTTTCCGCATGGGCATTGTGGGCAATTTCGTGGTTTTCGTACCTTATCTGCTCACCATCCTCTATCTTTTCATCAGCGAGCTGTATACAGGCAACAAGGATGCCATCAACGATTGGGCTTACACTATGCTCTCTCAGTTGTACATTGCCTTGCCTTTCTCGATGATCAATGTATTGAGTTTCGAGACATCAGCTTTCGATGGCCAGATACATTACGACATGCTGTTGCCTTTGAGCATTTTCATTTTCCTCTGGACCAATGATACCGGTGCCTATTGCAGCGGTTCGCTTTTCGGCAAGCATAAGCTCTTTCCTCGCATCAGTCCAGCCAAGAGTTGGGAAGGCAGCATAGGCGGAGGCATATTCGTACTGATAGCAGCAGGCATTATCGGCTATATTGCTAACGATGGCGAAGCCCACCGTCTCAGCATTCTCGGTTGGGAAGGTTTAGGTCTGGTTGTGGTATTCTTCGGCACATGGGGCGATCTGGTAGAAAGCCTCTTCAAACGTACCCTCGGAGTTAAGGATAGCGGCAACATCCTGCCAGGACATGGAGGCATGCTCGACCGCTTCGACTCTTCGCTCATGGCGATACCGGCAGCAGTAATCTACCTATACACCATCCAGTTGTTTGGATAATACATCTTTTATGAGATAAAGGCCAAACCTTAGTTTGGCCAAGCACAAAGAAAGGCAGGGATTCTTCAAAGAACCCCTGCCTTTCTTTTTTTCATATCACCATAAAAAACACAAGTAGCTTCGTTGGCTCACGCAAGTACTTGCCTCCAGTTTATCACGCAGATAATCTTTATGGGTGGCTGCATAGAAATGAAGGGTATACATCACATTCTCCACACCCTCGATAGGGCTCTTTGCCACGATATCAATATCCTGGTCCCAATGCGGACAGCCCATCAGGATGATATTATCCGGATCATACTTTCTGATTTCCGTGATGATGGTTTTAGCGTATACCTTCAAATCTGCCTTAGTCAGCAGTTCTGCAGCGGATTGATATCCGCCACAGAACTGAAAGAGATTGCTTTTTATCAAAACATTTCACCTTTTTCCTGTTCTTCTTCAAAGCGTTCACCCTTCTGGGCTTCCTGCGCCTCATACTGTGCCTGGGCTGCACGCTGCTGAGCCTCGCGTGCCTTAGCCTCAGCAGCCAGTCTGGCTTTTTCTGCCCTTATTCTTGCCAGTTCAGCCTCTTCTTCTGCCCGTTTCTGCGCCGCCAAAGCTTCCTCTTCGGCACGTTTCTTAGCAGCCTCGGCTTCAGCTATCGCCTTCTGTCGCGCACGTTCTGCAGCCTCAGCTGCAGCTTTGGCTTCAGCTTCAGCACGCTCACGAGCCATACGGAGAAGCATTTCCCTACGCTTAACCAGAAGATCAAACATGATGTCCGCAGCCTCATCCGGCGCAACCTTATCGCCTAACAGAGTTCGAACTTCCTGATATTCTGCCAACATCTTATCCCTGCCAGGTTCTCCCGGAAGAATCTGATAAAGTTCGTTGGCAATACCATCAACCGAAAAGCGGTCGGCAAGCATCTCCGGCACAATCTCCTTATTGGCGATAAGATTCACCAGCGAGATAAACTTCACTTTGATGATATGCTTGAAACCGAAACGGATGAGATGAGGTACAGGCGTTTCATAACATACCACCTGAGGCACATCAAAAAGAGCCGTCTCTAAAGTTGCAGTACCACTGGTAACAAGAGCTGCCGTAGCATGCGACAAGAGCGGATAAGTCTTGTTACGCACCAGTTTGACAGGTGTACCTTTGATAAACTTCTCATAGTAAGCATCGTCTATCGAAGGAGCACCGGCAAGCACCATCTGATAATCTTCAAAACGCTCAGCCACCTCTATCATCGCTGGCAGATTGTCTTTGATTTCCTGCAGGCGGCTTCCTGCCAGCAAAGCGATAACAGGGCGATAAGTGTCAAGATTATTCTCCTGACAGAATTCCGTAAAACTCTGATGATATCCCGACCTGAACTCCCCTACTTCCTGAGCCGTAGGATTACCTACATAGTGAATAGGATAACGGTGCTTCTTTTCGAAGAACGGCACCTCGAATGGCAAGATTGAGAAGAGTTCAGCGATATCACGTTTAATGCTGCGGATCCGCCACTCCTTCCATGCCCATATCTTAGGAGAAATGTAATAATAGGCAGGGATATTGGTGTTCTTTTTCAAGAACTTAGCTATCTTGAGATTAAATCCCGGATAATCTACCAGTATCACTACATCCGGCTTCCATTTCACAATATCTTCCTTGCATCTCTTCAGGTTCGAAAAGATGGTACCCAAATGTAGCAGAACAGGCACAAAACCCATATAAGCCAACTCCTTAAAATGCTTGACGCGAGTGCCACCTTCAGCAGCCATCAAATCACCGCCGAAGAAACGGAATTCAGCAAACTCGTCTATTTTTTTCAACGAGCGCATCAATCTGCTGGCATGCAAATCTCCACTAGCCTCGCCTACTATCAGGTAATACTTCATAATTCAAAATTCTTTAACCAATCATAATCCGTTACATCAATCTTAGTTGGGGTAATAGCGATGTAACCATGATTCACAGCCCACTGGTCGGTATCCGTTGCCTCCGGTTCGTCATTACGATATTCACCCACCATCCAATAATAATCATATCCATGCGGATGCGTACGATGATCCACCTCATTGATCCAGGAGCCATGAGTCATCCGGCAACCCTTGAAACCCTTGAACGGAGGCAAAGCCGGGAAGTTGACATTCAGACAGGTATATTCTGGCAATCCCTTCTCCAGCACCAGCTTAACAACCTTCAGTACCCCATCGCGCAAAGGAGTGAGATCAGCATTTTCATCATAATTGCAACTGCTGAAGGCTATGCTTGGAATATGCTGCATACAGCCCTCCTTAGCTACACCCATAGTTCCCGAATAATGATTATTCACGCTCGAATTGTCACCATGATTGATACCGCCGATAATCAGATTAGGCTTGCGATCTGCAAGAAACTGATCCAACGCCAGTTTCACACAGTCAACCGGTGTGCCGCTACATGACCAGACCTCCACATCATTCCCCATATTGTGGCGACGCTTCAGGCGCAAGGGAGTAGTAGCCGAAAAGGCACAGGCGAATCCCGAACGGGCACTTTCCGGTGCTACAACCAGCAGGTCGCACCAGTCTTTCAGAAAGCTCACCAGGGTCTTGATTCCATTGGCATGATAGCCATCATCATTCGAAATTAATACTAACGGTTTCTTATTTTCCATAAAAATATCTTTCTTTTTGGTGCAAAAGTACGAAAAAACCTTTAAAGATAGCGACTTTCTCACAATATTTTTGTATCTTTGCCGAAAATTTACTAAGAAAATGGGAAAAATCATCGCATTAGCTAACCAAAAAGGCGGTGTAGGAAAGACTACTACCACCATTAACTTGGCAGCATCGCTTGCCACGCTAGAGAAAACTGTACTCGTAGTGGACGCCGACCCACAGGCAAACGCTTCCAGTGGATTGGGCGTGGACATCAGCGAGGTAGACTGCTCGCTCTACGAATGCATCATCGACCATGCAGACGTGCGCGATGCCATCTACACCACCGACATTGATGGACTCGACATCATTCCTAGTCATATCGACCTGGTAGGTGCCGAGATAGAGATGCTGAATCTCAAAAATCGCGAAAAGGTGATTAAGACATTACTGCAGCCTATCCGTGACGAATACGACTACATCCTGATAGACTGTTCGCCTTCGCTCGGCCTCATCACCGTCAATTCGTTGACGGCTGCCGACAGTGTCATCATCCCAGTCCAATGTGAATATTTCGCTCTTGAAGGTATCAGCAAATTGCTCAATACCATCAAGATCATCAAGAGCAAGCTGAATCCGAAACTCGAGATAGAAGGTTTCCTGCTCACCATGTATGATAGTCGTCTACGCCTTGCCAACCAGATATACGACGAGGTGAAACGCCACTTCCAGGAATTGGTGTTCAAGACCGTTATCCAGCGCAACGTGAAGCTGAGCGAGAGTCCGAGCCATGGTCTCCCAGTTATCCTTTACGATGCAGAAAGCAATGGAGCCAAGAACCATCTGGCCTTGGCAAAGGAGATTATCAACAAGAATAGTTAAGATTTGGAAATTGAACCCTTTTAGAAAGTTCAATGTTCAAAATTAAAAGTAAAAAAATGGCAGTACACAAGAAATACAACAACGGTACTAAGAGCAACGCTTTAGGACGCGGACTCGATGCCCTCATCTCTACCGAGGGAGTGCGCACCCAGGGCAGCAGTACCATCAATGAAATTCCTCTCGACCAGATTGAGGCGAATCCCAATCAGCCACGCCGGGAGTTTGACGACGAAGCCCTACATGAGCTCGCCGAAAGCATCAAGGCCATAGGCATCATCCAGCCTATCACCTTAAGACAGGTTTCAGAAAACAGATTCCAGATTATCGCCGGTGAACGCCGCTGGCGCGCTTCACAACTTGCGGGGCTGACAGCTATCCCTGCCTACATCCGCACCATCAGCGATGAGAACGTAATGGAAATGGCGCTCGTAGAGAATATCCAGCGCCAAGACCTCAACGCCATAGAAATAGCACTCGCCTACGAACACCTTCTGGAAAACGAGGGTATGACACAGGAGAAAATTTCAGAACGTGTGGGCAAGAGCCGTGCAGCTATCGCCAACTATCTGCGACTGCTCAAACTTCCTGCCCAGGTGCAGATGGCACTACAAAAGAAAGAAATCGACATGGGTCATTGCCGTGCCCTACTGGCCCTCGACTCACCTTCGCTGCAAATCAAGTTGTTCAAGGAGATACAGAAGAACGGCTACTCAGTAAGAAAGGTTGAAGAGATGGTACAGCGACTCAAGAGCGGAGAAGACATCGAGAGCGGTAAGAAAACCATCACGGCTAAGGCTCAGATGCCTGAGGAATTTACACAACTCAAAAACCGCCTGTCACAGTTTCTCAATACCAAAGTGCAGTTCACCTGCTCTGCTAAGGGCAAGGGAAAAATCAGCATTCCATTCGCCAACGAAGAGGAGCTGGAGCACATCATGAATGTTTTCGATCAGTTAAAGCAAGAATAAAAGTGAAACTCAGTATATCACAAATCTGTTTGGCAACCCTGCTGCTTCTGGCACCGATGGGCGCACAGGCACAGAAGTCGAAACAAAAAAAACAAGTGACCGATGTGCCAACCATTGCATCAGCCGACTCGGCAAAAATAGCCATCGACTCGATGCTTACCGCACAAGACAGCAGCAAACTGGCAAGCCTCACCCAACCAGCAAAGCCTGTACGCAAAAAGCGCAACTGGGCAACTTGGCGACCTGATACCAAGCGTGCCATGTGGTTGGCACTTGTATTACCTGGTGCCGGACAGATATACAATCGCAAATATTGGAAACTGCCTTTCATCTATGGCGGTTTCGTAGGCTGTACATACGCCATCACCTGGAACAACCAGATGTATCACGACTATTCGCAAGCCTACATGGATATTATGGACGATGACCCCAACACCCAGAGCTACAATCAGTTTCTGCACTTGGGCGCCCAGATCAACGAATCGAACATAGAACGCTATAAGGAAATCTTCCGCAAGCGAAAAGATAAATATCGCCGTTGGAGAGACTTGGGAACCTTCGTCATGATAGGCATCTATGCCTTCTCAGTGATTGATGCCTACGTAGATGCATCGCTCTCGGAATTTGACATCTCCGATGATCTCTCGCTCAGAATAGAGCCTACCATGCTGAATAACGGCAACAAGACTGCCAATCCGCTGCGGTCTGGAAGCCTCGGCGTAAGTTGCTCACTCACATTTTAATTTAATGCGTGAGGAGTTAGAATACACCTATATATATTATAACGCAAAATAGAAATTAGAAACATAGACGAGATAAAACATCAATATGAAGAAAATACTAGTCATGGCAGCAGCGATGCTGTTCAGCTTACAAGGCATTCATGCCCAAACCGACGTTACAGAAGAAACAGATAACGATGATATCATCACCGTTACCGACAAAGACGGAAAGCAGGAGGAAATCGAAGTACCTGAGGGAATGGAAGATAACCTCGACAGCCTGCTCCACCTTTACAATGCACAGACTTACATGATGGCAGATACAACCTGCAAATACCGCGATGTAAACCCTGTCTTCGAGAAGGAAGTGTATATCGACCGTCTGAAGAGAATGCCTACCATCATCGAAATGCCATACAATGAGGTAGTACAGAAATTCATAGACCGTTACAGCGGCAAACTACGCCGTTCAGTAAGTTTCATGTTGGGAGCAAGCAACTTCTACATGCCTATCTTCGAAGAGGCATTAGAGGCTTACAACCTGCCACTGGAGCTGAAATATCTGCCAGTAATCGAATCGGCACTCAACCCTAAAGCTGTATCACGCGTTGGTGCCACTGGTTTATGGCAGTTTATGCTGCCTACCGGCAAGCGATACGGACTGGAGGTAAACTCACTCATCGATGAGCGCCGCGACCCAGTAAAAGCATCCTATGCAGCCGCCCACTATCTGAGCGACCTGTACAAGATATTCGACGATTGGAGTCTCGTGATTGCAGCTTACAACTGCGGACCAACCAATGTAAACAAGGCTATCCATCGTGCAAAAGGCAACGCCGACTACTGGAACATCTATCCATATCTTCCAAAGGAAACACGTGGATACGTACCAGCTTTCATCGCTGCCAACTACATCATGAACTACTACTGCGATCATAACATCTGCCCTATGGTAAGCGAACTGCCAGTAAAGACAGATACCATCGTAGTATCAAAAGACATCCACCTGGAGCAGATTTCCAAAGTGCTGAACATTGACATAGAGCACCTGCGCAATCTGAATCCACAGTACCGTCATGATATCATCAATGGATTGAACCATCCGATGGCATTGCGTCTTCCTTCTACCCTCATCGGTAGCTTCATCGACCAGCAGGACAGCATCTGTGCTTACAGAGCCGATGAACTCTTCCTGAAGCGCGCAACCGTAGATGTCAACGATGCACAGCCTACCTATAGCCGCCCACGAAGCAGCTACAGTCGCCACAGCGCTTCTTCACGCAGCAAGAAGAGCAGCAAGCGAGGCAGAAACAGGAAACAAGGCAACAAGAGTGTAACCATCAAGAATGGTGATACCCTTTCTGAAATAGCAGCACGCCACGGAACAACCGTTAAGAAACTGCGCAAACTGAACGGCATCAAGGGTAACAGTATCCGTGCCGGAAAGAAAATCAAAGTGAAATAAAAGAACTACGTCCGCTGTAGTTTTTTCAGTCTAATTAAGAACATTATTATTGGAGGGACCCACTATGGATGACCAGAACTTGAAAGACCTCGAAAGAGAGCAGGCTGATAACCAGTTGATTGGCGATGCCTTTCAACACCTGCTTGACACCTACCTGAGTTCGCGACACCGCAAGAAGGTAGATATAGTGACCAAGGCATTCAACTTCGCCCGACAGGCGCACAAAGGTGTGCGCCGCCTCTCGGGCGAACCATATATCATGCACCCTATCGCCGTGGCTCAGATAGCCTGCGAGGAGATGGGGCTCGGCTCAACGAGCATCTGTGCCGCACTGCTTCATGATGTGGTAGAAGATACCGACTACACCGTAGAAGATATCTCAAACATCTTTGGAGCCAAGGTGGCACAAATCGTTGATGGACTCACCAAGATCAGTGGTGGAATCTTCGGCGATAAGGCATCAGCACAGGCAGAAAACTTCAAAAAACTGTTGCTCACTATGAGCGATGACATCCGTGTGATCCTTATCAAGATTTGCGACCGCCTGCACAACATGCGCACGCTGGAATCGCAACCTGCCAACAAACAATACAAGATTGCGGGCGAAACCTTGTATATTTATGCTCCTCTCGCCAACCGATTGGGCTTGAACAAAATCAAGACCGAGCTCGAAGACCTCAGCTTCCGCTACGACCATCCACAGGAGTATGCCAATATAGAGCATAAGCTTGCCGATACCGAATCGCAGCGCGACACCCTCTTCGAGAGTTTTACTGCACCTATCCGCGAAGAACTCGACAAGCTAGGCGTAGAATACAAAATCAAAGCACGCGTGAAGAGCCCTTATTCTATTTGGAATAAGATGCAGAACAAGCACGTTACCTTCGATGAGATTTACGACATTCTTGCTGTGCGCATCATCTTTACACCAAAGGTGAGAACAAACGAAGTAAACGAATGCTTCAATATCTACGTAGCCATCAGTAAAATCTACAAGAGTCATCCCGACCGTCTGCGCGACTGGTTGAACCATCCGAAAGCAAACGGCTATCAGGCACTCCACGTTACCCTGATGAGTAAGCAGGGAAGATGGATAGAAGTGCAGATCCGCTCCGATCGAATGGACGAGGTGGCAGAAAAGGGATTTGCTGCCCACTGGAAATACAAAGAAGGAAACGAAGGTGAATATACAGAAGATGAGAACGAGCTGAACGACTGGCTCAGCACCATCAAGGAGATTCTGGACGATCCGCAGCCGGATGCCATGGACTTCCTCGATGCCATCAAGCTGAACCTCTATGCTTCAGAAATCTTCGTCTTCACACCAAAAGGAGAAATCAAAACGATGCCGGCAGGCTGTACTGCCCTCGACTTCGCCTTCCAGATTCATACCTTCCTGGGCAGCCACTGTATCGGAGCCAAGGTAAACCATAAGCTGGTTCCGCTGAGCCATAAGCTGCAAAGTGGCGACCAGGTTGAGATTCTTACTTCCAAGAGCCAGCATGTACAGGAAGAATGGGTAAACTTCGTCAGTTCAGCCAAGGCAAAGAGCAAGATTCTGGCCATCCTGCGCCGCGATTCACGAGAGGTTCAGAAGAAGGGAGAAAACATACTCACCGAATGGCTCAAGAAGAACAGCATTGAGATGAGTGCGTCGGTGGTAGACCGCCTATGCGATTTTCATAATATCCAGAAGCCTGAAACCCTCTTCCAGTCATTGGGAGACCATCAGATTATCCTGGGCGATAAAGATTTCGATGAGTTGCAGGGCAAGCCTAAGAAACAGCAGGCCAGCAGCTGGCGCAATTATATCCCATTCCTGGGCAAGAGCAAGGAGAAGGCTCCAGAAAAAGGCATCGTGAAGCCTCAGGATCTTTTCGTGGTGGGCAAAGACTTCAACAAGAAGAAGCCACTCATCCTGACCGAGGAGAATATCAACCAGTTTATCTTCCCTAGCTGCTGCCATGCGATTCCTGGCGATGACGTCATGGGCTTTATCGACAACAAGAACCGCATCGAAATCCATAAGCGCTCTTGCAGCATAGCAGCCAAACTGAAGTCCAGTTTCGGCAACCGCATCGTAGATGCCAAATGGGATATGCACAAGCAGATACTCTTCGATGCTACCATCGAAATCAAGGGTATCGACCGTAAGGGCATGCTGCTGGATGTAAGTAAGGTGATTAGTGACCAGTTAGGCATCAATATCCACAAGATAACAATCAGTAGTGATAACGGCATCTTCGACGGAACCATCGAACTCCGTGTTCACGACCGCGAAGAAGTTAAGACCATTATGAACCAACTCCGAAATATTGATGATCTGCAGGAAGTACAGAGAATCCTGTAACTTAGGAGTTTATGATAATAAAGAAAAGATAAATAATAGAGAATCGCCGGATTTAAAATCTGGCGATTCTCTATGAAATCATACAGATTTCAACATCTTATAAAAACAGATTCAAAACAACAAACTTAAAAACAATATGAAAAAATTATTCTTATCATTTTTAATGATGTTGACCCTGTTGCCTCTGGCAGCAGCCAACAAGTATGACAACCCCGACACGATTGTAGTATCCCGTGATGGTACCGGCGAATTCCGCACCATCGACGAAGCCATCGAAGTATGTCGTGCTTTCATGGATTACAGCAAGGTAATCTATGTTAAGAAAGGCGTGTACAAGGAGAAACTCATCCTCCCTTCATGGCTCACCAACATCACCATCTGTGGTGAAGACCGTGATAACACTATCATCACATGGGACGATCATGCCAACATCAAGATGCCTGTAGGTGGACTCGATTCAGAAGCTGCTGTAAAGGGTAAACCGATAGGCACATTCCGCACTTATACCCTGAAGGTACAGGGCAGTTACATCACCCTGAAGAACATCACCATCGAGAACAATGCAGCCAAACTGGGACAGGCTGTCTCCCTACATCTTGAAGGCGATCATATCCTGGTTCAGAACTGCCGTCTGCTGGGCAATCAGGATACCGTTTATACAGGTATAGCCAACAACCGTTCAGCCTTCTATGATTGCTACATCGAAGGAACCACCGATTTCATATTTGGTCCGGGAAGAGCATGGTTTGAGAATTGTGAGATTCGCAGCAAGGCCAACAGCTACATCACAGCCGCATCCAGTCCTGCCGGTCAGGAATATGGCTATGTATTCAACAAGTGCAAGCTTACCGCCGAGCCAGGTGTAGACAAGGTTTATCTGGGCCGTCCATGGCGCCCTTATGCAGCTACCCTCTTCATGAATTGCGAAATGGGCAGCCACATCCGTCCAGAAGGATGGCACAACTGGGGCAAGCAGAGCAACGAACAGACAGCCCGCTACAGCGAATATAACAACCACGGTGCAGGTGCTGCAACCAAGGCACGCGTAGCCTGGAGCCGTCAGCTCACCAAGAAAGAAGCTGCTAAAGTTACCATCAAGAATGTCTTCGGCGAAGAAGCGTGGTAACCCTAGCTAATCATAAAGTCCAAAGTTACTAAACCAGTCCATCGAGCTGCTTTTTGAGTTCTTTGAGCTGGTCTCTTACTGAAATAAGGGTGTCGAGAACTTCAGAAGATTTCTCGGCACCCGTTCTGTTTTGGTTCAGATACTTACGGGCAGCCGCAATCTTCAATCCCTTCACCTTGATAAGGTTATAGATGAGCCTTACCTGCTCAATATCCTTATCGGTATACTGGCGCACTTTGTTGCCAGCAACCTTCGGTTTGAGAAAAGGAAACTCCTTTTCCCAATATCTCAACGTAGAGTCGTTTAGACCAAACATTTCACCTACTTCCTTGATAGAATAGTACAATTTCGTTGTTTTATCTGGAATTATTGCCATTTTTTCCGTCTTTAATTTCAAAAATAATTAATTTAGTTGCAAAATTAAACAATTCTTCTTATCTTTGCAAAGATTTTCGGAAGAAAATGCCCTAAAGGGCAAAAATATTTTCTGAGAGGACTCTCAATCCCCTCTTCAAAACAGGAAAAAGAAATTAAAGATAAATATAAAAAAGATATGATGACAGCTAATGAAGTGCGCGAATCCTTCAAGAAATTCTTCGAAGGTAAGGGCCACAAAATTGTTCCATCAGCACCTATGGTTATCAAGGATGACCCAACGCTGATGTTTACAAACGCTGGTATGAACCAGTGGAAAGACATCATCCTCGGTACGAAAGACCCAGGCAAGGATGTTCGTCGTGTTGATACTCAGAAATGTCTCCGTGTAAGCGGTAAGCACAACGACCTCGAAGAGGTAGGTCATGACACTTACCACCACACCATGTTCGAGATGCTCGGTAACTGGAGCTTCGGCGACTACTTTAAGGAGGGTGCCATTGATTTGGCTTGGGAGTATCTTACTGAAGTTTTGAAGCTCAACCCTGCCGATCTCTACGTTACCGTATTCGAGGGTAGCAAGGAGGAAGGTCTGGAACGCGACAACGAGGCTGCAGGTTACTGGGCTAAGCACGTGCCAGCCGACCACATCATCAACGGTAACAAGCACGACAACTTCTGGGAGATGGGCGATACAGGTCCTTGCGGTCCTTGCTCAGAGATTCACGTGGATTCACGTACTCCAGAGGAGAAGGCTCAGATGCCAGGCCGTGAGTTGGTGAACAAGGATAACCCTCAGGTCATCGAAATCTGGAACATCGTGTTCATGCAGTACAACCGCAAGGCTGATGGTTCTCTCGAACCCCTCCCAATGCACGTAATTGATACAGGTATGGGCTTCGAGCGCTTGGTTCGCATGTTGCAGGACAAGCACTCTAACTATGATACAGATATCTTCCAGCCAATCATCAAGGAAATCGAGGCTATCTCTGGCAAGAAGTATGGCTTCACTACTCCTACCGGTGAAAATGGCGAGGGTAAGGATGAGCAGGAGAAGATCGACATCGCTATGCGTGTTTGCGCCGACCACCTCCGTGCCGTAGCCTTCTCCATCGCCGACGGTCAGTTGCCAAGCAACGCCAAGGCTGGTTACGTAATCCGCCGCATCTTGCGCCGTGCCGTACGTTACGCTTACACATTCCTCGGTCAGAAGCAGGCATTCATGTACAAGCTCGTCAATGTATTGGTAGAGCAGATGGGTGCAGCCTTCCCAGAGTTGCCAGCTCAGCAGGAGCTCATCACCCGTGTGATGAAAGAGGAAGAGGATTCTTTCCTCCGCACCTTGGAGAAGGGTATCAACCTCCTCAATGGCGATATGGACGAGCTCAAGGCTCATGGCGAGACTCAGCTCGACGGCGTGAGTGCATTCCGCCTCTTCGATACATACGGTTTCCCTCTCGACCTTACAGAGCTCATCTGCCGTGAGAATGGTTACACCGTAGATGCTGCAGGCTTCGACGAGGAGATGAAGAAGCAGAAAGAGCGTGCCCGCAATGCTGCTGCCGTAGAGAACGGCGACTGGGAGGTTTTGAAGGAAGGCGACCAGAACTTCGTGGGTTACGACTATACAGAATATGAGTGCCACATCCTGCGCTATCGCAAGGTGACTCAGAAGAAGAACTCTTTCTATGAGTTGGTACTCGACAACACTCCATTCTATGGTGAGATGGGTGGACAGGTTGGCGACAAGGGTGTGCTCGTTAGCGAGAATGAGACCATCCAGGTTATCGATACCAAGCGCGAGAACAACCAGAGCATCCACATCGTAAAGGAGTTGCCAAAGGATGTAAACGCTGACTTCATGGCTTGCGTAGATATCGAGAGCCGCGAGGGAAGCGCTGCCAACCATACAGCTACCCACTTGCTCGACTACTGCCTGAAGCAGGTTTTGGGCGAGCACGTAGAGCAGAAGGGTTCTTATGTAGATAAGGATACATTGCGTTTCGACTTCTCTCACTTCCAGAAGGTAACTGATGAGGAGCTCCGCAAGGTAGAGCGCATGGTAAACGAGATGATCCGTGCCGACTATCCATTGGATGAGCACCGCGATACTCCTATCGAGGAGGCTAAGGAGCTTGGCGCTATCGCCCTCTTCGGCGAGAAGTATGGCGACAAGGTTCGTGTGGTTCGCTTCGGTCCATCTGCCGAGTTCTGTGGTGGTATTCACGCCAAGAGCACTGGTAAGATTGGTTTCTTCAAGATTATCTCTGAGAGCAGCGTAGCAGCCGGCATCCGCCGTATCGAGGCTTTGACAGGCAAGGCAAGCGAGGAGGCAATCTATGCTTTGCAGGATACCATCGTAGCCTTAAAGGGCTTGTTCAACAATGCCAAGGATCTCGAGGGTGTCATCAGAAAGTACATCGACGAGCACGATGCCTTGAAGAAGGATGTTGAGAAGTTCCAGGCTCAGGCTGTGGAGCGCACCAAGGATAAGCTTGTAGAAAATGCAAGAGAAATCAATGGTGTGAAGGTTGTTACAGCCGTATTACCAATGGAGCCAGCAGCTGCCAAGGATTTGGTATTCAAGGTTCGCGAGGCTTTGCCAGAGAACATGATCTGCGTGGTAGGTTCTGTTTATAACGACAAGCCAATGCTCAGCGTGATGTTCAGCGATGATATGGTTAAGGATCACGGTTTGAACGCTGGTAAGATGATTCGCGAAGCTGCCAAGTTGATTCAGGGTGGCGGTGGCGGTCAGCCTCACTATGCTCAGGCTGGCGGTAAGAACAAGGACGGCTTGAGTGCTGCAGTAGATAAGGTTGTAGAGTTGGCTCAGCTGTAATAAGCTTCCACATTTGAATATATGATAGAGTTATCTTAACTCTTATATATAATAAGGTATAAAGGGTTGCAATCCATCTTTTCGAGGATTACAACCCTTTTTCTATTGACATTAGAGGAGTCTCCATGTCATAATTATCTATTTATGATAATCATCAAATGATAAAATTCCTTATTTCATTATCATTTTATGATAATCACTTTATGATAATCGGAATAAAAGTTGTATCTTTGCAGAAGATAAACTGCACTCGGCAATTTGTAAGCAAGCTTACATTGCGCTCGTTTGCATTATCTTTGCAGCCGTTGAATATATAATAAGGTATAAATATGGTAATGAAGAATCCTTTTGTCACAAATGGTTACGCCGGTCCGGAATACTTCTGCGACCGTATGGAAGAAACCCAGCATATCACAGAGATGCTGACCAATGAGAATAACATGGCTCTGATTTCCCCTCGACGCATCGGAAAGACAGAGCTGATTCACCATTGCTTTGCCCAGCCAGTCATCCAAAAAGATTATTATACTTTTATCATAGACATCTATTCAACCAATTCCGTCAGCGATCTGGTCAATATGTTCGGCAAAGCCATTGTTGATGAACTTCGCCCTAAAGGCAGAAGCGCTTGGGAGAAATTCCTGATGGCACTCTCTTCTCTCCGTTCAGAAATCTCTTTCGATATCAACGGGGCTCCAGTTTGGGGAATAGGCATCGGCAACATAGTAAATCCGGAAATTACGCTTGATGAGATATTCGCTTATCTCAACCAAGCCGATAAGCCATGTCTTGTTGCCATCGACGAGTTTCAGCAAATCACCAACTATGCCGACCATCGCATAGAGGCATTGCTCCGTACCTATATCCAGCGATGCACTAATGCCCACTTTATCTTCTCGGGCTCTCATCGCCATCTGATGGCAGAGATGTTCACATCTCCTGCCCGCCCATTCTATCAGAGCGTAACGCTGATGAACCTGAAGCCACTGGATGTGGAGAAATACAAGGAGTTTGCCACAGCCAAGTTCGAGGAGCGCAACAAACATCTAGACACTGCCATTATCGGAGAACTCTTCGCCCGTTTCGGTGGTGTCACCTCATACATCCAGCGAGTAATGAATGTCCTCTTCCTCAAGACTCCCGAGCAGGGCACCTGCACTCTGGATATGGTAGATGATGCCATCAACTACAATCTCAATATGGCATCAGACACCTACGAAACTCTTCTGCGCCAGATGCCGGAAAAACAGCGCAACGTCTTCATCGCTATCTCTGCAGAGGGCGAAGCCAGATGCGTAAAGAGCGGAGCCTTCTCCAAGAAATATCATCTCCCGTCGCCAAGCTCAGTAAATTCCGCCCTGAAGGGATTGCTGGAGAAGGATTTCATCACCCAGCAAGATGAAGCCTACGTGGTATATGATAAGTTCTTCGATTTGTGGCTGAAGAAGTATATGAAATAAATGCTTAGAAAAGTTTTTTAAAGTTTCAAGAATGATGAAAAAGAAAATATATTTTGCAGGTTCCATTCGTGGAGGTCGTGACTTTGCCGATCTCTATAGAAAGATGATTGAACACATGCAGATGACAGACATTGTACTGACCGAGCATATCGGTCAGGCAGATCTCAACCTCAAGGAAAAAGGGAGAACCAGCGATGCAGAGATTTATAACCAGGATACAGCATGGCTCCGAGAGAGCGATATGGTCGTAGCAGAATGCAGCAATCCTTCGCTAGGCGTGGGTTATGAACTGGCCTATGCCGAGAGTAGAGGAATTCCTTGTCACATTTTCTATGACAAGAGCAAGACCCAGCTTTCTGCCATGCTTACAGGAAACCCCTACTTCGATATTTATCCTTATCAAACAGAAGAGGAACTATTCTCCTTACTGGAAAAGGTACTATCATAAATGCTATTTATGGCTATCAGAAACATCATCCCCCAACAGGATGATGCCTACGTGGTGTATGATAACTTCTTCGATTTGCGGCTGAAGAAATGTATGAAATCCCGGTACTAAACAATATTACCGGTATCCTTACCCATATCACAGATTATTTGGAGATTTTCACACCATCCTTCCTCTATCTCAACAAAAAGCAGTAACTTTGCACCCAAAAACAGGAAGAAAGATTGAAAGGATATGGATCATACAAAAACAAAAAATCAGATAGACATGCTTCATGGACCATTGCTCATGAAGATTATCGTATTCACACTACCTCTGGCTGCAAGCAGCGTCTTGCAGCAATTATTCAATTCTGTAGATGTTGCCGTGGTTGGGCGTTTTGCTAGCAGTCAGGCTTTGGCGGCTGTGGGAAGCAATACACCCGTCATCAGTTTGCTTATCAACCTCTTCATGGGCGTTTCGATGGGTGCTAATGTCATCATCTCAAACCACATAGGGCAGAACGACAAGCGAAGCATCCGTGATGCCATCGGAACCGTAGGAATCACAGCGCTGGTAAGCGGACTCTTCCTCATGGTATTGGGCATTTGTGTAGCCCGGCCCATCCTTACCATGATGAATACCCCTGCCGATGTCCTCGATTTGGCGGTTACTTATCTCCGCATCTTCTTTCTCGGCATTCCCTTCTTCATGATATTCGATTTTGGTTCGGCGATACTCAGAAGTATGGGCGATACGCGCCGCCCACTTTATATTCTGGTGGTGGCAGGCATCGTAAATACGATACTCAACCTTATCTTCGTCATCGTTTTCCACATGAGTGTGGCTGGTGTAGCCATCGCTACTTCCATCGCCAATGCTGTGAGTGCCGCACTCATCATCTATCTCCTGCTCCACGAGAAAGAACCATTCCGGTTGAACATCAAGAGGATGCATATAGAATGGAGGGAACTGAAGCGAATGCTGCAGATAGGTGTACCAGCCGGACTGCAGGGAATGGTATTCTCGTTCTCCAACGTGGTGGTTCAGTCAGCCATCAATGGTTATGGCTATGGTGCGATAGCAGGTTCTGCAGCAGCACTCAACTTCGAATTCTATAGCTATTTCTTTATCAGTGCCTTCAATGGAGCCGCCATCACCTTCATCGGGCAGAACTATGGTGCCGGCAAACTAGACCGAGTGAACCGCATTTTCTGGATATGCATGGCTCTAGGAGCACTCACCTGCGCCTCATGCAACTGGGGTTTCACCTGGCAGGATGATTTCTGCCTGAGCCTATTCACTAACGACCCTCATGTGCTGGAATATGGAAAGATAAGAATGCACAATGCCCTCGTTATCCAGTTTATCGCAGCAAGTTACGAGGTGACAGCCTCAGCGATGCGTGGTATGGGCAAATCGATAGCCCCAACCCTCATCACCATCTTCGGAACCTGCATACTCCGTATGGTTTGGGTGTTTGCCGTATTACCTCATTTCAATGACTTCAAGCATCTGATGTGGGTTTATCCAGTTTCTTGGACCCTCACCGGCATCATGATGCTCATCCTCTATCGAATACATTGGAATAAAGTGAAAGCTTTACCAATTACTTTATCTGTATGAAATTATGTTCTACCATTGCCTTGCCCCTTTCATCAATCTCACATTTCGAATGGAGCAAAGAACAATAAAACAAGGGCTCAGGGGAGATTGTCCGTGGATAGACAACCTCCCCTGAGCCGCAAAAGTACAGTTTTCCTGCAATAACCTTTATATCTGAAATTCGGAAGATATTACCGCTTTAACAGATACTTTTCATTTCCTCATATATTTTCTCTTGTTTTTGATGATGATGCCTTTGCCTCCATTTGTCAAAACTCCTCCGAGTGTATATTCGGGCGCATTTGTGGAAGGAGTGCTGCAGATTCGGTTAATGCCGCTGGTATAGTCTTCTTTTACCCTTACCCAGCGTCCGTTGATACGGGCCAAACGCATCGTGTTGTGGAGCGTCCATGTGCCGTAGCTGCCCCAGATGGTTGCTGTAATGACAGATGTGAACGAAACGTCTGCAGTCTCGCTGTTGATGAACTGGATGTTTACATCACGTTGTTCTATCTTGTGATAATCCATCGAGCCGCTTGCCACCTCATTGAGCCACTCCTGCTTGGTCTGTGTCTGTCCGGTAATGTGGCGCAAGATGATGTCGTCTGCCAACATGCTGCCCAGCTTCTCCGTGTCAGCATCTACCATAGCGTTACACCATTCACTTAAATACTGTAGAATTTCCTCTCTTGCTTTTTCCATATCGTTATCGTAGTCTGTATTTGTTGATTCCTTGTCCAGACCAATACGCTTTAGCCAGTTCTCCACCCTGGTTTTCGATGCATCTGATCGGATGTCTGTACCGGCAATGCCGAGTGATTCGAGCTGCTTGGCGTTAGGAAAATAACTGCGTATGAGCGAAGAGTAACTGCTCACGCCGCTACCACCATGCGTGCCGAAAGGAATGAAGGTTTTTCCGCTGAGTTCACTCTGATGAGCTTCGATGAACGTGCGGATAATCATTGGCGGCTGTCCGCTCCAGATAGGACCTCCGATGAAGATGTTGTCGTAGTCGGCAAGGTTCTCTACATCACCTTTATAGGCAGGACGCAGGTTCTGCGGAATCTCAACGTCATTCACATAGCGGACGCACTCCATATAGTCTGTCGGATAGGGCTTTTCCGGCACAATCTCGAACACGTCAACATTGGTCAACTCCTTGATGTAGTCAACCATGATGGCAGTATTGCCACGTTCCACATTGCCCACCTGCCAGTTTTCTCCAGCACGCGAGAAGTAAACCACAAGCGACCTTTTTCCTGATGGCGCATTACCATTATCATTGCCACCCGTCTGTTCCGTAGAACCTGTGGTGTCATCCACCTCCGGATTGTTACTCTCGCAGGCGAAAGTAACAACCGACAGGCAGAAGATCATCCATAACATAACAATCTTTCTCATAATACCTATATTCTTAGTTCGTTGAATTATAAATTATCAATCTGCTGGATTATACTGTGAGAACCATTTCACCTGATCTTCATACGGCATATTGAAGTATCGCTTCTCTTTGTTGAGTTCGTGAATGCGATGCATCTCGTAGTTGGAGAGGGCGAAGTCGAAGGTCTCGATGTTCTCGTGGATATAGTCAGGGTTCGAAGCTCCCGGAATTACGGAGAATCCCATCTGCATGTGCCAGCGGATGATGATCTGTGCGGCACTCTTGCCGTGAGCCTTGGCTATCTCGTTGATAACTGGGTCGCGCAAGAGTTCACCCTTCGATTCGCGTCCGCCAAGTGGGAACCAGCACTCTATCTGGATGTTATGCTTCTTCGCCATCTGCTGCCAGTGCTCGCGCTGTGCGTAAGGATGACACTCTATCTGCACCATCTGTGGCTTAATACGGGCAGTCTCAACGAGTGAATTCCAGATGCTGTCGTTCACGTCGAAATTGGAAATACCAATGGCGCGTACCTTGCCGCTCTCCAGAGCTTTCTCCATCTCCTTCCAGCCGCCAACGTAATCGCCTATTGGCTGGTGGAAATACACGAGGTCGATGTAGTCAACGCCCAGGCGACCGCACATACGGTCGATGGCCTTCAAGGTCTTGCCCTCACCATACTCATTAGGCCAGAGCTTGCTGGTAATCCAAATCTCTGAGCGGTCGATGCCGCTGTCCTTCACTGCTCGTCCCACGCTGCGCTCGTTGCGGTAGGCATGAGCGGTGTCGATGTGGCGATAGCCGCACTTCAAGGCGGTCGTTACAGAATTGTAGGTATCATCGCCGTCAGCGATGCTATATACGCCGAGTCCGAACTGCGGCATCTGGACGCCGTTGTTCAGCGTCAGATAAGTTTGCTTTACTGTCTGTTGTGCTTGCATAATTGTTACTGTCATTAATGCGATTAAACTGATTATTAACTTTCTCATTCCTTTATGCGTTTTATTCTTCTTTGCTCCATTCGAAATGTGATATGCGTTTGCTTATCAACCATTTCCCGTTTTTGCGCTCATACTCGTCGTTATAGCGAACACCTTGGGTTCGCATTGTCTTCTTTCCGTTTTTCTCACTCACCAATACCACTTGGGCATAGGCAATACCAGTAGCCTTATCACCGTCAATCTTCACGGTTTGCTGACCGTTGATGTGATAAACTGTAGTAAACTGGTCGAGAAAGGCCTTGAAACGTTCTGCCAGTTCTTTTCTGCCCTTCAGATGCGATGTCTGTTTGTCGCCTTGATAAGAAGTCACCTCAGCATCCTCTGTGAAGAGCTGCACCTGCTTGTCAATTTCCTTTGTGTCCGCAAGATTCGAGAACGTATCGACCAAATCTTTCAAAGCCATGCGGTCGGCTATTTCCTGAACATTCATAGCCGTTTTATTTTGTGTATTTTCCATTATTCCGTTTTTCTTGCACCAGTCGAGCATGATGTCGGCTATCTGATGGCTGTTGGTGTCCTCCATCATCATGTGCGAATTGCCTCTGATTCCCATATCCGGCAAATGGATCATAGTGGCTTTACCACCAGCTTCGTTCACTCTTTTCACGAATCTGCTCCAACCTTCGTAGCAATTCTGCCACACATGACCACGCATTCCGGTGTCGTTCTTCAAGTTGTCGCCAAAGATGATGAGGATAGGGATATTCGTGAACTTCCGTATCTGGTCGGCTGTGTAATTGTCACCCGTGCCGCCTGGTTCCAGCATCACGATGCCCTTGATTTCCTTGCTGCCTTTATTTCCCAGTAATGCCGTCTCTATCGGGAAGGCGCCCGATTGTGAATGACTTACCAAGATTGCATTTTTTACCTTCTGCGCAAGTTCTGAAAGGCATGTGTAGTTGGCTTTAGGGTCGAGTAGTGAAGTGATGTGTGGCACGTTTTGCTTGCCGAACTCAGCAAGAAAATCAACCGGGAACTTTGCTTCATCCACGGCTTTGCCATCCTTTGTGCCAAAACGGAAATTCATCCATGAATTCTCATCTGTCTTTCTGCTGAAAGCACTCTGGGTGGTTGCGGAAACCTTGCCGTACTTGGCTGCATTGTGAATCTTCTGGTTGAATCCCGAACGCCCTATTCCTACCTGGTCAACCACATAAACCGCAGAACCTTTGCGCACCAGATATTCATCCCATCCCATTCTGCCATCGGGTGTTGTTTCCCAGCATTTCCCTGTAAGATGCATTCCGTGTATCAGCACGAAAGATGCATTATTTGTGGCAGATTGAGGCAGCATATATTTTACGTACATCTGATTTACCGTGACGTGACCGTCTGGGCAGATTCCACCAAGCTCTTCTCTTGTCTGTTGCTCACTCTTTCCGCCCACATAGAAACTTCCCTGCGCCTGCAGAACCAATGGCGACTGCTGGCGCTGAATATCTGTCAGGTTCTGCGCCTGCATGTTGCAAGCGGCAAACAGCATAAACAATCCAATTAAATTTCTTTTCATATCAATATTGTTGTTTTTATTCATTATTTTACTTTTAGGATACTACATGAGAATGCCGTTTTACTTTCTCCTGCATCCACTGGAAAACCACGAACAGGGAGGGCACGAGAAAGAGCAATGCCAGCATGCCTATCAGCATTCCGCCCACAACACCCGTTCCCAGCGAGCGGTTTCCGTTGGCTCCAACACCCGTGGAAAACATCATCGGCAGCAAGCCCACTATCATGGTGAGCGCCGTCATGAGGATAGGGCGCAGACGCTCCTTGGCTGCTGTGATGGCAGCACCGGCAAGCGACATTCCTTCACGTCTTCGTTCCGTGGCAAACTCGGTGAGCAGGATGGCTGTCTTGGCGAGCAAGCCGATGAGCATGATGAGACCCATCTGAAGATAGATGTTGCTCTCCAGTCCGAACAGGCGCACGAAGAGAAAACTGCCCACCATGCCCGAAGGTACGCTCAGCAACACGGCAAAGGGGATGAACCAGCTCTCATAGAGCATGCTCAGCACGATATAGACAAACACGATGGAAACGGCAAGGATAATGCCCATGCTTCCCGTATTCTCCCGTTCCGTGCGCGAAAGGCCACCGAAATCGTAGCCATAACCCTTAGGCAGATATTGGCTTGCCGTTTCTTCTATCGCCCGCAGCGCATCACCCGAACTGTATCCGTCGGCAGCACTTCCCGTCACCGTGATGCTGCTGTAGAGATTGAAACGGTAGAGATTCTCTGCATCGTAGATGCGGCGCAGCTTGGCAAATTGGCTCACTGGAGCCATCTCGTCGCCCACGCGTACAAACATCTTGTCGAGCGAATGCTCATCTAGTCGGTCTTGCGCCGGAGCCTGAATGATGACACGGTAGGGCTTGTTGAAGCGATTGAAATTGGAAGCATAAAGGCTGCCAATATATCCCTGCATCACCCGCAGCACATCGCGCGGCGACACGCCTGCCATCTTTGCCTTGGCAGCATCGATGCTTACCTCATACTGCGGATAGTTGGGCGAGAAGGATGTGTAGGCGGTTTTTATCTCTGGCCGTTCATTGAGCTTGGCAAGAAACGCCTGCGTTGCTGTAAAAAGCTCCTGCGTAGTATGACCAGATTGGTCGAGAATATAGAGCTCGAGACCACCCGTATTGCCATAACCCGGCAAGGTAGGCGGTGTGAAGGCTCGCACATCGGCCTCGGTCATAGTCTGCAATCGGCGGTTGATTTCAGCAGTCACTTCATCGGCAGTCCGCTCCCGTTCGTCCCATGGCTTGAGCGAGATAACTGCATTTCCTCCAGCTGGACCTTGTCCGGCAGTCATGTTGAAGCCGGAAACCAAAGTCATGCTGTTGATTTCAGGAATATCGCTCAGCAAATCCTTTACCTTATATAATACCTTGTCGGTAGAAGCTCTTGAACTGCCTTGCGGCAGCATGATGCTCAGTCGCACAAGTCCCAGATCTTCAGATGGAATCATACCCGTGCGGGTGGTTTTCATGAAGAATGCAAAGAGGATGACAGACAGCACCACCAAGGCAGAAGCCAGCCATCTGCGGCGGATGAAGAAGAAGGCCCACAGGCGGTATTTGCCCATGATGCGACTATACGCCACATTGTAAGCCTGGCGCATCCGTCCGCTCAGTCCCTTATCATTAGTAGCTGGACGCATAATAATGGCGCAGAGTGCCGGACAGAGAGTCAGGGCATTGACAGCCGACAAGCCTACAGCCACGGCCATCGTGATTCCGAACTGGGTATAGAACTTGCCCGTTACTCCACCCGAGAAAGCCACCGGGATGAACACAATCATGAACACCAGCGAGCAGGTGAGGATGGCTCCGGCAATGCCCTTCATTCCATCGTGTGTGGCAAGATAAGGCGATGAGTAACCCTCGTCAAACTTGGTCTGCACGGCTTCCACCACAACGATGGAATCATCTACCACCGTACCGATGACGAGCACCAGGGCAAACAGCGTGAGCAGATTGAGCGAGAAGCCCACCATGGCAAGAAAGGCAAATGTGCCAACCAGCGAAACGAGAATAGAGATGGTAGGAATCAGCGTGGAACGCAGATTCTGCAGAAACACATACACCACCAGGATGACGAGCAGTATGGCCTCTATCAGCGTCTCCACCACGTTTCCTATCGAAGCATTCAGAAACTTGTTGGCGTCATCCACTTCCTGAAGATGCAGCTCGCCGGGCAAATCTTTTTCCACCTGCTCCAGATATTTCTTTACGCTGTTCACCACCTCGGTAGCGTTCGAACCCGGCTGCTGGAATATCTGGCAATATACGCTGGTCTTGCCGTCGGTAATCACGGTGAAGCGGTCGTTCAGGCTTCCCATCTCCACCTTGGCCACGTCTTTCACTCTGAGCACTTCTCCGTGCGGCAGTGCCTTGATCACGATGTTGCCAAACTGCTCCGGGGTTTGCCATCTTCCCGTATAGCGCAGGGTGTATTGAAACGTGTTTTCTGAATCTTCGCCTAGCGAACCTGTAGCCGCCTCGATGTTCTGTTCTGAGAGCACATCAGAAATATCCTGCGGCACCAGGTGATACTGTGCCATCTTATCAGGCTTGAGCCATAGGCGCATACTGTATTCCTGTCCCATGGCATTTACGTTGCCCACGCCCGGGATGCGCTGCAGGGCAGGTTCCACATTCAGCTTCAGCCAGTTGGCGATAAATGCACGGTCGTATTTCGCATCATCGTCGGTATAAAGGGCAAACTCCATCACGAGGGTATTCTCCTGCTTCGTGGTCGTAATGCCCGATTGCACCACCTCGGCAGGCAATACGCTCGTTGCCGCATTCACGCGGTTCTGCACATTCACGGCAGCCACATCAGCATCCGTTCCGGGGCGGAAGTAAACCGTGATGGTAACTCGGCCGCCGGCAGCTGCAGTAGATGTGATGTAAGTCATGTTCTCCACACCGTTGATGGCCTCTTCGAGTGGGGCAATCACGCTGCGCTGCACGGTCTGTGCATTGGCTCCCGTGTAATTGGCTGAAACTACCACCGTAGGCGGAGCCATGTTGGGATATTTCTCCACGGGCAACCCAAGCAGCGAGATGATGCCCAGCAGAACGATGATGATGGAAATTCCTGCCGCCAGCACAGGGCGCCGGATAAACAGATCTATGTTCATAAGCGTGCCTCCTTTCTCTT
This sequence comes from uncultured Prevotella sp., assembly GCA_934202525.1. Taxonomy (GTDB): domain Bacteria; phylum Bacteroidota; class Bacteroidia; order Bacteroidales; family Bacteroidaceae; genus Prevotella. Next base: position 47,772 of record CAKPYB010000019.1, read on the forward strand.
TTCTAAGTTCATAAGCGAGCCTCCTTTCTCTTTTTACCTTGAAGTTGGGTCTTGATTTCCATTCCATCCTTGATGTTGACAATACCTCCGCTTACAATCATATCGCCAGGCTTCAATCCAGATGTTACGATAAACTCCTTGCCGTTGCTGATGGGCAACACGATGATGGGAGTGGCTATTGCCTTGCCGCCTACCACCTTATATATAAAGCGCTTGTCCTGCATTTCGTAAGTGGCTGATTGCGGAACCACGATGCTTCTCTTGTTGACGGATGGGATGCAGACATTGCCCGTAAAACCGCTATAGAGCATTCCTTTGCTGTTGCGGAACACGGCCTTCAGCGTAACGCTTCCTGTAGTCTGATCTATCAGTCCGCTGATATTGGTGATTCTGCCTGGCACGGAATATTTCTTGCCGTTGCTCAGCTGCAGCGTTACATCGGGCATTGCTGCCAGTGCCTTTTCCTTGCTGCCATATTGTTCCATCAGCGAGAGAAACTGCGTTTCGTTCATGGTGAAGAAAGCCCATACTTCCTGATTGTCCGACACCCGGGTGAGCGGCTGCTGCATGGAGGCAAACACCAGGCTTCCCGCATGATAGGGTAAGGTTCCCACAACTCCATCCGACGGACTGACCACCTTGGTATAAGTAAGGTTGTTGCCGGCACTCTGCAGTTCAGCCAAACGCTGCTCCAGCACGGCTTGCGCTTGTGCCAGGGCGTTTTGGGTAGTTCTGTATTCCACTCTTCCGATAATCTTTGAATCATAAAGCTTCTGATTGGCCTGATAGTTCATCCTGGCTGTGGCGAGTCGGGCACGAGCTTCGTTCACGTTTGCCTTTGCCGTGTTGTAAGCCGCCTGAAACGGTACGGGGTCTATCACAAACAGCGTCTGTCCCTTTTTTACCGTCTGTCCTTCCGTGACGCATACTTTCACTATTTTCCCCGTTATCTGCGCAAAGACATCCACATCCTGCCGTCCCTGAATCGTTGTGGGATAAAACGATTCAAGCGTTCTGCTTTCGGGCTTTACAATACTTGTTTCATATATTGCCTGTGGTGAGTCTTCTTGTTGAGACTGCCCGCAACAGCAAAGCATGAAAGCCAATGCAAAGCCGAAGAACAGGGAGCTATGCGTCATTTTCTCCATCAGAGAAACTTTCTTTTTGCTATACTTTTCCATAAAGTTCTGTTGTTTTGAATGATAACCAATGATTTCGGCTGCAAAATTATATCAAGTTTTGCTTTTATATATTACATAAATTGCTTAATAACTTTCATGTTTTTCTGTATTGTATGGCTTTGTGGAAAGATGTGAAATGTTAAAGGTAAAATATGAAAGCCGGAATTGCATCTTTTTCATTATCTTTGCAACGGATTTCAAAAAAGAAAGATATGAAAGAACTTATCAATAAGAGCATACAGGTGTATAATACGGTAGAGAGCCATAAGCTCCCGTCTGATTTTCTCGGACGCTACCATATTCATGTACTTTGCCACGCAGGCAAGGCGCAGTTCTCTTTTATGGGGAATACTTATACGATGGAAGCGGGCGACTGGGTTATCTGGCAGATGTCTTCACAGATTACTGACGCCTTGTATTCTTCTGATTTCAATGCCGATTTCTTGCTGGTTGACAAGGATTTTCTGCTGGAGTATAATCCTGAAAAGGTGTGGGCTTCCAAGGCTTTCGTTTTCATCAAGAAGAACCCCGTGTTCCATCTTGACGAAAGGGGCAAGGCAATGATAGAGTACAATTTCATACAGATTAAGCGCCGCACGGCAGAACCCCATCTGTTTCAGAAGGAGATTCTCGGCAGACAACTTCAGATATTCCTGCTCGACTTGTGGGAGATTTACAAGAATGCCATGGATAATATTCAGCCGACAGACAACAGCTTAGCCTTACTCTTCACCCGATTCATGAATCTGCTTTCTGAGTATTCCAAGACCCAGCGCGAGGTGGCATTCTATGCCGATAAGCTCTGTGTGTCAGCCAAATATCTATCAGAGGTAGTGAAGAAATGTAGTGGTCATCCTGCATCCTACTGGATAAACGGCTATGCGATGCAGGAAATTCTCTCGCTCCTGAAGCGTCCTGACCTCACATTTGCCGAGATTTCCGATCAGATGAATTTCTACAATCCAGCCCATTTCACCCGTTTCGTCAAGAAGCAGACCGGAGAGTCTCCTTCTGGGCTAAGGGTGAAACAGAAACTGGAGAATAAATGAAATTGCATGTATAAGCATAGGTATTACATCACTTCATGATTATCATAAATAAATAAGCACCATATAGCACGCAGGGATTCCTGCGTGCCAATGGTTAAGCTTCTATCAAATAAACTCTAGAATTACATCAAGTCACACTTTTCCTCGGTGTTCTTCTCAACTTTCTCGCCATCTTTCAGGATGCGAGCCTTGTAGCCGAACTTCTCAAAACCCTTCTGAAGCTTCTCGGGAGTGGTCTTGTCGGCATTGTATTCTACCTTAACCGTCTGATCAGCAACACTGGTCTCGATACTCTTGATTCCCTTCTCGAAGCGGAGGTTGCTCTTGATCTTATTCTCGCAAGCCGCACAGTGCATCTGTGGGGTTGTGGTGAACACTACGGTCTTGATGTCCTTGGCAAAGCCTACCATTGCCACCATCATCATTGTGAACATTACTAAAATCTTCTTCATAACTTTTCTATTTGCTTTAATAATTCAACATTTAACACTTAACATTTAACATTCAACATTTAACATTCTCCCTTAAAAGTGTACTCTCACGCCTGCGTAGAACATCCTGCCCTCCACCGGTCCCCATACCAGGGTTGGTTCAAAATCCCTGCCCCATGGATTAGAGGCGCCATAGATAGGAGTCTTCTGCTTGAAACCCGTCAGGTTCTCGCCTCCTACATAGATGCTCCAATGGCGGAACCATCTCGTAACCTGCGCACTCACTTGCTCGAAGCTATGGAAACGAGGAGACCATGACTGGCTTCCATCCGCCAACAGATATGGCTCTGGATTCCTGCCTCCACCATTCAACTGCACAGTGGCATCAAATTGCCAAAGACCAAGAGGAGTCTTATAAGATGCCGTGAAGAGCGCCTTGTACTTGCTGGTCAATGGCTTCTCCATCAAACTCTTGCCGTAATCGTAGGTACACTTCACATCGTTCAGACGATAAGCAGCTGTTATCTCCAATCCTCTCAGCAATGGATAAGAGGCATCTATCTGGAAGGTGTGCGAATAAGACTTGCCCCTCAAATTGTAGATGGCGATAAGCTCCTTATTGGCATCATAATCCACCACCGCTTGATTCTCGAAGCTAGTATAGTAATACTCGGCGTTCAGTTTCAGCGTCTTGCCAAACATAGGGATGTAGAAAGCCGTGCTCAGTCCATAGTTCCAAGCCTCCTCTTGCTTGAGGTCTTTGCTGATATTGAGGTTTCTGCCACTCGACAAGAGGTAATTATACTCAGCCAAGGCAAACACCGTACGATAGCCCTTACCTGCCGACAAGCGGATGCTGATGGCATCAATAGGCGAATACTTCACGTGGAAACGAGGGGTGAAGAAGTTGCCATAAAGCGAACTATGGTCGAAACGGACACCTGCCATCGCCGTCAACTTCGTGCCTAACGTATAGGTATATTGGGCGTATGCTCCAGGAGTTGTTTCCTTCTCGTTTTTCCCCAGGTTTTGCCCCAGGTAATCGTGATTGAAGCTCAATCCCAACGACAGGTTGTGCTGAGTAGAGAAATTGGTCTCAAACATCAGCGAGCCATAGAGATTCTTCTCATTGAGGTCGTAGAACTTGTTGCCATACTGGGCATCGAGCTGGTGCATCGAAGCCGAGGACATGAAGGCAATATTGGTACCATGCTCGTGATCGAGGATGAAGGCATGTTTCATATAACCCTCATAACGGTTAGTATGGAGCTTGATTCTGTAAATATCATCATTATGAACGTGCTCAGCATCCTGTCCGCTGGTACGAATCTCCTTCAAAGCCCCAAGTCCACCATGGAAGATGTACTTGTCGCCTTTATACACCCATCGGTTCTGCACATTATATTGTTCCCTGCCCGGCATATCATAAAAGCCATCGCCATTATCATCATGGTTTTTGAGGATATTCTCATGATGCAACAATATCTCCGTTGCCCACTTATCCGAGAGATGCACATTGGCATCGGCATTTGCCTCGATTCGGCTCTTGGAATCGCCAAAGAGGTTCACCTCCACCTTTTGCTCATCCTCTGGCTGCAAGTAATCCACGTTGATTTGCCCTGTGATAGACTCATAACCATTCTTCACCGAAGCACTTCCCTTCGATACCTGAATGCCCTTCATCCAAGGTCCCGGCACATAGCCGAGGGCGTATGGGATGGCGGCACCACGGAAGTTAGGGAGATTCTCGGTGAGCATCTGTACATAGGTGCCCGAAAGGCCGAGGAGTTTGATTTGTCTTGCTCCAGTCGTGGCATCATTATAAGCCACATCCACCGATGGGTTGGTCGTAAAACTCTCGCCCAGGTTGCAGCAAGCCGCCTTGAAGAGTTCATCCTTGTTCACAGCGATGCCATTCACAGCACCGGCCAATCGGGAAGTACCCGCCTTGCGAGCCACCACCTTCACCTCATGCAAGGTCTCGTTCTTGAAGATGGAATCCAGCGAGGCGGTATCTGTTTGAGAATATCCCTTGAGTGCCAGCATCAAGAGGGCACTCGTCAATATATATCTTGAATACATAAATATCTTTCCTTATTTATTTTGTCCGAGTCTCGGATTTTTTACCTTTTTACTTTTTTACCCTTTTACTTTTAAAAAGCCTTTAAGCGAAGCGCAATCGCAACGAATTAAGGACGACACTTACGCTTGAACATGCCATCAAGGCACTTGCCCCCATCGGCGTAATCTGGAAGTTGATGCCGAAGAGATACAGGACACCTGCCGCCAAAGGGATGCAGATGAGGTTGTAGATGAATGCCCAGAAGAGGTTCTGCCAAATCATGCTCACCGTCTTTCTGCTGAGTTTCACGGCATCAGGTATCGCCATCAGGTCATCACCCATCAGCGTAACCTGTGCCACATCCATCGCCACATCCGTCCCCTTGCCTATCGCCATACTGACATCGGCAAGAGCCAAAGCCTGGGTATCGTTGATGCCATCGCCTATCATCATCACATGCTTACCCTCCGCCTGGAGTTTCTTGACCAAGGCTTGCTTGTCATCAGGCTTTACCTTGCTCTGATAATGCCCGATGCCAGCCTTGTTTGCCCAATAGCGAGCCGCCTCTTCCCGGTCGCCACTCATCATATACACCTCGATGCCTTCCTCTTGCAACAGTTTCATTGCCTCAGAAGCATGAGGCTTGAGGGTTTCACGAGACTCTAAATCATCCAATCCATCCCCTTTCGTAAAATCTACATTCTGATTAGGAATGGTGAGCGTGCCCGTCTTGTCGATGACGAGGGCATTCACCTTACGGAGATTTTCGAGGGCGGCGGCATCCTTGATGAGGATTTGCTTCTGTGCCGCCTTTCCAATTCCCACCATCAAGGCAGTAGGCGTCGCCAAACCCATAGCACAAGGACAGGCGATAACCAATACCGCCACGGCACTCAGGATAGCCTGAGGCAGATAGGCATTGCCACCGATTATCCACCAAGCCAGGAACGTAATCAAGGCGATGCCTGCCACCACAGGCACAAACACCAAGGCCGCCTTATCCACGATGCGCTGTACTGGAGCCTTGCTTCCCTGTGCCTCCTGTACCATCTTGATGATATGTGCCAGGGTGGTGTTCTCCCCTATCTGTTTGGCTCTCAGACGGAGTTTGCCTTGGCTCGGAATCGTGCCGGACAAGACCTCATCACCCACTCTCTTTGCCACAGGCATAGGCTCGCCTGTAATCATCGCCTCATCCACGTATGCCGCATCAGCGGTCATAAAACTCTCGGATTGGGTTACCACACCATCCACCGGAATCTTTTCTCCTGCACGTACCTCGATGACATCACCACGTTGGATAGTAGAGATTGGCACCTCCTCCAACTTCTCGCTGGTAACCAGTCGGGCGGTCTTCGGTTGCAAGCCCATCAACTGCTTGATACTTGACGCCGTGCCATCCTTCGCCTTCTCCTCCAGGCATCTTCCTGTCAAGACGAAGGTAATGATCATCACCGAGGCATCGAAGTAGGTATGCCATTCGATACCTCTTACTCCCCATACCATTTCTCCGAAAAAGGTATTGAAGGTACTGAAGAGGAAGGCGATGAGGGTACTCAGAGCCACGAGCGAATCCATGTTGGCGGTACGATGCTTGAGTTGTTTCCATGCCGAGACATAGAACATGCGACCGCAGTACACCATGTTCAAGAGGGCGAGAATCAAGGATATCTGGTTGTTGAAAGCCGAGGTGTGGCTATCCATCATCATACCATCGCCCATAGAGGCGGTGTTCTCCATACCGAGCGATACCCAGCCCATGGAGAACGCCATCACGAGAATGGCGAAGAGCCAAGACAGAAGAGTCTTGCGCTTCAAGAGAGTAAATTCACGGCGATTGATTTCCTCAGCACTACGGTCTGCCTCTATGACGAGGTCATAGCCTGCATTGGAAATCTCTCGTTTCATATCTTCGAGGGTAATCTTCTCTGGGTCATAATCGACAAGGGCGGTGCGTCCTGCCAGGGAAACCGTGGCGGAATTTATGCCCTCAAGAGAGTTGAGCTTACGCTCCACATTGGCAGAGCATACGGAGCATGCCATGCCAATTACTGGTATGGTTTTCTTCATTGTTTCTTTCCTTATTTACATTATATATATGTATGCTACCCTAAGTTTTTACTGATAGGGATAGGCATACGACAATCTTGGTTGCAAAAGTACAAAAAATCTTTTGCAACCTATTTGCAAATAGGGAAAAATCAAATAATCAGGATGTTAAGGAGGGCAAGATAAGCCCTTGGAGGCGAATGCGGAACGTTCCGATTCCAATATCTTGCCTTCTGAATGCTACAGATAACAGGACGGGACAACGTCTGCCAAAGAGCTGGTACGATGCCTGCAAACACGGGAGCAGCATCGAAATCCAAGTGTTGGATAGAGACCGTAGGTGATAGCTTCACCTGCTTCACATCCATGCAATGCTTGTTCACCTGTGCGCCCAGCTTGCCTTGGCAGCAGTCATAATCCATGCAACGTTTCACGCAACAGTCAGCCACCGCACCCACCATCACCTTGTCATAGCGAAGGCAGTGCATGACGGTAGTACCCACGCTCAGGTAAACCACCATGAGCGAGAGCATCAAAGTCATCAATATGTTGAGCGAACGTTTCATACCTATTTTTTACACTTTTCTTTTTCGGGTTGCAAAATTAAGCATTTTCATCAGAATAAGAATATAATACCCCCATAAATTAATGACCTTTAACGGTTCCGGGATTTTTCATCATCAAGATGAGAAGTAGTAGATTTTTTTTCTTATTGATAATATCATAAATAATGATACCATCTATAAGTTATAAAAACTAAAAATAGACAAGTTTTATCACTTATAAGTGAAACTTTTCGTATATTTGCAGAAAATTTCATTTATAAGTGATAAAAATATGGCAACTATTATTCGACAATCATATATCGACAAGATAGAAAGGTATCTTGGTAAGGAGACCATCATCGTATTAGTAGGTCAACGTCGTGTAGGCAAAAGCTGCATGATGAAAATGATTCGTGACCGTAAGAAGGCAGATGACAGCAACAATATCATCTATATAGATAAGGAGAAAAGAGAGTTTGACAACATTCAGACCTATCAGGATCTCAACGACTATATCGGACTGTATTTTCAGTCCGACAAACATAACTATATCCTTATCGATGAGATACAAGACATCAAGGAATTTGAACGCTCCATCCGAAGTTATCGCACAGAACCAAACACCGATATCATCATCACTGGTAGCAATGCCCGTATGCTGAGCAATGAACTAAGCACACTCATCGGTGGCAGATATAAGGAAATCTATATCCAATCGCTGAGCTATAATGAGTTTTTGGAATTTCATCAACTATCTGATAATGACGAAGCACTTGCTCTGTACATTCAGTATGGCGGTTTGCCTGGACTGGCAAAGATAGGCCTTGAAGAGGATGATGCACGTGAATATCAAATGGATATTTACCATACCGTCTTACTTAAGGATGTCATTATGCGCAACCAAATTAGAAACGTGCCATTCTTAGAGAACCTGGTGCGTTTCCTTGCAGATAATACTGGTAAACTCATCTCTGCCAACAGCATCTCCAAATATATGAAATCTCAAGGAGAATCCATTGCTTCGGCAGCTATCACCAATTACATATCCTTCCTTTGCGAAGCCTATATCCTGCACAAGGTGAACCGCTATGACATCCACGGCAAACGTATCTTTGAAACCAACGATAAGTTTTATTTTGAAGACAACGGCATTAGAAATGCCATTGCCGGGGGAACACGTGAAGGAGACATCGAGAAAGTGATAGAGAATATCATCTATCAGAACCTCATACGCTTGGGCTATCAAGTTTATGTAGGACAACTGCAAGCTGGAGAAATCGACTTTGTATGTACCAAACCAGGCGGCGAACACATCTACGTGCAAGCTTCTTATATCATAGCCGACGATGCAACCAGAGAGCGTGAGTTTGGCAATCTCCGTGCCATCAAGGACAACTATCCGAAGTACGTCATCTCCATGACTCCTCTGCTCACCAAGAACGATGATGACGGCATCACGCACCTGCATCTTCGCAAGTTCCTGACTGAAGGAATATAAATAACAGGAATTCCTCAGATTGGACACACAGTGTATTCCCGATCTGAGGATTCCTTCATTCTTCCCCATTCAGGCATTCGCCTGTCTCATAACTCTTCGTCATATCCTTCAAGATACCAATCATCTCCTGCCTCAAACTCTCGGGCTTCAGTACGATGATGTTTCTGCCATGCCATAACAGTTCCTGAAGAAAATCACGGCTGGGGCGAACGGTGAGGGTATATTCCCGAAACATTCCATCTTTCGACTCCTTTACTTTCTGCTGACTCTCGTGCAGCGGAACCTCCTCGATGTAATTGTATTCCGGATAAAAGGCACGGATGCGGATTTTCTCTATGGGTACATCTTCCATCCGATAAATGCCGAAGCAATCTTCATAATAATTCTCTGGAGTCAGGAACTTCTTCATCCTTGCCGGCAACGGATGCTTCTCGCAAATAAGCTTCAGGAAACTGATGCGGTCGAAAGGAAGACAGCGAACGAGCTTCTTTTCATCCTGTTCTTCACTCTTCACTTTCACTCCTATCACGTACCACCGTTGTTTGAAATATCTCACGAAAGCCGGTTGCAGCACAATATCGCTCTCAGCTCCGAACCCCGAAACATACTTAAACTTCAGCAGATATTGCTTATCTATCGCAGCAAGAATATCATCCAGATATTCCGTGTTGTATGGCGGCGTATCGAGCATCACCTTATTATGAAACTTCAGCATATCACCTAACGAAGCCAGCCGCAGGGAACTCAGCATCCATTCCGTCACATCATCATTAGCGATCGGATCACGCTTCAGATAATACCGATAGCCGTCGCTCTTGTCGCATTCCACAGTAATGCCAAACTGCGACTGGATATTTTCACGATAACGATGAAAGGTACGTTTGTCCAGCTCATCCTCATCCTGATTAGCGTTGGCATCACGCCACTCATTAGCAATCTCCTCAAAGGTAAGATGCGTACGATCCAAGAGGCCTATCAGCCAACTATAGAATTTTACACGATTGTCCATAATCTCTAAATATCTAATGAATATTTACAAGAAATGCCTAAAAAGAGGAGAAAAGATAGCCAACAAAATGGTAATGCTAAATGCTGGCGTTTCTGACTTTTGTCATATACCAATGCGCGATACACTTGTGCCCGATGCTTGAAATGAACTGTGAACAAACTCGTCTCTTTGCATGAAACACATGAATTTTTAATAATGCTAACACAGACCTATTGCCTGATGTCAGTTTCTTGCTGCCTCTATCTTTTCTCCGAAAATTTTAATCTACTCAATGAAAATTTCAATCCTCGCTCCATTATCGGGGCAAGTCTTGCAAATCCACCAAATCTACAGTCCAGTTCAAACTCTGAATTTTCAGGTCGAGCTCCCGATACTGCTTGGCATAGGTATCAGCCTCCTTACGAAGAGCCTTTATATCTATGGTTCTAACATATTTCAGTTCGTTTCTGCCAAAGCGAGTATCGTTGGCAGCTACGTAGTTCACCACCTCTTTCAATGCCTTGACACGCATCGACAAGACGTCTCTCTTGGCTATCAATCGAGTCAAGGAGTCTCCGTCCTGAACTATCTGAACGTTGGTGATGTTGATGCGATAAACCAGATCTTCCAACTGGACGAGGGCTTCATCCAGTTCCTTGTACAGTTCCTCCACGTTATCGCAAGGTTCATCGCCCTCCTGTACCTTGGCGCTTTCCTTGATACGTTCTTTCAGTTGAGCCACTCTCTTCTGCAAGTCGGCTCTGATGCTCAATGCTTCTGCTAACTTCATAATCTTCTATTTTTTATATATGTCGTTAAACTTCTTGTTTTATTATGTCAAGGTCTCAGCCTTTTTGTGTTCTACCCAAGCAAAGCACATCCTCAGGCCAATGAGGGTCGGTTTCATTTCCATCATCAGCATAACGAATATCTCGCTGTTCGGATATATTGCGGTCGTATTTCAGTTCCACGCTCACCGTGAAATCATCCATACGAAGAATGTCTGGCAGGCACCAAGGCTCATGAGTATGCAAGGCATGCATCGCATAACAGATGCACAAATGGTCGTACGCCTTGTTGTGCAGATAGCCTTCCGCCCACGACGTGCCATCGTCGAGCGTATCAGTCAACTCTCTCAACGTATCTTCTTCGTTGCCGAAAAAGTTGGCAGACGCACCATTCACGATGGTATCCATCTTGCAATGTCCTGTACTGAGCAACTCATCTGTCAGATGAATCATATAGTCGAAGTCGGAACCATAATAGTCATCATTCTCCAGATGCAAGACCGAGTCTTTGTCAGCATACTCGAATCGAAGCGTACTGTCCAAGTCGTAGCAGAAACGGTCGTCCACCTTGTATGGCGAACGGTAGAGCGTAAGCCAAAGGTTACGGCACTGCTCAAAACACTCCAAGGTGAGCTTGTAGAGTTTGTCGTTCAACTTGCTCAATCGTTCCACCTCGGCAGCAGTAGGATGAAGCATCATCTCGTCGAGCGTCACCTCACGAAGCCCGAGCAAATCGTCCAGCAAATCCCGCTCCGTATCACTGAAGTTACGGAAGAACCCATCTGGATTATTATCCTCACGATTCACCACCTTCTTGATACGACGTTCCACATCTTGTATGATGGCACGCTTATCCTCTATCGTAGACTTTTCTCTTATAAAGTCAAAAAAATTGAAGATAGGATCAGTATTATAGCTACGGTTGTTCTCAACTTCATCAATCAGTTTTTTCCATTCCTTTTCCATTTACTTCCTCTTTAAAGATCACGTTTCCTTTTTTCCATTGATACACCTCTCGCTCATATCTCAAGCTGACATCCGTCCAAAAATCATCCATACGGAGGATGTCGGGCAAAGAATAATATTCATGACTATGTAACGAGTGCATGAGATGGCAGATACAAAATCTGTCGAAAGCCTGATTGTCGAGATAATCCAAATTCCAGTTGGTCCCATCATCAGCCACTAGAGGTTCCCCATACGAATACCGCCCACTATCCCTAAAATTGCAATGAAAATGGAGCATATACTCGAAGTCTGAGCCATAATAGTCATCATTATCCATCTTGAGGACGGAATCCTCATCATTCCAACTGAAATCAACGTGCTCCTCCACATCATAATAATCCTCGTTTGCCATCAAGCTCGGTGAGTGCAACAAAGACTTCCAGAGGTTGCGACCTTGCGCAAAGGCATCCTTCGACAGTTCATGAAGTTTATCGTTCTGATGTCCCAAACGCTCAATTTCTTCCTCTGTAGGATTTAACATCATCACATTGAGAATCTTTACCCGAGTACTCCAAAGGGAATCAAGCACCTCCCGCTCCTGTTCACTGAACTTACGGAAGCGGAAACTCTTGTCCGCATCATAACGGGCTATCATCTTGATGCGACGCTCTACTTCTTGTACAACTCTGCGCTTGTCATCATCCGACGCTTCGCCCACATACTCCATCAAAGCGAAGAAAGCCTCCGTTTCAAACGGATCTTTCTCAATTGTATCGATAAGTTGAATCCAATTTTCCTTCATATTCCCCTACTATTTTACCATTACACACTTCTATTATTTTATCATCGCCGAAACTTCCTCCCCGTACCTTGTAAGGAGAGTTTCGCTTCAACGTCTTCTCCAAATACTCCAAGTCCTTGGGACGAAGGTGAGTGAGAGCGAAATCCACCTCATTCAGCTGTGACTGATTGCTCAAGGCGAGATGCTGGAGATTGTGGCACATGAAGATGTCCAAGCGACGCAACTTGTCGTTCTTGCTCAAATTCAAAGACACCAAGTCCTTGGCACCCTCGATATGCAACTCCTCCAAGAGTGGATTGGCAGAGAAATCCAACTTCTCGTTTCTTATCTCGTGGAAGTCGATGAACTC
>CAKPYB010000020.1 GCA_934202525.1 uncultured Prevotella sp.
AAGCAGTAACAGCATTAGTTTAATCAGCTGTTACTGCTTTTTTGAATTATGCAAGGTATAAACGCGGAGCCGCTTACAAAAAACGTGAGGGATAACCCCAAATCGTGATGGATAGCGTGATGGATATTGTAAACATTTCGTCAATCTATCACGCTAAGCAAAAAAGTTAATAACCTCATTATCAAATAATTAAAGTTTCGAAAAATGGAAAACGTGATGGATGTGAGGGATAAAGGCAGATTTTAAACTAAAAACATGAGGGTGTTTCATTGACTTATGACACACCCTCTTTTTTCTTTCATTTTGTTCTTTATGCCAACGGCAATCATATCCTACTTTGGATGATATGATAGTAGTAGGTGTGAAAAACAAGATGATGGAAAGCAAGTGCCGTGAAATCTATGAAGAAGTGAAAAGTGCATTGGGTATTGTCCCTTCAAAAGCAGGAAAAATGTGATGAAGCAATCTAATACATTAGGAATTTTGTGGCAAAGTAGGTTTTTTCTGCCTCATTTCCGATTTATCTGCCTCGTTTTTTACCAAAATGAGGCAGATAAATTCATTTTTTGGCATATAACAGAGAAAATAACTATAATTTTCTCTTCTTTTTGATACAACTTTCAGAAATTATCATTATCTTTGCAACCGTAATCCTTGCTGAAGGCCCACGATTGGGCTAAGGTGGGGATACATATACATAAATAAAGGCGTAACTGACGCTTTGGTTTTGACTGGTTAGAACTTCGCAACTTCAAACAAGTTGTCAAAAACAAAGCAATGGGGACGCCTCACAGGGTGTATTATATACAGCCCTCATTGGCTTCGGACATTATGGTTCGTTGGTAGGGAGGGTGAATTATATACACATTCACGTGGGGCTTTCAGCATTGCTCGTTTCGACAACTTGGGCAATGCGAAGGCCTTAACCAGTGGAACGAGCAGCAGACTGGCTCCACGTTTCCTTTTTTTGTATATCTAAGACATAATATTAACTGCCAATCAGGGAGTCGTTGGCTATACGAAAAAGCAGATTATGAAAATAAATCCTATTTTTTCAAAAATCTTCATGGCTCTTTTTTGCCTTACCTGTTGCTTAAACATTGCTGCCAAAAGCAGTGGTACATGTGGTTCAAAAGTCACTTGGGAATTAACAGATGATGGAACTTTAGTCATTTCTGGAGAAGGAAGAATGACAGACTATTTTTACACCTCGGATAATGCCGCTCCATGGTATTCTAACAAAGATATGATATATAAAGTAACTATAGCAGAAGGCATTAGTTCTATTGGAAAATGTGCTTTTAAGGACTGCAATTTTCTCACCGATGTCAAAATGCCAAGCACGTGTACAGCAATAGGTTACAGAGCTTTTCAAATGTGTAGTTCTATCAAAAGAATCGAAATTCCCAATACTGTAAAATCTATTGGCGAATATTGCTTTGCATATTGTATTTAGAGCCTTATAACTAACCACAACTTACTATGACTAATCAAGTATAAAGCCTTGATTTTCAATACTCTTTAATTTTTAACACTTTCTGAGTGCTTTTTGGCAGTTCCCGATTTTCCACATATTTTTGCAGCGTATTTCTACCGTGGAGAATTTGCGGAGCTTTTATTTTGTCATATCGTGAACGTAGTTGACAAGGGTTTACGAGTGGTTACGATGAAGGACAAAATTGAAGCTGATAGGCAAAAAGCGTTATATCGTGGACTGGGTTGACAAAGGTTGTCAATGGTTCACTTCCGTTTACTCCATCGGTGGAATACTCAAATGATGTAGAACAAAGCAATATCAAAGAGTATGAGACCGACAAGAAAATGTGAATTTTGTGGCAAGACATTCGTGACAAGAAGCGGTATGCAGAAATACTGTTCCGAGGAATGTCAGGCAGAGGCAAAACGTCTTAGGAAGAAAAGACAGCAGGACTTGATTAACGGTATTGAGCCAATCATGGATCTGCAATATCAAGAGTATCTTACTTTCTCCAAAGCAGCCATACTGATGGGATGCACCCGACAGTATATCTACAAACTTGTGGCTAATGGTAAGTTAAAGGCTTCACGATTGAGCAGCCGAATGGCATTCGTTAGAAAGACTGATATAGAGAAGATGTTTGAGGGTAATCCCTACAAGCGTGTGATTCCTGCCAGCAAGAGCAAGTCCAGTAAAAAGGCAAAAACAGAAAAGCCAACACAAAACCAGGAACCAATAAAAGGGAAGGAGGAGAATGAGGTGCTTGACTATTATTCGGGTGAAGAAGTGATGTCCATTTATAAGGTCAAGAAGTCTTGGCTATATACATCCGCCAAGCGTAACCAGATACCGATGTGCCGTATCGCTGGCAAGAACTATTACAGCAAACGGCATATTGATGAGTTCTTCGGTACTGCCGTTGACCTCAACAGTATCACGGAATGGGTGACGGCTGATGATGTGGAGACAGCCTTTTCTATGAGCAAGTCTGCACTCAGGGCATACGCCTATCGTCACAAGATACCGACCAAGCGAGAATACGGACGTACCTATTACTCCAAAGAACATCTTGAAGAACTTCGCAGGACTGACCTCATGAACGATGACAGCTATTATACCACAGAACAAGTGCAACAGTTGTATGGTCTGACAAGTGCCAATATCTGCCATATTGTGAGAGTTCACCATATCAGCAAGGTAAAAGTGGGTGTAAAGAATCTGCTTTTGAAGGTGGATGTGGAGCGAGCAATGGCAGAAAGAGCAGCAAAAGGACTGTGAAAGCAAGTGATTTCATCATTATCCATCAGTTACTATGAATAATTGGAGTCACGGGTGCATCATTTTATTCCTTTGCAGCCGTGAAGAAACACTTCACCACGAATAATCATCAATAATACATATCAGTTATGAGCAACATTTGCAAGACCGTATCATTGCGTACACGCAAAATCAAGGACGGACACATGCTGTCCTATTATCTTGACTATTATCCAGGCTATCGTGACGAGAGCACGATGAAAGTCATCCGCCATGAGTCGCTTGGCATCTACATCTATGCCAAGCCGAAGAATCAGACGGAACAGAAGTACAACCTCAACCTTACGGCAAGAGCCGAGGCGATACGCTGCCGTCGCTTCGAGTCTATCGTCAACGAGCGTTACGATTTCTTCGACAAGGAGAAGATGAAAGGCGATTTCCTTGCCTACTTCAAGAGATTGGCAGACAAGAAGAACTCCAAGTGGCAGCACGTCTATATGCACTTCCGAACCTTCACGCAAGGCAAGTGTACCTTCGGTGAGATAAACGTGGACTTGTGCAACAGATTTCGTGAGTATCTGCTGACAGCACCACAGGGACTGCACAAGAACAGAAAGCTACATATCAACTCGGCAGCCAACTACTGGTCAACTTTCCGTGCATCAATCCACACCGCCTATCGTGACCGCAAGATAAAGGAGAACCCGAACGGCTTCTTGGAGCGTATCGAGACAATCCCGACTGACAAGGAGCATCTTTCACAGGACGAGGTTATCCGCTTGGCATCCACTCCATGCTCCGCCCCTGCATTGAAGCGAGCCTTCCTGTTCTCTTGCCTAACGGCATTGAGAAAGAGCGACATCAAGAAACTCACTTGGGAGGAGATACAGCCATACGGCAGCGATGGTGTGATGTATGTCACCACACGAATGCAGAAGACAAAGGACATCGTGCATAACCCAATCAGTGAGGAAGCCTTGGAACTGATAGGCTATTCACCGGATAAACGAGGCAAGGTGTTCCCTGATTTCAAAGACTCCATGACGCAGGCACCATTGAAGAACTGGCTGAAAGATGCAGGGATTACCAAGCATATCTCCTATCATTGCTCACGCCACAGCTTTGCCTGTCTCCAGCTGGACGCAGGAACCAGTATTGCCGTAGTGCAGCGTTATCTCGGTCACAAGAATGTGGCAACGACAGAGGTGTATGCCAAGATTTCCGATGCACAGAAACGTGCTTCGGTTGGCTGTATCACCTTGAAGAAGTAATCTTTTGACAATAACACTCAGAAAAGGACTGTTGGAATGATAGTGTTCCAGCAGTCCTTTTCTCGTTTTGTTGGTTCTATTTGCTGTCGTGGATAGAACCAATCCGACAAATTCATTCCAATTTCTGTTGGTATTGAAGAGGAACTGCAAATATCCCTTTTCTATGCCCTTACCTTTGTAGCCAGTAATTAGCAGCAACTGGCACTAACGAGCAGTTTAAAGTATGATTCAGAGTATGATATCATATTAGAACGCTAATAAAGCGTAAAAGAAAGAGTACCAGAGAACGTAAATGCGGTTTTTACATGCTTCTGCGTCTAACTTTGTGGAAGTTTTTGAACGAATAACAATAAAACGAATACAATAATGACAGTAAACAAGACAACTTCAGATTGTACCATCTACGCTTTTGTAGGTACAGCAATTCTCGCCATCTCTCTTGTCGTGGCGATGTATGTAGGCAATGACTTTCACCAAAGTCTGTTTGTCGAGTCAATCATCTTTGTAGGGAGCAATATCCTGCTTTGGACGATATTCATTTCCATGGTGAATTATCCCTGTGAACTGATGACCATTGGTAGCAACAGCAAGACAAAGAATAACGTTGTAGAAGCAGAGCCAGCAACAGAACAAGAACAGCCAAAGCAAATTTCACCACAAACAGAGTCTGTAAAATACAGTCATGAGGACTATGCCAAGTGTGTAGAGGCACAAGAAAAAGAAGCACAGGAGGAAAAGGACAAGCGAACAAGAGCCGTATTTGACTATGTGCATCGTACTATGTCAAGGTTTCTGTATGAGGAAGATTTGTACAAGGTAATTGAGGCTGTCAAGGAATGGAGCAACGACACCAACTATACCCCGACTGCAATAAACCGTTTTAAGGAGAATGTTGAGAATATCCCTTTAAGGCACTTCGTGTGGAATATCGCAGAGCGTTTGGGTAAGCGTGATTACACAATGGCAATGCGAATAGCCTTTATCAAGGCTTTGTTTCCCAAGCCGTTTGAAGGCTTGGACTACAGCACATTGAAGAACCTGAAAGCACCATGCTCCAATGATGTCATTCCGATTGACGAACCAGACAATGGTAGATATGATTTCCATGATGTTACAGAGAAAACTTCCGAATAATCCCCATTGTTAGAGTTATTCATTCGTGAATGACAAATGACTGTCACGAACCTCAGTAACGGAAGCATCATTCTGTTCCTTTGCACCAGTTATTAACAAAGTATCAGAATGAATAAGGAATTAACTTTCAACGACCTTCCAATGGTCGTTGCCCAGCTTCGGGATGAAGTGGTGGGCATGAAGCAGATGCTCGTCAATCTGCAATCACAGAACAAGCCACACAAGGCGAACACACACATACCTATGAGTGTGGAGGAAGCATCGGCATATCTAAAGATGCCTATGGCTACTCTCTACATGAAACTTGGCAACGGCAGCATTCCTGCCACCAAGCCAGGCAAGCGTTACTGCCTTTATCAAGATGAACTTGACAAGTGGCTGGAGACTAACCGCAAGAATCCTGTACCTCTCACAGCAGAGGAGGAGAATGCAGCCATTCTTGCAGGAAACAAGCGTAAACCGAAACCCTTAAACTGGTAATGCTATGGATGCGCTTGAAATTTGTAACAAGCTACGCTCGGAGGCTTCGGGCGTAGCCACTTCTGGAATTCCGCTTGACGTATTCCCCCAGAAGATGCAGCAGATGATTCTTGATTTGGCAAGGACGGAGAACTATTCCATTGAGTTTACCGCTACTTCCCTTATATCCGCTATGGCAGCAGCCGTCGGCAACTCCTGTTATATCCGGATTAAAGGCAATTGGATTACTTCACCTATCCTATATGTCATTCTTGTTGGCAGACCAGGAGTCGGCAAGACTCCACCTTTGAACTTTGCCTACAAGCCGTTGCACGACATTGATACTGAGGAGCACCATAAGTTCAAGGCTCTAAAGAATGAGTATGCAGCCATTGTGGAGAGGAACAAGGGCAAAAAACGGACGGAATGGGAATCGTTACCTCCTGTACCAGTCCTGCATAAGAACATCATGAATGACTTCACGCCAGAGATTCTGATGCGCAATCACGATGCCAACCTCAGAGGTGTGGCAGTTGTGGTGGATGAGATAATGGGGCTGTTCAACACCATCAACCGATACAACAACAGTTCTTTTGTACAACAGATGCTGTCGGCTCACAATGGCTTGCCAGTAGATGTATCTCGTTGTAATCTTGATTGTCCTTTACGCATTGACTATCCTTGCATACAGATTGTAGGAACTATCCAGACTGGTATTGTGCATGAACTTTATGATATGGGATTCAAGAAGAATGGTTTTCTTGACCGTTTTCTGATCACATGCCCAAAAGGTTTGAAGATTGCTCCTTGGGTTAAGGTTCCAAAACAAGATGCTGCAATCATTGAAAGACCATTCCGTGTATGGAAAGAGATCATAGACAAGGCTGTGGCTCTTCCTTTTACGGAAGGCATCTTCAATGTTCTTGACTTCTCTGATGAAGCCATTGACATATTCTATGATTGGCAGAATGAGGACATAGAACGGCAGAATGCCATTACGGATGAAAAAATGATAGACTCACGTGCTGCAAAAGTTCCTTTGAACACGGCTCGACTTGCCTTGATATTCCAACTGTTCCGATGGGCTTGTGATGAGTCTCACAAGGATTTTGTTGATGCGGAGTCCGTGAATGCAGCCATACGGATGAGCGATTACTTTGAGAAGTCATACAAAAGGATGGATGACCTCGTTTTAACCGAGGCTACCGACCCTGTGAAAAAACAGGTACTTGACTCGTTGGGAAACAAGTTCGTAACTGCTGAAGCAGTAAAGGCTGGAGCGGATTTCGGTTTTGCAAGACGTACTGTCATGTATATGCTCAAAGACTTCTGTCAGAGAAACTTTATCATCAAAGACAAGCAAGGCAATTATGAGAAAGTTCAGAAGTAGAACCACCACCTTGCACCGTTTGCACTTTGCACTTTTTGCACTCTTGCACAAAAGATGCTGCATTTTGTGCCAAACAAGTGCAAAAGTGCAGAAAGTGCAAGGTGCAATAAGTGCAGAGCCTTATGAGTGAGTATAGATTCCATCTACAGAAATACAAGCTGGGCAACCGATATGCTTGCCCTCAATGTGGGCGTAAGCGTTGCTTTGCAAGATATATTGACGAGGAAGGACAGATTGTATTCCCTGACAATGTGGGGCGTTGTGACCATGAACAGAGTTGTGGCTACCATTATTCTCCATCTGATTATTTCAAGGACAATCCCGATGCCAACTGCAATGATGATTGGAGATATAAAACACCAATCAAAGAGTGCAGGAAAGAGAAAACTCTTCCAACTTTCATTGATAGCAAGCTGGTGGAGCAAACACTGCATGGCTATTATATCAATCCTTTGTACCGATACATTTCAACGGTCTTTGGCAAAGAGGAGACAGAACGGCTGTTTGCCTTGTACAAGGTCGGCACTTCAAAGAAATGGGGCGGTTCAACTATCTTTTGGCAGATAGATGTCAATGGGAATGTGCGCACTGGCAAGATAATGAAGTATGATGACAAGACAGGACACCGCATCAAGGAACCACACAGCCTGGTGACTTGGGTACACTCGGAACTGAAACTGCCAGACTTTACACTTCGGCAGTGCTTCTTTGGCGAACATCTGTTGACAGATAAAACCACGACAAAGACAATAGCCATTGTGGAGAGCGAAAAGACAGCCATCATTGCCACCCACTTCATATCTGATTTCGTATGGTTGGCTACTGGAGGCATGAACGGATGTTTCAATAAAGATGCTGTCGAAGTCCTAAACGGTCGGGATGTTGTTTTGGTTCCAGACCTTGGGGCAACGGATAAGTGGAAAAGCAAACTTCCGTTGCTACAATCAATATGCAAGCAAGTTCTTGTCAGCAGTATCTTGGAAGACAATGCCACCGATGAACAAAAGACCAAAGGTCTTGACATTGCCGACTTCCTACTGATGGCGGAAACACCGCAGATGGCGCTACAAAGGCTGATAAAGCAACATCCGCCACTCCAACATCTGATAGACAGTCTTGGGTTGGTGTTGGTGGAAGAGCCATAACACTACTGGCAGCAGTTATAACGAGTTCGCTTGCGAACATATCCCTTGGGTGGAGCCTAATACACCGAGCAAGCTCAGTAATTAGGGCAAACTTCCATTATATGTGTACAGCAAGCTGAATTTCATATGTACAATCAATTAAAACAAGCAATTTTATGAGCGATAATAAGAAACAGATGATGGACATTCAAAAGGTCAAGTCTTTCAGCGTTGCTGTCAGCGATGAGCATCAGCGCAATTGGGGAGATGATCTCTTTTCAAGGAAGGAGAATGATCCAAAATACAACTATGATCGTAGTCGCACCCGACTTAACTTTCAGGTGTCGAAAGGCGGAGAACTTGGACCAGTAGATAAGACCAAGTCCATAACAGACAAAATCGAGCAAGCCATCAAGAACAGAGTGACAGGCAGAGTGAATGCCACATCAAACCGCGCTGTGAGCATTGTCTTTGGTGGTAACCGCGAGCAGATGCGCAAACTCGCATTTGGCGACCAGACAATCAGTGAGAATGGCAACAACTGGGATGTTGACAGTTGCAGTGGCATAGACAGATGGGCAACGGACATATATGACTTTTGTTGTCGGGAGTTTGGTGAAGAAAATGTCGTTTCGTTCATTGTTCATTTGGACGAACTCAATCCTCATGCACATGCAGTCATTGTCCCCATCACAAAGGATGGCAGACTGAGCGCAAAGGATATGTTTGGTGGAAACGACATGAATCAAGCAAGAACAAGGATGCGTGAACTTCACAGCCGACTTGCAGAGGTTAATGAAAAGTATGGACTGGAACGTGGCGATGACATCACCATAACTGGAGCTAAGCACAAGTCAACAGAAACTTATCGCAGGGAGTTGGCTGAAGAATGCCGCACTTTGTCAAATGAAGTAGGCATGAAGAAGACGCTTCTTTCAGGTCTTAATAGTAGCATCACAAAAGTAGAGACGAAAATCAAGGCTCTGCAGACTATGGTCAGCAATCTGGAGAAAGCGGAAGCAGATAAGCAAGCGACCATAGTCGAACTTGAAGACTATATGAAGAACCATCTTGGTGATGCGGAGAAGATTAAGACTCAAATCATTGCCCAAAGACAAGAACTGTTTGAGGTACGAAGCAAGTTGAATGATAAGAAAATGAAACTTACTCAGGCAAGATTGCAACTTGAATCATTGCAAAAAGACACTGCTCACATTGCAGCCTTAAACAAGGAAGTCAATACTGCCTTTAAGAAGTCTGCTTTGTCTTATCAACGGCAGATAACTAATAAGTTGTGGGCACAAGCAGGTGCTACAGTTTTGAATGAGATTGCCAACATCTATCCTCGCATGACGAGCATCCACGATAGCGGTCTCTTTGACGACACTTTCGCTCTTGATTTTATCAACAATGGGAGTAAAATCATACAATGTGCTACTTACCTGTATCTTGGCTATATCAACGAGGCGACCAACTTTGCGGAAAGTCAAGGTGGCGGCGGTAGTGATACCAAAGATTGGGGACGAGAAAAGGATGAAGATGAATGGGATTGGATAAAACGTTGCTTACGCCAGGCTTCAAAAATGATGAAGGCGAGGAGGGGAAGAGGTGTAAGACTATAATTCCACGCCTATTAATAACAGAAAACAGAGCCTATACTCTCTTCATCGGAGAATATAGGCTCTGCGGCTCATGCAATTTCCCAAATACAGGTTTTTAAAAGTGGATAAAATTTGAATCAAACATACACCTTAGCCTGCTATTACTTCACTGTGAGTGTCACCTGGTTTGTGAGACCAGCATCGTTTAGTCTATCTTTCAAGAAGGCTATGGTTGCCTCATTACAGCCTATTGCTTTAATTTCTTTCAATGCTTTACATCCAGCAAACATATAGTATTGTATGGTGGTAACGTTTGAAAAATCGCAGTTGCTGAAATCAATTGATTCCAATGCACTGCAACTATTAAACATATTACCTGTGGATGAAACACCAGTCAAATTGCAGCTGCTGAAATCAATGGATTTTAATGCACTACAATTGCTAAACATGCCATACAAGTTATTAACAGAAGAAAAGTCACAATTACAGAAATCAACAGATTCTAATTTTTTGCATCCAAAAAACATGTATCTTAATTCTGTTAATTTATTCGTAAGCCCCATTCCTTTAAAAGAGAACGAGGTTAAATTGCTCATATATGAAAAAGCATTAAGTAATGTCCATACTTTGCTGAAATTGCAGTTCTCGAAGGTTACTGACGATGCTTCAGATTTGTAGAGGATTTGCTGTAAGGAAGTAACTTGCTCACCGTCAATATTTATAAATTTTATGGATTTGGCACCATTCGTGTAAGACCGGATATAATTACGATCATTATGGTTTATCGAGCCGTATATTATAAACTGACCTGTAGATGCAGCTTCTTTTACCAAATCTGCGGTCAATGTGCCTGCTACACAGTAGATGGCTTTACCATCAAGGGTAGTAGGTATCTCATCTTGTGGGTGTTGAGTAGGTATGTTGGCTATGATTTTATCCTCAATAGCCAACTGCGTAGCATTGTCTTTTAGAGTGATGCTTGTAGCAGGATAGGTGCTACCATTGATTTTAAAGAGGTTACACAAATGAGATTGGGTCTGAGCCAATACTGGAGCAACCATCATTGAAAATATTATTGATATATAAATTATATGTTTCATATTTTTCTCTTTTATCTGACTAATTACTAATATCATTCAGCCCAAAGGCCGCCTTCACTATCACGCAAATTGCCTACATTATCTTCCCCATAGTCTTCATCATTTGCAAAGTTGATAGTATTGCCAGACCCAGCTAATATTTGCTGTGGCTCAATTTCCACAACCTCTACTTGTGGCTTGATATATCTTTTTTTGTTCATATTGATTGCATATTATTTAATGATAATTTTGCGAGTGGTATTACCATTCTTGACGATGTTAATACCCTTTTGCAGAGCATTTATGCGACGACCTTGCATGTCGTAGTATTCAGCCTTATTGTCTGAGGTGATGGCATTTAACGAATCTACGGCTGTAGTTTCGCCTTTAACGACCATTCTCAATTGCTTGGCATTGTTACTTTGAGAAAGTTTGGTAACATAAGCACGGTAAGGTTTGGAATTTACCGTTTTGTTTTTCTCATTTTCAAGTAACTTCCCAACATTCCACCAGAGCCCTTTCAGTAAGACGAAGTCGTCAAAATTGTCTGTAGGTGTGAACTGCTTTTCGGCATACGTTCCTACAAGCTGGTATTCATTGCCTTCTGTCGTTGATCCAGGTAGAACTTTTGGTGCAGTCATAGCTTCTTCTTCAGCTATATTCAACGTAGTTTCGCCATCGTTGAGTTTCACAATAAGTGGTGTACCTGCAGCAACTTTACCTTTCTGCTCTTCTAACACTATGGCATCCTCTGTGGCAGAACATAACGTATACAATTGATAGTTCTTGTTGCTCGTGTTAGACATGTCAATCTCGAATGGCAGACAGAGCGTATTCCAACCTGTCATTTGTCGAGTATAAGTAGCTTTGTTGGCTTTGAATGTGGCATCAGTATCGTATCCACTACCATCTGTTATGTCAAGCTCCGCTACAGCCAAGTCACCTGTTAAGGATGTAGCATTTATTTCTTCGCCGTTGATGTTAACCCAACGCTTGGCATCATGCGTACAGTTCTCTGCCAAACATTTCATAGTCCAACTGCCGTTTTCTGCATCTTGTGTGGTCTGCATCTTGTGTGGCCATGCTGTGGCCATGCTCTTTACCATGACGTTTGGCAATACCAATTCTCCGTCTGTAGAGGTGAATTTTCCATTGCTTTCCTCACAGACATATTTAGGATTCGTGCTTTGTGGATAAGCCATAACAGAACCATCCCAAAGTCCGATGCTTAGCATTGGTTCTCCATTTGCGTCATACGAATAGATGCTCACGCCACAACCTGCACGTTGACATGTTTTTGAGTGTTTGCCATCAGTCGCATCCTCCCATGCTGTAGGAAAGTCATGATACAGGATGGGTGAAGACTCTATAACCTCCTCTCCTCCACAACTCTCACACGTTCCATATTTATACCCAGGTGTTACACAGGTGGCGGGTGTCTCTTTGTAAATAAGTTCATGCTTTCCAAGTTCAACTTTTTTACCGGTCATGTCTACTTTTATGCAATATTTTGTCGCTTCGTATATATTTTTTAACCAATATTCACCACTTGTCATTTCCATATTTTCTTCTATTATTCCCGAGTTTTCGGACGGGACAAAGCTAAAACCGTCAAATATATATTCACCAGTCGATTCATCAAAAATTCTGAACGAATACCGGGAACCCATTTCTATTTCCACTGTAATCCTATATATTGGATATTGTCCTTGAAAGGCTTCTTGGTTATATCTATCTTGTAAATACAAACCTTGTGCATGCGACGCTGCTAACGAACCTATAAACAAAATGAGAAATAGTATTCTCTTTAAATAAGTATGAAATATCATTATCAAAATGCGATTTAAATATTAATGTAAGAGTCCACTTTAAAAAGTAGTTTTTGGTTCTTTATCCTATAAATGCCATCTGATTATCAGATGGTTACATTTTAAGAAATTATCAAAAATGACTTTCTCAAGTGGACTCATGTAACAAAATTTGGATTAACCCTTATGCGTCCAACCTACAATGTTGACATAGATGTCGTTATAGTCATTGTCGGTGTAATCTTCTACTGCCAAATCGAAAGATTTACCGACAATATTACCATTATCATCTGTAATGTCTATAAGGGTAGGTTTGCCTTTTAGCTCATACTTAGTATCCACATCAATAGTCAGTGTAAGCTTACTACCTGTAAAGAATGTGGCGCCTAATGCCAATGGAGGATCAATTGAGGTGTTCAAATAATTCTGTTTCTTTGCAGAAAAATACTCTTTCCCATTGTCGTCTTTCAATACAACCTTTGTAGGAAGGGCGTTCTGGGTTGTCACAAACCAAGAAATGTATGCGTTCTTCGGCATGTCTACGTTAATTATTCTATTCATAAGCGTTACTTGTTTTGATTGTTAAAATTCTTAAACGTATATAATTTCACACAATTGTCAAGTTCTTCATTTGAGAGTTTCTCATAATGGATGCCAGCAGAGTTGAGTATACCTAAAGAAGGAATGATGGTATCTCCGTTGTTTGCTTGGACAAACAGTTCTCCCTTGTATGACAAAACACCACTTAATGAGGTAGAACCTGTTGATGTTCTTCTCTTGTATGGATAAATGCCAAATGAGATTTCTAAGAACTTAGCAGCTGTCTCATCTGCTGCCTCATTGACTGCGTTGGTATAAAGCATGGCGCAGTTGTGCCATCTTGACAAACACTCTGCTACTCCAACAAACATATTGCTTTGCCCTGAGTTATCGGATATGACAAGCATCAAGTCCGCAAAGTCACAGTATCTGTGTAATGGATTGCGAGCATCTAGTAAGTCCATAGCATCTCTACAAATAGCCACACCAACTACGCAATCTTTATAGCCAAGCAAGGTTATGCTGCCATCCAACTGCAAATCTTCAAGCAGTAGGTCATAGTGACTTGGTGGATAGGTGTTGGTATTGAATCCGTATGCTTGTGCCACGCTTTCGGAATAGCCCATGGAGAAAGGAAATACCTTGTTGTATTCTCCCAATTCATTCCACTTGCCATTCGAGTCTTTTGCCAATAGGGTGGTCGTATTGGTGTATTGCGAACCAGTCGGCTTATAGTAGCTACCTGCAACAACCAACTCTAATTGGCTGTCTGCTGACTTTTGATTCAAACAATCAGTCAAGTAAGCAATCTTGTTGCTGTTGATGAACAATTCTGGGAAAATAAGTATTTTAGCTTCCGAAGAACTGTCCACACTCTTCTTGATGATAGTCTCAACCTTTTCTACATCTGCACCTTCATATACATGGATACCAACATTTCTGAAGTTTAATCCTCGTGTGGCATCCATCCCAAGATGAACATCAGGTGAGGCATGACTGGCAGAGGCGGTTAGAAGACCATTGCTGTCAAATAGTGTGGCATTACCTATCTTACCATGAATCGAGTTGAATTGTTTGAGCTCTGTGTTGTTCAGTAATATACCTCGTATGCTTTGGAATGGACAGCTTCCCAATGTAGTTCTATCTTCACGCCATTGCTTCTTACCCAGTACAAGTAGAAGATTATTGTACTCCACATACCTTAGATACTCATCACCTTGACCAGAAACCATGTCGTCATACACCTTCAATATGGCGAAAATTAAAGCTCGATGTTCTTCTACTGTCTTGATGCTTGCAAGTTTTGTTAAGTACCAATTGCTAAAGACGAGCTTAGAATCGTATGTCTGCATTTCATTGGCATACTCTCCCACATACTCATTTGTTATGTAGTTCATCACTATCTTATCCTTGTATTGTAGGTACAAGCTATAAGCATAAGCTATGAACGCTTCGTCTGAATCCCATTTAACGGTGTCTGCAAAAGAGTTGATTTCAAGTTGGAATGTTACCTTCTTTCCATCTTCTCCTTCTCGTGTACCGTTACAAATATGGGTATATCCTATTAATTCTCCATCATTCATTAGGTTGTGATAAGACGAAAATGTCAACTCATAGTCTTTATTCGATGATAGTTCCAATGTCAGAGTATTACCCGTCGCAATATCCTCACCAGACATCAATGGATAATACCTCGCTTGTCCTTCTTTAGATATACCAAAAATCTCACGATTGGCACATGACAACTTCATGTTGATGTTGTCTGGACTTCGCATCGTAACAGTCCAAGATAACGGACTGTTAGTCCCTGCTGTTTGAAAGTTGTAATTCTTGTGCATAGGCAACCTCTTTTTGTTAATATACTTTTCTTATATTATTCAATGCATGATATCCAAAATCCCATTCCTGTAAGAACGAAAAAAAACAGCATTATATAAATGTACAACTGCTCTCGCTTGGCGAAATCAGTAAAGCTATACTTCTTGTTCCAATGTTCTTCCATATAATAGAGATAGTCTTTTATCATCAAGAAAATAGAAAATGCAGAAAATAGCATAACAATTACACTGATGAAAATCAAGACTGTATTCTCTGATAGGAAAGCTGGGAATTCTGTTTCTTTCATTTTCGTTGTTGCATTGATTTGGTAGCAAAGATATAAGTTTTTTGTTGAAAATGATAGTTGCATTCCTATGGTTGTTGTTGCATTCCTACCCAAAAAGGTGTTGCACTCATAGGAATGCAACAGTTTTTGAAATGTTTGTTAACGTTTGAGAATCGAGTAGGAGGAAAACGAAGTAGTTTTCTTCCTACTTTCGTTTTCCGACCTCTCACACCACCGTACATGCGGTTCCGCATACGGCGGTTCCTATTTTGGGTGCCATTCGAGATATTCACCCATTAAAGTGGCGTAACCTGCCCTACGCAGGCTATCATTTGTGATTGCCCTGTGCAGTATATAGCTATCGGCTATACGCCAATAACCTTTGCGAGTATTACCCCATTCGTATGCTTTGTACTTATTGATACCGCATTTGACGAGGTTTGCCACTTTCGTCTTGGTCTTCTTCCAAGCTTTCCATATACACATACGTATTCTGCGCCTTAACCATTCGTCTGTTTCAAGCAATAGACGTCTCATATTGGCAAGGTGATAATAACCGACCCAACCTCTTATGTATTCTTTCAGTTTTTGCTTTCTCTTGGCATATCCCCAACCGTTGCTGCGACTTGTCAATGCTTTTAGCTTTGACTTCATCTTGGCTTTGGACTTTGGATGCACCGTGAGTTGGCATTTGCCTTTCATCACATAAAAGGAGTAGCCGAGGTATTTCACTCCGCGCACATACGACACTACTGTCTTTTCCTTGTTGACTTTGAGATATAGAGTGTTCTCTATAAATCGGGTTATGCTCTCCTTTACTCGTATTGCAGCCCTTTTGGACTTGCAGAATATCATCGAGTCGTCGGCATAGCGCACAAAGGGAAGTCCTCTGCGTTCAAGCTCTTTGTCCAATTCATTGAGCATGATATTACTCAACAACGGACTTAGCGGTCCTCCTTGGGGAGTTCCTTCCTCGCTCGCTTCAAACAATCCTCTGTTCATCACACCGCTACGGAGATACTTGTGTATAAGACTGACTACTCTGCCGTCTTTTACTGTACGACTGAGGATTTCTATGAGTTTGCTATGGCTTACTGTATCGAAGAAGCGTTCAAGGTCGAGGTCTACTACATATATGTAGCTCTCATTGATTATCTTTTGCGCTCCACGCAGTGCGTCATGGCATCCTCTTCTCGGACGGAAGCCGTAGCTTGTCTTCGAGAATTGGTTCTCATAGATAGGTGTCAGTACTTGGTTGATGGCTTGTTGCACCAAGCGGTCTACCACAGTAGGTATCCCCAACTGGCGCATCTTGCCGTTATCCTTAGGTATTTCTACCCTCTTGACTGGGTTCGGACGGTAAGAGCCGTCCATCAAGGAACGCAGGAGTTCATCCTTATTGGTCAAGAGCCACGGGAGCAACTGCTCGCACGACATCTTGTCGATACCACCACAGCCTTTGTTTCTCATAACTGCCCTGTAAGCTCGATTGAGATTTGCAGGACTGAGAATTTGCTCGAAAAGGTGTTCCTTGTCGAATGGTACTTCCACGATGTTGTCTTCACACATCCACATAAAGGTCTGCACTCCCCCATACCATTCGGTTTCCGACCTATCTCTTTGGGGGCAGTCATTAAAACGTGATAATGTTTTCTGCATTCTTTCCTTCATAAGGTATGTTTCAATTACTATCGTTTAATTGTTAGGTTCTGCCCTTCGCGCAACGTTATCGATTATTACACTACTATGGCATCTGCTGACTTCTTACGGCAAGCTTTACTCCATGACTTTCGTAAAAAAAACTATTCATCACGTCCGTAAGACCTCCTCGGATAAGGGCATTATCTTTCCATCTTATACCTACTTCATTTACACCGACCATTCCGAATAGCTATGGGACTTTGATTTGTCATGCAATCTCATCCATGGTCAAATGCCTTGTATGAAGTTTCTGTTCGTTAGGTCAGATGTTTGCCGCCGGCTTCTTTCAGATTTCACCTCACGATGAACGCCCTTGCCTTTGGCTATGTAATTCCCGCTATTAGGGCTTACTCGGGACTTGCACCCGTTAGATAATACTCATGCCGAGCATACATGAAAAAAGCCTCTTCATTCGTTTTATGAAGAGGCTAACTTTGCACGCCATTGGCTTGGCGATAAACCTGTTTTTTGCTTAAAAATACGATAGATTTGGGTGTGAGAGGCGAAGCCGCATTCGGTGGAAATAGCATCGTTGCTGAAAGTTGGATGAGCTTTCATCATACGAACAGCCTCGTTGTAACGAATCTCGCTGAGCCATGTGCGGAAGTTGGTGTACTCCGACTGGTTGAAGTATTGGGTCAGTACACACCTCTTGATTCCCAAGTCTGCAGAAAGAGAAAAGAGATTAGCTTCGCTAT
This sequence comes from uncultured Prevotella sp., assembly GCA_934202525.1. Classification (GTDB taxonomy): domain Bacteria; phylum Bacteroidota; class Bacteroidia; order Bacteroidales; family Bacteroidaceae; genus Prevotella. Next base: position 17,644 of record CAKPYB010000020.1, read on the forward strand.
CCTTGAATCGTCCTTCTTTGCACCATTGGCTGAGGGCTTCTTCTATATTCTTCCATCTGTCAGTTGTCAAATTATTTTGGATTACTGGGGGTTCCTCATTTTCTGAGTCTTGTGTCTCCATATCAGGGGCATCATCCAAAGTATCTTCTTGCCCCCCCCATAATATTTTCCTTAGGGGTTATGTAATATCCCAAAGAGATAAAGGTTTGAATGAAGAAGATGACGGTGAGCAGCATCAACGGACCTATATATATTAATAAGGTGTTGAAGAGTATCGTGATTGGGAGGAGTGCTGCGGTGAGGTACAGCATGGTGATACTGGCACGAGAAAAACGTATGTAGGGTATCAGGTCGGTACCTGACTCTTGCTGCAACTGTTCTTTTCTATGGATGATAGCCTGACGGATGACATGGATAAAGTATGACATGCTTACCACGAAGAGCCCCAGCATAGCATAGAGCAAGTTGCCCACGTGGAGGCTCTTGTTAGTAACAACACCAATGATGAAAAGGCCAAGAATGAGCACGTATGCTACTGCGCTGCGCACGCCATGTAGAAAGACATTGCGAGCAGAAGTCTCCACGTTGATGATGGCTATGGTAATGATGAATGCCGCTGGGGTATAAAAGAGGATGTTGATAGCCGCTCCCACGTCTTCTCCCTGTGCTCGAAATCCGTGAATCATTTGCAGGGCATAGTGGATGGAGATGAGAGACATGGCGGTAAAGAGCATTCGTCTTGATGCCTCGTAGCGACTCTCCTTCCATCTCACCTGCAAGCTCGTTATCACCAGTAGCAAAGCTAGCAATGTGGTTATGGTGCAACATATCAGTTGCAATATGAATAATGATATCATTGTCGTTTCTATTTTCTATTCTTTATTTTTTTGCTAAAAGACTTTATTGGAACAAATTGTCCATTTTTGCCTTGACATTTTGACTGCAAAGATACCTCTTTAATTTGATATTAGAGAATAAATGTGCATTTTTTAAGAACTTTCTCGTCAAAAAGTTTGTGTTTTCAATAATTATTTGTATCTTTGCAACGTTAGTTCCAGCCGAGCCTCTTTACAATGCTTAAATAGGCTGGGCTTTTTTGTTTATAAGCTATGACAAAGAGAATTTTTGGAAAAGATTACAAGACTCCACGAGAACTTGTAACCTTATTGGAAAATCGTGGATTGATAATCAATGATAGGCAAAAGGCTCAATTGTATTTGGAGAGCATTGGCTATTATCGATTGTCTGCGTATATGCATCCTTTGTTGAAGACTCCAAAGATTCTTCATCTGTATAAGGAAGGTGCTACATTTAACAAAGTGATGATGCTTTATCGCTTTGACAAAAAGTTGCGCTTACTCCTTTTTAACGAGATTGAGAAGATCGAAATTGCTGTAAGAGAAGCCGTAATGAATATGACGGCTGAACGGACTGGTGATATATATTGGCTTACCAATTCAGCACTTTTTCGTGATCAGTCCATTTTCGTCAATAGTATGGCAATGTTGTCGAAGGAGTATGAACGTTCTACTGAAGACTTTATAGAACACTTTAAAAGAACATATACAGAACCTTTTCCACCAGCATGGATTCTTGGTGAACTTCTCCCAATGGGTAGCGTGAATATGTACTACAGGAACTTGAAAGATAAAGGACTCAAAAAGCAGATCGCCAAGCGTTTCTGCCTTCATGCTCCAGTGTTTGAGTCTTGGCTTTCTGTGATTACGCTTGCTCGCAATGCGTGTTGTCATCATGCTCGTGTTTGGAATAAGGTCAACAAGATTATTCCAAATGATATGAGAGGCATGACTCGTCCTTGGATTACTATTCCTGCGGACAAGCGAAGAATCTATTATAATATGTGCATCATCAAGTATTTCCTTGACATCATCTCTCCCAACAATGACATGCTTGACAAAATGCACAATTTGTTCAGCAAGTTTCCAGAGATAGACCTGGCAGCTCTTGGATTCCCTGTTGGTTGGGAAAATGAACCTCTGTGGCAATAAAAGACATATGAAGAGACTGTTAACCACCCCACATCACCCATATTTTCTGCAATTTTAATGTGATTGAAAGTTAAATACGTTAAATCTTCACCTTTTCGTATCTAATCAGAATTCATACGGTCACTTTTCTACCGTTTAGAGCGTATAACACTGATAATCAACTAATAATAGATACTGGTACTGCACCAATCTAACCTATATTTCAATTCCAAATGGAATCACAAGAATAGAACCTTATACTTTTTGGGATTGCGCCTCCCTAAAGGAGATTGAGTTACCAAATACAATAACAACAATAGAAGAAGCAGCATTGGGTGCTTGTTATGCTCTTGAAGATATAAAAATACCAGAAAATGTTACAAATATCGGAAAAGAAGCGTTCGAAAGTTGCCGTAATCTTAAGTCAATAAATATTCCAGCAACCGTCACTACTATCGGCTATAATTGTTTTGCAGAAGCGGACAATTTACAAAGTATCAATATTGACGATTTGGCAGCTTGGTGCGAAATAGATTTCACAGGAAAATTCCCAATCAATAAACTACGTATAAATGGTAAACCTGTTTACCTTGAAAATCTTACAATTCCAGAAAGCGTAAAAAAAATCGGCTCTTACGTTTTTTGTAATTGTGAAGACATAAAATATGTAAAAATACCGAATTCTGTTACTTCGATTGGAGCATGTGCATTTTCCGGCTGTAAATCATTAGTTGAAATATCACTTCCTTCAAATTTAAAAACACTTGGAAGTGGCAGTTTTTCCTACTGTGAAAAATTAGAAAATATAGCCATACCAAGATCATGCACCAATATACTCGGAGCGTTCCATCATTGTAGTAATTTAAAAACAATAACCATCCCATCAACATGCCAAACTATATACCAATATGCATTTGATGACTGCAACAATATTTCCGATATATACTGTCAAGCCCTAACCCCACCAAACATATTCCAAGACTCATTCACAGAATCGACTTTTCAAAATGCAATGTTACATATTGCGCCAAACGCAATAGATTTATACAAGAAAACAGACATCTGGAAAAAGTTTGAACACATTACAGGAGGAACAGATACACCAGGTACAACTAATAAATGTGATTCTCCAACCATATCTTATCAAGAAGGAAAACTGATATTCAATTGTTCTACCCCAAACGCCACCTATAATTATGACATTACAGATGCAGATACTGGAACAGGATTTAAGACAACAGAAAAATATATAACATTATATGGAAAATATTACATTAGCGTATATGCAACAGCTGATGGTTACAAGCCATCTGATACAGTAACAGGCACACTATATTGGATAGGTGGTGATTTGCAAACAGACAATATCAATACTGTCAAAATGCGTGGCATTATTGCATCATACCATGACGGTTTCGTTAGTTTATCAGGATTAAGCAATAATGAATTGGTAAAATTCTATGCACCAGACGGGAAACTCATTGGTACACAATATGCCATAGATGGAAAAATCAATTATGCGGTCAGCAGCTCAACAGCTACTCTCGTCATAGCAAAAATTAAGAACAACAATTTAAAAATTGCAATACACTAATTAATCATCAGCAAGGTTTGCTACAAAATAAGCAAACCTTGCTATACCATACATAGACATGAAAAAGAAGAAACATATCAAAAGATACCAACTAAAGAGAAAATATAAGAAGCAACTCACTAAGGCAATAGAGAGAAAGCTCTATCATGACATCTTTATAATTACAAAAGAAGATGTAAACCATATTTCTCTTTATATACCTGAGTTATCAAAAGAAGATCACTTGTTTACTTCTTACAACCCTACTAGTATTCCAGCTTACGAGTTTATGGAAGAAGGATACGCCAACTGTGCACTATTCCTAATGAACTGTATCATTATGTCAAATGACCATTTGGTACACGACACTTATATTTTTCCTGCTTTATATTGTTTTAGACAATACATAGAACTTACCATCAAGTTTACATTAAACAATTATGGTGAAGAAATAACAGATACGCACAATATTTCAGCTCTATTTGATGCATTGCGTAAATATATTCATCCAAATCCAGAAGTACAAAACATTTCAAGATTGCTCCATGAATTATCAGACATTGACTATAATGGATGCACTTTTAGATATAATCGTGTACTCTATAAAGATTCAAAGAACCAAGAATTTCAACAAGCAATAGATGTGGAGACACTTAAAATTCGCTTGATACAAATTTATAAATTTTTCTATGGAATCCTTGAAGAAATAAATATTGCAAAGGAAATCAATTATGAACAATAACAACAAGCTGATGTTTTCTATACCAACTAAATCTTCATTACATCACTTGGCAAGAATATCTGCATACCCTTTACACAATGAGTTGGAGACTCCTTTAAGAATAGCACAAGATGAACTTTCTGCCCTTTCTTAATAAAAGGCAAGTACTTAGCTTTCTGCTCCAAAACATCCATGAGCCTGTCGGCATCTTCATCGTGCGTCCATTTACATTCACCTACCAAGATATGCTTCTTATCAATAGACTCTGCCACAACATCCAACTCAACCACCTTACCATCCTTATATTCTGGCGGAAATATCTTACCCCACCAACGAGATGCGACATTGTAGGCTATGCCATCTATAATATTTCCACTAACATATTCACGACAAAGTAATTCCCAGCATTGACCTATAAATTGTGGAAGTTGAGCTAGAACCACTTGCATCACCATATCCATTCTTCCCAATTCCAAAATAGAACGATAAGGCACAATAAACTGATAGTGAAAACGTAAAAGAGAATCATTGATATGATAAATTCCTTTCTTACTTTTCTTAGGACTCTCACCAAAAGGAACTTCTCGACTAACATAGCCGAGATCTCGCAACTTGCTTAAAGGTTCAGAAATCGTACTACCATCTTTACCTGCCCTAGTTGCAATTTCAGACAATTTGTTGGCACCATTGCCTATAATTGTCAACAAAGTAGATGCCTGCATCGTATCCCTCATATCATCACGAAGTAGGCGTTGAGGTTCTTCTATCAAAGGTCCCTGCGGATCAAGCAATACCTTACGAATGGCCGTTTCCTTATCAGGATAATCCCTACGCAATTCCCAATAACGAGACACTCCTCCCCCAATAGCATATTCTCGTAATTCTGCTACAGGAATAGGCCACACAGCGCACGCAGATAGTTCGCTTTTATTCTAGCATTGTTCGGTTATCTCTTCGTATATTTCGCGGCATCTCTTTTCCTTCATTTTATTCTTTACGCCAACGGCAATCATATCCTCTACGGTCGGATGGCCACTCCCATTTACAGATGTTGCGTGTTCACCATTATATCCCTCGGTGCAATGGGTGAGGTCGTAGGCAGGGGCTAAATGCCAATGCCATTTGCCATCGCTCTCTTTCTGAACCAAGAAAGAGAAGTTCTTGCAGTGGTCGTCCTTGTTGTCCATTATGTAATTAAAAACCATGCGGCGGAACATCTCCTCCACATCCTCTTGGCTCTGGGTAAGATAACCGGTAAGTGCCAAAAGGTTGAGGTAATCGAGAATGGGGTTGGAAAGGGAAACGTTGAGCAAGGCTCCAGCTGTGGCTACGTGAATACGTTCGCCTGTTGGAGAAATGTCGAAGCGACGGCAGGCAAAATACTTGTCGTTTACCAGTTTGAAGTCGGGTACTTGGATACCACATTGCTTGGCTATCTCATTATAATGATACTCTTGCTTTCCCATATCTTGTGGGTCATAGGTATGGCGAAACTTGACCAACCAATGACCATCCTCATTTGTGCAAATGGCTTTCGGGCGACAACCGCCACTATTACCACTATTATATAATAATAATCCTGCGTCATTATCCTGTTGCTCCTTCAATACTTCCAAGGCTTTGGCTTGTAAAAGGTCAAAGTCATCAATCTCATGTCCAGTCTGGATAGAAGTTATAGGTTCGTAGGTCAATGCGCCCATACCTCCATTGCCCACGATGCTCAGTCGGTCAAGAGCAGATAGCTCAAAGTCGTTGATGCCCTCTTTTAGCAAGGCTTTATGCAATAGGTATCTACCATATCCATCGGGAAGGCTGTCTTCGAAGATACCAAAGTTCCCGTTGAAAGGGGTGGCTTTGGCAATGAAAAGACCAGGCTTCAGTGGCAATTCCAACGGAGATACACTAAAGCCAGATGCCAACCACTGATTGTCATACTCGAATGTGCATACCTTTCCATCGGCACTCAATGACAGTGTGCCGACTTTCTCCTGGTGATATTTCACGGCTAAAGATTCTATATGTTTCATTGTCTGTAAGCCTTTTTCTTGTTAGCGTTTCTTTTTATCTGTTGCAACTCCTCCATGGTGGAGTACTTGGGTTGCGAGAAGACGTTCTTGATTTCTGAGGTATATTCCAAAGCTATGGCGATACCTATCAGATTTTTGAGGGAGATGAGGCCCTTTTGTTCGAATCTGGTGATGTTGCTGACGGCAACGCCTGACTTGTCTGCCACTTGCTCACGTGTCAGATTCTTCTCTATTCTTCGTTTTCTGAAGTCGTTTGCCATCTCCTTTGCAATCTCATCAGGATTGTCGTGGAGGTAGTTATCTAATATTGCTAATATATTATTCGTTTCTTGCATAATCATTGGGATAATAACAAGATATTATCAGTTGCAAAGGTACAAAAAATAATGTTATGTTCCAAATAAAAATGAACTAAAAAGTCAAAATCCCTCTTAACCTTGTCTCTTTTCCCCAAAAGCAAAGAACTCCCGGCTCTTTTCTGAGAAGGGAGCTCTTGTTTAGAAGGAATACTGGGCGGAAATCATCAGTTCGCGCGGGCGAAGATAATAGCTGTCGGTCAATGTGCTGATGCCGCTATAGATGGTTTCCATATAATTCTTCTTGTTGAATAGGTTTCGAAGCTCTGCAGAAAGGCGGAGCTTTTTCAATCTCCATACTGCCGATGCATCTCCCAGGAGTGTATTCACCTTGCTGCCTCCTTGCAATTCGTTATGGTAATGTACCAGTGAGAAAGTGAGGTCGATATGACTGATGGTGGCGGTGGTTGAGAAAGTCTGCTTCCAGTTGAATAGCGATGAAACCGCTTGATTCTGGCTCTTGGAATCATATTTCGTGAATTCACCCTCATAACTCAGGGCGCACCAGGATGGTGAGTAGTCAATGCTTGGCTTCAAGGAATAGGTATTGGCAGTATAGCCGATGGCTTTCCCCGATGAGTACTGTTCGCCCTTGCTGTAGTTGTAGCTGGCGGTGAGTCGGGTCTTCAGATGCAGGTTGTAGAATCCCTTGGAGATGTAGAGCGAACCTCCGATGTTATCGCTCTCGCTGTCCTGCCTGTATAAAGAGGTATAGTAATTACCGTTCACGATGCGCAGGTCGGAAGCTGTATTCATCCAATAGCGGTTGGCGTTGATTGATGCTGAGAAGAAAACCTCCTTGATAGGACGCTTGTATTCGTAGGAGAGATTCCCGTACAGCGAACGGGTGATAGGGATGATGTCGCCCGAAACATACCAGGAACGATAACTGCGTCGATACTGGCTCAAGGCATAGTTCTTCGCATCGCCCGTACTGGTGGTATATCCGAAATAGGCTGTCATTTCCTGACGGAAATTCAACTTCTTGTTGAGATATAAGAACGGTGAAACCGCCCATAATGTCTTCTGCGGATAGGTGAAGCGCTCCCAGATAAGGTCTGGAGAAAACGATATTCTGAAGGTCTCCGTCTTGTATTGCCAGTATGGAGAGACCTTACCTGTCAGGTTGAGACTACTCTGACTGATAGCTTCATTTCCATCATTTTTGATGTGGATGTTGTTGGCATCTATGCTTATCTGATATCGCTGCATCCAGTGGAACCGGTTCTTCTGCCAAGAAAGGGCGTGGGCTGTATGCCACAGGTTGCTGCGCAAGCGGCTGCGATCGTCATTCACGTAGAGATTGGATACTCCATGGTGATAATCGGCAGTGGAGCGCCAGGAGAGCTGACTCTTCTTGAAGACAAAGAGACGGTAGAGACTACCTGCTATGTCTATCTTTGGGATGCGGATGCGCTGGGTAAGCGTATCGTTGATATTCGACAAGCCATCGTTCTGGCTTACGTTGAGGCTGATGTTCTCATTGCCATAATGATTGGCTTGGTTTACCTTGTTCTCCCATTCCAGTCTGAAGACATCGCTGATCATCGTCTTGTGATTCTGCTCCGTGGTTGTAATCGGGGCTTCACCGCCAAGGTTATAAACAGAGGTGTTCTCCCGTTGCTGGCGGACAACCTGGCGCAGATAGTTCGCCTCAATACGGCTTTCTGCATCCTGCTTGTTCTTCCTGATATGGTTGATGGAGTACTTCTGGGTAGTATTGAATCGCAATCTTTCATCGTCTATTGGCGCTTCCAGACTGGGTGCACTATGCCAGGAAGGCAATGCTGCAGCTTTCAATCTGTCGCTGTAGGAAGCAAGGGTTTCCAGAGAGTAGCCAAGATTCTTACCGGTTCTATCGTATGCGGCATTATACATCAGCTGCTTTTTCTTGCCTATCTGCATCAGATTGAGTTCGCCACCTACGTGGGTAGGACTACCAATCAGCAGATAGGGCTTGATGGTAGGCAACAGTTTATCTCTGGCACTGTCCTTCAGGGCGATGTTCATTGCTACATTATCCGTAAAGGTTTTGTTCTGGAGCGCCTTGATCGGTTGGTCATGTTCGATGACTTCGGCCTTTTTCACATCTTTTGCCTTGATGTTTTCTTCCAGCTGGTTGTATTTGCCGCCGGTCAGGTCGAGTCCTTCCACGGTGAATCTATTGATAGGTTTACCATTGTAGTTGATACGGCCATTCTTCTCAATATCCACGCCCGGCAGCTTTTTCAATACATCTTTCAGGGAGTTGTCTCGTTCGTTGGCAAAGCGGGTAAGATCGAAAGAAATGGTATCTCGCCCTGTGATACGGGACCCTTTCACCTGCACTTCTTTCAGCACGAATGCCGTGGAAGCCATACTAATTACGGTTTCTACTTCCGATGAAACCGCCGTTTTTTGCTTTTTGTAGCCCATATAGGTAGCTTGCAGCATATCGCCAGCTTGCTTTTGTGCTATGGGAATCAGGAAAGTACCGTCTTCCTTGCTTCGTGTAAACTTCAAGGGCTTTCCATGGCGCAGCAGAGTAACGGATACGTTAGCCAGGCGGTTATGTGTGAGTGAATCTTCCACATAACCGCTAATCTTCTCTTGGGCAAATGCATGGCACGCCAAGAGCAGAATAGTGAAAAGAACTATTATTTTCTTCATTTTTTTTTCTCTCTTCTATTTTGCCTTAAACACTTATCTTGCTGATGTCTTTAAGACGCTTATCTGGCAAAAAAGTAAACCGCTAATTATCTTTCAATCGGATTGTATGGCTCGGCACGCTTGGAATGCTTCAGGATATTTCCTTTCTCATCCTTGATCTTTACAATTGCAGCATACTTGGCATCTTGAAGCAGATAGCCGATAGGGTCGGCATAGTATTTCTTGTAAATGGAGGTCAATGATTTGCGGTCGATAGGCTCGAAAGTCTTACCTTTATAATAGATAGGTGTGGAGTCTTTGCCTGTAGTGAGTCCTACAGCCGTAAATCCATAGTCATTCTCTGAGTCGTGAGCCTTGAGTATCAATCCCGGCAGTCCGCCCAGTTTCCAGGGACCATTGTCAATAGGGATGTCTTCCGTGTACCAAGCTATCCATGTTCTGCCCTTAAACTTGGCAATTGCCTGGTGGCACTCGTAACCACAGATAGTGTCAAGGCTGTCTGTGAGTTGCCAGTCTATCGGTTCCATCGGTTCAATGCATACATATCTGTCGGCAGCGAAGAAATCGAGATAGGCTGTTTTGCCTTGTTCTGGATAGTTCTTATATACTTTCCAATTAATCTGGCCTCCATTACCGGAGAAATTAACAGGTATTCCTTTTGCCATATTCTCTGAGATAATAGAGTCTCTTTGGAATATCGGATAACTGTAGAATGCGGAATACTTGTTGCCAATCTGCAAGAGCATTTTCTCTTCGAGGTTGCCAATGATGGTGTCGGTCTTAGTATATTTCTTTTCGTAAATATACTCGGCATCATACACTACTTGATACTTTACCTGATCAATGGAATCTCCCATGCCAATGCTTGATTCATTGAACAGGTTTACTGTTTGAGCTTGGAGCATGCAGGCATATAATGCAAGCCATGCCATCAATAATACCTTTTTCATAATCTTCGTCTATTTATTCTTTATTTTATCTGTTTCATTCATTTTTACGATGCAAAAGTACTGAGATTATCCGATGAAACCGATGAATTCTGTTACTGAGTTATTACTTTTGCTTCTTTTCGCCTATTATTATTTTATTACTCTTACCTTTGTTTACGGATTTTTCTGTAACTTTGCCGACAAATTCAAAAGATCAGGAAAGTATGAACAGTAATAGCAAACTGAAAATAGTATGGATGGTATGTGGAGTAGCAATCGTATTGTTGTTCTGCACGCAGGCTTATTGGCTCCATCTTCAATGTCAATATAGCTTAGACCAGCAGGTAGAGCAATTCAAGAAGGATTGTGATGAGGTGTTGGCGCAAGATTTGAAGAATAGAAAAAAGTTGCAGGAGAATTCTTCTACGAAAGGTAGAAGAGATACGGTTATGCTCAAGGTAGAATCTCAATATGATATGAAGAAGGGATGCAGCCGTACAACGCTTTCTTTTTGGGATAATCACCGCTTTCTTGTCCGTTTGAATGATCCTAATCTTACGGGTGATGATGCTTATCTCATCATCAGTAGATATCTGGCTTATAAAGGTAAACGTCCATCGTTGGCTTCCTATCAAAGATTACTGGATGATAAGGGGTATGGAATGATTACCTCTTTTCGTCATCAGGATTACAAGACCGTCTTCCTGGATACGAAATATGATGTCGAAGGCAAATGGTCGCGTGTGGTGACTGTGAAATATCAGACGAATCCTATGTTTCGCCAAGGTATTTCCTTTCAGGTACCCATTCCTATTACTCGAACGCTCAAGGCTATGATGTGGCAACTGATAGGAAGCGTCTTTCTCTTTTTCATCTTGATAGGATGTCTGTATTATCTGGTTAAGACCATAGTCTTCCAGAAACGCATAGATGGCATTCGCCATGAGTTCCTGAAGAATATGATTTATGAGTTGAAGCAGCCGAAAGAAGACGACAAAGGCGAAGAAGCCGCCGTTTCAATCGGTTCCATTGCTTTCTACTATGCGCAGAATGAACTGCAATGTGGTAATTCCAGAGTGGTCATCACGTCTCGTCAAGCAGAAATCCTGAAGCTTCTTGCCGAGAACCAGAACCAGCTTGTGGAGCGGGATTTTATTCTGAATGAAGTATGGGGGGATGACTCTTACTCCAATTCTCTTGCTCTGAACGTGCAGATTACCTATCTTCGTCGGGCATTAAACCTGGATGAAAAGGTAAGCATCGAAGCCGTCATCAAGAAGGGATATATCCTGCGTACCTGTTGTTCTGATAATCAACTCTCATCTTTTTAGAAAGGTGGAAGTTTTTTTATCTTAATTTATTTTGTCCTTCACCTATTTTGTTGTAACTTTGCAGTCGAAATTCGAATTTAAATTATTTTATGTAATTATGGCAAAAAAAGCTCTTTTAATGATTCTCGACGGATGGGGAATCGGTAAGCATGATAAGGGTGATGTTATCTTCAAGACTCCAACTCCTTATCTCGATTATTTGACAGCAGTTTCAGCACATTCTACTCTCCAGACTTGTGGCGAGGACGTAGGTCTTCCTAACGGTCAGATGGGTAACTCTGAGGTAGGTCACCTCAACATCGGTGCTGGTCGTGTGGTATATCAGGACCTCGTTAAGATCAACAAGGCTTGCGAGAGCGGTGACATCTTGAAGAATCAGGAGATCATCAACGCTTACAGCTATGCTCAGAAGACAGGTAAGAAGCTCCACTTGATGGGCTTGACTTCTACCGGTGGTGTTCACTCTTCTTTGGATCACCTCTTCAAGTTGATTGAGATCGGTAAGGAATATGGTTTGAAGGAGACATACGTTCACTGCTTCATGGATGGTCGTGATACAGACCCTAAGAGCGGTAAGGGCTTCATCGAGGAGGTTCAGGCTTGCTGCGACAAGAACGGTGCACACATCGCAAGCATCGTAGGTCGTTTCTATGCTATGGACCGTGACAAGCGCTGGAACCGTGTGAAGGAAGCATACGACTTGCTCGTTGAGGGTAAGGGTAAGCAGGCTGATGATATGGTGAAGGCTATGCAGGAGAGCTATGATGAGGACGTAACAGACGAGTTCATCAAGCCAATCAATAACTCAAAGGTTGACGGTACTATCCAGGAGGGTGATGTTGTTATCTTCATCAACTACCGTAACGACCGTGCCAAGGAGTTGACACAGGTATTGACTCAGCAGGATATGCCAGAGGAAGGCATGCACACCATCAAGGACTTGCAGTACTACTGCATGACTCCATACGATGCAAGCTTCCAGGGCGTTCACATCCTCTTCCCTAAGGAGAACGTAATGAACACTCTCGGTGAGTACTTGAGCGCACAGGGCAAGAAGCAGCTCCACACTGCAGAGACAGAGAAGTATGCTCACGTAACATTCTTCTTCAATGGTGGTCGTGAGACTCCATACGAGGGCGAGGACCGTATCCTGGTTCCTTCTCCAAAGGTGGCTACATACGACCTGAAGCCAGAGATGAGCGCTTACGAGGTAAAGGATAAGCTGGTTGGTGCTATCAACACCCAGGAGTACGACTTCATCGTTGTAAACTTCGCTAATGGTGATATGGTAGGTCACACTGGTATCTACAACGCTATCGCTAAGGCTGTTCATGCTGTTGACAACTGTGTAAAGGACGTTATCGAGGCTGCCAAGGCTAACGATTATGAGGCTATCATCATCGCTGACCACGGTAATGCAGACCACGCTATCAACGAGGACGGTACACCAAACACCGCTCACTCTTTGAACCCAGTTCCATTCATCTACGTAACTGACAACAACTCAGCTACCGTTAAGGATGGTCGTTTGGCAGATGTCGCTCCTTCTATCCTCCATATCATGGGCTTGGAGAAGCCTGCAGATATGACTGGTGAGAACTTGATTTCTGACAACAAGTAAAAACGATTTTATATACCTCAAAAAAGTATCCTAAGATACTTGGCTAAGTATCTTAGGATACTTGCGTAAGTATCTTAAGATACTTTTGAATTTATATTAAGTATGAACGTAAAGATAGAAGAAAGTTGGAGACAGCATATAGGAGAAGAGTTCGACAAGCAGTATTTTGTTAACCTCACGAACTTCGTGAAAGAGGAATACCTGCGTACGCCCTGTTATCCTCCTGGCCGCTTGATTTTCAATGCCTTCAATCTCTGTCCTTTTGATGATGTAAAGGTAGTGATTATCGGACAGGATCCTTACCATGAGCCAGGTCAGGCGATGGGATTGAGTTTCTCTGTGCCGGACGGAATCGCTTTCCCGCCATCATTGATTAATATATTTAAGGAGATTCAGATGGATCTCGGCACTCCGATGCCAGCTACTGGCGATTTGACCCGCTGGGCAAAGCAGGGAGTATTGTTGCTCAACGCCACCCTTACCGTTCGTGCCCATCAGGCAGCGAGCCATCAGCGCAAAGGCTGGGAGGAGTTTACCGATGCTGCCATCAAGGCACTCAGCAAGGATAAGGAGCATTTGGTGTTTATCCTTTGGGGCGGTTATGCCCGCAGCAAGGCTAATCTCATCGATACGAGCAAGCACCTGATATTGGAAAGTGTGCATCCTTCGCCATTGTCAGCCAACAGAGGCGGCTGGTTTGGCAATCATCATTTCTCCCGCTGCAATGCATATCTGCAGCAGAACGGAATTGCGCCTATCCAGTGGTAGGTACACCTATTAATATATAGCTATCCACTCATGGGTAGCTATCATTATTTTTATTATACACTCAAAGAAATTTATTCATCTCAAAAACATTATGAAGAAAGACGAACTGCGTATTCTGCAGGTGGGCAACGTATTGGTTTCACCTGATATCATCACTGAAAAATTCTGTTGCGACCTTGATGCCTGCAAGGGTGAGTGCTGCATTGAAGGCGATGCGGGAGCTCCTGTTACCCTGGATGAGATTATGGAGATTGAGGATGCGCTGGATGTGGTTTGGGATGATCTCTCGGCTTCTGCCCAGGCTATCATAGATAAGCAGGGCGTGGCTTATACCGATATTGAAGGCGATTTGGTGACGAGCATCGTGAATGGTAAGGATTGTGTGTTTACATGCTACCAGGATTTGAAAGACCTGGGCGATGGACATACGATTCCTAACTGTTGTATCTGTGCCTTGGAGCGTGCTTATCGCGAAGGAAAGTCGAAGTTCAAGAAGCCTATCTCCTGTGCTTTGTATCCTATCCGTGCCAAGGATTTTGGAAATGAGGTGTATGGCATCAACTATAACAAGTGGCGCATCTGCAAGGATGCCATCAAGAAAGGAGAGGAGTTGAATCTTCCGGTTTATAAGTTCCTGGAGGGTCCGTTGGTAGAGAAATTCGGCAAGGAATGGTATGATGAGCTTTGCGAAGTGGCAGAGCAAGTACTTGCCGAATTGGAAGACTAAATTCAGTTAGAGACTTTGGAAGATAATAGTTCCGAAGTCTTTTTTTTGTTTTATAAAAAAAGAGATTTCGAAACGCTGTTGAGCTTATTCCGAAATCTCTAATCCTTCTATATTTGTGATATTACTTCTTCTAAAACCTTTATCCCAAGTTATCACGAAATCTTTTTGATGCTCAGCATGGATGCGGTAATAGGCTTGCTCGTCCATTTCGCCACTGCATACATATTGGTTTCCGTTAATATGAAGTGTTGTTCCTTTGCTGGCATTGCGTATCGTGAGCCTGATGGTTCCACGGAACGGACGTCCGAAGTCTATATGGCATCCCTGATGATCAAATTCCTCCTGGTATGGTTCTAATACCATTTGAAGTTTGTTCTGGGTGAGGTATGGCAGCTGATCAACAAAGATATAGTTTACCGTATCTTTGAAGGCGCCTGTCGGATGAACCCATCCTGAAGATTGGTATTCAGCCGATTTCCACTCAGTAGTGTATATTCTATTGTCAAAGTGTTCCTTTTCGTTGTAACTGCCGCCCTTCAGGGGCTTGCACCACCATGTTTCGTCTGCTTTATGATAAAAAGGAACAGAGTCTGTATACCAGCCATGAAGTTCCAGCGAGAGTTGTTTGCTCTTATTTCTTATTCTTCCTGGTGCATACCAGACCGCGATGATGTTTTCGCCCTTTTTCAGATATCTGGAGATATCTATGGTTTGCATCAGAAGGATGCTGTCTCTGGCTCCTTCGTTGAAAATGCTTGGCGTAACATTTCTTTCGTTGATGTATAGGCGGGTATTTCCTCCACTTGCCATGTTTATCTCAGCCTTTAAAGGCTTTTGATCAAGATGATAGATTTTCCTGTATAATATCTCAGAAGAATCGTTGGGGAATGGATATGATACCCAATGGGTACCGAATTCCTGTGCATAGGAATTCAGCACCCAGAGAGTTGTAAAGATGAGAATTGTAAAATATCTCATAGATTCTTATTTGTCTATTTTATGAGTTTTGTTTCGCCAGCCTTGAATTTTAATGCTTTCTGCTTACCATTATACTTGACGGTCAGGTTGCCGGCATTCTTGCTGGTGATGGAAGCTTTGCTGACCTTTCCATTGTTCCATACGAGATGAATCTCGTAGTTTCCTCGTGCTTTGATGCCCTTTATCTCGCCTGCTGCCCATTCTTTCGGAAGAGCTGGAAGAAGATCCATAATTTCGCCGTCGCATTGCATCAGCATCTCGCATACACCTGCAGTACCTCCGAAGTTGCCATCAATCTGGAATGGTGGATGGGCATCAAAGAGGTTAGGGTAGGTACCACCGCTGCGGTGCTTGCTATCCTTGTAAACCTCAGGACTTACATAGGTGAGCAACTTGCGGTATATCTGATAAGCCTTGTCTGCACGATGCAGACGAGCCCAGAGGTTGATTCTCCAGCCTGTGCTCCAGCCTGTGGAGTTATCGCCTTTTATTTCCAGAGTCTTGGTTGCGGCAGCAGCAAGTTCCGGAGTCTTATCTACCGAAATCTGACGGAACGGATAGAGCCCCAGCAGATGCGACTGATGACGGTGGTGCCAATCCTGATCTTCCCAATCGTGGTACCACTCCATCAGATTGCCCCGCTTACCGATATGGTAAGGGCGCAGGCGATTGTGGGCTGATTGCAACTGCTGCTGGTAATCGTTGTCGATGCCCAGGGCTTTTGCTCCCTTGATGGTATTCTTGAAGAGCTCGCGGATGATGGCGAGGTCGGCGGTTCCGCCATAGAAACTGCTGCCACGGTAGCCCTTATCGGTGATGTAATCTGCCTCTGGCGATGTACAAGGGGCTGTAATCAGTTCGTTTGGATTGTGTGGATTCGGGATGAGCCACTCTAGCAGGAAGTCGGCAGCGCCCTTCATCAAAGGATAGGCTGTTTTGCGAAGATATTCGGTATCGCGGGTATAGTCATAGTGATCCCAAAGGGTTTCTACAAGCCAGGCTCCACCCATCGCCCAGTTGCTCCATTGCGGACTCTCGTTTCCGGTTCCTACAGGGTTGCTCATTGCCCAGGCATCGGTATTGTGTCCGGCACACCATCCTTTATCAATGCCATAGAAGTGTTGGGCATTGTGGCGACCTGTTACAGCCATGCCCTCTACCAATCCGTCTACTGGAGCAACCAGTTCTGAGAGATTCGCAACTTCTGCTGGCCAGTAATTTTCTTCCAGGTTGATGTTGATGGTATAATTGCCGCGCCATGGCGAACGGAGGGCTGGTGCCCAGAGCCCCTGCAGATTGGCAGGCACACCTTTTGTTCTACTGCTGCTGATGAGCAGGTATCTGCCATACTGGAAATAGAGCTGTTCCAGATAAGGGTTGTTCTCGTGGTTGTCGCTGTAAGCAAGTAACTGCTTGTCGGTTGGACGGAGGAAATCAAACTTGGCACCTTTCAGGTTCAAACTTACTCTGTCAAAGAGTTTCTTGTAGTCTGCGATGTGTCGCTGTTTGAATTCTTCGTATGTGAAGTTGGCAAGATGCCAGGCTTCATCGGTTACGTTCTCGATGTATGGAGCACCTTCCTTCACGGGGTGTTTATCGAATCCGTTGTAGCTCGTTTCGTTGATGAGATAGATGACAGCCTCGCTCACATCTTTCAGATGAAGAACCGAATCGCTTGCCCATACTTTTCCATCTGTATTCTTTACCTGAAGTATGGCACAATAATGTGTGCTGTTGGCTTCATCGCCGAGAACATGTCCCGTCATGGTGAGCTGTCCTCTGGATGCTTTCACCTGATGGGGGATGAGAGAGGTGAGTGAGATGTCGCTATTGATGGCTCTCTTTTGGGAAGCACTCAGCCTGATGGCAATCATCTTATCGGGATGGGATGCAAAATATTCTTTGGTGTATCGGATACCATTGCGCTTATACAATACGGTAGCCAGGGAATTGTCGAGGCTCAGTTCGCGGTAATAGTCTGTGAACTCGCCCTGGTTGCAGTCCTTGATGTTGATCATTCCCAATGGCTGATAGAATTCCGAGTTGTGACCTTGCACATAGTGCTGCAGTGAATCGGCAGTTTTGTAATCCTCTTTGAATAAAGCCTCTCTGATTTTTGGAATCCATTTGTAGGCTTCGCCACCTTCGTTGGGATTTACGGGTACGCCCGTCCAGAGGGTGATGTCGTTGAGCTGGATAGAGTCATTGTTTGCTCCACCATAAATCAGCGCACCCAGTTTGCCATTACCTAGTGGCAGTGACTCTTCGAAGGCGTATGCAGGCTTGTTGTACCACAACTTGTTAGGTTGCTGTCCTTTATTTACAGTTGCCGCCTGGCTGTTCCAAATACTTGAGGCTGCTAATGCAATCGTAAAAAATATATGCTTCATAAAGATGGTATTGTTGGTTTTTAAAATGCGATGCTCGGAATATGATGCTCAGAAGTGATGCCCATTGGATGAGACTATCTAAAAAAGGGGGAAGACTCTTGCTGAGTCTGCCCCCAATATGTTCTTGTAAACTTAAGCGTCAATATTGGCGTAAGTAGCGTTTTGCTCGATGAACTCGCGGCGTGGTTCCACATCATCACCCATCAGCATAGAGAATATCTCATCAGCCTGGGCTGCATTCTCGATGGTAACCTGCTTGAGTAAGCGTGTAGATGGGTCCATTGTGGTTTCCCAAAGTTGCTCCGGGTTCATCTCACCCAAACCTTTGTATCGCTGGGTGTGGATATTCTTGTCTTCCAATCCATCGCCATACTTGTCGATGAATGCCTGGCGCTGCTGTTCGGTATAGCAATATTCGCTAACCTTGCTGCGATAAGTACACTTGTAGAGTGGTGGGGTTGCGATATACAAGTGGCCTTCTTCAATAACCTTTGGCATGAAACGGTAGAAGAGTGTCATAATCAATGTGTCGATGTGGGAACCATCGACGTCGGCATCGGTCATGATAATAATCTTGTCGTAACGTAACTTGTCGGTATTAGCCTCCTTGCTGTCTTCGCCGTCTACACCGAAACGGACACCGATACTCTGGATGATGTTCATGACAGACTCTGCTTCGAATACCTTGTGCCACTGTACCTTTTCTACATTCAGAATCTTACCACGCAATGGGAGAATAGCCTGACGGAAACGGTCGCGACCCTGCTTGGCGGAACCACCAGCGGAATCACCCTCGACGAGGAAGATCTCACATTCCTTAGGGTCCTTCATTGAGCAATCGGCAAGTTTACCAGGCAGGCCACCACCTGTCATGAAGTTCTTGCGCTGTACACTCTCACGTGCCTTGCGGGCAGCGATACGTGCTGTTGCTGCCAATACCACCTTTTCGCAGATGCGCTTAGCCTCGTCTGGATGTTCCTCCAGGTAATCAGACAAAGCCTCGTTTACAGCCTGCTGAACGGCACCTTGTACCTCGCTGTTACCGAGCTTGGTCTTGGTCTGTCCCTCAAACTGAGGTTCAGCTACCTTGATGGAGATAACGGCAGTAAGACCCTCGCGGAAGTCTTCTGGTGCAATCTCTACCTTTGCCTTCTCAATCTGCTTAGAGATGGTTGGGTCAGCTTCTGCATAAGCCTTCAAGGTGCGGGTCAACGCCATACGGAAACCAGTCAGGTGGGTACCACCCTCAATGGTGTTGATGTTATTGACGTATGAGTGGATATTCTCAGAGTAATCTGTGTTGTACATCACAGCAATCTCGATAGGAATACCCTGCTTTTCTGTCTTCAGATAGATAACATCATCGAAGAGATGAGTGCGGTGACGGTCTACGTAACGGACGAATTCCTTCAAACCATCCTTAGCGTGGAAAACCTGCTCCTTGGTCTTACCTTCCTCGTCAGGGCGCAAATCTCTCAAGGTAATCTTGATACCTGCATTGAGGAATGCCAACTCGCGCATACGGTTGGCTATGATGTCCCACTTATAGACAGTGTGAGTAAAGATGGTTGGATCTGGCCAGAACTGCTGGCGTGTACCGCGCTTGTTGG
The DNA here is from genome assembly GCA_934202525.1 of uncultured Prevotella sp. GTDB lineage: Bacteria > Bacteroidota > Bacteroidia > Bacteroidales > Bacteroidaceae > Prevotella. The sequence goes on from CAKPYB010000020.1 coordinate 37,312, forward strand.
TTTCACCTACCACCTTAACCGGATAGAGAGGCTTACCCTTCTCATATTCCTGCTGGTAGATTTTGCCGCCACGGAACACCTGTGACAACATGTGGGTAGAAAGTGCATTCACACAACTTACACCCACACCATGTAAACCGCCAGATACCTTGTAAGAACCCTTGTCGAACTTACCACCTGCGTGAAGTACGGTCATAACGACTTCGAGGGCTGATTTATGTAGTTTCTCGTGCATATCCACAGGGATACCACGACCATTATCTTCTACGGTGATAGAGTTGTCTTCGTTGATGGTAACTTCGATGTCGGTACAGTAGCCCGCCATTGCTTCGTCAATAGAGTTGTCTACAGTTTCGTTTACCAAGTGATGAAGACCCTTTTCGGAGATGTCACCAATATACATCGCCGGACGTTTGCGAACAGCTTCCAGGCCTTCCAGAACCTGAATGTTACTCGCAGAGTAATTATTTGCGTTGTTTTGATTTTCTGCCATTTTAGTATTGTCTTATTTCCGTGCAAAGATACTAAAAAAAGCTGAGAAACAGGAACTTTTGTTTGTGAAAAATCACCAAAAAGTGAAGAAAAAACGTAGAATGTGAACTTTAGCGGCAAAAGTGTCTTGAAAAAGCTGTTTTATAATCGTTTTGCGCATTTTTATAGGGTATGTTGTAGTATAAAACCGGTTGTGATGGGAAGATTTTATGATGCAGGAAATGGGTAGTCGGGTTCATAGAAAAGAATAAGGCTGCGACCCTATAAAGGATTGCAGCCTTATTTATTTCTTTGCTTTGACTTATAAGTTAGGCCAACTTAGCGATGTGCTTTGTAAGACCAGACTTCAAGTTTGCAGCCTTGTTGTCGTGGATAACGTTGATCTTAGCCAACTTGTCTAAAAGCTTCTGAACTGTAGGATAGAGCTTTGCAGCTTCTTCCTTGTCAGACATGTTGCGCAACTTGCGGACAGCATTGCGCATAGTCTTTGCATAATACTTATTGTGCAAAGCCTTCTTCTTGTCCTGACGGATTCTCTTGATTGATGATTTGTGATTTGCCATCTTCTTTATGTTATTTTTTTTATTTCTTAAATGTTTGTAGTCCCTAGCAGAGTCGAACTGCTCTTTAGAGAATGAAAATCTCTCGTCCTAACCGATAGACGAAGGGACCATTGCTTATTTGCGGGTGCAAAGTTACTACTTTTATTTGAATCTAGCAAATTTTTCATGGAAAATTTTCGCTAAATGCGCATTTTTTTGTATTTTTGCCCTGTTTTTCACTAATATTAGGCAAAATGGAGATAAAAACTAGTGCTATCGTATTGCAAACCATCAAGTATGGGGACTCTCAACTTATCGTGGATTTCTTCACCGAAAAGATGGGAAGACTCTCCTTTATGGTACGTGTGCCTAAGTCATCTAAGGGGAAGATGAAACGGCAGCTTTTCCAACCGCTCATGGTCTTGAATTTAGAATTTGATTATCGTCCCAAGTCAAATCTGCAGCGCCTTAGGGATGTTTCGATTCAGATTCCATTCTCTGATATCCCTTTTTCTCCATACAAACTTGGCATTTCCATGTTCTTGGCAGAACTGCTTTCATATGCTACCCGTCATGAGCAGGCTAATGGTGCGCTCTATCTTTTCATACAGGACAGTATCGAATGGTTAGACCATGCTAAAGGTGCTATTGCCAATTTCCATATAGTCTTTATGATTCAGCTCTCTTTTCATTTGGGTTTTATGCCTAATATAGAGAGCGGTATGTCTGGTGATTATTTTGATTTGGTAGATGGATGCTTTGTTGCTCATGTTCCTTCGCATGTACATTATTTAAATAAGGAAGATTCTATGCGGCTTGTGTCTTTGTTCCGTTTAGACTATAAAACAATGCACCTCTACACAATGTCTCGTATGGAACGGAACAGGTGTGTAGAGGTGATACTGGAGTATTATAAACTTCATTTGCCAGGTTTCCCGGAAATGAAGAGTTTTGCTGTTCTTCAGGAACTGTTTGCTTAGTCTTTTCAGGTTTCCTCACTTGCTTGAAGTAAATCAGAAACAGACTTTGGCAATGTTCTCTGTTTAGGCAAAGCTGATGACGCCCTGTACAGTTGCATCATCGTTATTGTCTTCTTTTGGTTCCGTATTGCCAGAAGCAATATTGCGGATTTCTTCCAGAGTCTGGCGAGTACGCTTATATGTAGGCGTGTTCTCTACCTGTAGGATGACATCCTCATTGTCCAGATCTTCCTGTCGGAACAGGAAAATGTGTGGATGACGCTTATACTGTGTCGTATTGCCATCGCTGCCATAATAGCGCTTGCGGCGGTCTTCTCTTTCAGCACGTTTCTCCTCTTCTTCAGCGAGACGGCGGGATTCTTCCTCAGTATGCTTCTTGAGATGGCGGTTCATTCCCTCTACATCCTCGAGTCCGAAACCGGTTGCGAGAACGGTTACCTTAACGCGGCTTCCCAATTCTGGGTCAATGGCAAGACCCCATTTCAGTTCGAAGTCGTCACCGAATTTCTCCATAAAGTCGTTGACATCATTCATCTCATCCATGGTCAAGCCTGGATTATCCTTCTTCTCGCTTGCAAATGCGATACTGAGCAGAATCTTCTTAGAGTTGAAAACGTCATTATCGTTAAGGAGTGGTGAGTTCAAGGCATCTTCTATCGCCTTCTTTACTCTTCCTTCTCCCTCACCATAACCTGTACTCATGATAGCTACACCGCCATCTTTCAATACGGTCTTCACATCATTGAAGTCGAGGTTGATGAGTCCATGTACGGTAATGATTTCTGCGATACTCTTGGCAGCTACACTCAAGGTGTCGTCTGCTTTGCCGAAGGCATCGAGAACGGCAAGGTCTGGATAAATCTGGCGAAGACGCTCATTGTTGATTACCAGCAAGGCATCAACATGCTTCGACATTTCCTCTACGCCATCCAATGCCTGGTCAATTTTCTTTGGACCTTCGAAACGGAATGGGATGGTTACGATACCAACGGTAAGAATACCTAACTCCTTACTTACTCTGGCGATGACAGGTGCTGCACCTGTACCGGTACCACCACCCATACCTGCCGTGATGAATGCCATTTTGGTTCCATCATTGAGCATGTTCTTGATATCTTCAAGGGTCTCTTCGGCTGCCTGGCGTGCTTTGGCTGGCTTGTTTCCTGCACCCAAACCTTCCTTACCTAACTGCAGGTGTACAGGTACAGGTGAGTCATTAAGAGCCTGGTTGTCGGTATTGCAGAGTACGAATGTTACATCGTGGATACCTTCGCGGTACATGTGGTTGACTGCGTTTCCACCGCCACCACCAACACCAATCACCTTGATGATGCTATTTTCTTTTTCTGGCTCCCCAAAGTCAAGAATATGAGGAGTGTTTCCATTATCTAGCATAGTCGTATAATCTTTATAGGGTTTATCAATCTGCTTTTATTATCTAACTGGTTGTGAAATATATTTTCTGATAACCTAATCCAAGGCATCTTATTCTTCCTCAGAAATGGTATCTTTCACAAACTTCTTGAAACCTCTCATCATTTTATGGATGAGACTGTTTTCTTTGCGTCTCTTTTCTTCTTCTTCAGCTTCTTTTTCTGCCAGAAGTCTTGCCTCAGCCTCTTCCAGCTCTTTCTGCTTGCGGGCAGCCTCGTCAGCAGCCGCTTTTTCTGCAGCAGTAAGAACCACGCCCTTGCCGGCGGTCTCGTTAGGATTTCTTGGAGCCTTGTGCTGCTCGGCTGTTACAGGCTTTTCTGCAGAATTGCTGAAGAGGTCTGTGCCGATTTCGTCACCTGCGCAGTTCATGTCTCCCTTAGCCAAGAGTCCCAATACGGTGTTCATTGTACCATCGTGATTGGTGATCTTAGGGTCCTTAGAGTTGACCGTTTGAGAAACAAATTTGGCGATACGTACTTTATCAATATGGGTATGTGTCTTGAAAACCTTATCGATTTCAGGCATATTGCTGCCGCCACCTGTAAGGATGATACCACCCAACAGTTTATCAGAGAATTCTACAGGAATCTGGAACCATGCATTTTCTACGATTTCCTCTACGCGTGCTTCTACGATTTCGATGAACTTCTTGCTTTCAACCATTCTATCCTTGTCGATAGGGTAGTTGAGTGTCGGATCGATATTGCTGATATCGGTATAAGCCTTGGCATACTTGAGTTTCATCTTTTCAGCATCAGGCTCTTCAATCTGAAGACAAGTTAAGTCTTTGGTCACGTTGCCGCCGCCCAATGGGATAACAGAGAGATGACGAAGTATACCTTTATAATATACAGAAACGGTTGTCGTATCGGCACCCAAGTCAACAAGCATACATCCAGCACGCTTTTCAGAATCAGTCAATACGCTGTCAGCCATAGCCAAAGGAGCCAGATACATTTCTGCAATAGGAATGTTGGCATTTTCAAAACAGGTATTGATATTGTTATAGAAGTTTTTGCGCCAAAGTATATTCAGGAAGATGCCTTCCAGATGGTTACACTGTATTCCTACAGGGTCTATCTGGTATTGGTTGTCTATCTTGTATTCCTGAGTCGCAGCATCCAGGATTTCCTGGTCTGGATAGGTCATGTTGCGGTTGATATCCATCAGTTCATTGATCATCTCTTGTGAGATGATGGTGTTACCTGGTAGATCCTTGACAATGACGTTCTTGATACTGCGTATAGAGCGACCGCCCACGCCTACATAGACCTGGGTGATATCTTGTTTCAGTATATTCTTCAACTTCTTGATGATGTTGGTCAAACATTGGCAGGTTTTGTCAATGTTATAGATCACACCCTTTCTGATGCAAGAAGATGAATCTTCCTCTACGGTGGCAAGTACGGTGATGCTGCCGTCTAAATTCTTCTGACCTGCTATACCTGTCATCTTAGATGAGCCAAGTTCGATAGCTACAATAAATTCCTTTGGCATAGTTCTTATATGTTATCTTAATCTGTTTCTATTTTCTAATTAGCTATTTTGATGCTTTTTACATATGATCTGGTTGTCGAATTCGATATTGATATACGAATACTTGTTCCAGCCAGCTTGTGAGAGTCCATACTTATAGAATTTCTCTAATCGATTCATCTTCTTGTTGACGAAATCGTTGATGGCTTGCTCCCGTTTGTCGATGAGGTTGGTCTCTGGCAGGTTACCTATATATATAATGTGGTTGCCTACTCGCGGTACCAGTTCTATTCCTCTGTCAGGCAGAACATTAATCTGTTCTATCTGGTTTCTCCAGAGTTCGTTCGTCATCAGCGCTTTGCTTAGCAATGAGATGTATTTTTTTGCATACCACTTGTTGATGTGCCCCGTTGCGATGATGATATCGCATGTATAGTTCGTGTTGGGCATAATCTGATTGTGGTCATCAATATAATAATCTTCGTTGCTGATGCTTTTGATTCTGACGATTGGCATGCGTTGGGTGAGGTAGATGTCTACAAGACCATCCTGCGTCTTTGAACATTCTGCTGTCTTGACAAAAGGACTGGTCTTCAAGGTTTCCTCTATCATGCGGGCGTTCACCTCTTTGAGCGGTTCCCCCAGCGGATAGAGTTTCCTTGTTTCCAGTCGCTTCTTGATTTCCTTCGCATTCAGAAAGCCATTGGTCATCTCATCTTGTATGTTGATGTTCACCTTGGTGCACACCAACTTCGTTTCATCAGGTTTGTTAAACTTGGTGAAAGCGAATACCAGATAAGTACCCAGTACTAAATCCAGTGCGATGATGATGGTTTTCTTCCAATTGATATGCATTTATTTCTCTTCAAGTATTTTGGTAATTTGTGGAACATAGTTGTCCAAATCGCCAGCTCCTAAGATAACTAGAACATCGAAGTCTCGGTTCTTCACCAGGTCAAGAACATCTTCTTTGTGAATCATGCTCTTTTCTACACCTGGTTTCAGGTTGTCATAGATAAGCTTGGAGGTTACTCCCGGAATAGGCTGCTCGCGAGCTGGATAGATGTCGCAGAGGATTACCTCGTCCAAAAGACTCAAGCTGTTGGCGAAATCCTGATAGAAGTCGCGGGTTCTAGTATACAAGTGAGGCTGGAAGATGGCTGTTATCTTACGGTCCTTGTACAACTCTCTGATACTCTTTGCACTCTGATAAATCTCCTTTGGATGATGTGCATAATCAGATAGGAATACCAGTTTGTCGTTCTTGATCTTAAAGTCGAAACGGCGGTCAACTCCTCCGTAGGTCTTCATGCCGTTGCGGAGTTCATCGGCTGTACAGCCATTCAACTGTGCCATTGCCATTGCTGCCACACCGTTGGTGATATTGATAGGCACAGGCTGTCCGAGTTCTACGCCCGTTACGTTCTCGATAGGAGAGATGAAGTCGAAGGTGATTCCTCCATTCTCTATCTTGATGTTCTCAGCGTGGAAGTCGCCCTCGTCCTGGCTGTATTCGTATATCTTGACGCCGTCCTGTACGTGCTGTTTCATCTCCAGACCTTTGTGGATGATGAGTGCGCCGCCCGGTTGGATCAGTTCAGTATAGTGACGGAAACTCTCCAGATAAGCCTCCTTGGTGCCGTAGATGTCGAGATGGTCAGGATCTGTTGCTGTGATGACGCTCATCCATGGGCGCAACCAGTGGAAACTGCGGTCAAACTCATCTGCCTCGATGACAACATAGTCGCTCTTGTCGGAGAGGATATAGTTGGTGCCATAGTTCTTTGAGATACCTCCCAGGAAGGCATTACAGTCTATATGGCTCTGGTGCATGATGTGGGCGCACATGGTAGATGTTGATGTCTTTCCGTGTGTACCCGCTACGCACAGTCCCTTATGTGTACGGGTTAATGTACCCAGCACCTGAGCACGTTTCTCGATGGTGAAACCATTCTCATGGAAGAAAACCAGTTCCTTGTGTTCGGCAGGGATTGCCGGTGTGTAGACTACCAATGTTGTCTTGGCATCCTTGCAGGCTTCTGGTATGAGGTCTACATTCTCCTCATAGTGGATAAGCATTCCCTCTTTCTCCAACTCATGAGTCAGAGTGGACGGAGTCTTGTCATATCCTGCTACTACCAACTTCTTGCTGAGGAAGTATCTAGCGATGGCGCTCATTCCGATGCCGCCGGCTCCTACAAAATAAACTGCTTTAATATCTTTAATTTCCATTACTTTGTTGCTAATTTGATTACTTCGTCGGCGATGACGTCGGCAGAGTTCTTTAATCCTAATTTCTTGATATTCTCACAGAGCGAAGCAAGCTTTGCTTCGTCCTTTACCGTGTCAACTGCTTTCTTGAGCAATACCTCTGGTGCATCGGCATCCTTTACGTAGATGGCAGCGTCTTTGTTGACCAATGCCATGGCGTTCTTGGTCTGGTGGTCTTCTGCCACATTAGGACTTGGAACCAGGATAACCGGTTTGCCGATGAGGCAGAACTCGCTGATGCTGCTGGCACCTGCGCGGCTGATAACCAGGTCGGCTGCCTTGTAAGCTGCACCCATGTCGCTGATGAAATCAGTAACCTTGAGCATTGGCAACTCCTGACCTTTCAGCTGTTCCATGATGGCTGCATTATAGTATTTACCTGTCTGCCAGATAAACTGTACACCGCTTTCCTTCACGAGGTCGAGGTGCTGGAGCACACTCTCGTTGATGGTTCTTGCACCGAGGCTGCCACCCACGAGCAGGATGGTTTTCTTTTCAGGGTCGAGACCGAACTGCTTTCTTGCTTCTTCCTTGGTGATGGTTGTCTCCAATACGTTCTGGCGTACTGGGTTTCCCGTCATGATGATCTTGTCGGCAGGGAAGAAACGTTCCATCCCTTCGTAAGCCACACAGATTTTTTCAGCCTTCTTAGCCAAGAGTTTATTGGTTACACCAGCGTATGAATTCTGCTCCTGGATGAGGCAAGGTATACCTTTGCTGGCACAAACATTGAGAGTCGGACCGCTAGCATAGCCACCTACGCCCACAGCCGCCATTGGCTTGAAGTTTTTGATGATGCTCTTTGCCATGTGCTGGCTCTTCCATATTTTGAAGAGTACGGCGATGTTCTTGAGCAGATGCTTTCTGTCGAAGCCGCAGATAGGCAAACCCTTGATTTCATAACCCGCAGCAGGTACACGCTGCATTTCCATTCTGCCGAGTGCACCTACGAACAGAATTTTAGCATCAGGGCGTTTCGCCTTGATGGCGTTTGCAATGGATACGGCAGGGAAGATGTGACCACCTGTGCCGCCTCCGCTTATGATAATTCTTAATTCATTATTCATATCCGTTCATGTTTATAACGCAAAGGTATAAAAAAATATCGATTTAACGGCATTTTCTGCCATTTTTTCACCTTAATTTATAAAACTATTGTCAGGCAGCCACCATTTTGCTGTCGTTAAGCTCATTTTGAGGTATTTCTTTCTTCTTGGCTGTTCTGCTGATACTCAGGATGATGCCCAGGTACAGACAGTTGATGATGGTAGATGTACCACCTCTACTGATGAGTGGTAGTGGCTGTCCTGTAACAGGAGCCAGACCTACTGCTACTGCCATGTTGAAGAGTGCCTGGGTAACCAGCATGATGGCGAGTCCCATACAGAGGAAGGCAGGGAAATTGTTCTCACACCGGTTGGCTATTCTACCTGCTCTGAATAGGAGGATGATGTAGAGGAATGCAACCAGTGCGGCTCCCCAGATTCCCATCTCTTCGATGATGATGGCATAGATGAAGTCGGAGAATGCCTGTGAGAGAAAGTCTCTTTCTACCGAGTTGCCCGGACCTTTGCCTACGATGTTGGAAGAGGCGATGGCGATGTTGGCATGTGCCACTTGGGCATCTTTGTCGAGATCGACATCTTGTGGGGCAACAGGTTTGGAGTTCATAAACTTGTCAATACGGGCTTTCCAGGTGTCGGCTCTATGGAACATCTTTTCTGCCATATTAGGCTTTTCCTGTTCCTGTTCAACCTTCTCGGTCAGCGTATTTTCCGGTTTATTGCCTTCTTCGCCCTTGTCCTGTCCGATAATCATGATACCTGCAAAGGCTGTGACGATGACAATCATGCCCAGTCCCACCAACTTACCAATCTGGTTCATCGGCACTCTTCCGATGAGCATCATGGCCAGGATTGTGACACTGAGGAGCATGGCTGTGGATAAGTTTTCCAGTCCGATGAGAATTACAAATGGAGCGGTTGCTACAAGTATAAACTTGAAAGCCTTCCTGTTGGCACCCTGAGGTGCTTGCATGGCGCTAAGAATCTGAGCTACAGCCAGTACTACCGCACCTTTTGCTATCTCTGAAGGCTGAAACTGTACGCCCATCAGGGAGAACCAGCGGGAAGCTCCGTTGGTAGATTGACCGGTAGCCAATACCAGGACGAGCAACAGTAATGAGATGCCCATCACGACGGGGGTAACAATCTTGAAGTACTTGCATTTCACCTTGAGCATGCAAATCATGGTGAACAGACCGCCTCCCAAGAGCAAGATGTGGCGTATGACAGGTGCCATGTAGTTTCCTGTCTTGTACGACAAGGAGCTGGAGGCAGAATATACCTCCACGATGCTTATCATACAGAGAAAGAAGAAGACCATCCAGATCACCTTGTCTCCCTTGAAAATATTACCTATGCTCTTGTTATTCATTTCTTTATAGTTCTATCTGTTCTATCTGTTGAAAACTGTTATTCTCCGATGGCTCTTGCCAGCGCTTTAAACTGCTCGCCTCTATCTTCCATGTTCTTGAAGAGATCGAAGCTTGCGCAGCATGGGCTGAGGAGTACGGTGTCGCCCGGCTTTGCCAATTCCTGGCAGGCTGCCACGCAATCCTTCATGCTGTGGGTGTCGCGGACAGGGATGCCAAGTACGTCAAAGTTGTCGTGCAACTTCTGGTTGTCGGCTCCGAGATATACGATACCCGCACATTTCTCCTTTACCAGGTCCTTGATCTGGTTATAGTCATTTCCCTTATCCTTACCGCCGATGATGAGGATGGTAGGGGTTGTCATGCTCTCCAGCGCATACCAGCAGGCATCCACGTTGGTTGCCTTTGAATCGTTCACATAGTAAACGCCCTGGAACTTGCCCACTTTCTCCAGACGGTGCTCTACGCCAGGGAAGTCGCTCAAGCCTTTATGCAGGGTCTCGTGGTCGATGCCTACGATGTTGCATGCCAGACCTGCAGCCAGACTGTTATAGATGTTGTGCTTGCCGCGAAGACTCATGTCTGCCTGTGGCATTTCGAAGGCTGAAGGGAAGTTGAGTTTGTACTTGCCATCCTCTATAAAGCCGACGCACCCCTCCTCCTTGAACTCAGAGAATGGGCAGAGGTGTGACTTGAGGTTGTACTTAGCCAACTCCTTTGTAACGATAGGATCATCGTTCCAGAAGATGAAACTGTCTTCCTCTGTCTGGTTCTGGGTAATGCGCATCTTGGCATCGGTATAGTTCTGCATCTTAAACTCATAGCGGTCTAGATGGTCTGGAGTGATGTTGAGCAGGATGGCCACATTGGCACGGAACTCATACATATTGTCGAGTTGGAAACTGCTCAGCTCGATGACGTAGTACTTATGAGGAGTTTCTGCTACCTGAAGGGCAAGACTCTTTCCGATATTTCCAGCCAGACCGACATCATAGCCAGCCGACTTGATGATGTGGTAAATCAGAGAGGTAGTGGTAGTCTTACCGTTACTTCCCGTAATACAGATCATCTTGGCGTCAGTATATCTGCCCGCAAATTCTATTTCGCTGATGATAGGTGTACCCTTAGCCATCAGTTTCTGTATCATAGGTGCTTCCTTCGGAATACCCGGGCTCTTGATGACTTCAGCAGCATCTAAAATCTTTTCTTCAGTATGGTGACCTTCTTCCCATTCAATGTTGTGGTCATCCATCAACTTCTTGTAGTTATCCTTGATCTTTGACATGTCTGAAACAAAGACCTCGAATCCCTCTTTCTTTGCCAGCACGGCTGCACCTGCGCCACTTTCGCCAGCTCCTAAAATTACAATTTTGCTCATTGTCTTATTCTCTATACTTGTCGGGCTGATAAGAGCCTGTATTTTATCTGATCTTCAATGTGATGATGGTCAATGCTGCCAGAATGATGGTTACAATCCAGAAACGGATGGTAATCTTTGATTCATGGAAACAGTTGCGAGGTTTCTTCCACAGATACTTGCAGTCAGGATCCAGCTGACTGTCCTGTGTACGGAAGTTGTCGTGGATAGGTGTGCGTTTGAAGATACGCTGCTTCACACCTCTCCGCTTACCCATCTTGTAATAGTAAACCTGCATCATCACGCTGAGGCTCTCTACGAAGAAGATACCGCAGAGGATAGGCAGCATCAGCTCCTTGTGGATGATGATGGCACCTACTGCGATGATACCGCCGATGGTCAGCGAACCCGTATCGCCCATGAATACCTGGGCAGGGTAGGCGTTGTACCAGAGGAAACCTATCAGGGCTCCGATGAAGGCACAGAAGAATACTACCAGTTCCTCAGAACCAGGAATATACATGATATTGAGGTAGGCGGCAAACTCGATGTGCGACGACACATACGCAAGTATGCCTAGCGCCACACCTATGATGGCGGAGTTTCCGGCACACATTCCGTCCATACCATCGTTGAGGTTAGCTCCGTTTGATACGGCTGTTACCACGAAGATGGTCATGATGACAAAGAGGATCCAGCCTGCTGCTACCTTGTACTTACCGCAGAAACTGGTGATGCTGGAGTAGTCGAGGTTGTGTCCCTTGACGAACGGGATGGTAGTCTTCAGCGATTTTCTCGCTTCCGTACGATGCTTTACCACCGTTTCCTGTCCCTGTCGCTCAATGGCGAGGTTCTCGTTCATCTTTACGTCAGGTGAAGACCAGAGCACCAGTCCCACGATGAGTCCGATACCAATCTGACCTATAATCTTATATTTACCCTTCAAGCCCTCTTTATCACGCTTGAAAATCTTGATGAAGTCGTCCATTCCACCGAGGAAGCCGAGCCATACGGTGGTGATGATCATCAGGATAAGATAGATGTTGCGCAAACGTCCGAGTAACAGTACCGGTACGAGGATAGCCAGGATGATGATGACGCCACCCATAGAAGGAACGCCAATCTTCTTGACACCGAACGGGTCGATGCTGGCATCGCGCTGGGTTTCTGTGATTTGCTTGCTCTTGAGATACTTGATGAATTTCTCGCCGAACCAGGCTGAGATGACCAATGATAAAATCAGCGCAAGTAGGGCACGGAATGAGATGTAGCCCCACATGTGAGAACCAGAGATGCCCCACTGCTCCAGAAATCTAAAGAGATAGTATAACATTTTTCTTTCTTTTCTTGATTGATTTTACTTCTGTGAAATTCCGAAGATGTCGCGAACCACCTCTTTGTCGTCAAAGTGATGCTTTACGCCCTTAATCTCCTGATAATCTTCGTGTCCCTTACCGGCTATGAGGATTACGTCGCCCTTCTTTGCCAGCATGCAGGCTGTGCGGATGGCTTCCTTGCGGTCTACGATGCTGATTACCTTCTTCATCTGCTGGGCATTCAGTCCGGCAAGCATATCGTTGATGATATCCTGTGGCTCCTCGAAACGTGGGTTATCGCTGGTGATGATTACCTTATCGCTCTGCTTTACAGCCTCTTGTGCCATCAATGGGCGCTTGCCCTTGTCGCGGTTGCCGCCGGCACCGCAAACGGTAATCACTTCTCCGCCCTTACCTTCGAGCACTTCGTGGATGGCGTTCAATACGTTCTCCAGCGCATCTGGTGTATGGGCATAGTCAACGATGGCGGTAAAACCGTCTGGCGACTGGATTGGTTCCAGTCTTCCGCTAACGCTGTGAAGGGTACTCATTACTACGAGCACATCCTCTGGCTTCTTGCCGAGCATCACGGCTGCGCCATATACGGCGAGCAGGTTGCTCACGTTGAACTTACCGATGAACTGTACGCCCACTTCTCTGCCGTCAACCTCCAGATACATGCCGCCGAAGTGACACTCCAGGATTCTTGCCCTGAAGTCTGCCATGCTGCGGGTAGAGTAGGTCTTCACGGTAGCCTTGGTGTTCTGTACCATGATCATGCCGTTCTTGTCGTCGGCATTGGTAATGGCAAAGGCTGTCTTAGGCAGTCCGTCGAAGAATGCCTTCTTGGCGTTGCGGTAGTTCTCGAATGTCTTGTGATAATCGAGGTGGTCGCGGGTGAGGTTGGTGAACAAACCTCCGGCAAACTGCAAACCGCCGATACGCTTCTGTGCGATAGCGTGGGAAGAGCACTCCATGAAGGCATACTCGCAGCCAGCCTCTACCATCTTGCCCAGGAGCATGTTCAGCTCGATAGGGTCTGGGGTGGTATGGTCGGCAGGGATTGCCTCGTCCTCAATGTAGTTGCAGACGGTAGAGAGCAAACCACACTTATGGCCGAACTTGCGGAACATATTATATAATAAGGTGGCGATGGTAGTCTTGCCGTTGGTACCTGTTACGCCTACCAGCTTGAGCTTTCTTGAAGGGTCGCCGTAGAAGAGGGTTGCTACCTTGCCGACAGCATCCTCGGTCGAAGCGACCTGAATGTAAGTTACGCCCTCCACTTTCTCTTCAGGCATGTCTTCGCACAAAACCGACTTTGCGCCCAGTTCCAATGCCTTTGGAATAAACTTGTGGCCGTCAACCTGCGTTCCCTTCATGGCAACGAAGAGATGACCTTCCTTAATCTTGCGAGAGTCGATGTTTACTCCCGAAACCTCTACATCAGCATCGCCGATAATCTGAACCGGCTCGATGTTTTTGAGTAATTCTTGTAACTTCATATCCTGTTTCTGTTTTATATTCTATATATTTCTTTATCTACACCTTATTATATATAGGGCTTCAGATAACTTTTTCTGAGTTTTATTCGAGCACGATGCTGCATACGGCACCTTTCTTGATGACCGTTCCCGGCACCAGACTCTGCTTTACAACCTTTCCTCTACCTATAATCTGGGTCTTGATGCCCCGGCTCTCCATATTGTAGATGGCGTCTCGGGCTCCCATTCCGGTAACGTCGGGTACGATAGTCTTGCCGTATTGCTTCTCCTTGATGAGCTTGATGCTGTGGTTACCCACGCGCTCTGCCTTGCCCCAGATAGGGTTGCCGTCGGCATAGCTGCCGCTCCAGTTGGCATTGGTCTTGATGCCGAGGTGGCTGAGCACATAGTTGGCTGCAAGGATATTGCCTGCCTTTACGTCAGGAACGAAGACCGATGCTGAGTCGCGGGCGTCCTTTACGTCAACTTTCAGACTCTGCGCCATGATGCCTTCTGAAATCTGATGGAATACCTTACCGCACATCGTACCACCCGAAGCAGGCAAACCTGATTTCTGTATGCAGACGATACAGCTGTAGCGTGGTGCATCGGCAGGGAAGTAGCCTGCGAAACTGATGAGATAGCTGGTTCCGCCACTCTTATATCCGCCGGCACCTTTAGAAATCTGGGCTGTACCCGTCTTTCCTGCCACTTTGAAGTTAGGTGAACCGGCTTTCTTTCCCAGTCCCAAGCTTACCACCTGTTCCAGGATAGTTTGCAGTTCCTTGATGCTCTTCTCCTTGGCTATCTGCTGGCGCATTACCTCTGGAGGGAATTCCATGACGGTTTCTCCGTTCTTCACTACCTTGCTCACGAATCTCGGGCGCATCATCTTGCCGTTGTTGGCGATGGTGTTGTAGAAGGTGAGGGTTGAGATAGGCGGTACCTGGGTCTCATATCCGATACTCATCCATGGCAGACTGGTTTTTGCCCAGTTGTCATACTGTCCGTTCTTGTTTCTGTGCGGCATGCGGATTCTGGCTGGTGTTGCACCCACCAGCGGAATCTTCAGGTCGTCGTGCAGACCGGTACGGTAGATACCCTTTACGAATTTCTCAGGGTTGTTGCGGTAATGGTCGTCTATGATGCGGCTCACACCGATGTTTGAACTGTACCACAGGGTCTGTGCGAGGGTCAGCATTCCGTATCCGCCTTTTCGCCAGTTGTGGTCTTTCATTTCTCTGCCGTACATCGGCCATACACCACCTGCGGTTTCTACGTGACAGGTAGTGTCTACCACTCCGTCGTCCAGCGCTACGAGGATAGAGGCTGGCTTGAACACCGAACCCGGCTCCAGGAGGTCGCTCACGGCATGGTTGTGGATTTCTCTGTATTCTCCGTCGAAACATTTCTCCATGTTTACGATGGCCTTGATGTCGCCCGTAGGTACATCCATTACGATGGCTACACCCACATTGGCGTTGATTTCCTTCAGCTCATCGATGAGTGAGCGTTCGGCAAGGTCTTGCATGCTCACATCGATGGTGGTCACGATATCGGCTCCGTCAATAGGAGGGGTATCGGTAATGTCGAGGAACTTGTTACGCACCTTGCGGCGATGCACGATACCATTGGTGCCTCGCAGGATGGAGTCGTAACTCAACTCCAGACCGAAGCGGGCAGTATCCTTGGCACCATACATGGCACCGATGGTACGGCCTGCCAGCGAACCGTAAGTTCTGGTTCGGGCATTATATTCTTCCCAGTGGAAACCGCTCTGGTAGGGTTTCAGGCGGAATACAGGGATGTCCTTTATCTCGGTGAAGGTGTTATAGTCTACACGTTTCGGATAAACCGGCCAGTGGCGGCTCATCTTGGCGCGACCTTCGGCGAGGTGCTTCTTGAAATCAGACTCGCTCAGGTTTGGGAATATCTGGTGCAGGCAAAGACAGATGGAGTCTTGCTTGGCATCCCACAGCGAGTCGTTCTCTGCATCTTTCAGCGCCTTGAAGTCCATGAAGACCTTAAACTCCGGCAGCGAACTTGCCATCAGCTGTCCGGTACAACTCAAGATGTTGCCTCGGTTTGGCTTCACGGTTACGGAATCTCTCTTCTGCCGTTCTGCCACCTTCATCCAGTAATCATGCTTGGCGGTCATGATGTAGAGCGCTTTACCCACTACGGCTATGGCGAAAATCGTCATGATGATGGCGATGGCGCTGTAGCGGGGCATTACTTTCTTGTGATCAAATTTGCTGCTCATTCTTCGGGTACGTTTATGATGTATGGAGGTTGGGTGGCGATGTGCAGCACGCTGTCTTTATTGTTCTTCAGCATGTCGAGCACATTACTTTCACGACTCTTCTCTGTTATCTGACTGCTTGTAGACAGCGCTTTGTATTTGGTGTCTTGCAGTTCTTTCTGTAGTTTGTCCAACTCGATGATATCGTTCTGGATATTGTATCGGTTGGATATGTAGATGATGACAAAAAACACGATGAGGATAACGAGCCATATCTGCCGGCGTATGATCTGGGCGGTAAGAATATCTCCACCCAGAATCTTTCGCAGCGTAAAGCTCGATGATCCTGAAGCCTCTTCCTCGATGGCTTGCTTGGCAATCACTTCCTTGAGCGAAGCCTGTGGGGCTTCCTGCTGCTGTGGCTCTTCCTGCTGCAGGTTCTCCTGCTGCGGAGTTTCCTGCTTCGGCTGTTCCTGTGATGCCTGTGCCTTTTCTTCGGCTATAGGCTTCTCGCTGATGTTTATGTCTTTATTGTTTATCATTTCTTTTCTGCTATTCTTAGTTTGGCGCTTCTGCTCCTAGGGTTTCTTTCCTGCTCGTCGGCATCGGGAACGATGACCTTGTTGTTCACGAGTTTGAAAGAGGTTTCTATTCTTCCGAAGAAGTCCTGTTCTATCTTGCCTTCTGCATTACCCGCTTTCATCATGTTCTTTACGATTCTGTCTTCCAGCGAGTGATAGGTGATGACGCTGAGTCTGCCTCCCGGTTTCAGGAGTTCTGTGGCTGAGCGGAGCATCTCTTTCAGGGCGTCCATCTCGTGGTTTACTTCTATGCGCAGCGCCTGGAAGAGCTTTGCCATGTCTTTCTTCTCGCGTTCCCGCTTGAAGAGGGGCTCTACGGCTGCCATGAAGTCTTTGGTGGTGAGGATGGGCTTCTCGGCTCTTGCCTTGACGAGTGCCGAGGCGATGCGGCGCGAGTTCTTCAGCTCACCGTATAGGTAGAAGATGTCAGCAAGGGCACCTTCGTCATATTCGTTTACGATGTCGGCAGCAGTCTTGCCCGCACGCTTGTTCATGCGCATGTCGAGTGGGGAGTCGAAACGGAAGGAGAATCCGCGGGTCTCGTCATCGAAGTGATGGCTCGATACGCCCAGGTCGGCTAACAGTCCGTCGAGTCCGTCTACCCCGTAGTAGCGCATCCAGTTTTTCAGGAATCTGAAGTTGGAGCATACGAAGGTGAAGTTCTCGTTTGCCACCACGTTGCGCTCTGCATCGGCATCCTGGTCGAAACTGTACAGGTGTGCTCCCTCCGTCAGGCGCGACAGGATCTCTCTGGAGTGTCCGCCACCACCGAAGGTTACGTCTACATAGATGCCTCCTGGCTGTATGTTCAACCCGTCAACGCTCTCCTTGAGGAGCACCGGTACGTGATATGTTTCTGCTGTCTTTATCATATATCTTTTTGCTGTCTTATCGCGTTATAATATTGCGTGCGTACTTATTAATGTATAAATTTGGGTTCAAAGGTACATAAAAATCTCCATATAGCCTTACATTTTCCCACAAAATTTATAAAACTTAATGAAAAAGTTGTTTTTGGTCAACTTCTCCTTCCTGTTTAGGGCGTCGGCTTTTTGTTCTCATCAAGTGTGAAGTTTTAGCGAAAATATGTGCAAAATGGGCTCGATTTGTCGTGATAGTTTAAAAAAACTAATAAATTTTCGCTTTTTTGCTATTTTTTTGGAAAAAATGGCACGTATTTGAAAAAGTTGAGTTACTTTTGCACTTACTTATATAAGTTTTAGCAAACATGAGTGATTCAATAGAGAAAACGATAGACATAGACAAGATTCTGAAGAGCAAGATGGGAAGCAAGGTGAAATTCGTGCCGCGCTTCCTGGTTTCCTGGCTCAAGAAGATTATTCACGAGGACGAGGTGAACAGGTTCTTGTGGGAGAGCCGTGGCCTTTCGGGTACTGAATGGCTCACCGAATGTGTGCGCTATCTGAAGATGGATGTTGAAATCGTAGGCTTGGAAAACCTGCCTGACAAGAACGACGGCAAACTCTATACCTTTGTTTCCAATCATCCTCTGGGCGGACAGGACGGTGTATGTCTCGGTTCCATCATCGGCAAGCACTATGATGGCAAGTTCCGCTATCTGGTAAATGATCTTCTGCTCAACTTGCCGGGTTTGAAACCGGTAAGTATCGGCATCAACAAGACGGGTCGCCAGAGTCGCGATTTCCCACGTATGGTGGAGGCGGGCTTCAAGAGCGATAACCACATGCTGATGTTTCCGGCAGGCTTGAACAGCCGCAAGCGCAAGGATGGAACCATCCACGACCTGCCTTGGAAGAAAACGTTTATCTCTAAGAGTGTAGAATATCAGCGCGATGTGGTGCCTATCCATTTCGGAGGGCGCAACTCTGAGCGTTTCTACCGCATCGCCCGATTTAGCGACAAGCATCTGCCGTTCAATCTCGCCATGCTGTTCCTGGTCGACGAGATGTACAGGAATGTAGGCAAGCATTTCCGCATCTCCATCGGCAAACCGATTCCTTGGCAGACTTTTGATAAGAGCAAGTCGGCTACCGAGTGGGCGCAGTATGTTGAAGACAGGGTTTATGAACTTTAATGGTTTGCAAAACCCGGAAGAATTGTTTTTTTATTAAAGAAATCGTAGAATCATAGCATAGAAGAGTAATATGGAAGAAGAAATCATCCAACCGATTGACCGTGAGCTCCTGAAGAGCGAGCTTACACCCGACAAACAACTGAGAATGACCAATAAGAGCCATAACGAGATTTACATCGTTACGGCAAAGGATTCGCCTAATGTGCTGAAAGAGATTGGTCGACTTCGTGAAATCGCTTTCCGTGAAGCGGGAGGCGGAACGGGCAAATCTATGGATCTTGATGAGTTCGACTTTGGTGACAACTGTTACAAGCAGCTGATTGTCTGGAATCCTGAAGCCGATGAGATTATCGGCGGTTACCGTTATCTCCTGGGTAAGGACTGGCAGCTCGATGAGAAGGGACAGCCTAAGCTGGCAACCAGCCACATGTTCCATTTCTCCGACAAGTTCCTCAAGGAGTATATGCCTTATACCGTAGAGTTGGGCCGTTCCTTCGTTTCGCTCGAATATCAGAATGTGCGTACCAACACCAAGAGTATCTTTGCTCTCGACAATCTTTGGGATGGTTTGGGTGCCTTGACGGTTCTCTATCCGGAAGTAAAGTATTTCTTCGGCAAGATGACGATGTATCCGTCTTACATTCGTCGCGGCCGCGACATGATTCTCTATTTCCTCAAGAAGCATTTTGATGACAAGGAGAACCTTGTAATCCCGATGAAACCGCTGAAATTGGATACTCCGGAGAGTGATTTGGCAGCCATCTTCACAGAAGAAGACTTCAAGGCAGACTATCGCATTCTGAACCGTGAGGTTCGCAAGTTGGGTTATAATATCCCACCTCTTGTTAATGCCTACATGAGTCTGAGTCCTACGATGAAGCTTTTCGGTACTGCCATCAACTATGGTTTTGGTGATGTTGAGGAGACCGGTATCCTTATCGCCATCGATGAGATTCTCGAAGAGAAGCGAGTTCGCCACATCAACAGTTTTATTAAGGAACATCCTGAGGCTCTGAAGATAACGAGCGGAGCCAATAATGTGATTTATAAGGAAAAAGATATCTAAGATATACAGAAGAAGAGGAGTTTCGCAAGTTTAGCCCCACACGCCCTGAAAGGGCAGAAGCTCCTAGCCCAGGGCATCGCCCTGGGTAATTACGAACACAAACCTGTCGCCCTGTAAGGGCAAAAGCTTTCAAATACCAGGCAATCAACAAAGCTTTTGCCCTTACAGGGCGTCTTGCTGATTGCTATTATACCCAGGGCGATGCCCTGGGCTAGGAGCTTCTGCCCTTTCAGGGCGTATGGGGCAAAACAACTTGGGTTAAATAGTCTTAATGAATCCCAGAAAAGACAGCGGAATTTTGGTTTTATGTGTCGAAAAGTGTAGTTGTATGGACAGAAAATTATCAATCAGATTTTATAAAGACCGGGAGGTAAGAGCGGTTTGGGACGGGGAACTCAACAAGTGGTGGTTCTCTGTGCTGGATATTATCGGCGTATTGAACGAGCAGGATGATTATTCTAAGAATCGTAATTACTGGAAGTATCTGAAGACTAAGCTGAAGAAAGAAAATAATGAACTGGTTAGTGCTACTAACCAGTTGAAATTGCAAGCCTTCATGAAGGGTGTCTTGTCCTGGAAAAAGTTGACAGGGTATAAATCAACTTAAAGATAAGAAAAATGGACAAAGACAAATTGGAGCT
>CAKPYB010000021.1 GCA_934202525.1 uncultured Prevotella sp.
AAACACCCAGGGCGATGCCCTGGGCTAGGAGCTTCTGCCCTTTCAGGGCGTGTGGGGCTTACTTGCGAAACTTCAGTAGTTGATAGTTAATAGTTCAACAGCTTTACTAATCATAAAGTTCAAAGTTCAATATTCAAAGTTCAAAGTAAATGTTGTACCTGATTTTAGCCCTGGTGGTCCTAGGCTTGATAAGCGCCATTTTCGGCATCGTCTCCCATCGCAAAGGAGAGGATGAAGAACCGCTGCAGGAAGGCGTATCATGCAATACATGCAACGGAGAGAACTCCAAATGCGAACAGGAATGCATGATGGAAGCCGCTACCAAGGAAATAGAATACTACGATGACGAAGAGCTCGACCGGTTTGCAGGAAGAGCTGCCGACGACTATACCGATGAGGAGGTAGAGGAATTCTCGGAAGTGCTCTATACCATGCAGCCGGAAGAGGTGGCGGGATGGAACCGAAGTCTGATTCTGCGAGGTATCAATCTGCCGAACCAGCTGAAAGACGAAGTCATCAGTTTTTTAAGTTAAACATGCAAAGCGCAAAGCGCAACACGCAAAGTTCAAAGTTCAAAGCTTAAAGTTCAAAGTTCAAAGTTCAAAGTAAAAACATGGATATACTGCAATATACATTTTTTCAGAACGCGCTGATTGGCGCCCTACTGGCAAGCATTCTGTGTGGCTTTGTAGGCACCTACATCGTCACCCGCCGGCTGGTCTTCATCAGCGGTGGCATTACGCATGCCTCTTTTGGCGGCATCGGTATCGGCGTATTTGCAGGCATCAACCCTATACTTTCTGCCATGGTATTCGCCATTTTGAGTGCCTTCGGCGTGCAATGGGTATCACGGAAGAAAGATGTGCGCAAAGACTCTGCCATCGCCATGTTCTGGACCCTGGGCATGAGCGTGGGCATCATCTGCTGCTTCCTTACTCCGGGATTCATGCCCGATCTGCCCTCTTTCCTCTTCGGAAGTATACTTGCCATCGACAGCACAGACCTCTGGCTACTGGCAGGTCTTACCCTGTTTGTTGCATTGCTGTTCACCTTTCTGCTGCGTCCTATCCAGGCCATCGCATTCGACAGCACCTTTGCCAAATCGCAACATCTGCCGGTTACAGCGATAGAATATATGATGATGACGCTCATCGCCATGACCATCGTGGCAACCATCAAGATGGTGGGCATCGTACTCGCCATCAGTCTGCTCACCATACCACAGATGACTGCCAACCTCTTCACCTACAGCTACAAGCGCATGATAGGAGCCAGCATCGTGATAGGCTGCATCGACTGCATCGTGGGCCTCTATGCCAGTTATCTGCTCAATGTGCCATCAGGTGCAACCATCATCTTCGTCAGCATCATTCTGTTTGCAGCAGCAAGGATACTGGCAGCCAGAAAGCACTAAGGCTTTCACACACCCTAAAAGAAAAATTTTAAATAAAGAAGAAACTTATGTTGAAGCATTTCCCTTTCAGAAACCTCTTGCCAGCTATGGTTATCCTTGCCTTCGCAATGACCATAGCAGGATGCTCTGCGCAGAAGAATACGGCGAAGAGCAGATGGTGGCATGCCTTCAACGCCCGATACAACACCTATTATAATGGTACCGTAGCCTATATAGAAGGCTCGCTCGAAAAGGAAAACGGAAATAAGGACAATTACTCTGAAATGATTCCTTATTATACGGTTGGCAACAAGAACAGCCGCGAACTGGGCAAGTCGAACTACGACCGCGCCATCGAGAAATGCGAGAAAGCCATTCACCAGCATAGCATCAAGCGCCGCCCGGTATGGGACAAGAAACGCCGCAAGACTGCCAAAGACCTGGAATGGCTGCAGCGCCGTGAATATAATCCGTTCCTTTGGAAGGCATGGATGCTGATGGGCCGTTCCCAGTTTTTTGAAGGCGATTTCCAGTCGTCAGCAGCCACCTTTGCCTATATGAGCCGCCTCTACGCTACCCAACCCGCCATTTACGGCAAGGCACGCGCCTGGCTCGCCAAGAGTTATCTGGAATCGGGATGGATATACGATGCCGAAGATGTAATCCGTAATATCGAGCGCGATTCCATCCACTGGCGTGCCCAGAAAGAATGGGACAAGACCTATGCCCTCTACTATCTGAAGACCGGACGCTATCAGGAAGCCATTCCGTATCTCCGCAAAGCCATCGGCTATGAGATGCGACGCAAGCAGAAAGCACGTCTATGGTATCTGATGGGACAGGTAGAAGCACAACTGGGACATGCCCAGAATGCCTACCGCGCTTTCAAGCATGTCATCCGTCTCAATCCGCCTTACGAACTGGAGTTCAATGCCCGCATCTCCATGACCGAGGTTCTGGCAACCAACAACTCCCGAAAGATGGTATCCAAATTGAAACGAATGGCTGCGAGCGACAAGAACCAGGAATATCTCGACCAGGTTTATTATGCCATCGGCAACATACATCTCAACCAGGGTGATACCCTTCAGGCTATTGCTGCATACGAAAAGGGTGCAGCGAAATCAAGCCGCAACGGAGTTGAGAAAGGTGTATTGCTGCTGCATCTGGGCAATGTATACTGGCAATGCCACCGATATGGCGATGCCAAAAGATGCTATGATGCTGCCATCGGACTCCTGGACCAGGACCGCAAAGACTACAAACAGCTCTCCGACCGCTCGAAGGTACTCGATGAACTGGTGCCTTATACCGACGCCATCCATCTGCAGGACTCCCTGCAATCACTCGCCCACATGAGCGAAACAGAGCGGAATGTAGCCATTGACAAGGTGATAGATGCCCTGAAGAAGCAAGAAAAGGAAGAAAAGAGAAGACTTGCCGACCAGGAATTGGCAGAAAAACAAGACAACCAAAGTGCCGGCAGAAATAACGGCAATGGTAATAACAGCAGAAATAACAGGAATCAGGGAAACAGCAATGCCTCATCCGGCTTCGGAAACGGAGCCCAGGGCAACAGCGGTTTCGGCAACAGCAATACCTGGTATTTCTACTCCCAATCTGCCGTAGCCCAAGGCAAACAGCAGTTTGAGCGCCTCTGGGGCAAACGAAAGAACATCGACAACTGGCGACGGAGTAACCAGACCGTAGTGGCTGATGCCAAAGGTGTAGAAGAAATGACCGATGAACAGCGCGATTCTCTCCTCAACGAGGCACAGAAGAAAGACCTTGAGAAGGAGAAAGAGAAGAACCTGAGTGCAGAAGAAGATCCGCATCAGCGTGCCTACTATCTCGCTCAGATTCCACTCACCGAAGAGAAGATGGCAGAAAGCAATCAGATTCTGGACGACGGACTGCTGCATGCCGGCATCATCCTGAAAGATAAGCTCGATGATCTGGACGAAAGCGAACGCATGCTGCAGCGACTGGTGAAGAAGAACGCTGCATACGAACATCTCGATGACGCCTACTATCACCTCTACCTGCTCTACAACATCAGGAAGCAGCCAGCCATCGCCAGCCGCTATCTCGACCTGTTGAAAGCGAATTATCCGGAGAGTCAATGGACCGCTCTGCTCACCTCTCCTTATTATGAGGAAGATGCGAAGATGGGCATTCATCTCGAAGACTCGCTCTATGCTGCCACCTACGATGCCTTCAAGGCTAACCTATATAATAAGGTGGTACACAACCGAGCTATCTCTGACAAGCGCTATCCGGAAGGAGCCAACCGCGACAAGTTCCTCTTTATCGGCGGACTCACCCAGCTCCACGAGGGTAATATCCAGGCATGTCTCGACGATATGCAGCAGGTGGTAGAGAAATATCCGAACAGCCGACTCAGTGAGATGGCGGGAATGATTCTCAACGGAGTGAAAGCCGGCAGACAGCTCAAGGGCGGTACATTCGACCTGAGCAATGTATGGTCGCGCCGCAACGCCGTACTCAATGATGATGCCAAGACTAAAGCCAAGGTATTCAGCATCGAGCGCAACGAACCGTTCGTCTTCATGCTCGCCTACGTACCCGATTCTGTGAACGAGAACCAGTTGCTCTTCGAGATGGCGAAATACAATTTCACCTCCTATCTCGTGCGCAATTTCGACCTCGTCATCGATGAACAGAACGGTCTGCACCGCATGCAGGTAAAGGGATTCCGCAATTACGACGAGGCACGCCAGTATGCCAACGACATCTACCAGCACCAGGCTATCACCCAGCTCCTGTCAAAGGGAGCCCGCGGTATCGTCATCAGCGAGCCAAACCTCCTGCTGCTGGGCACCAGCCTGAGCTACGACGATTATACCCTCTTCTATACCCAGCATCTGGCACCACTGAAAATCAGCAAGGACCCACTGCTTGAAGAACCAGAGGAAATCATCCAGCAGGAAAAGACGGATGATACGGAAGGAAATGAAGAAGAAGAAACCGGAACTTCTGAAAGCGGAACTACCGGTGAAATAGAAACCGGAACTACCGGAACTTTCGATAATGGAACGACAAATAACGGAACTTTCAGCAACGGAACCACCGGAACCCAGGGAACCGATGCGGATATAAAGGAAGAAAAAGCACCAAATACAACTTTCGACAACGACGACAGTCTGGATTTGGACAGCGAAGAATATGATTTAGATGGATTTTAGTGAATAGTTATCATGTTTAAAAAGACAGAAACAGAACTTATCCTTCAACTCAGAAAAGGATCTATGAAGGCATTCGATGAGATCTACGGGCTATATGCCCGCAGACTCTTTGCCTTTTGCCTGAAATATACCAAGTCGAAGGAGAATGCCGAAGAAATCATGGAAGATACCTTCGTATGGCTCTGGAACAACAGAAGCACGCTGGAAGAGGCAGACAGCGTAAAGCCGCTACTCTTCCTCAGAGCCAAGCATTACCTCATCAACGCCTACAGGAAGGTCATCAATTCGCCCGTGTACGAAGACTACATGGACTATCTTGACCATCACAATAGCACCACTGCTGACAGCCAGTTGGAGTATGATGATTTCGTCAGACAGCTCAACCAGATGCTTGCCAAGCTGCCCAAGACGCAGCAGGAAATCATCCGACTCTCCAAGTTGGAGATGCTCAACAATCAGGAGATTGCCGAGAGACTCAACTATAGTGAACAGACCGTTAAGAACCAGTTGTCGATGGGTTTGAAACAGCTCCGACAGCTTATCAGCAACCGCACCAACCTGATGTGGCTCTTGTTTTTAGTATAATTTAACGGTACATTCTCTACCGAACCGTGTATAATCTAAAAAAAGATTGTTTTATGTTAGACGACATCAAGAATAGTACAGACTTAGCTAATCTGAAGGAACGGATCAACAACTGTTCAGATGAAGAATTAGCAGCAGCCATGGAAGAGGAATGGCTGCACGGCATCATCCCGGATAGCGGTATCTCTGACGAAGATTTGGCACGTATCAAGGCCGAAATTCATGAACAGATAGGAACCCGTAAGCAATTCACCCTGAAGCGCATCCTCAAGTGGACCCAGATAGCGGCAGCTATTGCCCTGCCTATCTGCATGGTGATTATAGGAATGATGTATAAGGAAAACAAGCAATATGCCGCGATTCCGCTGACAGAAATCACCACCCAGGAAGGCGAACAGGTGAGCATCACCCTGCCCGACAAGAGTGTCGTAGCGCTCAATTCGCTCTCCAGCATCAAGTATGCGCCACAGGATTTCTGCAAGGACAATCGCGAGATTGAATTTGAAGGCGAGGCTCACTACAAGGTAGCCAAAGACGCCCGGCATCCGTTCATCATCCACATGCAGGGAATGGAAATCAAGGTGTTGGGTACTGAGTTTAACGTCATCAACCGAAAGAAAGAACAGACTGCAGAAGTTGCGCTGCTCAACGGTAGCGTGATGCTCACTTCTCTTGCCAACGGCAGCACCTATACGATGAAGCCTAACGAAATCGTAGTGGTGAACAAACAGACTGGAAAGATGGATATCCGCGAGACATCGCATATCGAGGATGCCTGTGCATGGCAGAAGAAGCAGCTGGTATTCCGTGATGCATCGCTGGGCAGAGTCATCAGAAGCCTGGAGAAGAATTACGGAGTAGAGATTGCTGTGGAAATGGATACCATCGAACCTTTCACAGGAACCTTGCCGAACAACAGCCTCACCGAGGCGCTGCAGATTATCTCTGAAGCCTATCAGGTGAAGTTCTGCAAGACACCAGCCGGAAAGTATGTTTTGAGATAATAGTTGGCGCATAACAGGTGGCCACCGCATGCATAGCAGCTGTTGTGCATGCGCATATCAGCTGTTATGCAAGCGCACAACAGCTGTTGTGCGACCGACGATACTGACTGTACCAACAACTTATACTATCTCTTCCAACAACTTATCCTATCTCATTCAACAACATATCCTACCTCATTCAACAACATATCCTATATCATTCAACAACAGCAAGAGGGTGAATCATTAACTAATGACTCACCCTCTTTTTATTTAGGTCTTAAGATGTGCCAAATCCCTTTGGCATGATGTTTAACACATGAGATGTTCGTTTATTTCCCATAATCATTGTACATCATAATCAGGCAAGCGGCACTCCAGCTGAAGTGGGAAGCCTGCATAGGCTTGCCGGTATGCGTATCATAATTCTCATAGATTGGGGTACCTGCCGAAATGCCCTGCAAATTGCGGAACACCTGGTCGGTATAGGCATCTGCCTTCTTCTTCTCACCATAGTTGCGATAGCCCTTGATGCCATAATAGGTCTGGTCGAGCCAGATAGGACCACGCCAGTAACCCTGCGGATTGTACTTCGGATTATCGGCAGCTATCGTCGGGAACGGGATGAAGGTAGAGAACTTCTTCTTGTTGTCGAGCAACTTTCTTGCCTTGGCAAACTGCTTAGGCGTTGCTATGTTCGCCCAGAAAGGAATATAGCCTTCACAACCAGCCTCACGAACAAAACTTCTGTCGGCATCCAAACGGCGGTCGTAGAAGAATCCATCTTTCTGGTCAAAGAAATAATCGGCAACCAGTCCACGATAGTCAGGCAAGTCGAAAGGCTCACCCAACAATCCGGCAAACTTCTTGAGCAAGGTATACTCCAGCGAGAGATAAGCATTCAGATCAACGCTCTCCTGATCAGTACTCCATGCATCCTTGCCGTTCTGCAACATCTTGGTGCCGTCGAAACGAATGGCATTATCCATACCGCTCTCCCAGGCAGCAGCCTCAAGGGTTCCATCAACCGAGCCGAACTCACAGATATGGTTCTTGTCGTGATCTCTTTTCTCATACCACCACTTGTGATATTTCAGGAGTTTCGGATACATCTCCTTCACGAAAGCCAGATCCTGGGTATGTTCATAAATCTCGTTCACCGCCCAGGCAGCCAGAGGAGGCTTACTGTCACGGTAGTTGTTCTCTGAAGCATCCGGATAGATGCAGTCGATAATCATACCGTCTGGCTGCTGGTAGTCGAACATCACACGGATATTATCCTTCGCCAACTCCGGGAAGAAGGAAGCCATACCGGCAGAGAAACGCCAGCAGTCCCATGCCCAGCAACCTACGAAATAGCCTACTGCATGACTAGGCACGATGCCGTCATGATACAGGGCACCTCGCTTGGCACGCCAGTTGGAAAGCAGGGTGACGATGGATTTCGCAGCCACCCAGTTGTATTCTGCAGGCATATCATCACGGATTACCTTCTTCAGATAACCGTTCCAGCGGTCATCATTTGCCTGGAGAGCGACTGATGGATTGGCAAGCAGACTGGCTGTATGCACATGCTGAACCGAAGCCTCGGTATCCTGCTCTACCAGCGAAATGGCGATGGTGAGCTGCTCTACACCTCTTGGTACGGTAGCCAGATAGTTGTGGTCGGTATCAGTCACCTTAACCTCCTGAGGGAAGTCGATGATGACACGTTCACCATAGAAGTCTCCGATGGTTACACGGTTCTGGCAACGTGATACGTTGGCACGGGTACTGATGCTGTCGGCAGTAAACGTGAACGGAACCTTGGATGGATTGGTAACGGTGAGGAGTGCCGTACGGGCATCTACAAACTGCAGACTCTCATGGATATCGGCACCATCCTTCTTCAGACTCATTCTGATTTCGCCCGGATAATAACTCTGTTCCTGCACGGTACCATCAATGAGAGATACCAGCGAACGGGCATACCAGTTGCGGTAATAGATACTGAAAGGTCCGCAGAAACCTGCGGCAGGTTTCTCCTTCTCTGAGAGGGTGAAGCCCATCCATGAACCCATATCCGTGAAGCATCCGTTCTGACGGCGGGGAGCACCCGGTGTCAGCTGGATGTCAAGAATATCCTTATACTCCTGACGGGTGGTCTGTGCCATGCCGTCCATAGACAGCATGGCAAGCCCCATAGTCAATATAGCTATAGACTTAGTCTTCATATCGTTTATTTTAAGTTCTTAATAGTAAAGCTATAGCTCCACTCCTTTGGTGTGATGGTATATTCTGGATGCACCATAGCGCCCCAGGTATTATCGCCACCAACACCCATCTGCAGATGGTCGATGTTCACCCAGACCATGTCCTTCTTGTCTACACAGCCACCATGACGGTGCTCGATGGTAGAAGGAACATAGAGGAGATCATCCTGTGGGAAGTTCCAGGCACTTACACTCAATGGCTCAGCACCTTCCACCTTGATACCGGCTCCAGCCTTCGAAGCGAGGGTAAACCAGCGTACATCACACTTATTGGCGGTTTCCTGTGCTCTTACGTATGGATGATACTGCTCCCATACGCTGGCAGAATACTTACCGATGAGGTAACCGCTCTTGCGGTCGGCATAGTTCTCCTGCGGACCTCTACCCAACCAGGTCATCTGGTCGTAGTCGCCCTTCAGAATCATGCGCATACCGAGACGAGGCATCTCTGGCAAAGCCTTGTTGCCAGGCATGAAGTGCATGTTCACCTCTACATTTCCATTGGCAAGCATCTGATAGGTAATCTGCACCTGAGATTCCTGCTCAGGCATATCGAAGTCTGCGATGACGGTAACCTTCTGGTTGTCAGCCTGGGCATTGATGCTCTTCAGTACCATCTTCTTTCCTGCCTCACGCCAGGTAGCGCAGCGCTCCTGAGTGCCGTTAGCCACATCATTGTCGGTGATACCGCGCCAGAAGTTTGGCTGCAAACCAGCCAGCAGCATTTCCCTGCCGTCATATTTCAAAGAGGTCATTTCACCGGTCTTCTTAGAGAAGCTGATGCTGAAATCCCGGGTCTTGCCCTGGATATTGATTGCCTCTTCCGTCTCGGTCTTCTCTATCTGTCCGCTTACCTGTTCCTGAGCCTTTTCCAGTCTTACAGGCAGCTGCATCTGCTCGATGGCTACCTCGTGACCTGCAGGAACGGCTGCGGTAGCCTGCTTGCTGAAGGCGCGCAGGGTGAGGAAGTATTCCTTGTTGTCGGCAGCAGGAAGAGTGCCCATCGGTATCTCCATCTCCTTCGTCTGATGAGGCAGGAGGGGCGGGAAGTTCATCTTGCCGCTTCTGACGGTTTCGCCGTTTGCTTCTACTGCCCAGAAGAGTTGATAATTGTCAAGCGTGGTATAGTCGAATCGGTTGGTTACCTTGATGCGGTTCTGCATGAAGGCTACTGGCTCGAAGGCGATGTTCTGGTAAACCTTCTTCACCTCCCAGATATGTGGATGGAGGGAGCGGTCGGCTGCTACAAGTCCGTTGGCACAGAAGTTGGAATCGTTTACTACGCCTACGAATCCCATATCGCCGCCATAAGCCCAGTATTTGTGTCCCTTGTCATCGGTCTTGGCGATGGTCTGGTCTACCCAGTCCCAGATGAAACCACCCTGCAACTGGTCGTATTTGTAAATCAGATCCCAGTAATCCTTGAGGTTACCCTCGCTGTTACCCATGGCATGGGCATATTCGCAGAGAATCAGCGGGCGCTCATCACGCTGGTTGACATGGCGGCGCAAAGACCAGATGCGGGCATACATCGGACAGTAGATATCCGACTTGGCGTAGTAACCGCCGCCCTCATACTGTACCGGACGGGTAGGATCCATCGCCTTGCTCATGTCATAGAGTTTCTCGAAACTCTTGCCATATCCGCTCTCGTTACCCATAGACCAGATGATGATGGCGGTATGGTTGCGGTCGCGCTTAATCATGCGGTACATGCGGTCGTGGAAAGCAGGATACCAGTCTTCTCTGTCTGCCAGCTGCTTGTATTCTGTATCCAGGATACCATGACATTCGATGTTTGCCTCGCCTACCATGTAGAGACCATACTTATCGCAGAGCTGATACCACTCCGAATAGTTAGGATAGTGAGAGGTACGCACGGCATTGATGTTGAACTGCTTCATCATCTTCACATCCTTCACCATCTCACCGATGCTGAGGGTTCTGCCGTGAACGGCATTGTGCTCCTGTCGGTTCACACCCTTGATGGTGATGGCTACACCGTTTACCAGAAGCTGTCCGTTCTTCATTTCGATGGTACGGAAACCGAAAGGCTGAGCCACACTCTCCTCTACTCTGCCATTCCTGTCGGTAGTATTGATGACGAGGGTATAGAGATAAGGACTCTCGGCACTCCATGGCTGCACGTTCTTCAGCAGTTTTTCGAAATGAATCAAGGTATCAGCAGGTGAGGTGATGCTCTGGATTTGTTTGAAGAGAGATTTGCCTGTTGCCGAAAGCACTTTCACCTCAACCTTCTGACCCTTTTGTGGATGGAGCATATTCACATCGAGTGTGAAATTGCCATCCTTATATTGATT
The DNA here is from genome assembly GCA_934202525.1 of uncultured Prevotella sp. GTDB lineage: Bacteria > Bacteroidota > Bacteroidia > Bacteroidales > Bacteroidaceae > Prevotella. Next base: position 10,741 of record CAKPYB010000021.1, read on the forward strand.
GATGAGTTTATTTCCCAATACGTAGTCGTTCATTCTGCTCTTAGGACGAGCCTGGATGAACACATTGCGCTCTATGCCGCTATACTTCCAGTAGTCCTGGTCTTCCAGATAACTGCCGTCGCTGAAGCGGAACACCTTCATGGCAAGGCGGTTCTTGCCCTTCTTCAGGAACTTGGAGATATTGAAATGGGCAGGCAGACGGCTATCTTCACTATAGCCCACCATCTTGCCGTTGATCCAGAGATAGAAGGCAGATTCTACGCCTTCAAAATCCATGATTACATCCATGCCCTTCCAGTTTTCAGGCACGGTAAATTCGTGTACATAATGTCCTACAGGGTTGTAATCCTGTGGTACGAAAGGAGGATTTGCCTTGAAAGGATAGGTTACATCGGTGTAGATTGGCGCATCGAAGCCCTGCAACTCCCAGCTGCCAGGCACATTGATGTTCTGCCAATCGCTTACGTTATAGGATGTCTTGAAGAAATCGGTCAAGGCAAGACTCGGATTCTTCACCAGTTTGAATTTCCATACACCATCCAGCGAGCGGCGGCGCTCATTCTGGGTGTTCAACTGGAAACGGCGGGCGTCGTCCATCTTCAACTGTGCCAAGGCTCCGTTCTCACTTGTAAAAGGCAAGTAATGAGCGGTCATCGGCATGCGGTTGATATGGGTCACGGTGGCGTCCTGCCAAGGGTCTGAAACTGCTGGCTGCTTGCCGTCCTGAGCCGCAAGGGCTACTGAGGTATGGGCACAGCACAGGCTCAGACATATCATGAATGAACTGAAAATATGTCTCATACGGGTTTGGTTTAAAACTGCTTTTAGTTATTTCTACAAAGAACAGAAGAAGGTAACCAGGAAGGGTACAGAAAAGTCGACACAGAAGCCATGGAAGATGGAAACGATGATGAAACTCTCGCCCGAATATCGGGTGATGATTGGCAACGTTGTATCCATGGTCGTAGCTCCACCCACACTGATAGGTGCCAGTTTGCCGAAGTATTTTGCCAGCAGCGGAGCACACAGCAGGGTGAGAATCTCGCGGCAGATGTTGGCAAGAAGGGCGATGGTACCCAGTTCGGCGCCCCTGTATTCGGTGATGAAGATACTAGAAAGAGAGTAATATCCGAATCCTGAACCTATAGCCAGACAATCGGTAAGCTGGCGGTGGCTCAAGATGAGAGATACGGCAGCACAACCTGCCAGCGTACCCAGAATGGTCATCACAGGGAGCATCATCAGGCGTGGATTCACCTTCTTGAAACTCTTCAGCACAGAGGTATCACAACCGATGCTGATACCTACGCAGAACATCAGGCAGCAGAGTGCATAATAGCTCACGTCGCTATCCAGAAGACCTGCCGGAATCACATCACACAAGCCTACGATGATACCCAGAACAAAGAAGCTTACGATAATCAAACTGCCTTTCATGCCTTGCCTCCTTTCCCGGTTTCAGCGTGAGCCGACGATTTAGCCTGCTTTGCTGTAACATACTTCCACAATGCCCAAGCAAAGAGTGCACTACCCAGACTGCCTCCCAAGGTCAGGGCTATCGCCTCAAGTCCCAGGGTCTGAAGACCGCTGATGATACGAGGGTTAGAACCTACCTCGATACCGAGCAGGAACAGGAGTACCCATATCAGCGCCGTGATGATACGGCCGATAAAACTCATTTTCTTGTTGCGGAGCAGATAGCCGGTACCTATTCCGCATAGCATAATCATTACTATCTTGAGCATTGTTTCTTGTTTTTCTTCTTTATTTTATTGTTCGTTTTTATGAATTACCTTACCATAAAAAACGGATTCCCGGCCGTATTATTGCTAAATAGACCGAGAATCCTGATGATATTTATAAGTAATCTTCAATGGTTACTCGCCCCTATTACTTAGCCAGACTGTTTGAGTTCAACTCAGTCTGAGGAGTTGGATAGAACAGCTTGCTCTTGTCGAAACCAGTACGGCCGATTGCAGCCATAGCCTCAGCTGTCTTGCCCCAGCGGCGCAGGTCATACCAGCGCAGGTTCTCCATCGGGAACTCAATCATACGCTCGTGCTCAATCTGAGCCTGAACCTCAGCCTGTGTTGTACCGGTCATGGCTGGCATGTTGCCGTGAACTCTTCTCACATCGTTGATCAGCGGAATAGCCTCTCCTGTACGACCCAAATCATTAAGTGCCTCGGCCTTCATCAGGAGAACGTTGGCATAACGCATCAGAGGAATGTTCACGTCGGTATGCTTCTGTGACAAAGCAGCTTTGGTAGGTGGCATGAACTTGCGGAACTGAAGAACCCGGTCTCTCTCCTCTGGATCTTTTACCCAATCCTTAAAGTCATAATCATAAACCTTACCGGTTCCATCATTGAAGTATGGATCATTGAAGTAAACAGATTCGTAGAGACGGGCATCATACATGCCATTGTTCAATTTACCTTCCTTCTTAAACTCGTTCATCAAAGCCTGAGATGGAGCGATTTCATCCCAACCGCCGAATGCACTGGTACCAATCCATTTGTGCAGATAGGTACGATACCATGCGCCACTGACACTACTCATAGAGAACTGGATTTCGAAGATAGACTCCTTACAGTTCTTGTTGGTACCATTGAACATGCTCAGGAAATTGCTTTCAAGTTCATATCCCTTTACATTGTCAAAAGCCTTAAGTGCCTCGTTCAGATACTCAGTTTTCTTCTCTGGCTGCTCTGAAGCCATGGTGAGATAGGCAAAGCCGAGGTAAGCATAAGCTGAACCGGAAGTAGCACGACCCAGATTATCAGCAGGACGCTTCTGTGGTAAATCAGCACCAGCCTTCTGCAAATCATCCACGATGAAGTTCCAACTGTCAGGACGCTCAGACATAGCCTTGTCAAGTTCGCCTGAAGAAGTGATATATACATCACGGTTTACAATTTTCTCCCAGTTGAGCAACAGCTGCATGTGGTAGAAAGCACGCATGAAACGAGCCTCAGCCACGATTTCTGTTCTATCCTTTGCATCAATCTGTGCATCGGTCATGGCACCAACCTTAGTCATTACCTGATTGGCAAAGCTGATACCATGATAGTAGTACCACCAGTAAGAGGTAAACTGAGAGTTACCGTTGGTAAAGGTAAAATCTCTCAACTGTACCCAGTTCTGATAGTTCTGGGCGTCTGAACCCATTTCCACATCGTCCTGGCGATAAGCCTCAACAGGCCATTTCACCTCAGGGAAGCTCCACTCATCACCGAAATACATCTGTGAGTAAACGGCAGCCATACCTGATTCAGCATCGCTTTTGTTACGCCAGTAGTTACCAGAAGTCAATTCATCTGGCGAAGTCTTTGTAAGAAAGTCATCACAAGAAGTGAGTGACAGTGCAAGGCAAATGCCTGCTATATATTTTAATGCTTTCATAATGATTTCTCCTTAGTTATTTATTTAGAAAGATACCTGTGCACCTACTGTGTAAGAGCGAGAGAACGGATAGGTAAAGCGGTCGATACCACTGTTCAATACGCCCTGTGAGAACTCTGGGTTAGCACCAGAATAGCCAGTGATGGTGAACACGTTTTCTGCACTCACGTAGAAACGGATGCTCTCGCAGTAAATATGCTTAGACAATGCCTTTGGCAAGGTGTAACCCAACTGTACCTGGCGCAGACGTACGAAGTCGCCGTTCTCCAGGAAGCGGGTTGACTCGCGGGTGTTCTGGTTTGGGTCACCATAGATGGCACGTGGCACATCGGTCTTGGTGTTGGTAGGAGTCCAGGCATTGAGAGTAGTCTTGAGGAAGTTAGAACCTGAGTTCATACCCTCGTAGTAGTAGCGGATACCATTATAAAGCTTGTTGCCGAATGCACTACCGATAACTGCAGAGAAGTCGAAGCCCTTGTAGCTGGCACCGAGGTTGAGGTTAGCCTCTACCTTGGCAATACCTGTACCTGAGTAAGTCTTGTCGTCCTCATCAATCACACCATCGCCGTTCATATCCTTGAAACGTACATCACCAGGCTGAGCATTTGGCTGAAGGAGTTCGCCCTTGCTGTTCTTATGAGCCTGAACCTCTTCAAGGCTTTGGAAGATGCCGTCTGCCTGATAGAGATAGAAAGCTCCGATTGGCTTGCCTACCTTGGTCTGGGTTGGGAAGTGCTCTGTACCATACTTCAAACCTACACCATAGATTGTCTGGTCTTCGTTGGCAAGAGCTACCACCTTGTTGGCAATGGTACTGATGTTGAAACCTACGTTATATTCGAAATCATTGATCTTATCGTTCCAGTTCAACTCCAACTCAAAGCCCTGGTTGCGCATTTTACCTACGTTCAAGGTAGGGTTGTCAAGACCAGCAGAAGGAGCGATTCTACGGGTAATCAGGAGATCACGTGTCTCGTTGATATAGTAGTTGATGTTACCATTCAGATGGTTACCGAAGAGACCGAAGTCGAAACCGATGTTCTTGGTATCTGTAGTTTCCCACTTCAAAGAGCGGTTCTCCAATGCACGTGCGATGCTACCGGTCCAAGGGTTTGAGCCTGCACCCTGTACATAACCCATGTACATATCGTTGTAGCTGGAAATTCTAGCCAGGAAGTCGTATTTGCCGAGCGCATTCTCGTTACCGAGCTGACCCCAGCTGGCACGGAACTTCAAGTTGCTGATTACAGAATTCTTTGGGAAGAAAGGCTCCTCGCTGATTCTCCAACCAACAGCTACTGATGGGAAGAAACCCCAACGACTGTCTGCACCGAACTTAGATGATCCATCCTCACGGAAGGTGAACTGGAAGAGGTAACGGTCGTTGAAATTGTAGTTAATACGGCCGAAGAAAGAAGCACGGTTATACTCCCAGTAAGAACCTGTACCGTAGTAAGTACCACCTACACCACCACTGATGGTTGGGAAGTTAGGATCGAGGAAGCCGGCTGGCTTGTCACTGGTATTGAGCTGACCGTTGATAACCTCGTTTACATTGGTTTTACCTTCTACAGATACTGATTCCCAGTTATATTTAATCATGCTGAGAGAGGTACCGAGCATGGCGTTGATGCTGTGCTTCTGAATCTGCTTGTTGAAAGAAAGCACGTTCTCAAACACCTGCTCCTGCCAGTATGCACGATACTCGTAGCTGTTTGGATAGAGGTTAGGGCTCTTGTAGTCGGCTGTATAATCTGGATAGTGGGAATTATCTATCTCATGCTCACCACGATAACCATAGCTGGTCTTGAAGTTGAGCCATGGGAAGAAGTTGAATGTCAAGGCAGCATTGGCTGTTGTATGATACTTCTTGTAAGTATTCTTCTTGTAATAGTCGTCGGCTACAACGTTACGGTTGTTTGGAAGACCATCGAAGTCGCTCAAACCGAAGCCATACTTTCTGCTCTCATCATAAATAGGTACGAGAGGAGACATCATATAAGCCTCTTTCAACTGATACTGTGGCTGGTGGCCCTTGGTAAACTTGAAGTCTACATTGGCATCGAGGTCGATGATTCCCTTGGTAGCATGTACCTTCATACGTGCGATGTCATGGCGCTCGCTGTTACCGAGGAAGATACCCTTCTCGTCAGCATGGTTGTAAGATACAGAGTACTGACCCTTTTCAGCACCACCGCGCAAACTTACCATATAGCTCTGAGCCAGACCCTTACGACGGATAGCATCTACCCAGTCAGAGTTCACACCTGTCTCATGAGTTACGTATGCTGGCAAAGGTTCACCGGCATTCTCGTACATCATCTTATGCACCTTCTTATAACCTTCAGCATCCAGGAGGTCGAGGTCCTTAGATACCTGAGTAAAGCTGAGGTAAGAACTGAAATCAACCTTAGTCTCGCCCTTCTTACCGTTCTTGGTTGTGATCAGAACCACACCGTTGGCAGCTACAGAACCATAGATGGCAGCGGCAGCACCATCCTTCAGAATCTCCATAGACTCGATGTCCTGAGGGTTCACGCTGTTGATATCGCCTGGAAAACCATCCACAATATAAAGAGGTTCGTTGCTACCGGTAGTCTTGATACCACGAATCTTGATGCTCACACCTGCACCGGCGTTACCACCACTTCTCAGGATATTTACACCGGCTACCTTACCCTGCAAAGCCTCAGCTGGGTTGGTAGTAGTGCGCTTAGCCATCTCCTTGGTATTGACAGAAGAAAGAGCACCGGTCATATCGCTGCGCTTCATGGTACCGTAACCTACTACAACGACTTCGCTCAAAGCTTGTGTGTCCTCGCTCATGGCGATGTTCATGTTTTCTGAAGCCTTCACCTCGCGGTCTACGAAACCGAGGTAAGAAACCTTCACCTTAGCGCCCTTGGCTGCATTGATGGTGAATCGGCCGTCCATATCGGTTACTGCGAGTTCGTCGGTACCAACTACAGAAACAGTAGCACCAATGACTGGCTCACCGTTGTCGTCCTTCACAACACCCTGCATCTTGTGCTTGTTGCTCTGCTGAGGAGCGGCTGCCGCATGCTTCTCAGAAACAACGATAGATTTCTGCGAAACCACAGAGTATTTCAAGTTGCGTCCTTTCAAGGCTGCATCGAGTACAGCTGTTACAGGAACGCCACTCTTCCTGATGGTGATATCCTTGCGATGGTCAATGATATCACTCTTGTAAGAAAACCTATAAGATGTCTGGTTTTCGATTGTACTGAACACCTGCTTCAAAGAGGCATTCACAACATTGACAGTTACTTTCTGCTGTGCCGATGCTCCCAAGAGAGGAAGGCACATCAGGATGAAGATCATCAAACTTTTCAAGTAATTGCGTCTGATCATAATGTTTACGTTTAGTTATATAAATAAGTTTTACTTAACCTATGTTTTTAGGTTTTGTCACTAGGTAATACAAACGTTTTCATAAAAAGTACCAAAGAATCTTCATCATTAACTCTCTTTAACACAAAGTCGTATCCACCATTCCATTTTTCTTTGTACTTTAGCACCCCGAAAAGAAAAAGGATATAAAATATGAGCAACGGATTATTACTTTGGATAGACGACGAGATAGAACTTCTCAAGGCGCACATCATCTTTCTGGAAAAGAAAGGATACGAAGTGCAGACGGTAAGCAACGGGCCTGATGCCATTGAACTTTGCCGCCAGCAGACCTTCGACCTCATCCTGCTAGATGAGATGATGCCGGGACTCAGCGGACTGGAAACCCTGCTACACATCAAGGACATCCAGCCTGCCACACCGGTAGTGATGTGCACCAAGAGCGAAGAAGAAAACATCATGGACCAGGCAATCGGTTCAAAGATAGCCGACTATCTGATCAAACCCGTAAACCCGAACCAGATTCTGCTGTCGCTCAAGAAGAACATCCACCGCAAAGACATCGTGGCGGAGGTAACGCAGAGCGGATACCAGCAGGACTACCAGCAGATAGCCATGCAGATGATGGAATGCAGAACGGCGGAAGACTGGATGGAGATTTACAAGCGACTGGTTAGCTGGGAACTGAAGCTGAGCGATACGGCCAGTCCGATGGCTGAGATGCTGGGCATGCAGAAGGAAGAGGCTAACCAGGGGTTCGCCAAATACATAGCCAAGAACTATCTCGACTGGGTGAGTCCCGACAACAGAGACCGCCATCTGATGAGCCCCGACATCTTCAAGCGCAAGATATTCCCGCTGCTCGATGAGGGCAAGAAGGTGTTCCTGATTGTGATAGATAACTTCCGCTATGACCAGTGGCGCATGCTGGCTGAAGACATCGGCGACCTGTTCGACATCGACGAGCAGCTCTACATGAGCATCCTCCCTACCGCCACACAATATGCGCGCAACGCCATCTTCAGCGGTCTGATGCCGAACAAGATAGCCGAAATGTTCCCTGACCTCTGGGTAGATGAGGACGAGGAGGAAGGCAAGAACCTGAACGAGGCGCCGCTGATACAGACCCAGATAGAGCGATTCAGAAAGCACTATACCTTCAGTTATCATAAGGTGAACGATTCGCAGGGTGCCGACCGCTTCCTGGAGCATTACAACGAATGCCGGAACTACGACTTGAACGTGCTGGTGATTAACTTCATCGACATGCTCTCTCACGCGCGTACCGAATCTAAGATGGTGCGCGAGCTTGCCAACAACGAGAGTGCCTACCGCAGCATTACGCAGAGCTGGCTCCGCCATTCGGTTCTCTCCGAGCTCTTCAAGCTCCTTTCGCAGAGCGATTACCAGGTAGTGCTCACTACCGACCACGGCAGCATCAGGGCATCGAAACCAATCAAGATTGTAGGCGACCGCAATACGAACACCAACCTGCGCTACAAGTTGGGCAAGAATCTGGCTTACCAGAGCAAAGAAGTGTTCACTATCAAGGAGCCTCACCGTGCCCAGTTGCCGGCACCTAACCTGAGTACCTCGTATGTATTTGCCACGGGCGACAGTTTCTTCGCCTATCCGAATAATTACAACTATTATGTGCAATACTACAAGGATACCTTCCAGCACGGCGGCATCTCGATGGAGGAAATGCTCATACCGCTCATCACGCTGACACCGAGAAAAAGGAGTTAAAGGAGTTTTAAGGAGTTAAGGAGTTAAGGAGTTAAGACAATAGTCTACAGGTTTAATTCTTAGGCAACAAGACATACGTCTTAACTCCTTTAACTTCTTAACTCCTTAACTCCTAGCTAGAATAAATTAATTCAAAGTAAATATATGAAGATAAAAATTGACTCATTAGACACGATCCATGAAGCTGCCAAGGAATTTCTGCAGAACATGGGCGACGGCAAGGTCTTTGCCTTTTATGGCAAGATGGGAGCCGGAAAGACAACATTTGTAAAAGCTATTTGCGAAGAACTGGGCGTAGAAGATGTCATCACTTCGCCTACCTTCGCCCTCGTAAACGAATATACAGCTGGCGACGGCTCTCCTGTCTACCACTTCGATTTCTACCGCATCAAGAAACTCGATGAGGTGTACGACATGGGCTACGAAGATTATTTCTACAGCGGCAACCTCTGCTTCCTGGAGTGGCCGGAACTGATAGAAGACCTGCTGCCGGAAGACTGTACCAAAGTGACTATCACCGTCGAAGAAGACGGTACAAGAAGCGTAGAATGGTAAGTCACCGACACCCCCAAAAATGCGTCCCGACGTAGACTTTGCTACGTCCCGACGCAGTTCTCATTACGTCCCGACGTAGCAAAGTCTACGTCGGGACGTATTTTTAGCCCCCTTGTAGCGCAGCCTGAAAGGCAGGAAAAAACAAAAAAAGAGGGTGTGTCTTGGACTTTTGACACACCCTCTTTTATCATTTCCTATCCAGGAGGATTACAGGAGAGCCTGGAACTTCTCGGTGAGGGTTGCCTTAGAGGCAGCGCCTACAAACTTGTCTACCAGCTGGCCACCCTTGAAGAAGAGGATGGTAGGGATATTACGAACACCAAACTCCATAGCGATGTCGTCGTTCTCCTCTACATCACACTTGCCTACTACCACCTTGCCGTCAAACTCCTCAGCAAGTTCTGATACGATAGGAGCAATCTGGCGGCAAGGACCGCACCATGTTGCCCACAAATCTACTACCAATGGCAGTTCGCCATTCTTGTAGCTCTCGAAATTCTCGGTTGTAATTGTTACTTCCATTTTTCTATACTTTTATATATTAAACTTAAATTATCTCTAATTGATCTGATAGCTCATCTTAGGATGCTGCTCGATATACTGGATGAGGGCATGGCCCACGCCTACCGTATGCTCACGGGCACGCATCAGCAGATAGGTATTGCTGTCTACATCATGTATCTGGAAGAAGAGCTGCGCCTTGCCCTCGTCATTCTCCAGAATGGTCTGCAGGTCGCTTACCATCGTATCATCTATCGCATCGCTCTCCACATTGATGGTAAAGCGGTCGATGCGGTTCTCCTTGACCGTCTGCAGATACTCCACATTGCCTATCTGGAAATCGAGATAGTTGGCATTGCCGTATCGGGCAACGCACTTGGCTGTGATGTAGATGGTGCTGCCTTCAACCATGATGCCGCGCCACTTGCCCCAGTCCTCGCCGAAGAGAGCCAGCTCGCCTGAGCCCTCAAAGTCTTCGAGCGTAACGAAACCGCACGGCTTGCCCGTCTTGGTAAACTTCGACTTCACACCCGTGATGATGCCGCCCAGCACCACATCCTCCTTCTTTGCCAGTTCCTGCTTGTCGCCCAGTTCAGAACAATGGGTATTGCAGAGGGAGTTGAGGATGATGCTGTACTCGTCGAGCGGATGGGCAGAAAGATAGATGCCCACAAGCTCGCGCTCACGGTTCAGACGTTCGATGGTGCTCCAGCTCTCTGCATCAGGAATAGGCGGCGTAGCTATCTCTATCGCCTCGGTACCACCAAAGAGCGAGGTGGCTGCCTCGTGCTGCTCCTGCTGGAAGAGCTGACCGTAACGTACCAGCGTATCGAGGAAGGTTTCACCCTTGTTGTTCTTGCCGAAGAACTGCTCGCGACGGATGCCGAAGCTGTCGAAACCGCCACTCAGCGCCAAGGTTTCGAAAGCCTTGCGGTTCACGCTGGAGTAATCTACACGCTCGGCAAAATCGAAGATGGTCTTATAAGGTCCGTTCTTCAGTCGCTCTGCCACGATGGCATCGGCTGCCGGAGCACCCATACCCTTGATGGCTGAAAGACCGAAACGTATCTCTCCATGCTCGTTCACACCAAACACGCGGTAACTCTCGTTCACATCCGGACCCAAGGTCTTGATGCCCATCGACTGGCACTCCTCCATCAGCTTGGTGATTTCGGTAATCTGTGCAAAGCGTCGGGTCATCAGCGCCGCCATGTATTCGGCAGGATAGTGCGCCTTGAGATAGGCGGTCTGATAGGCTACCCACGAATAACAGGTGGCATGAGACTTGTTGAAGGCGTAGGAAGCAAACTTCTCCCAGTCGCCCCAAATCTTCTCCAGCACCTTCGGGTCGTGGCCGTTCTCCTGTCCCTGCTTGATAAACTTAGGCTTCATCGCATCTACGATTGCCTTTTTCTTCTTACCCATCGCCTTACGCAGGGCATCTGACTCGCCTCGGGTGAAGCTCGCCAACTGACGGGAAAGAAGCATCACCTGCTCCTGATAGACCGTGATGCCGTAGGTATCCTTCAGATACTTCTCCATACACGGGATATCGTAGGTAATCGCCTGCTTGCCGTTCTTGCGGGCAATGAAGTCAGGAATGTAATCCATAGGTCCCGGACGGTAGAGGGCGTTCATGGCGATGAGGTCCTCGAACACCGTAGGCTTCAGCTCACGGAGATACTTCTGCATACCCGGCGACTCGAACTGGAAGGTTCCGATGGTCTGACCGCGCTGATAGAGCTGATAGGTCAGCTCGTCATCGATAGGGATGGTATCGAGGTCAACGACATCGCCCGTAGTCTGCTTGATAACCTTGCATGCCTCCTTCATCTCGGAGAGGGTCTTCAAGCCCAGGAAGTCCATTTTGATCAGACCGGTGGTCTCGATGACATGGCCGTCGTACTGCGTTACCGCCGTCTTCAGTCCCGGGAAATCAGGGTCATCGGCAGTAGATACCGGCACCCAGTTGCTGATAGGGTCACGGCAGATGATGAATCCGCAGGCATGGATACCCGTGCCTCGGATGGTGCCTTCGAGCATCTTGGCATACTTGATGGTATTGCTCTCGCGGGGATCGTTGGAGAACTCTGCCTCGCGCAGCTCTGGGGTATATTTGATGGCATTGGTCAGGTTCATCTTGGCACCGTCTGGCAATCGGTCTGGGATAGCCTTGCAGAGTGCATTCGCCTTATCCAACGGCAGTTTCTCGACACGCGCCACATCCTTGATGGAGTTTTTCGTAGCCATGGAACCATAGGTAATGATATGGGCACAGTTCTCATGACCGTACTTATCCATTACCCATCTCAGCACCTTGCCTCGGCCGTCATCATCAAAGTCGGTATCAATATCCGGAAGGTTCACACGGTCTGGGTTCAGGAAACGCTCAAACAGGAGGTCGTACTTCAATGGGTCTATCTTGGTAATGCCCAGACAGTATGCTACCACCGAACCTGCCGCAGATCCACGTCCAGGGCCCACCATCACGCCGAGTTCCTCGCGCGCCGCCCTGATGAAGTCTGACACGATGAGGAAGTAGCCCGGGAAACCCATGGTCTTCATCACGTGGAGCTCGAAGTTTACGTGCTCGTCTACATTCTCGGGCAGCGGGTCGCCATAAAGTTTTTTGGCTCCTTCGTAGGCAAGATGGCGCAGATATTCTGCCTCAAACTTGATACGGTATATCTTATCGTAGCCGCCCAATCGGTCGATAACCTTCTGTCCTTCCTCTGGCGGCAGCGGGTTCTTGCCGTTCTCATCAGAGGTAAACTCTTTGTAGAGGTCTTCTTCTGATACCTTCTGGCGCAACTGCTCCTCGGTACCGAAACTCTCAGGAATCGGGAAGAAAGGCATGATAGGACCATGGTCGATGCTGTAGATTTCTACCTTATCCAATACTTCGAGGGTATTGGAAAGTGCTTCGGGAATATCCGAGAACACATCGTTCATCTCCTGGCGGGTCTTGAACCATTCCTGCTTGGAATAGCGCATACGGTTAGGGTCGTCGAGATCCTTTCCGGTAGCGATACAGAGCAGATGGTCGTGGGCCTCGGCAGTCTCCTTATCCTCGAAGTGGCAGTCGTTGGTGCACACCAGTTTGATGTTAAACTCCCTTGCCATCTTGATGAGTTCCTTGTTGGCACGCTGCTGCAACTCGTAAGCTTCGCGGTTGGCTAGCAGACTTGGATCATCGGGCACTTTATGGCGCTGGAGTTCGAGATAGTAATCATCGCCAAAGAGATTGTGGTACCACTGGCAAGCCTCGCGGGCTCCTTCCAGGTCACCATGCAGAATCTTGGATGGCACCTCGCCTGCAATACATGCCGAACAAACGATGAGGTCTTCGTGATACTTCTCCAGATCGGCACGGTCGGTTCGTGGGCGCATGTAGTAACCATCCACCCACGAATTGCTCACCAGCTTGATGAGGTTCTTGTATCCATTATAATTCTTGGCAAGTACAATGAGGTGGTAACCGCTCATATCGCCCTTATCCTTCTCTCGGTCGGCCTTGGTTCGGCGTGCCACATACATCTCGCAGCCGATGATAGGCTTGAAAGGTTCGAGTCCCTCCTTCTTGCGGTCTTTATTAATCTTGCCGCAATAGTCGGTGAGTTCCTTGATACCGAACATCACACCGTGGTCGGTTACCGCCATACCCTTCATGCCGTCCTTGATGGCCTTATCTACCAGATGCGGTATCTTCGACTGGCCGTCGAGGATGGAGTATTGGGTGTGTACATGCAAATGAACAAAATCTTCCATTATCTGTTTAAAATTCGAATTTTGACAACAAAGTTACGGCGAAATATTGAAAAAGCCAAAAGAAATATGCGAAAATATTGAAAAAGGTAAAAGAAACCCACAAAAAATTTGCAAAAGTGATAAAAATGACGTACCTTTGCACCAATAAAAACTTAATCCTACTATATGGGACAGAAAATAAAGAAATTAAAAAAGATAAGATTGCACCGCGAAGGTACCGATCAGCTGGTAACCGGAGCGATAGCATTAGTAGCCATTGCGGCTATATTGTGGACAACCCTAGACAACAAGATTCCGTTCTGGGCTTTTGTTGTTGTGTTCGGCACGGTTTATGGTATCGTGCTCAACTTCTACCGTTGTCCTATCAGATACCTCAACGTAGAGGATACTTCGAAACTGGTGGTAGCACCAGCCGACGGAAAGATTGTGGTGATAGAAGAGGTGGAGAATGCTCCCTACTTCGGTGACCGCCGCCTGATGATTTCCATCTTCATGAGCCTCTGGAATGTTCATGCCAACTGGTTCCCGGTAGACGGAAAGGTGAAATTCGTGAAGCATGTGGACGGCAACTACCACAAGGCATGGCTGCCTAAGGCTAGCGAGGAAAACGAGCATGCCGACGTGATGATTACCACACCTGAAGGAGTGGATGTACTCTGCCGCCAGATTGCCGGTGCAGTAGCACGCCGCATCGTAACCTATGCCAAGGAAGGGGAAGAATGCTTCATCGACGAGCACCTGGGATTCATCAAGCTGGGTTCACGCGTGGATGTCTACCTGCCTGTAGGTACAGAAGTATGCGTAAAGATGGGACAGTCAACTACGGGCGACCAGACCATCATCGCTAAATTGAAATAACATATTGACAGATAGAAGGCAAGCCGGAACTTACTTCCGGCTTTCACTCTATCATAATATATACTGTAAAGAAATGAGTATTAAGAAACATATTCCAAACACGATAACCTGCTGCAACCTGGTTTCGGGCTGCATCGCAACATCGTTTGCCTTCGGCGGAAACCCAAAGATGGCATTGTTATGGATTATCATCGGAGCCGTATTCGACTTCTTTGACGGCATGAGCGCCCGCCTGCTGCACGTTTCATCGCCAATAGGCAAGGAGCTCGATTCGCTGGCAGATGATGTAACCTTCGGTGTGGCTCCTGCCACCATCGTATTCTCACAACTCTTTGTGATGGAATATCCGGGTTTTCTGGAGCCTTTGCGCCCATGGCTGCCTTACGCAGCCTTCATCATCGCAGCCTTCTCGGCATTGCGCCTGGCTAAGTTTAATCTTGATGAGCGCCAGACTACCTCTTTCATCGGTGTTCCTACACCAGCCAACGCCCTGTTCTGGGGTTCGCTGATTGTATTCAATCCTAGCTGGCTCGAAGGGTATGCGTGGTCGGTATTCATCATCCTGGCTCTGATCCTCATCACCAGCTACCTGCTGGTTTGCGAGATGCCTCTTTTCGCCTTGAAGTTCAAGCAGTGGGGCTTCAAGGGCAATGAGGTGAAATATGGCTTTGCCGCGCTCACCCTCATCATTCTCGCTACATCGGTAGCACTCGATGGTCTGACCGGTTTCCTCACCGGCTGGTGGCTTGTCATCGTGGCATACGTCATCATCTCGGCGATTATTTATCTGAAGAAGAAATAAGAAGAATTCCCCGATTTTAAGTTGAATTATTGGGATATTTGATTAAAATGTTGTTTGGAAAAAAATCTTCCAAAAAAGTTGTTTTTAGAAAAAATGCGGCTAGATGTGAATCCAGTCGCATTTGCTTTTTTCTTCCTGTTGAGAGAGATGATTAGTTGTGTACGAGCGTACCAATCTCCTCACCATCCATCACCTTCTTGAGGTTGCCTACTACATCCATATTGAACACGTAGATAGGAAGGTTGTTTTCCTTACACATGGTGGTAGCTGTCAAATCCATCACCTTCAAGCCCTTGGTGTAAATCTCATCATAGGTAATGTCCTTGAACTTGGTAGCTGTAGGATCCTTCTCAGGGTCAGCGGTATAGATGCCGTCTACACGGGTACCCTTGAGCATCACGTCAGCCTCGATTTCGATACCACGGAGAGAAGAACCGGTATCGGTAGTGAAGTATGGACTACCTGTACCTGCTGAGAAGATGCAGATATAGCCTGCCTCCATTGCCTCAATCGCCTTCCACTTGGTGTAGAATTCGCCGATAGGCTCCATGCGGATGGCAGTAAGCACCTTGTTCTTAACGCCCAAGGCTCCAAGTGCGCTGCTCAATGCCAGGGAATTGATAACGGTAGCACACATACCCATCTGGTCGCCCTTGACACGGTCGAAACCCTTCTGGCTTCCGCTCAAACCGCGGAAGATGTTACCACCACCAATCACAATGCCTATCTGAACGCCCATCTCATGGACCTCCTTTATCTGCTTAGCATAATCACTCAGGCGCTCTGGGTCGATGCCGAAGCTCTGCTTGCCCATCAGACTCTCGCCGCTCAATTTCAAAAGAATTCTTTTAAACTTTGCCATTTTATTTTAATTTACAATTTACAGTTAACAGTTTATAGGGCGTAGCCTCCTATAAACTATTAACTATTAACTATTAACTATAAACTATTAACCAGGAACTTAATTTCTCCGAAGGCATAAGATCGTATCACTCCCTTCTTGTCATGAAGGATGAGATGACCATCGTCCTCCACCTCTACGAAAGCACCCTCGAACTTACCGTCCTTATCCTCATACCAGTGATAGCCCTTACGACGGTAGAGCGAAAGATGATAGAGTCCCGACACATCCATATAGTCGGCACGGCGCAGAAGTTCGTAGTATCTGCAGAAAGCATCAATCACCTTCTGCAGCACCTCTTCCCTATCCACCTCATGACCCAGAATCTGAGCCAGAGATACAGGGTTAGGCGCATCGCTGTGGAACTCAGTCTGATTGACATCAATGCCGATGCCGAAGATGCAGCGCTTGATGCCCTTAGAGTCGATGGCAGTCTCTATCAGCGTGCCACTGATTTTCTTGTCATACCAGTACACATCGTTCGGCCATTTCAGCGTAATGCCATCCGTATAGGAATCCAGTGCATCCTTCACGGCAAGCGCACCAGCCTCGGAAAGGAGGAACTGCTGGCGCAAAGGTACCCACTTAGGACACATCATCATACTGAAGAGGAGGTTCTTGCCCGGCTCACTCTCCCAAGTATGCACGCCCTGTCCCCTGCCCGCCGTCTGATAGTCAGCAATGGCAATGGTCAGCGCATCTTCATCGTAAGTACCCAAATTCTTCAGGAAGGTATTCGTAGAATCCACTTCCTTTAATCGTATAATCTTCTTTTCCATGTCTATATAATAATGTATAGCGATACACAACGGATTATCAAATCAGCAACGGATTGAAGGCATCCACAAGATGTTCGATGTGCTTCACCTGATGGCCTACCCCTACCACGGTAATAATATCAAAGCGAAGCTCCCTGTCCACCTGCTTCTCCTTGACATAAGTATTGGCGGCCAATGCCAGATTACGCATCTTCTTGGCATCAACGGCTTCCTCGGGCTGCTGGTATTCTTCACCCGAACGGGTCTTTACCTCTACCACAACCAGCGTCTTTCCATCCGGCGAAACGGCAAGGATATCCAGATCGCGCTTGCCGTCTCTCCAGTCTCTGTCGATGACGACATAGCCTTCATTTTCGAGATAGAGCGTAGCCTCGTCTTCTCCCCATTTGCCTAATTCATTATGCTCTGCCATAGTCCATTTCCTTTATTTTACACCAAAAGATGCTTTTACCTTGCAAAAATAACAAAAAAAGTCCACACTTCAAACTTTTTTATGTAATTTTGCACGAAAAACAATGGAAGATAATAAGAATAAAGACGAAGTATACATGCGCCGTGCCCTGATGGAGGCTCAGGCTGCATTCGATGAAGACGAGATTCCGGTAGGCGCCGTCATCGTTTGTAAAGACCGGATCATATCGCGTGCCCACAATCTTACGGAGATGCTGACCGATGTTACGGCTCATGCCGAAATGCAGGCAATCACTTCGGGAGCCAACATGCTGGGAGGAAAATACCTGAAAGACTGCACCCTCTACGTTACGGTAGAACCCTGCGTGATGTGCGCCGGAGCACTGGGATGGGCACAGATCAGCCGCGTGGTATATGGTGCCAGCGACGAGAAAAGGGGGTATACAAAATATGCGCCCGATGCACTGCATCCTAAGACGACAGTTACATCGGGCGTATTGGAAGATGAGTGCCGCGCACTCATGCAGGATTTCTTTCAGAGAAAGAGATAATTACTTAACGAGCACTACAAGATACTTGCTGGTGCTCCAGAAAATCTGTGGATTGGTGATGCGGAGTGTATACTGCTTGTTGGCATCACGTACCAATGCATAAGAGCTGGATGGGTGGGTAGTGAGCAACTTAGCCGACTTTGACATCAACTTGATTTCAGAAATGTTGCGGATATCAACCTTGGTGAAATAACTCTTGTTGAAATTGCCGGTCATTACCTTACCACCTTCCATGATATGCTGCTCCTTCAACTCCTTCTTGGTACCGAATACGTACCAGGCTGTATTGAGCTGCTTATCCTGTGCATTGATAGTTTCAGACTTCTGGCTGCTTTCAGTAGTAAGACGAGAGGTCTTGGTATTCAGATTGTTGATAGTCTCATCGAGCGCTGCAATATGAATATCCTTCTTATCCAACTCCTCGCGAAGCGCCTGGAGTTCCTTATCCTTCTGTGCAATCTGCTCCTGAAGGTTTGCGATGGTCTTCTTCAACTGGTCAGCCTGCAAAGAGCTGTTAGCCATCTGCTTCTGCAGTTTAGCCAGAAGTTCGCGATTCTGCTGCATACGGGTAGCGATGAACTGAACATCCTCCTTGAGCTGCTGTCTCTTGCTGGCACCCTCACCATTCTTCAGGAGAGTTACTCTGTGCTCAGCCTCACTGATCTGGTTCAGACCATCCTGGATTTCATTCAATGTACCCATCATATCGTTAATTTCGCTATCCTTCTGAGCGATGATACTGTTTAGCGAATCATTCTGCTGATTAGCCAAATCCTGGGTGTTGTTCTTGCCGTTGTTGCAACTGGTCAAGCAAAAAGCAGCTAAACATGCCGCAAATAATAGCTTTTTCATAATCATTTTCCTTTTTAATGTTTGATTTAAAAAATTATCTTTTCGCGTAAAACGCGTCGCTTCCTATTTATTTCTAAACTTTCGCCACACGCCCTGGGCTAGGAGCTTCTGCCCTTTCAGGGCGTGCTGTTTCTGGAGTTTTTCTTCTGCCGGCGCTCTTCACGCTTTTTTTCCTTCATCTCCTCCTTGAGCTGTTTAGGATCTTTTCCTGCCAATACGATGACAAATTCGCCCCTTGGTTCTGTCTCCTCAAAATGAGCGATTACCTCGGCAAGCGTACCCCTCACACTCTCCTCGTGGAGTTTGGATATTTCACGACAACAGCTCACCTGTCTGTCATCACCGAAAACCTCGGCAAACTGCTGCAAGGTTTTCACCACACGATAAGGCGACTCATAGAAAATCATGGTGCGCACCTCATCCTTCAATGATTCAAGATAAGTCTGTCTGCCCTTTTTCTGCGGAATGAATCCTTCGAAACAGAAACGGTCGCATGGCAAACCCGATGAAACGATGGCCGGAATACATGCCGTAGGTCCAGGCAAAGTCTGCACCGTGATGCCTGCCTTGGCTGCCTCGCGGGCGAGGTAAAAACCGGGATCGCTGATACCCGGTGTTCCGGCATCGCTGATCAAGGCGATGGTTTCGCCACCCTTCAGTCGCTCTACGATGGCAGATGATGTGCCATGTTCGTTAAACTTGTGGTGAGCCACTAATCGATTTCTGATATCGAAATGCTTCAGCAGGACGCTCGATGTTCGAGTGTCCTCAGCGAGTACCAAATCCGCTTCTTTCAGTATGCGAATGGCTCGCATTGTCATGTCCTCCATGTTACCAACTGGAGTCGGAACGATGTATAATGTGCCCATACTGACCGCAAATGTAGTTAATTAATCTTTCATAGCAAAAAAAAAACGCGTTTCTTTGCATTTTTTAAAACCTTATTATTAATTTTGCCCCCGAAATGACAGAAAATCTAATTGGGGAGGCACACCGTCCCGGAAGAATTGAAGTGGTGTGCGGATCGATGTTCTCTGGAAAAACCGAGGAATTGATCCGAAGAATGAAGCGCGCGAAGTTCGCCAAGCAGAAGGTGGAAATCTTTAAGCCTGCGCTTGACACTCGTTACTCCGAGGAAGATGTAGTGAGCCATGATCAGAACTCTATCCGGTCTACTCCTATTGAGTCCTCTGGATCGATACTGCTATTGGCTTCTGATATCGACGTGGTGGGTATCGATGAAGCCCAGTTCCTGGACAATGGCCTCGTAGAGGTATGCAACGAACTTGCCAACCGTGGCGTGAGAGTGATCGTGGCTGGACTGGATATGGACTACAAGGGAGTTCCCTTCGGTCCGATTCCTGCTCTCTGTGCCATCGCCGACGAGGTGACCAAGGTTCATGCCATCTGCGTGAAGTGCGGGTCGGTTGCCTACGTGAGCCACCGTTTGGTCAATAACGACAAGCGGGTGCTTCTGGGCGAAAAAGATGAATACGAACCGCTCTGCAGAGAATGCTATCAGAAGGCGATTCTTAACGAAAAATTATAACAAAAGGATTAGTTATGGGAAAGGAGATTACATTTGATAAATTTATAAGATGGGCGGGTATTACCCTCATCGTTCTTGCCGTGCTCTTCATGACCAATTATCTGAGCAGTGTGCTGCTGCCATTCTTCATTGCGTGGTTTTTCGCTTACCTGCTCTATCCGGTTGTGAAGTTTATCGAAAACAAACTCCACGTGAAAGTACGTGCACTGTCTATCCTCATCGCCATGGGAACGGCCATCGCTGTTATAGGAGGTGTGCTGTGGCTCATCATCCCGCCGATGATTGACCAGTTTGACAAACTCGGTGAGGTATTGACACGATGGCTGCATCAGACGACTCATACCAACAACCTGACGGCGCTGATCAAAGACTGGCTGCAGGCGAACCAGGAGCAGATAGAGCATTTCCTGAAAAGCAAGGACTTCAGCGATGCCATCAAGACCACCATGCCTAAGGTCTTCTCGGTAGTCAGCCAGACGGCAACGGTACTGATGAGTATCGTGGCATCGATGATTACCTTATTATATATGTTCTTCATCCTGCTCGATTATGAGACGCTGACAGCCAACTGGGTGAGAATCTTCCCTAAGAAGAACCGTCCGTTCTGGAGTGCGCTGATGAAGGATGTGGAGCGCGAGCTCAACAACTATATCCGTGGTCAGGGACTGGTAGCGCTCTGCATGGGCATCATGTTCTGCATCGGTTTTACCATCATCGGTTTCCCGATGGCGATAGGTCTGGGCATTCTCATCGGCATCATGGACCTGGTTCCGTACCTCCATACCTTCGCCCTCATCCCTACGGCATTCCTTGCCATGCTGAAGGCTGCCGACACAGGTCAGAACTTCTGGCTGGTATTCGGTCTGGCTGTTCTGGTGTTCTGTGTGGTGCAGGTCATCACCGACATGGTAGTAACCCCGAAGATCATGGGTAAGGCGATGGGACTGAACCCAGCCATTCTCCTCTTGAGTCTCTCGGTTTGGGGTGCACTTCTGGGCTTCCTCGGCTTGATAGTAGCCCTTCCGCTCACTACGCTCCTCATTGCCTACTGGCAGCGCTATGTAACGAAGGAGAAGCCGCAATATCATGAAGAAACGGGCGAAAATGTCCCGATTTCGGATAAAAATGAAGAAAATCAGTAAAAATATGGCAAAATATTTGGTTATTTCAGATTTTTGCCGTACCTTTGCACTCGCTTTTGAAACATAAAGCAGAAGATTGACTCGCTAGCTCAGCTGGTAGAGCACAACACTTTTAATGTTGGGGTCATGGGTTCGAGCCCCATGCGAGTCACAGATCTTCAAGAAAAAGGCTTTCCATTACGGAAAGCCTTTTTTCGTTTCTTCATCGATTATCTTCATCGGATTACGCTGAGTAAATGGAAAGCGACCTGTGCGGTCGAGGGGGCTGAAACCACATATAATTAAGGTCACGCAGATTTCGCAGATAACGCAGATTTTTTCTTTGCTCTTTTATGTCCAATACAAAAAACGCATAGTAATGAAATCTGCGTCATCTGCGAAATCTGCGTGACCTTATATAATACTTGCGAGATTCCTTTCTAAAACATTTCAGCCTTAGCCTCTACCCTCTTCTCAACATCATCCGGAAGCTGAGGGAAGAAATCATAGCCGGTGATACGTTCTACTTCATCTACTGAGTTTACGAAATCCGTCTTCTTTCTGCCTTTCTGCGACTGGTTACGGCAGATAAAGCCGATGGCTTGCGGATTCTTGCCCGTATGAAGAACCACCTTGAAGAAGGCATCAGGCACTACCACCTTGTTCTTACCCAACTTGCGATGCTCCTTATTCAGAAATATCGGTCCGCAGACAATATAAACCTTACCATACTGCTTCGCCCAGTTGCGGCACTGCTGCTCTATCGTGTTCCATACCCCAGCATTCAGACTGTGGTTCTGCGGACACATATTGGTCATCAGGAAACATTCATCCATCGCCTGCTGACTCCATTTGTTATCGCCTGCCGGACACATGTGTCCCCTGTCCAATCCACTGTTATAATAATCCGCCAAAGTACCCACGGGTGCCGGCATCTCCTCATCATCAGCAAACTTACCGCGCGGCAACTTACCTGATGCATGCTCCCCCGTCAGCGCCCAGGCTACCCAATTCGGCTGTCGCGTATCATGATTATAAGATACCGTATAAGCCAACCGATGCCTGATGGTCTCCGATACCTTTACCTTAGATACCGGAATCTCCAGACCCTGTGCCTCCAGATTCGCACTCTCTTCAGCAGCCTCCTGCTTATTCTCTGCAGCCGGTTCATCCCCCGCAGCATCAGAAGTCTCCTGCTTATTCTCCTCTACAACAAGTGCCTGATCTTCTGTTGCCAACGAAGAAACCTTCGGCAAGACAGAAAACGCCACAACTGCGGCAACCGCCAACAGCCAAATCTTAAATGTACCTACTTTCTTTTTCATATCAGATTCATCATTATTTCATTTTCCATGAGACTCAGAGTCTACACTATTCATTCCGCTTTTAGGTGAATAATCCCTAAAATCTCCACAAAAGTAGTATTTTTATGCGAAAAAGAGAAAGAAAATCATAAATTTCTTGCGCATTTCAAAATAAAACACTAACTTTGCATCGCTATGTAGAACAAACCTAGACTTAAACAGTAAAAAGCTCAAGCAACTAAGAACTGCAAGTCAAAGGTTATAGTACATTGGCAAAAGTGCTCTATGAAATGGACAATCGAAGAACATTAACAGAGATTAACTAAAAGTGATGCAAGTTTCCCGCCTTTTCTTGTTTTATACAAGGACTGAAGATCCTCGGACAACCATATCGGGGTGCATTTAGGCTGAGAAATATGAGAAAATAAGAATCAAAACATAATAGCAAAATGAAAAAAATCAAATTATTCTCAATGGTAGCTGCCTTCGTTGCAGCTTTCGCATTCACTTCTTGTAACACAGGCGATGATAACAGTTATAGCGATCTTTCTAAGGAGCAGCAACTGTCTTATCAGAAAGCAATGGCTATGGGTTCGTATACCAACATGAAGTTGATATTCGACCATAAAAATGCTGACGATACAAGAATCAAGACTGACTCTGTAGATACCTATTGTAATGTCAGCATGTATGGCGACAGTATCATCCGCGTAGCAAACTTTCCTGTAGCAAAAATCGCAGAGCATATCTACAAAAATGAAAATCTCGCTAATGCGCTTGCAGCGGAAAGCCCAAGAGATATCACATGTAAATTTAAGGTTCTTCCAAACAGTTCAGATAAAATAGCATATCTCTATGTTTGTCCTACGGATATTGAATTGAATCTGGCTTATGGTGAAAATAATGAAGCTCACAAGGTAGTTTTGAGATTTACATATAGCCCATATCAATATGGCGTTTGTCTGCTCACTACCAAGGAGATGGGATTTGCATTTTATCTCAACCAAATCTATGTAGACGGCAAGCCTACAGATTACCTCCAGAGCACAACAACTTCTCAGAAGTATGTTGCATTCCTCTGCCAGCCAGCATGGAAAAAGAAGTAAGAAACTTACACTTACAAATATATATATATGTTAATACTCTCTTAAAAATTAAACAAAAAAAGAAAACTATTAGAGGCGCAGTCTTCGTGAGAAGGTTGCGCCTTGTTGCATTTAGAAAAAGAACGCTTTTATTACTTATGAAAGTTCTGTTGAAAATATTGCGAAACACTTAATTACTGAACTTTCACATGTGGTTCAAGAACGGGCTGAAGGCCCAAAAGCTCCTAGCCCTTTACCTTTCCGCTACGCGCCGGTGACCGTTGGTTCAGGGCGTGTAGGGCAAAACTTGCATACTTCAGATAGATTTTATTCGGTATCAGCGAAAAGAAATAAAGCATTTTATTCGCTGCCGCCGAATAAAAAGTGCTATTTTTATTTTGTAGTATCGAATAAATTTTGTACTTTTGCCGCAAAAAGTAAGTATATGGAAAAGGAATTGTTTCGAGCGATAATAGCTGAGAACCAAGAATATATAGGTCGTATTCCTTTGGTACAGCGTCCTCTAGACCTAGAGGAGTATGGTAATTATGTGTTTGTTGGAGTAAGGCAAGCAGGAAAATCCTACTTGCTATACCAGAGAATTCAGCAATTGCTGGCAAATGGAGTTGATATAGAAAATATTGTATATGTCAACTTTGACGATGAACGCTTGCAAGGAATGTCGGTAACAGACTTTGACCTTATATTGCAAGCCTATCATAGCATGTATGACAGTCAGCCCATCTTCTTCTTTGATGAGATACAGAATGTGGAAGGGTGGGCAAACTTTGCACGCCGCCTAGCCAACCAAAAATATCATATCTATATCACTGGCAGCAATGCCAAAATGCTGAGTCGAGACATAGAGACTGTATTGGGAGGAAGATATCTGGATATCAGCGTATTTCCATATAGCTTTACTGAATATCTGAAAGCTGTTGGAGTGTTGCTTTCTAAGAATTGGCAATATGGACGAAAAGCAAATGAACTGCAGCGCCATTTCCGAACCTATTTCGACTGGGGTGGGTTCCCTGAGCTTGTGCATTTTCAAGAAAAGAGAGTATGGTTAAACAGCTTGTATAATCGTATTTTCTTTAATGACCTGGTGGTTCGCCACAAGGTAAAGAACGAGGATGCCTTACGCCTTTGTGTAAGAAGATTGGCAGAAAGCGTGAAACAGCCATGCTCCTTGAACCGTTTGAGTAATCTGATAAAAGCAACCGGTACTTCATGTAGCCCATCAACGGTAATGGAGTATGTTCGCTATCTGCAGGAATCATGCTTATTGATTTCTATCGATAATTATGTTTCCAAGTTCGTAGAGAAAGAAACTATCAAAAAACATTATTTTGTAGATAATGGGCTGCTGCATCTTTTCATCAGCAATCCGAATACCTCTTTGCTGGAGAATCTTTGCGCAATTACATTGTATAAGAAATACGGCAAGGGCTTATACTATTACAATAAAAACATAGAGGTGGATTTCTATTTGCCTGATGAGGGACTGGCTGTACAGGCGAGCTATCAGATGAGCGACGGAGAAACCATAGAGCGGGAAGTGAAAGCATTAGTAGCCTTGCATGGTCTGTATCCTCTGAAACGAGCCATGATAATCACCTACGATGATGAAGGGGAGATTGTGCGTGATGGACTCAAGATAGAAATAAGACCAGCATGGAAATGGGTGGTGAATGGTGAGTGGTGAATGTTGAGTGTTGAGTGTTGAATGGAAGAAATATGACGACAAAGAAAAAGGGCGCATCCGGATTGGATGCGCCCTAACTTGTTAAATAAATTCGGAGGAATTCTGCTCTTGAAAAGCCCTCTTAATGGAAGAGAATCAGGAAGCATCCAGGAGGTACTGGAGCTTCGTGGCATCAAAACACGGACAGGCCTTCTGAACGCCGGGCAAATCGCGATGCCCCAGGATGGTCCGGATGCCCGGAAAACGGTGGTGAAATCGCAGCGGCTGCCGCTGCAATGCACCACTATCATATCGATGTCTCTCATAGGCATCACTCTAAAGTCCACCTGCCGAAACGCCCAACGCCCCGAGGAGAGCTGTCAGTACGGTTACTGCAAACTTGATAATCTCATTCCATTTCTGTTTGTTCTTTTCTGTCATAATCTATTCTGTTTTAAAAGGTTAATTATTCTAATCCGTCTCCAGTGTCACCGTTGCCAGTGCTGCCTGTGCCGCCGGTCTGCTCGCCAGAAGTGTTGCCGCCGCTGGTATTGTCTCCAGAAGAAGCATTGTCCTTGTTAGGCTTTTTCTTAGCCTCCTCGATGTCGAGGGTCTTGGCACCCTCCTTCTCAGCCTTGAGGGCAGCCTTCTGTACGGCACGAGATGCAACCTGCTCAAACTCCATACCCGTAAAGATATTGGCAAGATCGCTGCCCGGGATAAACTGGATGTTCACACCCTTGATGTTGATGTCGCTCTTGAATTCGGCTGCGGTTGCCGCACCCTCACAGGTAAGCTGGAGGCGGAACTTGCCCAACTCGCCGAAATCAATCTGGTTGCCACGCTGCAACTCGATGACCATGTTCTCCTGCATACTGACCAGAACGGCTGTTACATCCGCATAGGATACGGTGGTCTGCATAGAGATCAACTTCGCAAACTGCTTGAGCGAAATGGAGTCTTTCATCTGAGCACGGGCGTAGAAAAGAGGAACTCCTGCTTTGTCACCAAATTTTGACGAAAGCTTTACTAAACTGTAATTAATTGCCATAATACATAAAATTTTAAAATTGTGAATAATCATGTTGTGCACCGGTCTCTTCCCGAATGCTGATACAAAGATACAACATCGGCGGTGCCCCACTTGTCCACTTTGGTACGATAAGTACCTGTTGTGCTCTATTTGGCTCAATTATGTATACTTTTGCACGCAAGCGTATGCAGCAGAATATTCAAGTGGCTCAGTTAACTTATTCAAGTGGCTCAGTTAACTTATTCAAGTGGCTCAGTCAGCTTACTCAAGTGGCTCAATCAGATTACTCAAGTGGCTCAATCAGCGAGTCCAGCCGTCTGCGTAAGCGAGTCCAGCCGTCTGCGTAAGCGAGTCCAGCCGTCTGCGTAACCCAGTGCAGCCATATCCTTAACCCGACGCAACCGCTTCAGTTGGTAAACGGAAGAACATCATTTTTTTACCTCATTTGGGTGGGCAATGACTACCAGGGCAATTTAGTCTTTCAGAGGGTACCATCAGGGCCAATAATAGGTACCATCAGGGCCAATCATGTGTTTTCTGATATGCTCCAATGACTACCAGGGCGAATCTTAAAAATACAAGATACTGAATATCAGGCGGTTAGGTGTCGATTTTTCTTCCCTACATTATACCAAGTATATTATATATATACATTCACATTTTTTACATTATACGTAATACGGGAAGAAAAAGATTTTTTTTTCAACAAATCAGCCATTAAAATGCATTTTTTCTCTTCAAAAAATTGCATAAGTCTGAAATTAATATTACTTTTGCAACATAAAAAATATAAAGCTTATGAATTATCCCCAACGTATGTACAGCAAGACCGAGCTGGGTCTGCTCTACTTTCCCGACACAACCGACGGGGCGACAGCGCGCCGTCATATCATGGTATGGATTAAGCTAACGAGCCGGGGGCATAAAGAAAGACCGCCAGGCGTTTCTTTCTACACCTGGCGGTCTTGATATTTCACAGAATAAGAACTTAGTTTTTCTTCCAAAGCTTGGTCATATCCTCCAGAGTCTTACCCTTGGTCTCAGGAACGAGCTTCCATACAAAGATGGCAGCGAGGATACAGATAACACCATACAGGCCATAGGTGAACCAATAGCCCAGGCTGTTAGCCATCGGAACGAAAGAGGTAGAAACAATCCAGTTGAAAATCCACTGGAAGGCTACGGCAATCGCTACGGCAGCACCACGAATCGTATTAGGGAATACCTCGGCGATAAGTACCCAGCAGATTGGTCCCCAAGAGAACATGAATGATGCTGAATAAACCATGATGGATACCATGCACAACAACTGCAGATTAGGATTACCGAAGGTGATGGCTACACCGATGGCACCCAATGCCATGCCCAGAGAACCGGTGATGAGCAAAGGCTTACGTCCCAACTTCTCTACCGTAAAGATGGCTACACAGGTGAAACCGAGGTTCACGATACCATTGAATACGGTCAATACCATCGGATTATCAAAGCCCATTGCCTCATAGATGCGAGGAGCATAATAGAGTACGGCATTGATACCAACAGCCTGCTGGAATACAGAGAGCATCACACCTACGAAGATACAGAGCACACCGTAAGTAAGCAGTTTCTCCTTCTTCTCAGTAACCGTATTCTTGATGTCATCCAAAATCTTCTTAGCCTCCTCAGCACCATTGATGCGAGCCAGAATACGCTCTGCCTTCGCATCCTGTCCAACCATGGCAAGATAACGGGGAGTCTCAGGAACAAAGCAGATAAGCAGAGCAAACAAGCCCGCCGGAACCATCTCAGAACCAAACATATAGCGCCATCCGGTTTCAATAGCCCAGGCAGCCTCGCCACCATTCAGAATCTGGTTCATACCATTGCCCACACTCTGGATAGCAGGAGCAATATGATCGCCGAGAATGAAGAAGTTGACGAAATAAACCACCAGCTGACCGAAGATGATGGCAAACTGGTTCCAGCTAACCAACATACCACGGATGTTGCTAGGCGCAATCTCACCGATATACATCGGGCACACAGCAGATGCCAGACCCACACCGACACCGCCAATCACACGATAGAGGTTGAACACGATGAGCAGCGTAAGATTAGGTTCGCCCTTTGGCAACACCAAAGACTCAGGACACATAGATCCCCATGCAGAGATGAAGAACATCACACCCGCAAAGATCAGCGAACGCTTACGGCCCCAGTTAGAAGCCAGCACACCCGAAAGCGCCGAACCGATGATACAACCAATCAGGGCACTGGAAGAAGTGAATCCATGCCAGAAATCGGTATAGGTAAAATCCTTCGCACCCATGAAGAATGCCTGCAAACCCTTCTCGGCTCCCGATATCACCGCGGTATCATAACCGAAAAGCAAGCCGCCCAAAACGGCTACCATCACAATTGAAATAAGATAGGCTCTAGAGCCTGTTTGTTTTTGTTCCATTATTCTTAGGTTTAAATTTTAATCACTTTTCTGTAGAATAGCGTAGCATTTACCGGCAGGAAATCTCCTTTTTTCATGCAAAAAATCAATCCCCACCTAATAATATACGTTTTTTCTTTATAAATATTACGTTCAACATGCGGTTTTCCCCCATTTTTTTTGTAAATTTGCACCAAAATAAGAAGAAACATAGAATTTAGGTAATATGAACATAGCAGATTTTCTACATCAGCAGGGCGACAAGCGAGGCTTTTCGTTCGAGGTTTTACCTCCGCTGAAAGGTAACGGAACAGCAGCACTCTTCCGTACCATCGATGCGCTGAGCGAGTTTGGTCCTCGCTTTATCAACATCACTACGCACCATAGCGAGTATGTATACAAGGAACTGGAAAACGGTCTCCTCACCCGCCAGCGTGTGCGCCGCCGCCCTGGCACCGTGGCCATCGCAGGCGCTATACAGAATAAGTACGACATACCTGTCATCCCTCATATTATCTGCAGCGGTGCTACGAAGGAAGACATCGAGTACGAACTGCTCGACCTCCAGTTTCTGGGCATCAGCAACATCCTCGTTCTGCGAGGAGACAAGGCGAAAGAAGACCGGCAGTTTACACCAACCGAGAATGGTCATACCCATGCCACTGACCTGCTGAAGCAGGTGAATCAGTTTAATGACGGTTTCTTCTTTGATGGCACTCCCATCAAGCACCCTGGCGACAAGTTCTGCTGCGGTGTAGCCTGCTATCCGGAGAAGCATGAAGAGGCACCCAACCTCGAAATGGATATGCAGCATCTCCTGGAGAAACAGCAGTTGGGCGCAGCGTATGCCGTTACCCAGCTCTTCTACGACAACGAGAAGTTCTATGCTTTCGTTGAAAAGGCTCGGCAGATGGGCGTAACCATCCCTATTATTCCTGCCATCAAGCCTTTCGCCAAGTTGAGCCAGCTCACTGTAGTGCCTAAAACCTTCCACTGCGATATTCCAGAAGAACTCGCACAGGAGGTATTGAAATGTAAAACTGACGATGATGCCAAGCAGCTCGGTATCGAGTGGACAACCGCTCAGGTGAAAGATCTCTTCGAACATGGTTACAACAATGTTCACTTCTTCACCGTATCGGCTGTAGAAAGCGTCAAACAAATAGCAAAAATACTGTTTTAAATGCAAAGAAATGAAGTTATAGGTCAGCAAGAAGTTTGGAACCGTCTCATGGAGATGGTTCAGGAGAACCGTTTGCCCCATGCGCTGATGTTCTGCGGCCCGCAGGGTTGCGGCAAACTGGCGATGGCACTGGCTTTTGCCAGCTATCTTCTGGGCGATTCACCGATGCTCAGGAAATGGGAACATCCGGACCTCCACTTCACCTTTCCTACCATCAAGACCGCCAATATGGGCAGCGAACATAAACCGGTGAGCCTCGACTTCATCAAGGAATGGAGAGAGCTGCTGCTTTCTAAAGGTCCCTACATCCAGATTAGCGACTGGATGCTGAAGATGGGCAAGACGGATGCCGACTATAACAAACAGGCTATCATCACTGCCGAAGAAACCGATGCCATCTCTCACGAACTGATGATGATGTCGAGTCAGGGCGGATACAAGATCAGTCTGATATGGCTCCCGGAACGTATGAACATCCAGAGTGCCAACAAGATACTGAAACTGCTGGAGGAACCGCCACGCCAGACGGTGTTCCTGCTGGTAAGCGAGAATCCGGAACTGCTGCTCGAAACCATCAGAAGCCGTACACAGCGCATCGACTTCAAAAAGATAGAAACTGCAGAGATGGAAAAAGCGCTGATAGAACGGAGGGCGCTGGAGCCAGACATGGCACACCGCATAGCCCGTATCGCAAACGGCAACTGGAATCTCGCACTCGAAGAACTGGATGCAGGAAACGAAAACCGGCAGCATCTAGACATGTTCATCATGCTGATGCGACTGGCTTACATGCGCAAGATAGGTGATCTCAAGAAGTGGACCGATGTGATTTCAACCTTCGGAAGAGAAAAGCAGAAACGCATGCTCGACTACTTCATGCACATGCTCAGAGAAAGTTTCATGTACAACTTCCGGAATCCGGAACTGAGTTACATGACGCAGGATGAGGAGAACTTTGCCAAGAACTTTGCCCGCTTCATCAACGAGGCAAACATCATTGACATCTCCAACCTCTTCGAAGACAGCAAGCGCATGATTTCGCAAAATGCCAATGCCAAAATCGTTTTCTTCGATATGGCGCTCAAAATCATCGTCCTCCTGCTGAGGAAGTGAAGAGTGAAAAGTGAAGAATTCAAATGAATAACGGGGCAGATGACTGGTCATTATTCATTGTACATTATAAATTATACATTATAAACTAGATTATCGTGGATTACAAAAATATGAAATTCAGGATGTGTAACGGCTGCGACCGTGGTCTGTGCGCTAAGGGCGTAGGAAGACAGGACAGACAGCTCAACACATACGACTGGCTTGCCGATGTACCTGGCAATGCCGAAAGTACTGACCTCGTGGAGGTACAGTTCAAGAATACCCGTAAGGGATATTACCACAATGTGAATAACCTCGACCTGAAGAAGGGCGATGTAGTGGCGGTAGAGGCTAACCCGGGTCACGACATTGGTGTGGTTACGCTGACCGGAAGACTGGTAAAACTCCAGATTAAGAAGGCAAACCTCAAATCGCAGGATGATATCAAGCGTATCTACCGTATCGCCAAGCAGGTGGATCTTGACAAATGCAAGGAGGCTAAGAGCCGTGAACACGGCACCATGATCCAGAGCCGACAGATTGCCAAAGATCTCGGACTGAAGATGAAAATAGGTGATGTAGAATATCAGGGAGACGGCAACAAGGCTATCTTCTATTACATCGCTGACGAACGTGTGGACTTCCGCCAGCTCATCAAGGTTCTTGCCGATACCTTCCATGTACGCATCGAGATGAAGCAGATCGGTGCGCGACAGGAAGCAGGCCGTATCGGTGGAACGGGTCCTTGCGGCAGAGAACTCTGCTGCGCTACCTGGATGAAGAACTTCATCAGCGTTAGCACCAATGCAGCACGCTACCAGGACATCTCTCTGAATCCTCAGAAACTTGCCGGTATGTGCGCCAAGCTGAAGTGCTGTCTCAACTACGAGGTAGACAGCTATGTAGAGGCTAGCAGAAAGTTACCTCCTAAGGATGCCGTACTGCAGACTGCCGACGGTGATTTCCATCAGTTCAAGGTAGATATCCTGGCTGGTCTTATCACCTACTCTTCTGACAAGAACCTGGCTTCCAACCTCGAAACCATCAGCATCGAGCGTGCCAAGGCTATCATCGAAATGAACCGTCAGGGCGAGAAACCATTGAGTCTGCTGGAAAACGGTAAGGCAAAGCCAGTAGCCAAGCCAATCGACCTGCTTGCCGAAGCCGATTTGAGCCGCTTTGACAAGGCAAAGAAAAAGAAGAAGAAGAACAATAAAAACAAGGGACCTCGTCAGCAGGAGGGCGATAACAAGCCTCAGAATAACGAGAACCGTGCGCAGAATGGAGAGAGGAAGCCGCAGAAGAATGAAGGCAAGCCAAACAACCAGCGCCGCGACAACCGTAATCAGGGCAATCATCCTAAGGGTGACAACCGCCAGCCAAGAAACGACAGACGGCCTAACAAGGGTAACAAGCCACAGGGTGGCAACAAGCCGCAAGGTAATAACGCCCCTCAGGGTGGAAACAAACCACAGGCTAACAATGCACCTCAGGGTGGAAACAAGCCACAGGCAAACAATGCCCCACAGGGCGGTAACGCCCCACAAGAATAAAGAATAGGAGCTAGAAAAAGATGAAAAAGACTGTTTATTTCATCGTTTTGACAGCGATCGTTCACATTCTCTCTGCCTGCAGCGGTTCGACCATATACGATGAGTATGCCCATACACCGATTGCAGGATGGGAGAAGAACGACACCCTATCATTCGAAGTATCACCTCTACTCGAAGCCGGGCATTACAAACAAAGCCTGGGACTTCGCATTACAGGTGCCTATCCGTTCATGGGACTTACGCTCATCGTAGAACAGACGGTTTATCACCGAAACAAAAAGATACCGGGCGAATGCAAGAAAGATACGGTCAACTGCCAGCTGATTGACAACAACGGTGTGAGCAAAGGACAAGGTATCAGCTACTATCAGTATAACTTCCCCATCAACATCTATCAGATGCATCAGGGCGATTCTATACACGTAGCCATCAGACATGATATGAAAAGAGAAATCCTCCCCGGTGTGAGTGACATCGGTATCAAGATTTCCAAGATACAATAAAAAAAGAGTGAGCAGATTCATCAACAATCTGTTCACTCTTTTTTTTAACTTCTCACTAAATTCCTTCCCGCATCAATTCGCAAGAAGATGAAAAGAAGGATGGTGAATCCCCATAACGAACTACCACCATAACTGAAGAACGGAAGCGGAATACCGATAACCGGTGTTAAACCCAACACCATTCCCACATTAATAAACAGGTGGAAAAGGAATACCGACAGGACACAATATCCGTAGATACGCCCGAATTTATAAGGTTGCCGCTCTGCCAGATGCATCAACCGCAATATCAAAGCCAGGAAAAGCAGCAGCACGCCTGCCGAACCGAGGAAACCTTCCTCCTCACCTACCGTACAGAAGATAAAGTCTGTATCCTGCTCAGGCACGAACTTCAGTTTGGTCTGCGTACCATTCAGGAAACCTTTTCCCTGAAGTCCGCCAGAACCAATGGCAATCTCACTCTGATGCACATTATATCCTGCACCAGCCAAATCTTCATCCAGTCCCAACAATACGTTGATACGCACTCGCTGATGAGGTTCCATCACATGATTCAACACATAATCGGCTGAATAGAAGAAAGCGATACTTCCCAACGAGAAGATCGAGATGAGGAAGTAATTCCGGAACCGGGTTCTCAGTCCCTGATAAACCAGGAATCCGATGAGCATAGCACACAGGAAGAGCTGGATCCACACAATGTCGAACGGAATGACATAGGTAGAAAAAAGCACGAAGAGCAGCGTAATGCCTACCGAATAGGAAAGGATCATCAGTGCCTGTTTCCTATCGCCCGTATAGGAGTTCACCATGCCAGCCGTAAAAATCTGCACCAGCAGAAGCACGACAAACTTACCCACAGAAGTATAGGTATCCCACATCATCACGTTCTCATACTTCACACCCACTACGAAGTAAGCCACCATCGACACGCCGGTAAAGAGAATGGCACCCGGCATTCCTTCGCGGTAAAGCATGAGGAAGAATGAAAGATAAACCAAGGCAGAACCCGTTTCGCGCTGACCAACGATGCAGAGCATCGGCAGAACGATGATGCCTACTGCTGCCATGAAATGCTTCAGGTTCTGCATACTGAAACCATAGCTCGACATAAACTTGGCTACCGCCAGAGCCGTAGCAAACTTACCAAACTCAGCCGGTTGCAGTCGGAGCGGTCCCAACACCAGCCAGGAGTGGGAACCCTTGATGCTATGCGGATTGAATATCGTAGCAAAGAGCAAGAGTATCAGGATGCCATAGATGACATACGAGAAGGTATCGTAAAACCGGTCATCAAGCAGCAGGATTACCAATCCCAGTGCTATGGATGTGCCAATCCATATAATCTGCATACCCGAACGGGCACCCAGACTGAATATCTCATTGTCACCATAGTTATAGCTGGCTCCACAGACGCTCACCCATCCGAAGATGAGGAGTGCCAGATAAATACCTATCGTCCACCAGTCAAGTGAAGCAAGCACACTAGGTTGTTTATTATCGCTCATAATCTATAAACTATCAACTATAAACTGTTAACTGAAAACTATCTACTGCTTAATCCGTATGCGATTCTCCGGGCCTGCATCTCGGCTGCCCTACGCTCTGAATCAGGAGATAACTTACCCTTCAGATACTGCTCCATCATCAAACCGCCGATAGGCACACCATAGTCAGCACCCCAACCACCATTCTCTACATACACGGCAATGGCAATCTTCGGGTTGTTCATCGGAGCAAAGCCCATGAATACAGAGTGGTCATGGCCACGGTTCTGTGCCGTACCCGTCTTGCCGCAAGCTTCGAAATCGTAGCGACCGAGCAGTTTACAGGTTCCCTTCAGCGCCGAACTTCTCATACCGGCTACCACATAGTCGTAAGCCCGTCGGGAAGCCTTGGTATAATGACGGCGGGTATAAAGCGTATCAAGCGGTTCACCCTTCACCTTTCTCACTACATGAGGCACATAATAGTATCCCCTGTTGGCAATGGTAGCACCCAGGTTGGCTATCTGCAACGGCGTCAGGTTAACCTCACCCTGTCCGATAGAAATACTGATTACCGTCAGTCCGTTCCATGAACCTTTATAAGCCTTATCATAGAACTGTGCATTCGGAATCAGACCGCGTTTCTCTCCTGGCAAGTCAAGTCCCAACTTATATCCGAATCCCATGCTCACCATATAATCTTTCCATACGGTCATCGCATTCTGTACGCTGCCATACTTCTTGCGGTTACCTATCATATAGTAAAGGCCCCAACAGAAGTAACCGTTACAGGAGGTACTGATGGCATCAACCAGCGCAATAGGCGACGGGTGACCATGACAGCCTACATGCAGACCCTTATAAGAGAAACCGTGATTACACGGGAATGCTGTTCCCGGTGTGATGATACCTTCGGTAAGATAAGTCAGCGCCTGGGTAGTCTTAAAGGTAGAACCCGGAGGATACTGACCCTGGACACTACGGTTCAGGAGCGGTTTCCAAGGATTATGCGAGAGCCACTTGTGCATCTTACCGCGGTTTCTACCCACCAGACGTCTCGGATCGTAAGAAGGAGAAGAAACCATAGCCAGCACATCGCCCGTTTTAGGATCGATGGCAACGATACTGCCGATTTTACCCTGCAGCAGACGTTCGCCCAAGGCTTGTAACTTCACATCCAATCCCAGCGTCAGGTCTTTTCCAGCCACAGGTTTCCGGTCGAGTTTACCATTCTGATAGCTACCCTGAATTCTTCCGTGGGCATCTCTCAGCATAATCTTCACACCCTTCTCACCACGCAGCTGCTTCTCATAAAACTTCTCTATACCCAGTTTTCCGATATAGTCACCAGCCTGGTAGTAGTCATCATCTTCAATATCGCTTGGCGAAACCTCACCCACATCACCCAGCACATGGGCTGCATAAGGGTAAGTATATTCTCTGACGGTACGTTTCTGGACATAGAAACCGGGGAACCGGAACATCTTCTCCTGGAACACACTGAAATCCCTATCGCTCAGCTGTCCCATAAAAAGCTGTTGGGTATAGCGCGAATAGCCCGGGTTCTTAGAACGGTCCTTGATATCGTTCATTCGCTTGATAAAAAACTCTTTCGTTATACCCAGCGAATTACAGAAATCCATCGTATCAAGCCTGCCGCTCTCCTCGTTCATGACCACCATCAGGTCGTAAGACGGCTGATTATACACCAGCAGCTTACCATTACGGTCGTAAATGGCACCACGGGCAGGAAACTCAATACGCTTCAAGAAGGCATTACTGTCGGCATTCTTCTTGTAGTCGTCGCTCATAATCTGAAGCGTAAACAGACGAATCATGTAAATGACCACAATAGCTATGGCCACTCCACCGATAACGAATCTACGTTTTTCAAGATTGTAATCCAACATACCTTATTATATATAGCAAACTAAAAATCGTGTTCTTTTCTCTCTCATCACTTTTTACGGAATCTTACTTCCTGAAACTTTCTGTAGCCATCACCAATACATAAGTGACAACTGCACTTCCACCTATACATTCCAACCAGTGAACCCAATTAAAGAAATTGAATGTTTCGAGCGTAAAGAACAATAGATTATAAACGAGAATGATAATAAATACGTACCAGCAATATGCACCTACGCCGATAGAACGCATGGACGGTTCCAGATCGTCGGCACTGTCACGCGGTACGAAAAGTTCAAACAAATAAGGTTGTAGCAGTCCCACGGCTGTCATCGAAGCTGCTGCAACACCTGGCGTATTGGCAAATACGTCCACACAAAGCCCCATCATAAAGCACCACAATAACACCGCCCATTTAGGATGGTTGCGGCGGAAATGCAGTACCATAATGATATACAGCAAGGGGGTGGCACAATTGAATAGATGAATATGATTAAACACCAATCCCTGCACCAGCACGAGCACCACAAAGGTAGCTAGTCTTTTCACTAAATCTATACTCATTGCTTTTTATATCCTCTTACTATACGTCATTATTGATTATTGTCTCCATTTGATCCGATGCTATCCTCTGCTGCACGCATAATCTCCAAACGCTCTTTCATGGCGGTATCATCAATTACACACACATCACGCAGACGGGCAAAATCGGTAGAGAGGCGAAGTTGTACGCGATACGACAGACCATCGGCAGAGTTGAACACGTGCAATATTCTGCCCACTCTCACTCCAGGAGGGAATACAGCAGAATAGCCACTCGTTACCACATAGTCACCCAATTTGAAGTGAGCATGACGTGGCACCTCTTCCAGATAGGCAAGGTCTGACACACCACCCTTCCAGCGCAGATAGCCAAAATAGCCTCTATTCTGAATCATACAACTGATGTTCGACTTCGTGTTCAATACCGGAATCACGATAGCGTAATGTTCTGCCACCAGATACACGATACCCACTACACCAGTACCGCTGATGACACCCATATCCTTGTGGATGCCATCCGCACTACCCTTGTCAATTGTCATCAGGTTGCCGGGTTTATCGATACTATTCGCCACCACCTTAGCCGGAATCAGACGATAGTTTCTCAGCAATGCGAACTGATCACGATGGTAGATGCTGCTATCCTTGGTCACGCTCACGAGACTGTCGGAAAGTTTCTGCACCTCCTGTTCGAGATACGCATTGCGCTGTGTCAGTTCCTGGTTCACCTTGGTAAGCGAGAAGAATGTTTCCACATTCGCGTCCCATTCATACAACTTACCCGTTACGGCATTAGCCGAGGAGAACCAGGCACTGCCCTGATAGCTGTTATACTGAAACAACAGCACCATACTCACCACCTCAAGAATCAGGAAGACAAACCAATGGTTGTATTTCGCTAAAAACTCTAAAAGGTTGCGCATACTTTATTCTTAATATTAGAATAAGTTCTGATTATCTCATCAAGAATGAGAATCGGTCTACATTCTTCAACGCAATACCAGCACCCTTTGCAACACTGTGCAATGGATCTTCTGCGATGTGGAATGGGATATTGATCTTATCCTGCAAACGCTTGTCGAGACCGCGGAGCAAAGCACCACCACCAGAGAGCCAGATACCATTCTTCACGATATCGGCATAGAGCTCAGGAGGTGTATTCTCCAATGCTGAGAGTACAGCGTTCTCAATCTTAGCCACGGTCTTATCCAGGCAGTGAGCAATCTCCTGGTAGCATACAGGCACCTCCATAGGCAACGCTGTAATACGGTTAGGACCATGTACGATGAAGTCCTCTGGAGCCTCATCACCCAGATCGGTCAGAGCTGAACCTACATGAATCTTGATACGCTCAGCCATACGCTCAGAAACCTTCACGTTGTGCTGACGGCTCATATATTCCTGGATATCGGCAGTAAGGTCGTCACCGGCTGTACGGATGGAGTTGTTCGAAACGATACCACCCAATGAGATGACAGCGATTTCGGTAGAACCACCACCTATATCAACAATCATATTACCCTCTGGAGCCTCAACATCGATACCGATACCGATAGCGGCTGCCATTGGTTCAAAAATCAAATATACATCACGTCCGTCGGCATGCTCGGCAGAGTCGCGCACAGCACGAAGCTCAACCTCGGTAGAACCTGAAGGTACACCGATAACCATACGGAGTGAAGGAGAGAAGAGACGGCTACCTGTATGAACCATCTTAATCAATCCACGCATCATCTGCTCACAGGCAGTAAAGTCGGCAATCACGCCATCACGCAATGGTCTGATAGTACGGATATTATCATGAGTCTTCTCGTACATCATCTTAGCCTTCTCGCCCACTGCAATCATCTTGTCGGTACGGCGGTCGAGGGCTACAACAGAAGGTTCATCCACTACAATCTTATCATCACTGATAATGATGGTATTGGCTGTACCCAAGTCCATTGCGATTTCCTGAATAAATGAAAAAAATCCCATTTTGTTTCTAAAATCTATATTATTTTAAGCTTAAAATTTTCTTTTTTATTTAAGGAGTTAAGGAGTTAAAGGAGCATAGAAGCCACGGCAACAGTCTGTCATACATGGAGGATAGAATCCCCACAGACACTTGTCCTGACTTCTTCCACTTCTTAACTCCTTAACTACTTTATTTTCCCGAGAGTTTACTTAGCAAACCATGCATGGATTGCAGTATCGTAGTGAGAGCTTACACCGAATGCACGCTCTGCAAACATCTTGCGGTCTTCGATATCAGTCTCAGCACCCTTCTTCTTCAGGATATCGAGCAATACGCTGTATTCAGCCTTGCTAGGAACGATCACCACGTCCTTGAAGTTTTTGGCACCTGCACGAATCAAAGAGATACCGCCAATATCGATTTTCTCGATGATATCAGCATCGCTAGCACCGCTAGCTACAGTCTGCTCAAAAGGATACAAGTCTACGATGACGAGATCGATAGAAGGGATTTCGTATTCCTTCATCTGCTCCTGGTCACCCTCGTTGTCGCGGCGAGCCAAGATACCTCCAAATATTTTAGGATGAAGAGTCTTTACACGACCACCCAAGATAGATGGATAGGTAGTGACATCCTCAACTTTCTCGCATTCATAACCCAAAGATTCGATAAACTTCTGGGTACCACCAGTACTCAGGAACTTTACACCCTCTTCATTCAACTTGGCGAGCAATTCGTCCAAGCCATCCTTGTGGAAGACAGACACCAACGCTGTCTTGATTTTCTTTGTTTCAGCCATTGAACTTATAAATTATAATTTATGATGGTGCAAAGGTACGAAGATTATTTTGATTACGCAACATTTCCCCTCATAAAATAGCATTATTTAAAGGATATTTAAAAGATAATTGAGAGAAATCAAGAAATAAGCAATCTGAGCGAATTCTAATCCTATCATTTCTTCGCGTACAGAACTTTCGCAAGTAAGCCCCACACGCCCTGAAAGGAGCCTGGGTCTTCAGGGCGTGCTGCTTCCGGAGCATTTGGGCCTTCAGCCCGTACTCAAACCGCCTTCTTCTGTCATTCTGTCCGGAAATATCTCTTATTTCTATCTTTTACCTACCCAAAACAAGACAGATTGTCAGTAAACCATTGATTTTCAACGAATAGGCATAAGTTTCGCTAAAGGATGGGAGGAAAGCACCGGGAGGTTTCCGAAGAGAAGATTCCGGCGCTCATCCAAATAACACAAATAAGAATATATAAATATAAGAAAGGAGATATTAATATGACATTCGACAAATTTACAATCAAGGCGCAGGAGGCGGTACAGGAAGCCGTAAACATTGCGCAGCGAAATGGTCAGCAAACCATCGAACCGGTGCATCTGCTTAGCGGTATCCTTGAAAAGGCTACCGATGTGACCAACTACATCTTCCAGAAGCTGGGCATGAACGGACAGCAAATCGCCATGCTCTTGCGTCAGGAGATGCAACATCTGCCTCGTGTGCAGGGTGGCGGTCAGCCGTACCTCAGCAACGAGACGAACCAGATTCTGATGAATGCCGAAGATACCGCCAAGAAAATGGGCGACGAATTCGTTAGCGTTGAGCCTATCCTGTTGGCTATCATTCAGGGCAACTCTACTGCTGCACGTATTCTGAAGGATGCTGGTGCAAATGCAAAAGATATGCTCGCTGCCATTCAGGCACTGAGACAGGGACAGAACGTAAAATCACAAAGCGCTGATGACAACTATCAGAGTTTGGAGAAATATGCGAAGAACCTTGTAGAACAGGCAAGAAGCGGCAAGCTGGACCCAGTTATCGGACGTGATGAGGAGATCAGAAGAGTGCTCCAGATTCTGTCACGAAGAACCAAGAACAACCCTATTCTGATAGGTGAACCTGGTACGGGTAAGACTGCTATCGTAGAAGGTCTTGCCGAGCGTATCGTACGTGGCGATGTACCGGAGAACCTGAAGAACAAGCAGCTCTATTCTCTCGATATGGGTGCACTGGTAGCCGGTGCTAAATACAAGGGAGAATTTGAGGAGCGCCTGAAGAGCGTCATCAAAGAGGTAACCAACGCCAACGGCCAGATTATCCTCTTTATTGATGAGATTCATACCCTGGTCGGTGCTGGCGGTGGCGAAGGTGCCATGGATGCAGCCAACATTCTGAAACCAGCGTTGGCTCGTGGTGAACTGAGAGCCATCGGTGCTACGACCCTCAACGAGTATCAGAAGTATTTCGAGAAGGATAAGGCTCTGGAGCGCCGTTTCCAGACCGTCATGGTCAATGAGCCTGACGAGGTGGATGCTATCAGTATCCTCCGTGGTATCAAGGAGCGCTACGAGAACCATCATAAGGTACGTATCCAGGATGATGCCTGCATCGCAGCCGTCAAGTTATCAGAGAGATACATCTCTGACAGATTCCTCCCAGATAAGGCTATCGACCTGATGGATGAGGCAGCAGCCAAACTGAGAATGGAGCGTGACTCTGTACCAGAAGAACTGGATGAGATTACCCGCCACTTGAAGCAGTTGGAGATTGAGCGTGAGGCCATCAAGCGCGAGAATGACCAGCCTAAGATTCAGCAGTTGGATAAGGAAATTGCAGAATTGAAGGATCAGGAACATGACTTCCGTGCTAAATGGGAAGGCGAAAAAGCGCTCGTCAACAAGATTCAGCAGGATAAGCAGGAGATAGAAAACCTGAAGTTTGAGGCTGAACGCATGGAGCGCGAAGGCAATTACGAACGTGTAGCTGAAATCCGCTATTCTAAACTGAAGGCTCTCGAGGATGACATCAAGAAGATTCAGGAGCAGCTGAAGAGTACACAGGGTGGCGCAGCGATGGTCAGAGAGGAAGTTACTGCTGATGATATCGCTGAGGTTGTAAGCCGCTGGACGGGAATACCTGTAAGCCGTATGATGCAGAGTGAGCGTGAGAAACTGCTCCATCTGGAGGAAGAACTCCACAAGAGAGTCATCGGACAGGACGAGGCTATCACCGCTGTAAGTGATGCCGTTCGCCGCAGCCGTGCCGGTTTGCAGGATCCGAAGCGTCCTATCGCCAGCTTCATCTTCCTCGGTACTACCGGTGTAGGTAAGACAGAACTTGCCAAGGCTCTGGCTGAGTATCTGTTCAGTGACGAGTCTATGATGACCCGTATTGATATGAGTGAATATCAGGAGAAGTTTAGCGTAACCCGTCTGATCGGTGCGCCTCCAGGGTATGTAGGCTACGATGAGGGTGGCCAGTTGACCGAGGCTGTACGCCGCAAGCCATATAGTGTGGTCCTCTTCGATGAGATAGAGAAGGCGCATCCTGATGTATTCAATACCCTGTTGCAGGTATTGGACGATGGTCGATTGACCGACAACAAGGGTCGTGTAGTCAACTTCAAGAACACCATCATCATCATGACTTCCAACGCAAGCCGTGAGATGTTGCGCAAGACTTTCCGTCCTGAGTTCCTGAACCGTATTGATGATATCATTACCTTCAAGCCATTGACCCAGGAGCAGATTGCCGAGGTTGTAGAACTTCAGATGAAGCGAGTAAAGAAGATGTTAGAGCCTCAGGGCTTTGAACTTCGCTGGACTCCTGCAGCTATCCAGTATCTGGCAAAGGTTGGATACGATCCGGAATTTGGTGCCCGTCCTGTAAAGCGCGCTATCCAGGATTACGTCTTGAACGATTTGAGTAAGAAGATTCTTGCAGAAGAGGTTAGTAGAGAGAAACCAATTACCATCGATCATACAGATGCAGATGGATTGGTCTTCAAAAACCAATAATTCCAGCAGATAACCAATCCGCAGAAAAAACGGATTGAAACATAAAATAAAGAGGGTGACAGATTCAGATATCTGCCACCCTTTTTTATTTATTATACACTGTTTTTATCGGCAAGCGAACCGCATTTTAGTAGATGATGATACCGCCATTTGGCTGAATCACCACCTTTGCCTTACCATTCTTTCCTACCTTCAAGGTCTTCTTTACCGAAGTATAGAACTTCTCACCCTTCTTCTTTGGCTGGTCGGTGAGATATTCTACCGTCTTACCTGCAAACATAGGCAGATTGAGGGTAAGGGCGAGCGGCTTGTCTGTAGCATTCAAACCGCCAACAATCCATTTTCCGTTATTGATTGCCGCACCAGAGCCGTTCTCATGAGATGCCTTACGGGCAACAACTGCATACTGGGTAGGATAACCTGCGATAAACTTCACATCGTCCCATGCAGTAGGCAAGCCCTTCAACCAGTCTAACTCCCACTGAGGAACATCCTGCAGATTGTTAGGATAGAGACAAACACAGTTTACGCTGCTCTGATTGGTGATGGCAGTAGCCATCTCAAATACATCACTCGTAAAGCGCTGATGGCGGCTCTTGTTATCTCTTGAAAGATATTTATTCATCATCACGCCACCCCAGTCGAAGCTGGCTACGGCATTTCTTGAGAAAGGATGCATCGTCATCTCGAAAGCCTCCTTCTTGGCATGATAATCCATGAAATATACATTCTCTGAAGCCAGCGCTGCCTCACTGGAAACATAGTTAGGATACATGCGCTCCCAACCTCTAGGCATGGTACAGCCATGGAAGATCACCTCCAGACCGTAATCGTTGGCATCGCTCAGGATATCTTCGTAGAGTTTCATCGTCTCCTGCTTGTCACCACCGAAAAAGTCGACTTTGATTCCCACTACACCTATCTTCTTCATCCAAGCCATCTCCTTCTTGCGGGCGATGGAATTGTTCATAATCTGACGAGGAGTCTGTGGAGCATCATTCTCGAAACCATTCGAATTATACCAGAGCATCAGACTTACCTGCTTACTCTTGGCATACTGAGCCAGTTTCTCAATCTTGTCACGACCGATGCGCTGGTCCCACCAGTTGTCTACGAGGATAGCCTCATAGCCCTGAGCCGCAGCAACATCAATCATCTTCACCTGGTCATCATAGTTGATACTCTCATCCTGCCAGATCAGCCAACTCCAGGTATAGCGTGAAGGCTTATACTGCTGAGTAGGTTCATACAGAGGTTCTACCACATCGTAAGGGATGGTAGTTTCAACAATCGGAGCCAATGTAGTGCCAACGGTGATGGTACGCCATGGTGTTTCGCCCGGCAAAGCAATACCGGCAAATTCAGAACCGAATCCGTTGTTTTCACCTTTCTGAGGGAAAGCTACTGTATATCCCTTCGCTGCATCATAATCAGAAAGTCTGCTACCAGGATATGCGCTGGATACTCCTGTTTCGCTGACCAATGCCCAGCCGTCATTACCTACCTTGAAGAGACAAGGGAAGGTATAGCCCACACCAAACTGCGACTTCTTTGCCATCGGAGCATCAGGAGTATATTCTTCTTCGTAAGAAGGTTTGGTTCGTTCCCAACCTGTCATCGGACCGATTTGAGGACAAAGGAAAGTGGTGGTCTGCTCAGGGAAATTGAAACCGCTCACCTCATTATATATAATCACCGACTTAGGATTATCCTTCTTCGGACGGATCATCTCATATTTATAGGCAACATCGTTGTTGCTTACATGGAGATGCAAGGTCATGGAATCCTTCTTGGCATTGAGGAATCCGATGGTAGCCTCATAAACATCCTTTTCAATGTGGCTTTTCTTGATACGGGTCATGTCGTAAGAAAGATGCTTCTCAGTTCCTTTCATCGCACCCATGGTAAGATGCTGGGAGAAATCGCCATAGTTGGCTACCAGTCCCAAGGCAGAAGGTTTAAGCATCTGCTTGCCATTCAACTCTACCGAATAGAAAGCCTTTCCATCTACACATTCCACCTTGACCGCCAATCTGCCGTCAGGTGAACTTACTTCATAATTGTTGGCTTGTGCACAAACCGTGCCGAGCAACAAAATACCAGTAATACAAAATTTTTGCTTCATTTTCATTTTATTGTTAGGTTGATATTATTATATTCTCTATGATACAACAGCAGTTTAGCAGACATTCATGCTCCAGTTACTACTGCGTGCAACAAAAACATTTGCAAAGATAAGCTATTCTGGGGAAA
Organism: uncultured Prevotella sp.; assembly: GCA_934202525.1. Taxonomy (GTDB): domain Bacteria; phylum Bacteroidota; class Bacteroidia; order Bacteroidales; family Bacteroidaceae; genus Prevotella. Next base: position 55,724 of record CAKPYB010000021.1, read on the forward strand.
TAGGGGTGTACTTTTTGTTCAAAAAGCATCCATTTTCGTGAAAACTAACGAAAAAGAGACTAAAACGGATAGAAATTTGGTAAAAAGCCCACGCAGGATATATAGTAAAACAAAAAGCCCCGACATCGCGTCGGGGCCTTTGAAGTTTTTGAATGTTTCAGCAGTTTGTGTTTTTTATGTAGTTATGATTTTATCGTTTTTGAAAATCAATTCCTTTTTCTGGGTGCAAAATTAAGACAAATATTGATATAAATCAAATTATTCTCGATTTTTTATGCAAAAAACAACGTAAACGTTTACAAATTTTGCGCACAAAAAAGGCCGTTTGTGCGCTGTTGTGGCTAAAATACGGCTGTGCATTCTGTGTCTTTTGAATATTTTCTTCCACATTAATAAAAAAGTTAAAATATTGACGCTATATTTTGTTTTCTCTGTATTTTACACTATCTTTGCACTATCTTTTCACATTATTATATATATAAAGAAAATAGATGAAAGAATTTGTAATATCAGAAGTCAAGGCGGAAACCGCTGTACTCGTGGGTCTGATTACCAAGACGCAGGACGAAGCCAAGACAAAAGAATATCTCGACGAGTTGGAATTTCTTGCCGATACAGCGGGAGCTGTCACCGTGAAGCGATTCACGCAGAAGGTGGTTTCTCCTAACCAGACCACCTATGTGGGTAAGGGTAAACTCGAAGAAATCAAAGAATATATCAAAAACGAAGAAGAGGAAGATAGAGAAGTAGGTATGGTCATCTTTGATGATGAGCTTTCTGCCAAACAGATCCGTAACATCGAACAGGAACTGCAGGTGAAGATTCTGGACCGCACCTCTCTCATCCTCGATATCTTCGCCATGCGTGCGCAAACCGCTGCGGCTAAAACCCAGGTAGAGTTGGCGCAATACCGCTATATGCTCCCTCGTCTGCAAAGACTCTGGACTCACCTCGAACGACAGGGCGGTGGTTCAGGATCTGGTGGCGGTAAGGGATCTGTTGGTCTGCGTGGACCAGGTGAGACCCAGCTCGAGATGGACCGCCGTATCATCCTCGGCAGAATGAGTCTCCTCAAAGAGCGGCTGGCAGAAATCGACAAGCAGAAAACTACACAGCGAAAGAACAGAGGCAGAATGGTGCGCGTGGCACTGGTGGGCTATACCAACGTAGGTAAATCTACCATTATGAATCTGCTCAGCAAGAGCGAGGTGTTTGCCGAGAACAAACTCTTTGCTACCCTCGACACCACCGTTCGCAAGGTAGTGGTAGACAACCTGCCGTTCCTCCTTGCCGATACCGTAGGATTCATCCGCAAATTGCCTACCGACCTGGTAGACTCATTCAAGAGTACCCTTGACGAGACACGCGAGGCCGACCTTCTTCTGCACGTAGTAGATATCTCACATCCCGACTTCGAAGAGCAGATTCAGGTAGTAGAGAATACACTCAAGGAACTGGATTGCGCTGATAAGCCATCGATGATTATCTTCAACAAGATAGACAACTACTCATGGGTAGAAAAAGAGGAAGACGACCTCACACCGATGGAGAAAGAGAACATCCCGCTGGAAGACCTGAAGAAGACCTGGATGGCAAAACTCAACGAGGACTGCCTCTTCATCTCGGCAAAGAACAAGGAGAACATCGACGAATTCCGCGAGGTACTCTACAAGAAAGTAAGAGAGTTGCACGTACAGAAGTATCCATACAACGACTTCCTGTACCAGGATTATGAGTAAGAACATAAATATCAATAACAAGTAAGTTATGAATGATTACAGACCTTTAACCACCGAGGAAATCGAGGTGCTTAAACATAACGACTGCTGGGCCGAAGACTGGACCTCAGTCAATGTATCAGAAGATTTCAAGCC
>CAKPYB010000022.1 GCA_934202525.1 uncultured Prevotella sp.
CATGTGTTTTTAAAACTATGGTGCAAAGATACGAACAAATGAGAAGACTGCAATGGTATAAACGCGGAGCCGCTTACGAAGTATCATAAAAATCGCCATCGAAGCATCACTAATCGTCATAAAGCATCACTAAATTGTCATCGAAGCATCACAAAATCGTCATAAAGCATCATGCCTAAAGGCGAAGCCGCCTATCCACACAAAGTGCCCAAAATTTATCAAACGCTTTGGGCACTCAATACCCACAATACGGGCAACGAGTGCCCATCACTTGGTCTGTCGATGCCCGACACTTGGTCCCTAAGAGCCCACTTAACGGGCACAGTCAGACCGTTTAACGGTCTCTACCAGACCGTCTTATGTGCTTTTATTCCTAATTCTGCTTGCCAATCTTTTCTCTTATTCCCAGTTTGTATTTACATTCTTTACATACTGAAAAGATAGACACTACAGATTTTATAAAACTGGAGTAGTAGACACTTCTTTTTTAGCCTTTTAAATCGACTCAAAGCCGAAATTAATGATACTTCTTGCGATTTTATGATACTTCTATGATACTTCTATGATACTTTTTGTAAAATAAACAGAAAAGTCTCATTCTCATATATCACTATATATCAGATATTTAGAAGAATATTTTGCCGTACAATGATACTTTGAGACTTTTTCTCGCAAAAAACTTTTTTTGCGCAGGAAATAAATGTGGAGAAAAGTCAGAAGCTTTATCCATAAAACTATTTCTTTTCTCCTCTTAGCGTGATATATATGCCACCAGAAAGTTTAGAAAGGAAGCAGGATGAATTACAGCAGCACTTCATCTTCCGCCTCCTTCGGCTCTATACACATTATATAATAGATAGGCAGATAAGTTATTCCGTCCTTCACCTCCACCTGCTGGGCATTCGAGAGGACAATGGCTTGATGGATGTTGTACTCTTTGATTTGTAAGAATTTATCCAGAGCACTATGCACCTGATAATCCTTACCCGACTTGATTTCCAACGGAAGAACAGAAAGATGCTCCATGTCATCTATCAGATAATCCACCTCACCCGTCTTCTTGTTGTCGTAATAATAAAGATTGAAGCCATGCGCCTTCAACTCCTGCGCCACCACCGTCTCATAAACGGAACCCAGGTTGATGCTTGCCACATCATCCATCACCGCCTTGATGTTGGTACCAAAGAAAATGCTGGTCAAAATACCCACATCGTTCATATAAAGCTTCAGCAGATTCTTGCCACTATTCTCTATCAGCGGGAAACTAGGCTTGCTGATGGCCTTCACTTCCAAGGTAATGCCCGAAGAAATCAGATAATCAAACTCCTCTACGTAATCATTCATCCGCTTTCCCTTCTTATCCTCAATGTCCTTCACCACCACACGCTTCTTCTTGTTTTCCAAGTTAGAAGGAATCATACTGTAGATACGCTGAATCTTCAGGCGATTGTGCATCTCCTCATAACGAGCCGCATCCACTCCATAGAGATGGTGGATTTCATTCTGAATGGTACGAATGGTCGTGATATTCTTGGTTGCCAGGAATTCGTTGACCGCATCTGGCAATCCTCCAACCAGGAGATACTTCTTGAATAAGTCAAGCAGTTTGTTGTGGATGGCTTCCGGCATCGACTCCCTTGCCGCAAACTTCTTGCGAATCGTATCAAGCACCAGTTGCCCGATTCCATTAGCAATCAGGAACTCCTCGAAGTCTAACGGATACATGTGGCGGATGATGATACTGCCCAGAGGAACAGAAGAGGTGGTCTTGAGCGTAACACCCAGCAGCGAACCGCTGGCGATATAAGTAAACTTATTATCTTCACGCAGAAACTTGAGCAGAGTTAGCAGATGGTCGTAGGCCTGAATCTCATCAATAAACACCAAAGTGTTATCCTTTTCCTTCATCCTATCACCTGCCACCGTACTCAAAGCCAAATAGAAATCATCCACCGTCCTGGCATCAGCAAAAGTCCGGTCTCCAAGCTTATCTGTCTCCATATTTACCTCTATATAGTTTGGAAAAAGCTTCTTTCCGATTTCACGGATGATGAACGACTTTCCGATTTGGCGTGCACCATCAACAATCAGAATCTTATCAGACCCTGATTGTAAGTGATTTACGATATATTTTTCTATCTTTCTATACAGCATAGTTACACTTTTCCTATGATTTTAATGGTGCAAATATACACTTTTCCTGCGAAACAACCAAATAAAAACACACTTTTCCTATGAAAACGAAGGTTAAAAACTACACTTTTCCGAAAAAGGGGAGTTATTCCTCCCCTTCTACCTTGCAGCAGTCGAATCCCATCTCCTTGGCTTTGTCAGGACCGAAGGTGAAGTAGATGGCTTCGCCCTCATCACAAACCTCGCCTTGGGAGTTCTCCAGAGTCAGGTGGATGGTAACGATGTTGCGGCGCTGACTGGCGATGTGACCACGCACCGTAATCTGAGAATCGGTGGTCATTACAGGCTTCTTGTACTTCACGTTGAGCTGCATCGTCACACCCGTGGTCTGCAGTTTGCGGTTGATGACCCAGCCTGCCACTTCATCCATCAGCATACTGATGATTCCGCCATGCAGGGTGTTGATCCAGCCCTGGTAATTCTCGCCGGGATTCCAGATGGTAAGCACATCTTCACCCTCTTCCCAAAACTCAAGATGCAATCCTACAGGATTGTTGGGGGCACAGCAAACGCAGTTGTAACCCTCTTTGTTCAAATATGGATTTAATATCTTCTTCATTTTTCTAACTGATTTTTAAGTGATTTCTAACTGATAAAACTTTTTTAAACGATGCAAAGGTACAAATAATATCTGACAGGGCAAAGTTTTTAAAAAATATTATTGTTGATATCCATCTGATACCTAGATATAGGGAATAAAAGGAAGATTTATCCATATAAAAGAAACACAATACCTAGAAATGGGGATAAGGCAGGACATTCTTTTATTTAGAACAAATAAAAATACTAACAAATAAGGATTGCAGGATTTTGAAATATCCACTACCTTTGCAGCGTGAATTAGAAAGATACTCGCAGGCGGCGAGTGAGTGAACAAAACATTATACAAAAACATTAAGAAATGAAGAGAATTATTTTTATTATTTTAGGCTGCATCAATATTTGCCTTGCTCATGCACAGAGCTTTAACGGACAATATATTTCTGAATGGCAATGGGACATGAACAAGAATACCAATCTGATCAACCAGCTGAGATTGGAACTGAGTGTTCCGATAGGAAAAGGAAAGGATTCGTTCGAGGCGGCTACGCTGCATGTGGCAAAGACCAACGATGGCATTATTGACGACTGGCAGGGTTTTTCGAACATAGATGCGGATAATAATTTCGCCATGCTTGCCGTGCTGGGCTATATGCACGAGTGGAATTCGGGCCATCTGTTTGTGGGTGTGAGGAATGTAAACGAGGATTTCTTTACCTCTGATGTTACGGCACTTTTCCAAAACAGTTCTGAAGGAATTTTTCCTACGGTTGCTTCAAGCTATCCGATAGCCAACTATCCGTATTCGGGCTTGACCCTTTATTTTGATGTAACCAAGGGTGGATGGACTTTCAGAAACAGTCTGTATAATGGTGCAGGATATAATGGTTGGAAAGCCCACGACAATCCCTTCCTGGTCCGCCCGAAGAAGGATGGAATCTTCAACATGTCGCAGTTGGAGTATGAACATAAAGGTGGAAAGTATTTTGCGGGTGCTGCCGTCCATACCCGTCAATATCCGATAAACGAGGATGGCGAAATGGTTTCTGCCGATGAATCCAAGGGTAAGGTTACCGGTGCCTGGTGGGTTTACGGAGAGCAGAGCGTATGGAAGGCTGGCGACAAGAATATTTCGTGCATGGTGCAATATTCCGAGAACACCAGTCGTCAGAATGCATGCTACCGATACGCAGAAGTGGGTGGTGCCTATCAGGACGAGAAGAACGAGTGCGGCTTATCAGGCCAGTACGCCCGATTCCAGCAGGGTTCGGAATATTCGCTGGAAGTAACGTGGAAAAGACAGCTGACGGAATCCATTTCCCTTCAGCCATCGTTCCAATACATCAAAAACGACAATGGAGATTTCACGGCACTTAGTGCCCGACTCTATGTCAGTTTCTAAAGGAAAGAGATAATCTGCAAAAAAGTGTACATCGTTTTAGCTTTTAAAAGTAAAATGATGTACACTTTTTATATAGTAAAATAACAGCTACTACCATTCGGGATGAGGCTATAGCATCTGCGACAATTCCCATGCCCTTACATGCGTGATACCCTTGCGAGAAGGCAACTGGAAATCGTCAAGCGATACTACAACCTTTTCATAGTTATCAGCTATACATTCCAGCGGAGCATATTCACGCTCTATAGTCTGCTCATCTACTAGCATATAAGTGGCTTGTACATAGATGATACGATCGTTCTTGATGGCAACGAAATCAACCTCTTTATCCTTAATACTCCCCACATATACATCATATCCATGACGCAACAACTCTAGATAAACAAGATTCTCCAACAGATACCCCGCTCCATATCCGAATCCGGCATAGAGGTAATTCTTGAACGACAAATCGTTCATATAGTATTTACAACTTCCAGAAAGGATTTCCTTCCCTTTGATATTATAGCGCAAAGCACGATGCGCAAGATAAACTTCTTCTATATAGCCCAAATACAGAGATACTGTATCATACGAAGTCTTGCGCCCTTTACTTTTAATAAAGTTGGTAATATTGGTAACAGAAAGAAGATTAGAAGAATTATTAACCAGATAGGCAAACAAATCTTCGAGCAATCTTACATCGCGAATCGTATATCTGCGTATGATGTCTTTCAGTAATACCGTATCCTTCAGTCCCGAAATATAGTTACGCTTTACATCGGAAGACTGGAAATGTACGAGTTCCGGATAACCTCCATCCGCCATATACTGCAAATAACTCACTCTGCCGACAGGAAGCTGATGAATGCTCGAATATTCCTCGTAAGACAACGGGAATATGTGAAATTCCACATATCTGCCAGATAGAAGAGTGGATAATTCTCCAGAAAACATCTTAGAATTAGAACCTGTAATAAATATCTCGTAATCTTCTGTATAATCTTGAGACAGCGAGTTGACTACACGTTCCCAACCATCAATATCCTGCACTTCATCTATAAAGATGTAGATTCGTCCTTCAGGGTTTAATTCCTCTCGGTAGAGACGGATAAAATCGTCCAAATCCTTATAGTTCTCTATAAAATCGAATGCCGTCAGTTCACGGTTGATAAAGACAATATTATTGCTGCTGACACCCTGTTGCACAAGATGCATGGCTGTTTGACGCAATATATAACTCTTTCCCACACGTCGCTGTCCCGTAAGTACCTTCACCACCTTGCTGCCAAGATACGAAGCGACACTTTCGGTATAAAGCGGACGGGGAAAACCGCAATCTATGGTGTTACCAAACCAAAGATTATACTTCTTAACTGATTCTATATTTTCGTTCATACTCGATTTTTTGTGCAAAGATAGCATTTTTTTCGTGTATAGACGAAAATATCTCTGTTTTTAACAAGATTTTCGTCTATGGACGAAAATTTTCTCATTTTTATCATTTTTTTCGTCCATGGACGAAAATTTTAAGCAAGAAAGATTGTCGCATTCTTATTTTCTAGCAATCCATTTCGGCAAGACCAGGGTGCCCATCACCAGGAATGGGTAATAGAAGATGGCGCGCCAGAGCATGGCGGCAAGGATGGCTACCGAGGCATCGGGCAGGAAATCAGCATAATAAAGGCGGAACATCAACTCTGCCACGCCACTTCCGCCAGGCGTAGGACTCAGAATGGAAATCATCCACATCACCCATTGGCGGCACCAAGCCACCAGCATGTTGCCCTGACAATGGAAGGCAATGAGAATAGCTACCACGATGGCGAATCTCGACAGCCACGCCAGGGAAGTATAACCCATCAGCTGCAGCCAGAATCTTCCGCCCTCCAGCTTTGCCTCCTCCGAAGCCATCGTCATCTCCTCGGAAAACTCCTCTACCTTGGGCAGGAATCTGCGAAGGAAAGGAATCTTGCAGCATCCCTTCAATACCCAGCCCAGAATCTGAGGACGATGCAACAACAAGAGGTAGAGGATGGCCGTCCAGACAGCAACGATAAGGGTGCTGACGATGAAGATAACCTGCACTCCGCCCTTAATCCATTCGTTCGTAGCATCCACAGAAATTCCCACTCCATCTGCCAAACTGAAAAGCAGATGCGATGGAACACAGAAATAGAGCAACAGGCAACTGATGGCAAGAAAAGCCTCATCAGCCAGCAGGGCTGCAAACATGGTGAAGATACTTCTGCCCATAGAAACTCCCTCGCGATTGAGATAGACAAAAGCCAAACCACTTCCCCCCACCGCCGAAGGAGTGACGGCAGAAGTAAACTCGCAGAGCACATTGATGCGGAACGCCTCGGCTACGGATAACTTACGCTGGCAGAGATGACGGAAACGGAGGGTGAGCATCAGATTCTGGACCGCAAAGAGCAACACGCCCATTACTACCCCCAGAAAGAACCTGGGAGACAAATCTATCCTGCTCAGAACTTCCACATCAAACTCCCGAATCATCATTCCAACAATGACCACCAGTCCGATGGAAGCCGCCAACCATAAATGCCATTTTTTCATATTACTCTCAAAATAAAACTATACCTTATTATATATAGTAATATAACGATTAAATGGCTAATCTATTTTGTTGTCTGTCAATTAAATGCTGATATCTATCCAAAACTTTATTTGAGAATCTTATAAATCGGCGAAGCCACGGGTTGTTGATTATCATCATTCGTAAACGGAACCTTCAGGATGCTGGCAATGGTAGGAGCCACCTGCTTGGTGTAGATGGTTCTGCCTCCTTCCATTTCTCCCAGATGCTGGATGTCTTTTCCGAAAGCCACCAGCCAGGTCTGGTTGCTGCCCTTGATTCTTTTGCCATGTTCCGTCCAGGAAGCATTAGAATCTACTTCGCCACGGTTGGCGTGAACGCCCAGACTCTCTCCCCTGCCATGATCGCAGGTAATGAGAAAGGTGGTGTTGCCCTTGTAAAATGGGGCTTGCTGGCAGCATTCCCACAACTGGCGGATAAACAGGTCGTTCTGGTGAGCAGCATTCAGATACTCCTTCCATTTGCCATGATGCCCATAATAATCGGTCTCGCAAAACTCTACGAAGAGAAGTTTGGGATGCTTCTCCTTGAGCGTCTTCAAGGCACGGTTCAGAGTAACGCTATCATTTCTAACTTGTTTGCTCACCCTGTGAGGAGAGCGGAAATCCACCGGCAACTCGCTTCTGCGATAATTCAGGATATAAGGAATCACATCCCAACTCGCCACGGCATTCACCCGATCCTTATACTCAGAACAAGCCTCAGCCAACTCCAGAACCGAGCGGTTGGGGTTATACTGCTTGCGGTTGTCGAAGATGTGCTCATCATCGGTTACGCCACAGAGCATCTCGCTGTAGCCGGCATAGGATTTCCAGATGCCGTTAGCCACCTCCATCTTCGATTTCCGGTTGCGGTTGCCAATCATGCAGCCCTTCTTCCTGCCCATCTCCCAGAGAAACGGCATCAGACTGTCGCGCCTGGCGCCCTCAAACACCTCCTGCCATCTTAAACCGTCAATGGCAATCACTACCACACGAGACTCCTCCTTCTTGCTATCCTTGCCATACACGGCGAGCAGGAACAACAAGGGAAGAAGCAGCAACAATGGAATCATTTTCTTCTTCATAAGCCTGGTTCTCCTTTCTATGATAATAAGTATCGTAAGCGTTTTCTATGGCGGCAATGATTCGGTTTTCAGCATGGTTCTCCCACATTCTGAACTCCACATCCTCCTCGTAATCACGGGCAAACGCCTTCAGTTTATCGATATCGAAATCATCACTCACTACGCCAGCCATCTCTCTTTCCGCATCCACCGCATTACATTCCTGCTCCACATGAGCCGGAATCAGCATGCATGGCTTGCCCATGTAGAGTGCCTCGCAGACGCTTTCGAATCCGGCGGTAGTGGCGAAAGCTTTGCAGCCAGCCATCATCTTGAGGAATTTTTCGTCGTTGATGCGATGGAAACTGAGCGTATCATCCACCTTCAGTTCTTCGGGTGCATCGGGCTGATCCCAGAAAAAATGAAGATGGGTATGGGGATGCTTCTCGTGCCAAGCCTTCACATCCTCGGCAAAACCGGCATTCAGCATGTAGCCCATAATGTAGTCGCCATGATGACGGATGATGGTCTTGGCTTCCTGCCGGAGCAACGGCGGAACCACCTTAATGCCGTGCACAGGCTCATCCCCGTAGTCACGGATGGAGAGTGCCAACTTGGCTGTGGCTCCCATACAGGTGATACGGGTAAAGAATTTTAATAAAGATTCTGGTACGGAATACTTTCCAGGCATCTGGAAAGAAGGATGGAGGAAGAGGTACTGGTGACCGATGCAAACCTCAGGAATACCGAAACAGAAGAGAGAACAGGTAATGCCGCACAACACCTCGTAGAAATTGATGATGATGTCGGCTCCGCTCTTCTGGATATTCTTCCGTATCAAATGGATACTTGAAAGATAGTTGGGAACCAAGAGCGTATTGTAAGCCAGGGAGCGCAGGAGATTGAACTTGCGGTTGTCCTTAGACGGCAAGAAATTCGGACTGTCAAAAACCTCGATAGGAGTACCTATCTTATTCTGGAAGAACTCAGGAATCACCCTGTTCTTGCTCTTGCCCACTAAAACCTTTACTACTTCATGGCCCTCGTGCAGAAGCATCTGCTTAAGTGCCAACGCCTGGGTGAGATGACCTCTACCCTCTCCTTGAATTACAAAAATTACCTTCATTTTTCTTTATACATCTTTAAACATCTAATATTATGCTGGCGAAGCGGCAGATGCATGTTACACGAAGCTGTCCATCGCCCCTTTCCGAGTGCAAAGGTATAAGTTTCATATTTCAAAGATGTGAGAGAAAAATGAAGATAAGGTTAAAACTTAGAATATCGGCTGACCTACGCAACCATTTGGTGCCTGCACATGAAGCAGGGCGGCGATGGTTGGCACAATATCGGTCATGAATGTCTGCTTGGTGGTGGCACCGTGCTGAATGCCCCAACCCATGAAAACCAACGGAATATGGGTGTCGTATGGATTCCACTCGCCATGGTCGGTTCCCTTCATGCCGTGGGCATAGAAATTCGGCTTCAGTACGATGGCCACATCACCGCTACGCTCACGGTTGTAACCATTCACGATACGCATCTTCACATCCTCAGGAATGCTCTCGGTCATCGTCTTCTCCATATCGCAGGCGTACTGCACGCAACTGTCTTCCTTCAAAACATCCACCACGCTCTGCTTGATCTTGGCGAAATCCAACTTGTTTTCCTTGATGATGTTGCGATTGAAGAATACCTGATAGTTCATCACGGTCTTCACCAGATCACCCACGTTAGGATACTCCTGAGCCAGGGTTTGATTCAGTTTCTTAGCCATCGCATCACCATCCCAACTGCCCGCAGGAATGCAGCGGTCTTGCAGAAAACGGGCATTGTTCATCGCTCCATGATCGGCACTCAGGAAAACCAGATAGTTGCCCTTGCCCACCTTCTCATCGAGATAAGAAAGGAAATCGGCTATCGCCTTGTCCAGTCGCAGATAAGTATCCTCTGTCTCTACCGCATGAGTTCCCACCTGATGACCGATATAATCGGTACTGGAACAGCTTACTGCCAGCAAGTCGGTTTCCTCATCAGCACCCAACTGCTCTCCGTCTATCGCTGCCTTCGCCAAATCTATCGTCAGCGAATTGCCGAAAGGAGTCTTGCGGATAATACTGTAACCATATTTTTTATAAAGAGCCGGGAGATTGAGCGGCAGCGTAGCCTTCACGCCCTTGCGGATTCCATCCTCATACTCGTTCTCATCTTCCGTACTCTCGATGTAAGTATTCTTAGGATAGAGCGTGTTCCATTTTTCCGAGAGATAACGCTCTGGCAGATGCTGGTTGTTGAAAGCCTCTACCCACTTTGGCAACTGGTTCATATAATAAGAACTGGTGATGAACTTGCCGCTCTCATCATCAAACCAATAGGCGCCGTTCGGATTATGTCCGGCAGGAAGGATGGAAGCACGATCTTTCAAGGCCACACCCACCACCTTGGCTCTGCCGTTGGATGCAATCTTCATCTCGTCGCCGAGGGTAGTAACCCAGAGATTTCTTGGCGACATCAAGCCCGCCTTGCTGTTGGACCCCACCGGTTTCACGGTTTCATCATCCGTGCAATACACCTTCTTGCCATTCTTCACGAAGTTGTTTCCGGCGATTCCGTGGATAGATGGAACACTACCGGTATAGAGACAAGTATGACCGATGGCTGTAACCGATGGAACATACGGAATACGGGTGTTTTCGCAAGAAAAGCCCTCGTTGAGCAATCGCTTGAATCCACCTTCTCCATAGCGTTTCTGATAGCGATAGAGATAATCCCATCGCATCTGGTCAACCACAATACCCACTACCAGTTTAGGGCGCTCAACGTTAGAAGCATTCACCTGCTGGGCAGCAGCAGAGCCGCATCCCAGAAATGCCAACGCAATAAAACTAAATACCTTATTCATTTCTTTCTTCAAAAATACTGTAATGCTTTTTACCGCTGCAAAGGTATTTAAAGGATGTTGCCATCATGTTACAAAGAAATGAAAGAAGAGTGAAGAAAAAAATACTGATTTCAACTTCATCTTTTCTTCACCAGATAGAAACCACGATGTAACAAAATCATTCTACTTTTGCAGTCGAAAAAAAATAAATATGCAAGAAACAATAGATTATGAACAGATTTAAGATTGTATTAATGGCTTCCCTGCTCGTGCAGGGTGTAGCATGTCTGGAGGCGAAAGCCGACAATACTCCAGAAGGAAACAAAACTAATTCTAAAGCATTGGGCGTGAATGCAGTAAGCGGCAAGGTGACCAACGAACAGGGCGAGGCTTTGCCTGGCGTGGTGGTTCGCTGCGGAAACACGAATGTACAGACTGATTTGAACGGCGAGTTCCACGTCAACGTGAACGATGGTGACAAACTCACCTTTACTTATATAGGATACAACACCATCACCAAGGATGCTGACGACAACAACCTGAAGGTAGTGATGAAGGAAAATACACAGGCCCTGGGCGAAGTTATCGTCACTACCCAGAAGAAGAAGCAGAGTAGTTTGGAGATTCCTGTGGCTGTAAGTGCCGTAACAGGTAGCGTGATGGAGAAACTCAATCTCCACCAGATGGACGACGTGGCTCAGTTGACCCCAGGCGTTCAGATTCAGCTGCAGAGTCCTAACAACCCTGGCTACGTGATTCGTGGTGTAACTTCAGATGGTGGCGAGGCTTATTCCCAGCCAAGAGTTTCCGTGTTTATGGATGGCGTTTCTACATCTAGAAGCCGCTCTTCTGCCGTTGAACTATTCGACTTGGAACGATTAGAAGTAGTAAAAGGTCCTCAGGGAACTCTCTTCGGAAGAGGTGCTGAGATTGGCGGAATCAACATCATCCGCCACAAACCGGTAAATGAACAGAAGGGCGAACTTTCCCTGAACTACGGCAGCTACAACCAACGCCAGGTAACAGGTTTTATCAACACCCCAATCATTAAGGACAAGCTTGCCAACCGCTTTGCCTTCGACTACGATGCACGCGATGGTTTCATCAAGAACGAGGCAGGCGGCAGACTGAACGGCAAGAATGCCCTGGCTTTCAGAAACTCTACCCAATGGTGGGCTAACGATGATACTTCCGTGGGCGTGGTACTCGATTATCAGCACGATGATTATCCAGGCACTTCCTTCCATAGCATCAACCCAGCCTTTGGCAATAGCAACCCTAACAGTCCTGCCAACCTGGAAGCCGGCAAGCTGTTGGGCATCAAGCGAAACGTGGGTGGCGCCCTGCTCAATATCGACCACAACATCAGCAACCGCTGGTCGTTTAATTCCATCACCGGATTCAGAGCCTTCAACAGCAATGAGCATTTCGATGCAGATGGTACTTATCTCCCACTCCTGCTCTGCGAGGAAAAGGAGAAGGGAACTCAGTTTAGCCAGGAATTCAGATTCAATTATGATGACAAAAAGTTCTTCTCAGGCTTCTTGGGAGCCAGCTATTTCTACGAGAAATCATCGCAGGATGTCAATGCCAAGACCAACCTTCAGTATCTATATCCTGTGTTTATCCAAAAGAGTGTGAAGACTTCGCTCAACAGTCAGATAGATAATGTAAAGGGATTGCTCAGCCAGTATCTTCCTGCCGCTTACCTGCCGATGGTGGACGTGACGATTGCACAGTTGATGAACAAATGGTTCCCTGAGAATCCTGAGACGGATGCCGATGGAAAACTTAAACCACAGACCACCACTCCTGATATCTATGACGATTTGAAGACTGCTCTGGGTGCTGTAGGAATGGATTTAGACCAGGTGCTTGCTGGTATGGGCGATAACGGCAAACTGATTCAGGCTACCTTGCAGGGCATTTCGGCCAAAGCGCTCGATACTGCCTATACCGAACAGGGCAAGAATTACGGAACCAACCAGGCTGTAGAGGTTTTCGCTGACGGAACCTTCAAACTCACAAAGAATCTGAACTTCACCCTGGGTATCCGCGGAACTTACGAGAATCAGGAAACAGGCTACTCTTCAGCTACCGTACCAAGCATGTTTGGTGCCGTACTTTATCGCCCTACCGAGGGTGGCGCCAAAGTAACTGCCAAGGAGAGCTACTGGTCGTGGGTAGGTCGTGCTGCCCTCAACTATATGATTGGGCGCAACAATATCTACGCCAGCGTGGCTCGTGGCCGTCGTCCGGGAGTGCTATATTTCAACAACGATCCTAAGGATTTCGAGACTCTCGACCCTGAAATCATCTACAGCTACGAGGCTGGCGTGAAGGGAAGCATTCTGGAAGGCCGTCTGAACTACGACTTCTGTGCTTACTATTATGACTGGTATAATTATCAGACATCGGTTTTCAACGCCACCACCAGCAAGTTTGAATACGATGATGCAGGTCGTGCCCACAGTCTAGGTCTGGAGGCAAGCATCAGCTATTCTCCATGTCGCTACCTCAATCTTTTCGGCAACTGGTCGTACATCGAAGGCAAGTTCAACGAAAAGGATGACAACGGAAACGCACAGCTCTATGCCGGCAACCGTTTCCGCCTTACTCCAAAGAACAGTTTCGCCATCGGTTTCGACTTGAACGTGCCAGCCGGCGAGAAGGCTTCCTTCTATCTCCGCCCTACCTATTCATGGAAGTCGAAGGTATTCTTCGAGGAGAGCAACGAGTCTGAGTTCACCCAGGATGCCTACGGATTGCTCAACTTCACCGCAGGCTACCGTTTCCAGCCAGGCAAGGTTTATTATGAAATCGGTGCCTTCGGCAAGAACGTGCTCGATGAGAAATACATCGTGGATGCAGGTAACTCCGGCCGTCAGATTGGTTTCCCAACCTACATCGGCGGTTCCCGTTCTGTTGTCGGTGTGATGTTTAAAATGGGATTCTAAGGCAATAAGTGCTAATAGAAAACGTTTCATTTTATAAAAAACAAAATAAGAACAATGAAAAGAATTTTGATTTATATGATGCTGTTGATGGGAGTAATTCTCCCATCCTCAGCCAAGGATAGAGCCCAGCAGGTGATTGCCCACAGAGGCTATTGGAAGACAGAAGGTTCTGCCCAGAACTCCATCTCCTCACTTCAGAACTCCCACAGGATTGGGGCTTACGGCTCTGAGTTTGATGTCCACATCACCCGTGATGGCGAGGTGGTAGTTTTTCATGATGATGACGTAGATGGCATCAAGATAGAGAATGCCAACTATGCCGACATCAGAGACAAGCGCCTCAAGAATGGCGAGAAGATTCCTACCTTGAAGGAATATCTCGATGCAGCCAAATCATTGGGCGATATGAAACTCATCCTCGAAGTAAAGGAGCACATCCAGAAGAGCGATGAAGACCGCTGCATCGATGCCACCCTGAAGATGGTAAGAGAGGCGGGACTGGAAGCAAGAACAGAGTATATTTCCTTCAGCAAGCACGCCTGCGACTATCTCGTTCTCCATGCTCCAGGTGCCAAGGTTTCCTATCTGAACGGAGACCTCTCTCCGCTCTGTGCCAAAGCTGCAGGCTATGCTGGTATCGACTACGAAGACAGCGTCTTCTTAGACCATCCAACCTGGATCAAGGAAGCCAGGAAACTCGGTCTGATTACCAATGTCTGGACAGTCAATAATCTGAAAGCCATCAAATATTTCTTCAAGCAAGGCATTGATTACGTGACAACGAATGAACCTGAAAAAGCCAAAAATTTATAATACAACAATCAGAAAAAAGGGTAAGTTTCTCATCATGAGTGGCCTGCCCTTATTTTTTTGCAAAAAGATTTAAAAAATGAGCCTGAACAAGACAAGGTAACGATATTTTGATTATATTTGCAGTATCATTGCAAAATAAAAAGATTACGATATGAAGAAACTACTTTTATCCATCGCCTTTCTGCTCCCTGGTATGGGAATGATGGCGCAGACTCAAGTGAAGACTGCCGAAGGTATCCTCGAAGGAAAAGACCTCTCAGGCATCACAGTATTCAAGGGTATTCCGTTCGCAGCCCCTCCGGTAGGGAATCTCCGCTGGAAGGCTCCGCAGCCTGTACAGAAATGGCAGGGCGTTCGCGAGGCCAAGGAGTTCGGACCGAACCCGATGCAGGAACCTCTCTTCGGCGATATGAACTTCGGTACGAAGACCAACAGCGAGGATTGCCTCTACCTTAATATATGGACACCGGCAAAGACCATGAAGGAGCATCTGCCGGTACTCATTTATTTCAACGGCGGAGGACTTATGGCGGGTAGCGGAAGCGAACCTAGATATGCGGGCGATGCGATGGCACGCAAGGGCATTATCTCCATCACAGCCAACTATCGTGAGGGAATCTTCGGATTCTTCGCCCATCCGCAGCTCTCTAAAGAGACCTCTTATAAGGGTTCCGGCAACTATGGTTTCATGGACCAGGTGGCTGCCATCCAATGGGTGAAGGATAATATCGAGGCTTTCGGCGGCGACCCTAACCGCATCACCATCGTTGGCGAATCAGCCGGTTCCATGTCGGTCAGCGCCCTGATGGCTTCCCCTCTCTGTCAGGGACTCTTTGCCCAGGCAATGGGTTCCAGTGGTTCGGTGATGGGATTCAAGAAGGTGGCTACACAGAAGGAAGCCGAGGAGAAAGGAGTGCAGCTTGCCCAGAAAATAGCCGAGAAGATGGGTAAGGAAACCGGAAAGAAGGTGAAAAAGAACGTAGGAATGAAGAATCTCGACGACCTTCGTGCCCTTCCTGCCGAGAAATTGATGAAACTGGCGGGCGTAAGAGCGGTTCCGGTCTATAACATCGACGGATATTTCATGAAAGAACAGCCTGCAGAGGTCTTTGCCAAAGGCGAGCAGACCAAGGTACCTCTGCTCATTGGCGGTAACAACCAGGAGATGACTCCTGCAGCCGTATTGATGGGCAAGCAGCCTACCGTCGAGAATCTGAAGGCGGGTGCCAAGGCTACATTTGGAGAAGAGAACATCGAAGAACTCTTCCGCCTCTACGGCATCAACAGCGATAAGGATGTATTGGAGCAGCCGGGCGTGAACCTAGCTTCGGATATCTTCCTCGATTATTCTACATGGAAGTGGGGCAACATGCACAAGCTGACCGGCGGACAGCCTGTTTACCGCTACCGCTATTGCCATCCTCGTCCTGCTATGGCCATCAAGGGCAAGGTGGCTGCATTGGCTGGCGGCGTGGTAGATGCCAAGGAAGATGCGGCTCCTGCGCCACAAGACAAGGGAGCCGTTCATTCTGCCGACATCGAGTATGCAATGGGTACATTGCCAACCAACCACGTGTTCAACTGGCAGCCTGAGGATTACATGATCAGCGATATCTTCAGCCAGTATTACGTCAACTTCGTGAAGACCGGCAACCCGAACGGTCTGGGTCTGCCAGAGTGGCCATCTACCAACGGCAAGGCTGTAGCCCCTGTGCTTCAGATAGATGTAAATACCGCAGTAAAGTCTGATGCCCAGATGGAGAAGCGTTATGATTTCATCGACAAACTGTTTTGGGGAGAGAAATAATTCTCTCTCCTTACATTGAATAAATCGGAAATACAGATGTTTCAGAAATTTATTATCAATAGAGAAGGAGTGCTGAAGTTCGGACACGTCTATCTGCATCGTGACATGCTGGCTCCGAGCGAACAATGTACCTACGGGGCGGTTTGTGGAAGATAGATGAAGGCAGAGGCGCCATCGTGCTCTACGGCAGAAGTTTCGACTTCGGTTCTCCCGATTTCGACTTTGTGAAACAGATAGACTGGACGGGCTTGGGCGGCACCCCTCGCCCGCTCTTCTATCTGCCTCATTGGCCTAGCGAAGAAGAGATTGTGCCAATCATCATCAATTAAGAAAATAGTATAATATTCTATAATTTTCTGTGTAAAACTTGCGGATAACAGAATAAAACACTATTTTTGCGAAAAGAAATCCTTCTCGGGAATAAAGTTCTCTAAAAGAAGAGATTCCGCAAATTAAGAAACAATTAAAAAGCAGTATAGTATGAAAAAGAAATTAGTTTTGACTGCAGCCGTTATCGCTGCTTTGTCAGTTGTCTCCTGCAATGGCAAGAAGACAAATAGCCAGGGGGCTGACCAAGATAGCCTCAGTTATGCCGAAAATGATTCGCTCAATTCCAACGATGTCATCCTCGATTCCATCGCCGGCACCTACGAGGGAACTCTCCCTGCTGCCGACTGTCCGGGCATCAAGACCGTATTGACGCTCAATGCCGACAGTACCTACCAGTACTCAGCCGACTACCTGGAGCGCAAGGATGGTCACGATGAAGCGAGCGGTATCTTCAAGGTATTGGCTAACAACGTGGTAGAAATCACCCGTCCATCGAGCGGCGAGACTTCTTACTACAAGGTGAAGGATGCCAACAGCCTCATCATGACCGATTCGCTCGGCAATGAGCCTGAAGGCGCTATGGCAAAGCACTATGTGCTGACTAAGAAAAAGTAAAAAGGTAAAAGGGTAAAAAGGTAAAAAAAGCCTTACCCCTTTTCGCCCCCGTTCCCAGCGATTCCATCGCTGGTCCCCCTAAAAAAAAGGTAAAAAGAGCCTAGCTAGCTTAACATTCCGCTAGGCTCTTTTTACCTTTTTACTTTTTTACCTTTTTACCTTTAAAAGCCCTTTCACGTTAAATTCAATTAAGTTTTGCCTCAGAACTACCGCTATTCCAGATATTTTTCCTAATTTTGCGCCCACGTTTCTAACAGATGGAATGAATATGAAGATTCAATAGTATATACTAAATAGATTAAGGAAAAAGAAAAATGGAACATGTTTTTACTGAATCGATGTTTTTGGTGGGATTCGTGATTTTCATCGCCGCCATACTCGTATTAGACATGCTGGTCATCGACCGAAAGGCGCATGTGGTCTCCATCAAGGAGGCGGGATCATGGACGGCAGTATGGATTATTCTCGCGCTCGCCTTCGCCGTATTCATCTATTTTCATGGCGACATGGTGCACGGCATCGAGAACTTCGATGACCTGAAGCTGATAGCATCGCGCTATGCTTCGCATCTCAAACTGGACCCGAACGACTATGAGGGAAGTCTGCAGCAATACCGACACTATATGACCATCTCCTACATCTCGGGTTATCTGATAGAGAAGACGCTCTCGGTAGATAATCTCTTCGTGATGATGATGATCTTCACTTCGTTCGGAGTAGATAAGAAAGATTACCAGCACGTATTGAACTGGGGTATCCTGGGAGCCATCGTGCTGCGTTTCGTCTTCATCTTCGCGGGTGCTGCGCTCATCAGCCGTTTCGCCTGGATATTGCTCGTATTCGGAGGATTCCTGGTTTACAGCGGTGCCAAGATGTTCCTCAACAGGAACAAGAAGGAGGAAATCAATGCTCTGGAGCATCCGGTAGTGAAGTTCATGCAGAAGCGCCTGCATCTGGGTCCGTTGGTGATGACGGTGGTATTCATTGAGTTCTGCGACCTGATTTTCGCATTCGACAGCATCCCAGCCGTATTCTCGGTATCGCTCGACCCGTTCGTGGTGTTCTTCTCGAATATCTTCGCCATCCTGGGCTTGCGTGCCCTCTTCTTCCTGCTGGCAGCGATAGCAGACAAGTTCCGCTATCTGAAGGTGGGTGTGAGTGTGCTGCTGGTGTTCATCGGTGTGAAGATGCTCATCCACGATTTCTTCGAGATTGATGCAGTCAGTTCGCTGGTATTCATCATCCTCGTACTGCTCGTCAGCATCGGGGCTTCGGTGGTGATTCCGCAGAAACAGGAAGCGTTGGAAAATACGAAATAAGCAAACCATTTGTAAAGGAGATTATCATCAGGTAATCTCCTCCCAGGAAACATAAAAAGGGCGATTGCTTATCCCTAGCGTAGGGAATAGCAATCGCCCTTATCTTTTATGAATTAAAAATCAATTTTTCTTACTTCCAAGGATTCTCTGTTGGGTAAGGCAGGCTAGCTGGCTGGTTGTAAGCGATATCCTTGATGCCGAGATACTTGAATACCTCGAACAAGGTCTTGCCTACGTGAGAGAATGCTACGGCTCCGTGGTGTGGATAACCCTTCTGAATCAAGACGTGACGATAGAAGCGGCCCATCTCGTTGATAGCGAAGATACCGATACCACCGAATGAACGGGTAGGAACATCGAGAACCTCTCCCTCTGCGATGTAGCTGCGGAGGTTGCCCTCAGAATCGCACTGCAGACGGTAGAATGTGATGTCAGAAGCTGCGATATCACCCTCCAAAGTACCACGGGTGAAGTCTGGTTTACCACCATTCTCCAACAAACGGTTCTGGATGAGCTGATACTTAATCTTACGGCTAGAGCACATCTTGCACTGTGGAGTGTTACCGCAGTGGAAGCCCATGAAGGTATCAGTCAACTTATAATCATACTTGCCCTTGATGTCCTCATCATAGATATACTGAGGAACAGAATTATTGATATCGAGCAATGTAACGGTATCGTCAGAAGCACACATACCGATGTACTCAGAGAGTGCACCATAGATATCTACCTCGCAAGCTACAGGAATGCCGCGGCTAACGAGACGGCTGTTTACATAGCAAGGCTCGAAACCGAACTGGCTTGGGAAGGCAGGCCAGCACTTGTCGGCGAATGCTACATACTGGCGAGAACCCTTGTGAGCCTCTGCCCAGTCGAGCAATGTCAACTCAAACTGTGCCATTCTGCGGCTGAGGTCAGGATAGTAGCAGCCCTCACCCATCTCCTTTGCCATATCAGCGCAAACCTCGTCGATACGTGGGTCGTTCTCGTGCTCCTTGTAAGCTACGAGGAGGTCGAGCTCTGAATTCTCCTCAATCTCTACACCGAGTTCATACAAACCCTTGATAGGAGCGTTGCAAGCGAAGAAGTCCTGTGGACGTGGACCGAAGGTGATAATCTTCAAGCCCTTCAAACCGAGGATAACGCGAGCTACAGGAACGAAGTCCTGAATCATCTTAGCTACTTCCTCTGCTGTACCTACAGGATACTCAGGGATGTAACCCTTCAGGTGGCGCATGCCAAGGTTGTAAGAGCAGTTGAGCATACCGCAGTAAGCGTCGCCACGACCATTGATCATGTCGCCGTCACCCTCTGCAGCTGCAACAAACATGCAAGGACCATCGAAGTTCTTTGCAATCAAAGTCTCAGGAGTCTCAGGACCGAAGTTACCGAGGAATACAACCAAAGCGTTGCAGCCCTGCTCTTTCACTTCGCCCAAAGCCTTGAGCATATCTTTCTCGTTCTCAACTGTAGTCTGGCAGTTGAAAATTTCACCTTTGTACTCTTTTACGATGTTCTCACGGCGCTGAGTAGAAAGCGCGATTGGAAAACAGTCACGGCTAACGGCAATAATACCGAGCTTTACTTGTGGAATGTTGTTGCTTACCATAATTAGTTTATTACTTAAGTTTTTGTATAAATTGCTTTATATTTATTGTTTATTTTCGAGTTTGTTTGGTTGACAATGATTCATTGTTCCGAGCACAAAGGTACAAATATATTTTGTATCAACAAGCGTTTTAAGGAATTTTTAATTCAAAAAAATGGCGCAGAACCGTGATTCTGTGCCAAATGTAACATATGATAAAGTTCTTGATACATTTCATACATGTCTCTGTTATCATCTGATACCCCTTTTCTGCCTTAACATCTTCTTTAATATCTTCGCAGCGGGCGGTACCGGATGGTATAAATCTGATTGAAGTACTCCTTCCAGGCGTTCGGCTCCTTGTCATCATCACGCACGATGCGGATGCCATAGAATCGGGTACCCGTCTCCTTGTATTCCCGGAATCTCGACAACAGCTGCTGTGGCGGATCTGGAATCAGGAAGTCGGTAATCCAAAGCACATCGGCATTCACGTAATGGAGTCCGTCGTTGTCGAGAAGGTCAAACATCTGGGTCATCATCTTCTTTGCCGATGTTCCGCCTCCGATAAATGGAAGGTGGGTTGTGGTAGGCTGCCGCCGGATGCCTCGCCCGGTATGCGCCTGTCCATCTCCGTCGGACGGAGCTGCATCTGCTTCGGCTGATTCCATCATAGTGATTCCGATTCTCTTCAGGCGCTCTGCCTTCCGCTTCGCCATCAGGTCGATGGCACGGGTACTGACGGAGAAATCTATCAGGAAGCAGTCTCGCTCCAAATCTTCTGCCGTCTCTTCCAGCAGAGAGATGAGTGTTGAGGATATCCTTTCAGGCGTGCCATACATACTGGCTGAGGTGTCCAGGCAGACAATCATCGGACCCTTGCGGGAGGCATGGGTAAAGCCCAGTTTGCGGGATGGTTTCGACATTTCGCTCTTATAGCGGAAGGTCTGGAGTCTTCGCGTGCGATACTTATAGATAAAGAGGCCCTCCATATCCTCGTCACTGTACTGTGCCAGTTCGAGCGGGAGAAGGGAGTTGAGATCATCGCCCACGGTAATGCCCTCGATATCGCTACCCGCTGAATGCTCCATCTTCATCTCTACGCCCGATGCGATGGTGAGCCGGTCTTTGCCGTTGGCATCGGCTACTCGTCCCATCTTCGCCACAATTTCCTTGATTTCGGGATATTTGTCCTGAATCTTCACCTGGTTCAGACGGCGTTCAAACTCCGTTTCCGTCCATCCGTTCGTCATCAGTTCCCAGGCCTGCACGGCTCGCTGTTCCGAAACGCCCTTCGTCTTCATGTTGCGGGTTATCTGGTCCATCATGCGCACCAGTCCTGTTTCGAAGTTGTTCTGACGGAGCGAGATAAAGTCCTTTAACTTGTTCAATACCTGATGGTCGATGCAGACCTTCCAGTCTCTTACCAGCCGTTCCCAGTTTTCGGGTTTCGAAGCCCCGTCTCCAGTCATCAGTTTAAGGAAGAAAGGCTTATCGAACCCATCTTCAGCATGTTCCTGTTCCAGCTGGTCGAGCAAAGGGAGCCACACCTGTTCATCCATCCGCTTGAAGGGAGCCCAGTCGAGCACATCATTTGCCCGATGACTTTCAGTCCAGGCACGCTGGCGCTGGAACCGCATGTGATGGACACATTCCACGATGAATTTTCCCACGCTATCATAGAACACCTTGCTTTTAATCTTGCTGTTCACCACCTGGCGCACGAATTTCTGCACCTCTTCGCCAGTTGCTTCTATGGTTACTTTCAGGGTAAAGAGATGAATGAGATAATCCTTCAGCGGGTCTTCCTTCAAATTCCAAGGCATGGCGGTGCCTGTCGGATCAGGAATCTTCACCTGTCCCGACTTGCAGAAGTCATCCAGCATCTTCAAGTAATACTGTGCCTCCGCCAAATCCTTGTTATTCTGGTATTTCATAGGAGTAAATCCTTATTTTTTCTCCATCAGATATTCTGCGAAGATTCTTGCAGCACTCTCTACTTTGGCTGCGCAAGGGCGAGTCTTGTAATATTCTGCCGTTCTTGCTGAAGCCACATAGCTGGACTGCGCCTTCTCATGACCCTTCAAACCCAGAATCTCGGCACAGATGATACTGCCGTTCTGCTCCTTCGATTTGGCGAGCAAATCCTGCACCACCTTATAGCAGGCCGACTTGCCCTCGCGGTCATCCCCCTCGGTCTGTCCGCAATCCAAGCCAACGAGCACCACGATGCCCGAAACAGCACCGCACATCATTCTCATTCTGCCTACTCCACCACCGAAGCCGGCACCAATGCGCTTCGCCATCTCATCATCAAGACCATATAAATCGGCAAAGGCAGCCACTACCGACTGACAGCAGCCATAGCCCTGCATAAAGTTATCCACCGCCTGGTGAACACGCGTCTCCAACTCAGGAGACAAAGTTATCTGTCCGTTCATCATGTTTTTGATTCTTCTATATATAATAATGTATAAGCAACAGGAGGCGATTAAACCTCATAGAGTTTCATCGTATCCTGACGGGTAAATGCCAGCTCCTTATAGAAATCGCGGAGATAAGCCGATATTTCCGCCTTATCATCAGCAGATGCGAAGAGATTCTCGCCCAACTGCCTTTCCAGCGAACTCAAGCCATCCGAAAGGTTTTCTATCTCCCTCTCGTAATCCCTTCCATCCTCCGGATTCCTGCGTACACGATGATATTTGATGTCCTCAGCAAGCGCATTCTTCATCTCCACGAGTTTGTCTGCAAAAGGAGAAAAGAGGGCACGAATCACGATGTTTCGGATAGCATCCCGCTCTTCCGGTTCCTGCCACAGACAATGGTAGATAGGCAGCAAATCGCAGATATCCACCTCTTCCCTATCCTGCATAAAGGCAGAAGTGCGAAGCAGGCGGACGATATTCTTCCATCGTCGGTCACTCACATAGATGTTTCTGCGCTCGGCAGCCTCATCCACATTCACGGCTCTCAGAGATTTACGGATGGCGGAAATCGCATCGAGCACCTCCTCCTTTACGCCAATCTTATCGATACGCTCCGTCCATTCAGCATACTCCTCAGCAGTAATAGCATTTGAATTCGCTTTTCCTTCGGCCGCCGAACTTTGTTTTTTCACTCCTCGTTCTTCACTCTTCACTTCCAGCAGCATCGCCCGGAAATTCTTCTCCAGCTTAATCGGTCGGCTTTCTATTCTGATAACGAATCGGTCCCAGAGCGCCTCCAGTCCTTCTCCCTTAGCCGGCAACTCATTGCTTGCAGCCACGAGAAGCTTCAGAGGAAGATGCATTTCCCGATTGCCGTTTCTGAAGATTTTCTCGTTAATCACCGTAAGGAGCGTGTTCTGGATAGCAGGTCCCGCCTTCCAGATTTCATCCAGGAAAACCACATCGGCTGTAGGCAGATACCCCTCCACCGCACGCTCGTAAGTATCCGAAGTCTTCAGTTTCTGAATGCTCACCGGACCGAAGATTTCATCGGGTGTAGAGAATCGCGACATCAGAAACTCAAAGCTCTGAGCCTCCCTGAATGCCGTCTTCAACTGTCTGGCCACCATACTCTTTGCCACACCCGGAGGTCCCAGCAGGATGATACTCTCACCTGCCAGAGCTGCCAGGAGCGAGAGCGATATCTCCGTCTCCTTCTCATAAATGCCCCGGTTCATCTCACCGAGTAATTGTTTGAATCTTTCAAGCATATTCTTACTTTTCTATTCAGAATCGTATAAAGACGAAAAGAAGTTAAGAGATAAAATTCATTATCCCTTAACTTCCTCATATT
This sequence comes from uncultured Prevotella sp., assembly GCA_934202525.1. Classification (GTDB taxonomy): domain Bacteria; phylum Bacteroidota; class Bacteroidia; order Bacteroidales; family Bacteroidaceae; genus Prevotella. Next base: position 23,873 of record CAKPYB010000022.1, read on the forward strand.
CTTTTATATAAATAAGGTATGGCTTACTTTACGTTGCCCACCTTAATCAAATACTCAGCAATCTGAACAGCGTTCAGGGCAGCACCCTTACGAATCTGGTCGCCAGTCAACCACAATGTGTTACCATTGTCATCAGCCAGATCCTTGCGGATACGACCTACATATACATCGTCCTTGCCGGCGCTCTCCAATGGCATTGGATAAACGTAGTTCTGGGCATCATCCTTTACAGTTACGCCTGGAGCAGCCTCCAAAGCCTTGCGGATGTCCTCTACTGCCAATGGCTTCTCTGTCTCGAACCAAACACTCTCTGAGTGAGAACGGAGTGAAGAAACGCGAACGCAGGTAGCACTGGTGCGAACATCAGAGTGCATAATCTTGCGGGTCTCGTTATACATCTTCATCTCCTCCTTGGTGTAATCGTTAGGAGTCATCTTGTCAATCTGTGGAATGACATTGTATGCCAACTGATGAGGGAACTTATTGATATGCTCAGTCTTACCTGTCTCGATGATATCCTTATACTGCTGCTCAAGTTCAGCCATGGCAGCAGCACCAGCACCCGAAGCGCTCTGGTAAGAAGAGATATGAATCTTCTTGATATGGCTTAAGTCATCGATAGGCTTCAACACTACTACCATCATGATGGTGGTACAGTTAGGGTTGGCGATGATGTTGCGAGGGCGGTTCAGGGCATCCTCGGCATTTACCTCAGGCACAACCAGAGGCACGTCGTCGCACATACGGAATGCGCTAGAGTTATCAATCATCACGGCACCATACTTGGTGATAGTCTCGGCAAACTCCTCAGAAGTGCCGCCACCAGCAGATGTGAAAGCAATATCGACATCTTTAAAGTCATCGTTATGCTGCAAAAGTTTGACCTCATAGTCCTTTCCCTTGAAGTTGTATTTTCGTCCGGCAGAACGCTCAGAACCAAACAACACCAAATCATCCATAGGGAAATTTCTCTCAGCAAGGATACGCAAGAATTCCTGTCCTACTGCGCCACTTGCACCAACAATTGCTACTTTCATAATCGAATCTTTTAATTTATAAAGTTGTTATAAGTGTAAACTGTGGAAGAGAAAGCCAGCCTCCTTATCATCTTCATGATTCCTCATTTTCTGATAGCTTCATGATTTTTCATCATCTTCTAATAGCTTCATGATTCCTCATTTTCTGATAGCCGGAAACTGCTTATTTTCTCAAATCCGCTGCAAAGTTAAGACTTTTTCTACAATATCAAGCATAAATTCCCAAAAATTATTGCTTTTTGCTGCAAATTTATCATTTTTGCTTACTTTTCTGCAAGAATATGCAGAAAAATGGAGAAAAATAGTTGCAATTACGTTTGGTAGTTCAAAAGAAAACTTGTATCTTTGCCTGCAACTTATTACTCCTGTCCTTAATAAGGAGACAAGGGTATGAACAGAAAAGACTATCAATGAAAATATGGAATGGCTTAAAATAACAACCAACAGCGAAATCATCCGGATTCCAACCGATGAGATCATTTTCATCAAAGGCGATGGAAACTACTCCGACATATTCCTTGCCAATGGCAAAAAAGAGAATGTGATCAGCCAGTTGCACGACCTGATGGACAAGTTGACCGCCCTCAACTACAGTCCGTTCTATCGGGTAGGCAAAAGCCTCATCATCAACCGCGACTATGTCTTCAAGGTCAACCCGGGACTTCAGAGAATCATTCTCTCCAATAGCCGACTGGAAAAGGATATCCTCATCAAGGCATCCAAGGATGCACTTAAAAATCTGAAAGAGAAGTTGGAAACAGAAGAAGAATTAACTTTAGAAAAGGAAGGAGGTAACTCATGAACGACGATAAGATTTTTATCCAGGACTTCGATAGAGACAACAAGAAGGGCCTCATTATAGTAGATGATGACTCGGATGTTATCATCGAGCAGGATGCGCCTGAATCTGACACAGAGGATTCTTCAGCATCAGAAGAAGCTCCCCGTCCTCATCCCCATAAATGGAGATGGATAGCCCTCAGCATCTTCGCATCCGTGGTGTTCTGCATGGCAGCATACGCCGGTTGGCGACTCTATAATTACTATTATAATATAGGTGTACCTATCTCGGTAACGCCCGAAGAGAACATTCAGAAACTGGCTGCACGTCACAAAGGCGGCAAGCCTGTCATCACGTTATCTTCCGATTCCATCCTGGGCGTAGCACTCAACATGTATCGCCTGGAAAATCTGCAAGCCGAAATTTCCCTGGTAGAACCTGATACCACCGACATGAGTGTGTGGATGTACAGCCGAAGTGCCGACCACACCAGCACCAACGAATATCTGGGCAGTCTGGTGATGAACGGCAAGGAACTGGCATCTGATGTTTCCCGCCTGGGCTATTGTGCGATGGCGAATGGCAACATCGTGCTGGGAATTTCGAGAAGCGACAAGGTGAAGGATTACGTAGAGGAGCGGGGCGGCAGTTTCTTCCGCCAGTTTATTTTGGTATCAGATGGAGTATTGCCAGCTAAGTTCCAGCTTCACGGCAAGGTGGAGCGCCGTGCCCTGGCAAGAACTTCCGACGACCACCTATATTATATAGAGACCCGCCATCCCGAAACCCTCTGGGATTTCGCCGATGCCCTGCGCGAATACGGTTTCGCCGATGCCATCTACATCACCGGTGGCAAGTGCCACAGTTTCTACCGCACCCCTGATGGCAAACCGCATAACATAGGCGATGATACCCAGCATTCTCATAAGAAATATCAGGAAATCGTGCCTTGGATTATATTCAAGGCACGATAGAGTGCTGGGAAATTGAATTATCTTTCTTGATGAGTCATAATCATCCTCAAAGATTTCTTGCAATCCTCACACAACCCATTTTTCATGTAGAAGGTATTCTTGCCATGGGCATTCTGCATCAGGCACTTCAAATCATCCTTCTTGCAATGCGGCAAACCGCGAGAATGCAGGAATTCATGAATTGTTACTTTCCATAAGTCATCCTTTCGTTTCAATCGGAAGGTTGAAACCACACAGGCGTCACCTGGCCGGAAACTCAATCCCATGATTCCATAGTTGTAATGTCCGTGAATGGAAGTAGAGATGTCTCGATGCGTCAAACCTATCGTTACGATTTCATCATTACCTCCATGCTCTTCATGCAACATTTTCAGGATCCCCCCAGCCCAATACCTGTTTCTTGGTTTATAGAGACATGAGGCAGGTATTTCTTTCTTGTCTCCTACAAATACAGAAGCCTCCAACTCAGCCTTTGGTACCTTATTGAAAATGATACCCAACTGCTTCACGAGTTCTTCTCTCAACTGTTCTGCCTCCTGATGTGAGAAATTTCCCAAAGGTTTTAACTCAATTACATAACCCAATGGAGGATCTGCAGGGAGACTATCTCCCATTCCCTCATTGCCATGACTCTGATTTCCATTGTAACAACCTGCTAAAAACAGGATTGAGATTCCAGCAATAAACAGCAATAACTTCTTCATAGAATATTCTTTTTATTTGTATTTTGCATAAATCAATATAGGTCTTCTCTTGGAAGATTCCTTGTATATCTGCATCACTTTCTCCACACAGCTCCTTGATACAGTAAAGCAGCCACGGCTCTCTGTTCCTAGCGGAATATACTCCTTTCCACCGGAGAACCTTGTCACCTTGCCAGCAGAATGAATCAGGATACCACGGGCTTCTGCCAGATAATTACTCTTGTCGAGCCCTCGAAGGCGAACGCAGTTTTTGAACTTCATTCCACCTTTTCCTATCATGACATATCTTCCAAGACTCGTGCATCCACTTCCAGGGTTATTACTGAACTTTGGTTGGGCTGCTGTATTTCCCTTACCACTTCCATGCATGCAATAGCTGCTCATTACTCTTTTGCCACGCTGCAAGTCATAGATAAAGAACCTCTTCTTGCCAGATGGTTTGGAGAAATCCACGAGGATATAGTAATCCGTACTGTATCCCCATCTGTCGCAATAATCCCTTACTTGCGTCAGATTCTCACAATCCACCTGATGGTACCACTCTTTAGCATCCACCGTATTCTTAAAAAACGGTTTTGTGAACCTATTATAAATAGGTGGAACGAAAAGGACACCGATGACAAGCAGGAGTAGGATACCCAATATGATCAATAACTTCTTCATAATAATGCAAAAGTAGAAAAAAATAAGCAAGTAATGATGCTATCCATACGTGGATTGTATCAAATACTCGCTTATGTGTATGAAATCATCAATGCCTACAACATCAAATCCTTGATGGTTGTACCATTCATGAATCTGCTTAAATCTACCCTTTCTCCAATACCATGCAAATGTCCGGTTTCTGAATACTGCCAGATATTACACTTTCCTCTGCCGTCGATAGAGGGTTGTCGGGAGTTATAATTGGCGATGAAGAGATAATAGCGATTGAACTTCGCCCCCATCTCCTTATTATAGAAGCTCTCGTTGCTATAGATGACAGGATACTTGCCATAGTGTTTCTTCACCAAGTCAGCAAACACCTGTATGCTATCCTGCAGCTGTCGTCCCTTCCATCTTCCTTGGATGCCTTTCTCCTCCACATCCAATACAGGAATCAAGTCCTGCTCACTCTTCTTCACCATCTTTTGGAAATCCCGGAACTGAGCAGTTACTGAAGAGCCGGCAGACATCAGATGATAAGATCCCACCTTCAACCCATATTTACGAGCCAGTCTGATATTTCGGCGATAATGTCGATCCACATATCCCTTACCATGTGTAGCTCTGATATAAACGAACTTGATTCGCTTGTTCTTCGCTATTTCCTTCCACTTGATAACTCCATTGTGTTTCGAAACATCAATGCCGTCATATCCGCCATGCGTATAAGGTTGCCCTTTCAATCTATCAACGAAGACATCAGAATAAGATGAAGCTATGCCCACCCATCGCTTCACCTTATATGGCGACACCATATACATAATCCCTAGACCAACACCAGCCAAAACGACCAAGCTGCCTAAGGAAACCAAAGTATATTTTAATCCTTTCTTCATTACATTTTATCTTTTAGTTGTTTTCAGGGGACAAAGATAGTGAATTTATTTGAAACGGCATAGAAAGTAAGGGGATAATTGTATGAAATGGGGTTCTGGAAGTACGAAATGACAAAACGGATGCTTGACAACATCCTTCAAACAAATGACTGCGAGAATGTTGGAACAAAAGTTACATCACCATTTCCGCTATTTCTTTGAAGATACTTCCAGCCATCCTACCTCCTGCTGCAGGGAGTTCCTTGCGATGCACAGACACGAGTATCGTATATCTCGGTTTATCGGCAGGAAAATAGCCACAGAAATCGGCTGTCAAAGTACTATCCTCATTACGTATAGTGCCATTCATTCCAGCCACCTTAACCTTATCCGACATCGCACATTTAGCTAGACCTTTCGAGACCACACCTTCCAACATTCCACGAATATCAGCGATACTTGAAGGCGATGCTATACTATCCTTGTTAGCTATTGCATTATAGAAAGCCAACATCTGCAGAGGTGTTATCTCCTGAAATCCCATTGCATAGTAACACCAAGGCATTTCTGAGTCTTGTACACAAGAATCCATTTTCAAGCCTTCCACCTCCAGGGATTGTCCGAAAGACATTTTCCTCACACTTGCCAAGAAGTCCTTCTTGTCAGGAAAAGCCTCATCGACTGCACGAGTAATCGCTACATCCGAACTATAAGCGAGAGCCTGCCATAAAGTCAACTCACCATAGCCCCCTTTTCGCCAGTTATGATCATAGATGGTATCATTGTCATAAACAAAAATTCCAACACAAGAATCAAACATATCATCAGGTTTCACCTTGCCTGTATTCAAAGCAGCCAATACGGAGACCGTTCTCATCAAGGCAGAGCTATGCTTACTTGCAGCCAAGGAATCCACTCTTTCATAATTAGAATCCCCCTTAGCCTCCAATCCTACCATAGCACGAATCTTCCCCGATTCCGTTTCCATGACAATAGCCACCCCATCCATGGCACCATACTCTACTAAATGCTTCTCCAAGATTGCCTCAATGCTATCTTGAAGTGCATTGTTGATATTACTCACGCTCTCCTCCGACTTAAGAGAAGACTTGCAGCTTGCCAAAGCCAACAGAGCGATAGCAAGTGCCAGCAAAGATACTTTCTTCATCATAAAGCCATTATCGTTTTTTACCGAAGATGGCATTCAGTACCATTTTCCCTACTTTTCTTTCTAATCCTGCCTTAGAGGTAGGAATACCTGTTTCACGAGCAAACTTCTGTTTGGCTTGGGTGATACCGAGTGCTCTGTTTAAGGAGAATGAGACTCCTGGGATTTTAAATTTTGACATAATATCTCATTAATATTTTCTATTCAAGTTGATCTATTGCTAATTCTATATTTTTCTAATTAATTGACAAGTTTCCAAAAAGCTACTGCAATCATAGACACCAAATAGGCTATTAACGTAGAAAAAGTAGCTATAAAGGTTATTTCTATAGCCAAAACATTATCTACTACATTAATATTGTCATATACTACTTTACATACAAAAATCATAACAGGCCATACAACATACATACAATTTAGGATTGCATAGGACAGTTCGTTAGTTTTTTTTATTTTTTCTATTTGTTGTTCGTGATAACTTTGCAACCATGGATGCTTATCTTCAACAATTTTCTTTGTTTCCTTCTTCACCCAATATGACTTAGTAAAATATTCTACAAATGCAGCCAATCCAAATCCAATCAAACCACCCCATAATGTCACAAAGAACAAAAACATTACAATAATTTCCAAAACAGACAAAGGATCCCATGAAGAACGGTTTTCCACTATACTATAAACCTGTTCAATTCCATACCATATACCCAATGGAAAAGTTAGGAGCCAACACCTATTTCGAAAACGTTTATGGGCTTCATTATATATTTCAGCCCATTTAGCATAACAATTTCGATTATTTTTTTCTTGAGTACTTTTCCTTGACTGAGAATAGTGCCGTAGAGTACTTTTCTTCTCAAAATTACCAGTCTTATCGTTATATTGTAATTCCATCATTAATATAAAACTAAACCAACATATTCAAGCACAAACACTAATTATAAACAATCCTTTGCTTCTTTACGACTCCAGAACCATAACAAGTTGGACATTGTTGTTTGTAACCTTTCATGATGTCACAATGATGACATATTCCACTTTTTATTGTTCCTGAGCCTCCACAAAATATACACTCCACCTTATTTTTACCAGTGCCTCCACAATTTTTACAAACTTCATCACCATAGAATCCACATAGAATACATTGAGTATAGGTATATCCTCTTCCTCCACATTGAGTACATGGATGTGACGTAGTTCCTGTTCCGTGACAATATTGACAGACTATCAAGCCCGAACCATTACAAGTAGAACAAGTTACTTCATACTCCTCTACACGATAAGTTGATTCAGCCTTAGAAGGCTCATTAGAATAAGAGTTACTTGTCGAACTGGAGTTAGAACTTTCACCCCCTATCGAAAAATCAGTTGAAACAGAATTTGAGTTTTGATAAGTAGGACTAGAACTACTAGAATTAGTAGATTTTGAGGTATCAGAAGAACTCATTCCCCCAATACAAGCTCCACAACATGCAAAGAAAGCCACACACCCCAGCACTAGCAGCAAGAATTTACCTATGAAATTCATACAACCATCAGAGTTGTTGCTACTAGAAGAATAACTATTTGAAGAAGATGTCCTTTGAGTATAGTTCTGATGACTATTATTTCTCGTATCAGTATAGCCTCTTAAAGTTTTTTCCTCCTCGAAATTTCCAGTTTTATCATTATACCTCAATCCCATAATCAATTTAGCTCAAAATCCACATCTGTCAAATCCATCTGCCCTTCTAATTTTGCCTCAACCTCCTCGCCCAAGTCAAGATACATTTCTCTATCAGAGCACAAAGCACAACTAGGATTTCTATCTATTTTTGCACCATACCATCGCATTATTGTTGGTTGATTTCCAGCTCCAGGCATAGCTGCCCAATTAGCATAATGACGCTCCCTTCTATTTGCCCACATATAATAGTCATAAACAAATTCTTTTTCCAAAGAAGATATACCAGATTCTTTTCCTCTTGAAAGTTCCACTAAAGCCAACTTAACCATCATATTACAAATGGGCAGAATATCGGAAGACAAACCGACTTGTACAACAGCATTAGCATCTGTAGCTGACATATAAGCAGGAATAATCCCCGAACGACGAGCAGACTGCTCGTCGGCAATCTCCTCATTATGGGCATTAAACCAATTATTTCCTATCAAACAGCAATAACATGGACCGCCAGGTCTATATCTAAACACATCCCCACCCTCTGCTCTAGTAATTGCTCTACCAAAGATACCAATTTTCTTGAAATCAACCAAAGCTTTCGACAAGATAAAGCGACTTGCATTATTATCAGTTGCACAGATTATCAAATCAGCTTTGTCTACTTCCTCTCGCATTAACTTTTCTTTTTCATTAATGTCAAAAGGAAATTTATCCACTATTGCATAAGGATTCTTTCCCAAGATAGCATCTTGAATAGCATTTGTCTTTAAACGCCCTAACTCATTTATGCCACAGATATGTCGAGCCAAATTATGTAGTTCCACCCTATCAAAGTCCCAAAGAGAAAAACTTCCTACTCCTGCCTTAGCCAACTCAACAGCTATTTGAGAGCCAAAACTTCCCAAGCCAACGATCATGACTCGTTTACCTTCTAAAACATTTATCTCCAAAATACCTTTACTTCTGGAATAAAGTTCTTCTTTTGCAGGGATGAAGCAAAAAGACCTGGGTATTAATTTGCCATTTATATGCTCATAAACCAAAACATCTGATTCAGATTTTACCACTATATAATATTTGTAACTATAAGCATTATTCACATAACTTTCTGAACCAACATATAGAGCTGCATCAACTTGACCATAAGCATGTTCCGCTTTTTTTGTTGAAAGATGAATCACATGCTCACCTTCCCACTCATAGGAATACCCCATCAAGCTAGTACAACCTCTGGAAACAAACTCTTTAATATTATCTTTGCTGAGATAAATGACAGGAGAACAGGCAAAGCCGTTCTCCGTCATTTCTGTAACAATCTCACCAGTAACAGGCTGGCTGCCACGAGCGATTTGTCGGAATTCACCACTCGTTGGGTCATACACTAATTGAGTCATAGATGCCTCTTGACTCAATCCTTGTTCACGAACACTTTCAGCAAGCGTGTTCAACTCATAATTACTCATTTTCATATTTCTTGCCCTTTTATTTATATTTCTAACTTATGCTTGATGATTCAAGAAATAATCTATATTTTTACCTGTACGCAAATGCGCCTCGTACATTTCCAGCCAAAGGCGACATTTGATATATATCTTATAAATAGACACCATCGGAGTCCAAGAATTTGTACCATAGTGACAAATTCTTGTAAAACCATGCTCACTGGTTAATGTGTGCATAGGTGCACTTGCAGAATCCATTCGATTCCCATCTTTGTTAAAAAGCATCTTCGTTACAAATGCCTTCGGAACCGAATTTGGAAATGAATCCAAATCAATTCTAATCGTATATACATTCTTACTATTTGTAATAGCTCCAATTACGACATAAGGATTAGAAGTACCCATATCCTTAAACACATAAGCGGAACTTGGCAATTTTCTCGCCAATACCATTTTCTCCATTTGGAGTCTTTGAGCATCCATCATATTCTTATAGCTTTAATCATCCTAAAAAATTTGTTCATTCCATAAAATCTCATCTTTTTGTGGTGGAGAAGGCAAACAACCACAATAGAATTGAACAAAAGCTTGGTATATGTCACCACAATAGTTCCATTCTTCCGTAACACATACACCACTTTGTCTTTTCACTTCTGGAGCCTCATGTGGAAAGCCCACGGGGAAGAAAATTTCTTCTTTACTTTCACCAGACTTATTTACGAACAAATGTACATAACCTAATGTATCCAACTTTACTTCGCATCCCTTATTATCTGCAAATTGACAGAGAAAATCTACAATTTTCTTCAATGTCAAATTATTCTGCTTATCACAGAGCCAGTAATCATGCCTGAAGAGAGGCTTATCTTCTTCCAAAATTTTCAAGCCAATCATGTTTGACTCCATGCAATGAGGATGAACTAAGATATTACGAAGTTCATAATCCACCAATCTTCTATAAGGGCTATCCATCTCCTTAATCATCCATGAAGCCTGCAGATAGCTTTGTTCACCCTCCATAAAGTTGAAAGCATTCAATGTTGATGCATGAGCACCACAATTGCCAATACAAAGAAGGAACTTACCCAAATGCTTTTGATTGACAACCATCTGCATATTGGAAGCATCATGACCGCTAGGATGAGCCAATCCCAACTGATGGTGCGAATGCCATTCACCTATATGTTGCAATCCATATCTCTGCAAAAGAGTTGTACCGACATTCAACAAATAATCAACATCTTGATTGAAGAATGTTACTTGATGGTTGGCTAGAGGACCTGGTCCTATTGCATACAAAACTACGGGGATTCCTGTAGATGTCCAAAAACCAAAGAGTTGTCCACCAGTCTCTATTGTTGTAGAATCAAGAATACATCGTGAGATATAATCTAATTCACTACGATATATCATGGCAACAGCAGCACTGTCAGATGGTACTTGCCGTATAACTTCATTGGGAAGTCTTTTCAAAGTTCGCTTATTGGAAGCCAACAATTTACTCTTGCTCACAGAACGATCAGCATGTCCAATGTGTAATCTTCTTTTTATTTTTTTCATAAATTCTGCTACTTGATTCATCATATTATTACCCAAACAAATTAGTATATTCCAACATTATTCCTTAGCCATTGTAATTCTCTTTCTATTGAAGTATTGGAAAGTCCTAATTTTTTAGCTTTCATCAAGCATTCAAAAGCTTTTTGATAATTGCCATACGAAGAACATGCCATCCCCATATTAGAATAACACAAAGCATCTGTATTCGGACTACCTTGATTATACTCTTGTTCGAGTGCTTGCAGGAAATATTTCTCAGCAACCTGATAGTTTTTTGCCTTATAAGCCTGACAACCCATGCTAAAAAAAACATCTCTATTAGAATGCAACATCAATTCCCAATGAAAAAGTACAGACAGTTCCATATGCTTTGGATCAAAATGAGCTGTATCTTTATTATATTTGTATCCAGCATTTTGAGCAACTTTTTTGGAAGCCTCATTATCATCTGAAATATCAAGAAAAGCCTTTACTATATTATATTGCTTGATATATTCAGTAAAACTTACCAATGCTTCAGTTGCATAACCATTTCTTTGATAGGAAGGAAGAATAGCATAAGCAGTGTTCCAAGATATTTCACCAGTTTGTTCACGATAAAGTTCACCACCAACTAATCCTATCGGAGTACCATTGGTTAATCTAACAATATACTCTATAGATCGCCCATTCTTTATACTATCAACCATATACGCCGTAAACAAATCTATATTACTCATATGGTCTTCCCTTAACACATAGTACTTTTTTACATCTGCAAATGAAAAAAGCTGCTTCAAAAATACAGTATCAGCTATTGTTACAGTAGTCAATACCAATCTCTTAGTACGTATTGTATTCATATTTCAATATTTCTTTTCACTAATGCACAAGCATACCTTTTGATATTATCCTTAAAGCACGCACTCTCTTGAAACCGTAATACACTCTTTTCCTTCAATGGTTTGTCTCTCAACAAGAAGATAACCTAGTTGTTGTGAATAAATAAAAAAGCCTGTTGAACCTGGATATACTTTCGCAGGAACAGCCCTTCTTTTTACCATATTATAAACATCATCTGTTCCTTCTCCCCAAAAGGTTTTCTGAACAACGGCTTGCCCTGCATAATCAGAATCAAATATAATAAGAAAACCTTGCTCCATAGACAAGGCATAAGTCACACCTGTCATCGTTCTATCCAGTTTAGAACGCCCTATTTTTATTAACTTTGCATCAGGTATGGGCTGAATACTATCAACCTCAGACTCTCTTAATCCAAGAAAGCCCATAATTAATTGTGTTGCTCCAATTGTTGCCATAAACTACAATTACCTTACATAGCAAACTTGTTCCCAGAAGTTGCATTAGTTATTAAAAGTTTTTAAAGAATTGGCGTGGGACTATTGCCTTTACGCCAGAATAGAGGTTGTGGAAGGACCTATCTGCTAGCATAGGACAATAGCCCACGCCAAAAGGGTATATTATTCCTCTTCCATTTTGAAAAGGATACAATAATCCTAAAGGCGTGAGAATATTGTTCACTATCCAAGCAGATTTCGAAACTTCCACATTTCTATTCTAGGATAACGTTCAATACGCTCATTCATTTGAGTCTTCATCGCAACCGTTCTTTTCCGTCTGCTCCAACTCTGACCGCAAAAGTAAGCAATATTCTTGATACTGCCAAACTTTTAGCGATGTTTTTTATCCCGAAGGACAAAAAAGGCATTGAACGCTGCCATTGCCGAGAGAAAAACACTTCCACATTTCTATTCCATGACAACAATTCAATGCCCTATACCTATATACCATCCCTTACGAAAAGGTAAACAACCAATTACGATTATCTCTTAGTTATTGTCCCCTTCCTTGTATTCACCGAGAAATTACCGAGCGATGACTTCACCTGATACACGCCATTCTTGGCACTCACCAGCTTTGTCGACATTCCCATAAAGCTGACACCGCCATCCTTCTTCTCGATGGTGTACTTTCCAAACGGAGTATTCACAACAATATGGTGCTTGGTGTTCTCAACCACTCCATACACTGTGCCGGATGGAGCCTGCCTTACCTGATCGGCTACGCTCTTTACGGCATTTGCTACATCGGTGTTGTTACTCTTTGCAAAACTGGTTGTGGTGGCAGTTACTACCATCATCAACGAAATCATAATCTTCTTCATACCTTATTATATATTAAAGGGTTATACTTCATTTTCCTCGTTCCACGATTCTTTCTTTTCTATCGCTTCCCGATTACGATTGCAAAAGTAAGAAGATTATTTCTATCCGCCAAATATCCAAACTTGGCTTGTATGAAATGCCATTCTGAATGTACCAAATGACAAAGAGGGGGCGCCATAAGTCTAAATTACAGTTGGCGCATAACAGTTGACCTACGCATGCACAACAGCTGTTGTGCGACCGGAGATACTAACTAACTCAAAAACATATACTATCTTTTCTAACAACTTATATTATGTTTTTCAACAACATATCAGTAACATTCCAACAAACAAAAAAGGGTGAATCATTTACTTATGACACACCCTCTTTGCTAAATCAGACACACAATTGATCTTATCTTATAATATTATACTCAAACTCATAATCCCCATTCTTCAGCCATTCGGGAACATCTTCCCCATTTTCCATAAGGCCTTATTCCTCCTTTTTTAGTTCAAATTAAAATTGCAAAAATACCTCCCGTCAAAATTTATAACCAAAATTTATATACCTACAAGTTTTGAATCTAGCGATAAAAACAAGAGGATTAAGAGGCTGGGATTCCTTGTTTTCTGCTCTATATTAAGAACAAGACCTATAGTTGTACGACTATAAAGTTACAGTTGTACGACTATACATGCTATGGTTGTACAACTGTAGAGTTATGGTTGTACAACTATAGGGGTTATAGTCGTACAACTATAGATTTTCCTCAACGGCATCATCTTGTCAAGAAATCACAAACACCTGATTATCAACAAGTTTCTATTCTTCTTCATATTTGCGATATTCTCAAAGGAACAATAAGCGTCTGAAAATACGAGAATCTCAGGCAAGCTAATGTAAAAAAGTTTCATTCTTAACAACGCCGCATCACTACATCTTCGGGATATTCTTACAGATTACCTACTTCATCTTCCACCCATCAATGGTTCCCGTCTTCGATGAGAAGTTGCAGCCTATCTGATAAATCTTTCTGCCATCTGCTGCATATTCCCTGGCATAGCCCATATCCTCTATCTGCTTCAGGGCTTCCTCTGCCGAACCATCACGCTTGAATTCGAAGATGTAGATATAGTTCGGAGTCTCTACCACGCAATCTACCCTACCTTCGCTTTGTTGCTTTTCGATGAAGACCGTGAAACAGCTGATCATTCTCAATACGAGATAGAAGGTGTATTGAAAATAACGTTCCTTCTCGCGCTCATCGTCCTTACGACGCTGGTTATAAGGAATGCTGGCAAAGAAGGAAGTCATCAGATTCTCCAACTGATGGCAATCGCCCTTCGACATCACATCTATTACCTGAATGACCCAGGCATCCGTCGACTTCGATGGCTTCAGATAACTGGAAGCTACCAGCGTCAGGAAACCGCTCCTCACTTCATCATTCGGAAAATCCAGGAGATAGGAATCGGTATCCATATTCCAGTCCTTAATGGTAAGATAACCGCTCTGATAAATCATTGGCAACGGTGCTTCCACATCTGCCTTGTAGTCGATAAAACTACTCGTAGGATAAAACCTGTTCACCATCTCACTGATGTTCTCATCAAAATGAGACAATAGGCGAATAAGATAGGTTGGCGAACCGGTGCGGAACCAATAATCCGCCAGAATCTTCTTGCTCAAAGCATTCAAGATACTAAAAGGATTATAGATATCAAGCATGTTAGGACTGAAGTGATAACCATCAAACTTCCTCTTCAGTTTGTATTTCATCCCTTCCTCTGTGGTTTTATATCTCACAGCCATCGCTTTGATCTGTTCCTCGAAAGTGGAATACAATTCCTCTTCCGTAATACCACAAAGTGCCTCGTAATGCTCGTCCATACTGATGTCGTTAGGCTGATTGAAACCACTGAACACGCTCACTTGTGAGAACTTGGTAACACCTGTGAGCAAAACAAATTGCAGGTCATCATCAGCTTCTTTAAACACAGAATATACGCCTTTGAGCAGATTGCGATTATAATCCTCCAAAGTCATCTTTCCATATTCATTCGGCACAGAAATATCCATATCCATCACATCAAGCAAAGGCTTGTCATACTCATCAATGAGTACGACAGCTCTCATTCCTGTTTTCTTATGAGCATTCCCTAACACAGCCTTAAAGCGACTACCTAAAGTCTCGGCCAACTCCTCACGCCCATAGATACGTTCTGCCATGGCAACAAACTCCTCCAATACTTTGTCTAACGCATAAGGCTCTACAAAGTTTTGACCACCAAAAGAGAGATGGAACACAGGATATTGCTTCCATTCCTTCTCCAACTTGTCGATGGAAAGACCTTTAAAAAGTTCCTTCTTTCCCTCGAAATAGCATTTCAAGGTAGATACGAGCAATGACTTTCCAAATCGTCGTGGACGACTCAGAAAGTATATTTTACCATTAGTCACTAAGTCATAGACCAATGCCGTCTTATCGAGATAAACATAACCATCTTCTATGATTTGTTCGAAACTCTGTATTCCGATAGGATATTTCATATTGCTGCCTTTTTAATTTCTTTCGGCAAAGTTACAAAAAATAATGATACAAGCAAAAGAATAGCCCGAAAAAAAATAACGAGATTGCAAAATACCATATTTGTGGGATTGTTGACAAGGAAAAAAAATAATACCTTTGCCTTTTGAAAATAATAGTTTAAAATCATGGTAGAAACAATGAATAATATTGGAAATAGACAGCCGGATAGCAATGCTGGCTGCAGTAAGCAAAAAGGAGTGAAGAATAAGCAAACCCGGCAGCTGGTACTATGGATTGGCGCTTTGATAGTAGGCGCAGTCTTAGGTATATTCGGCATTAGCTGGCTGGATGGTCTGATGAATTTCATAGCCACGGTCTATACCCGCTTATTCCAGCTTCTGGCAGTACCAACCATAGCCTTGGCAGTTATCACAACCCTGGCATCCTTGGGCAACCAGGCAGATACCGGTAAGATATTCCGCCACGCCATCACCTACACCCTGCTCACGACGATAGCAGCTGCAGCAGTGGGACTGGTGCTCTACAACATCGTTTCTCCTGGCAATTTACCTACTGCCTTGGTACAGAGCGGTATGGCAGATGTTCCCCAAAAGCTGGGAGAAACCAGCTATTATGACCATATTCTTGGGGTAATACCCAACAACATCATCAAGCCGTTTGCCGAAGGAAATGTACTCTCTATATTGATTTTGGCGGCAGCAGCAGGTATTGCTTTAGCCAAGATGCCATCAAGCGATAAGAAAGAAGTCGTGATGAAGGGATTGTTTGGATTACAGGATCTGCTTTTCATGCTGATTCATGGATTAATCTGGGCTCTGCCTCTGGGTATCGTTGCCTTTGCAGCACAACTCTCAGCCCAGTTCTCTGCGGGTATCGTGATGGCTTCTCTAGGAAAGTACGTAGCTGTTATCCTGGGAGGTAATGTCATTCAATTCTTCATCATCCTTCCGCTCTTCCTCTTGGCAAGAGGTTTGAACCCAGTGCGCACTTTGGGTAAGATGATGCCGGCAGTATTAATGGCTCTGTTTACAAAGAGTTCTGCTGCTACGTTGCCGGTGACGATGCAGACAGCAGAAGACAGACTGGGAGTTTCCAATCAGGTTTCCCGCTTCGTATTGCCTATCTGTACTACCATCAACATGAATGGTTGCGCTGCGTTTATCCTCGTAACCTCCTTATTCCTGATGCAGAATGGAGGAATGCCTTTACCTTGGACTACGATGATTCTCTGGCTCTTCATTTCAGTTATCTCAGCAGTGGGTAATGCAGGAGTACCGATGGGATGTTATTTCCTTACCCTATCTCTGATGTCCGGCATCAATGCTCCTATCGGCATCATGGGCATCATCCTGCCAATCTATACCATCATCGACATGATTGAAACGGCAGAAAACGTATGGTCTGATTCCTGTGTCTGTGCCATGGTGGATAGGGATTTGAAAAGATAGAAACAATAGTGAGCATGCAAAAATATCACCATGATTGTAGGATAAGGGCAGAAAAACTTTGTGCTTTCAAGATTTATTCGTACTTTTGCAGTCAAAAACAGAAAGGGAGGGATGAATGCTGATGCAGAAATCCCTCTTTAAGTATAACAAAAAAGGAGAAAGCCTATGTTCCATATCGCTCAATACTTCCCTATCACTGACCCTACGTTGATATTCTTCGTAGTGCTCCTCATCATCCTCTTTGCCCCTATCATCATGGGTAAACTCCGTATCCCGCACATCATCGGTATGGTGCTGGCAGGTGTGCTCATAGGCAAATACGGACTGAATATCCTGGAGCGCGACTCTTCGTTTGAGCTCTTCGGAAAGGTGGGACTTTATTACATCATGTTCCTCGCCGCCCTGGAGATGGATATGGAAGGCATGAAAAAGAACAAGTCGCGACTGCTTATCTATGGTCTGCTCACCTGTTTTATACCGTTCTTCCTCACATACGGCATGAGTATCTGGCTGCTCCACTACTCTGCCAAGGCATCCTTCCTGCTGAGCTGCATCATGGCATCCAATACGCTGATTGCCTATCCTATCGTTTCGAGATACGGACTGCAACAGAAACCGAGCGTTACGCTGAGTGTGGGGTCGAGCATGATTTCGCTGCTCATAGCCCTGATTATGCTTGCCGGACTGGTAGCATCGTTCAGCAAGCATGACGGCGTACTGTTCTGGGTATTCTTCACCCTCAAGTTTGCCGCCTATTGTGGCGTGATGATTATGCTGATTCCCCGACTTACAAGATGGTTCTTGCGAAGATACAGCGATGCGGTGATGCAGTTTATCTTCGTACTTTCAATGCTGTTTATGAGTGCGGCACTTTCGCAGATAGTGGGCATCGAGGGCGTTTTCGGTGCTTTCTTCGCCGGTCTGATATTAAACAGGTATATTCCGCATGTTTCGCCACTGATGAACCGCCTCGAGTTTATCGGCAATGCCCTCTTCATTCCTTATTTTCTGATAGGTGTGGGCATGCTGATCAATATCAATCTGCTGTTTCAGGGCAGTCATATTCTATGGGTCGTGTTCTGCATCGCCTTCTTCGGAACCCTGGGCAAAGCCATCGCAGCCTATATCGCCTGTCTGGGTTTCCGATTGCCACTTTCTTCGGGTCACATGATGTTCGGACTCACTTCGGCTCATGCTGCCGGAAGTATCGCCATGGTGATGGTAGGTATGCATCTGCTCGTAGCACCGGGCACTTATCTCGTCAACGATGATATGCTCAATGGTGTGGTTATGATGATTCTGATTACCTGCATCATCTCATCCATCCTTACCGACCGGTCTTCGCAGAAGATTATCCTGAGAGACAAGGAACTGCCTGATGCGGAAGACGACAAGAAGGTGAGCGATGAGAAGATTCTGGTTCCGGTGAAATATCCTGAATATGCCGACAACCTGATGAGTCTGGCGTTTCTGGTGAGAAACCAGAAACTGAACAGGGGACTCATCTGCCTGAATGTGGTATATGAAGACAAGGACATGCGATACAACCAGGAACAGGGAAGACGGATTCTGGAACATTGCAGTCAGCTGGCTGCTGCCACCGATGTGATGACGCAGACCCAGGTTCGTATTGCCGCCAACATCGCCAACGGCATCAAGCATGCCTTCAACGAGTTCCAATGTTCTGAGATTATCATCGGAATGCACATGCATCCTGAGGTTTCGCCGAAGTTCTGGGGAGAATTTCACCAGAGTCTTTTCAACGGATTGAGCCGACAGATCATCATGGCACGCATCAGACAGCCGTTGAATACATTGAGACGAATACAGGTAGCCGTACCTTCGAGAGCAGAGTTTGAGCCGGGTTTCTACCGCTGGTTGGAACGCCTAGCCCGACTTGCCGGCAACCTCGACTGCCGCATTCAGTTTCATGGCAGAGAAGAGAGTCTGGCGCTCATCAATGAATATATCAAGAACCGGCATCCGGAAGTGCGTGCTGATTATACCCAGATGATTCACTGGAACGAGTTGCCGCAGTTGGCTTCGCAGATATCTCCAGACCACCTGTTCGTGGTAGTAACCGCCCGTAAGGGAACCGTATCTTACAAGACAGCACTGGAGCGTTTGCCGGAAGAAATAACGAAATACTTCTCAGGTACCAACCTGATGATTATCTTCCCCGACCAGCATGGTGATTCCTACGGCGACCAGCTTACCTTCGCTGAGCCTCAGCATCAGGAAGAGATCAGTGCTTACGAATCATTCCTGCAATGGTTTAAGAAGAAATGCAACTTTAAAAAAATGTAAAGGCAGCTTCATTTCTTAAAATATGTTTAAGAAAAGCGGAAAAACAGCCTTCACACCCTTCACCTGTAATAAATTGATTTACAGAATGTTAAATAAAAAGGTGAAGGGTGAAGGTTTGAAAACTCTATTTATATATGTACGCGTGGGTAAAGAAAAAAGTGGGTAATTCAAAAAAAGACCCTAGGGTCAAAAATCGAAAAAGCCCTAAAAAAGAATATAATATAAAGATTTAAAATATACCCTTCACCCTTCACCTCGTCACCCCAACACGGTTTCCATATCTTCTTTATCGGAGATATTTTCTTATCCTTCGGAGATATTTTGCTATCTATCGGAGATTATTTCTTATCTATCGGAGTTATCTTTTTATCCTTCGGAGATATTTTCAGAATGATTTCAGGGTATTTTCTGTACTTTATTTCCCGAATCCACGCAAATCGCACAAATCGCATAGGTAGGAAACGGAAATGTTGTATCTTTGCAACGTCAATCAGAAGTAACAACGAAATGCAGGATTGCTGAAAAAAACAACATAAAAATTTGGAAGTTAGAATTATTCAGCGTAATTTTGCAAATGAAATAAAACAAGAAACAATTGATAAACTAACATTAATAACAAGACAAATGAAGAAACTAATCTTGTCATCGCTCTGCATGCTCATGGGCTTGACCTCTATGTCTGCCCAGACCGCATTGCAAAATGAAATTCTGGAGGTAGCTCATCGCACCAACAACTACTTCATGACGAAGTACAGCGACCCTACTCTCAACACATTCGTGAAGAAAATCCGCACCAGCAACCTCTGGACCCGTGCCGTGTATTACGAAGGATTGATGGCACTCTATGAGATTGACCCTCAGCAGCGCTATCTCAACTATACCGACAAGTGGGCGGATTATCACAAGTGGACTGCCCGTGGCAGCGTGAACGATACCGATGCCGACAACCAGTGCTGCCAGCAAACCTACATGGACCGCTACGTACAGACAGGCGGCAAGAAGGACTTGAGCAAGGTAAAGGAGAACCTAGACCATCAGATGGGTACCAACCGGGTAAACTACTGGACTTGGATTGATGCCATCCAGATGGCGATGCCTGCCTACGCCAAGTATGCCAAGATTACCAGCGAACGCAAGTATCTGGATTATGCGATGAATTCCTATAAATGGAGCCGTGATACCCTGGCTAACGGTCTCTTCAATAAAAAAGAAGGTCTCTGGTGGAGAGACAAGGACTACGTGCCACCTTACAAGGAAAAGGATGGTAGCAACTGCTACTGGAGCCGTGGCAATGGTTGGGTGTATGCAGCCCTGGTCCGCGTAATGGAGACTTTGCCAAAGACAGACAAATACTATCAGTATCTGAAGAAGGATTTCATCTCTATGAGTCAGGCTATCCTGAAATGCCAGCGCGAAGATGGTTACTGGAACGTAAGCCTCGTTTGTCCAGCCAACTATGGTGGGCCTGAGATGACCGGTACAGGTCTCTTCCTCTATGGTATGGCATGGGGTGTTCAGCAGGGCATTCTTCCTAGAGCCACCTACCAGAAGGCGATGGACAAGGCATGGAAGGCTCTTGCCGCATCGGTTCACGAGGATGGTTTCATCGGCTATAACCAAGGCACCGGAAAGGATCCTGCAGCCGGTCAGCCTGCCACCTTCACCTCAGTTCCTGACTTCGAGGACTACGGCACAGGTTGCCTCCTACTTGGCGCCGCAGAGTATTACAAGCTTTTAAAGGTAAAAAGTAAAAAAAACAAATCATGAAGAAATATATCTGGCTGATGGCTTGCCTAGTGGCGTTTTCGCCACTAAGCGCCAACGCTGCAAAGAAACAGAAAAAAGCCAAGAAGGCACAAACCGAACTTTGGCCTGATGGCACAAAGATGGATGCCTGGTTCAGCAACGCCCAGAAGGTGAACGTGGATACCCTGGGCAAGAAATACGTCCTCACCGACTATGGCGTGAAAACGGATAGCACCCTGATTCAGACCAAGGCCATCCAGACTGTTATCGACCGTGCTGCCCAAGATGGCGGTGGCGTTATCGTGGTGCCTGCCGGAACCTATCAGAGCGGTGCCCTCTTCTTCCGTCCAAAGACTCATCTCTATGTTTCTGAAGGCGGAAAACTGAAAGGTAGCGACCGCATCGCCAACTTTCCTGTGGTGCAGACCCGCATCGAGGGAGAAACCTGCAAATACTTCTCTGCCTTCATCAATGCCGACAAATGTGACGGCTTTACCATTGCCGGTCCAGGTACCATCGATGGAAATGGCTATCACTATTGGGAGGAGTTCTGGATTCGCCGCACCTGGAACCGTGAATGCACCAACAAGGATGCACAGCGCCCTCGTCTCGTTTATATCAGCAACTCCAGCAACGTAACCTTACAGGATGTGCATATTCAGAACAGTCCATTCTGGACCAACCACATCTACCTTTGCCACCACGTCCGCTTCCTGGGTTGTACCATCTTCGCCCCTACTTCCGGCATGAAGGCACCAAGCAGCGATGCCATCGACATTGACGTTTGTCACGATGTGCTTGTGGATGGCTGCTACATGAGCGTAAACGATGATGCCATCGCCATCAAGGGCGGTAAGGGCACCTGGGCTGACCAGGCACCAGAGAATGGTCCTGTATATAACGTGCTCATCCAGAACTGTAACTACGGAAGAGTGCACGGATGCTTAACCCTCGGCAGCGAGAGCGTGAAAGACCGCAACATCGTATTACGCAACACCAAGGTGGGCAATGCACAGCGCGTACTCTGGCTAAAGATGCGTCCTGATACTCCTCAGCATTACGAGTACATAACGGTGGATAACATCCAGGGCACTACAGGCAGCTTCCTCGTCATCCGCCCATGGAAGCAGTTCTTCAAACTAGGCGATCGCAAGGACATGCCGCAGAGCCAGTGCAACAACATCACGATGAAGAATATCCAGATGGATTGCGACAACTTCTTCGATGTGGGCAAGAGCGAAAAATACCGTCTGGCAGATTTCACCTTCGAGAACATCAACTGTACCGATAAGAAGATGGCTTTTGATGCCAACCTTATCGAGAACACCATAGCAAAGAAGGTGAACATCACCCCTAGGGAAAAGAGCAACGGATTGAAGACCACCGGCGATGCCGATGGGTTGAAATAACACATACATTTTATAGAAAGTAGTACAGAATTGAGTACTGAAACGAGCTTAATTTGCAAGAATAAGGCGCGTTTTGTTTTTTTATATCCCTCCTTATTTCTTTTTATCTCTTAAAATTAGGCATTTCCAAATATTTTGCTTAATTTTGCCTGCAAAATAATTTTGAGTTAGAAAATGATTGATATAAAAGGTATAACCAAGAGCTTCGGCTCCCTGCAGGTGCTTAAGGGCATCGACCTGCATATTGACAAGGGCGAGGTGGTAAGTATCGTCGGTCCTAGTGGTGCCGGCAAGACTACACTCCTCCAGATTATCGGTACCCTCGACAAGCCTGATAGTGGCAGCATCATGGTTGATGGCATCGATGTAAGCAGCCTCAGCACCAAGAAACTGAGCGATTTCCGCAACCAGCATCTCGGTTTCGTCTTCCAATTCCACCAACTTCTCCCTGAGTTCACCGCTCTGGAGAATATCATGATTCCTGCCTTCATTGCAGGCAAGAGCCGTAAGGAAGCCAAGGAGCGTGCCGAGGAGTTACTGGCGTTCATGGGCTTGAGCGATAGAGCCAGTCACAAGCCTGCCGAGTTATCCGGTGGTGAGAAACAGCGTGTAGCCGTGGCGAGAGCTTTGGTCAATAATCCTGCCGTCATCCTTGCTGATGAGCCATCAGGAAGTCTCGACACCAAGAACAAGGCTGAGCTTCACCAGCTCTTCTTCGACCTCAGAGACAAGTTCGGTCAGACTTTCGTCATCGTAACTCATGATGAGGGCCTTGCTGCCATCACCGACCGCACCATCCATCTCAAGGATGGAATGATTGAGAAGACGGTGGAAGCAGGAGCTGCTGATAGCCAGAAAGAAACTGCTGATAACAATAAAGAAGTTTCTGCTGAAGAACCAGACTCATCCATAGATTGCATCTAAACGCCCTGAACCAACGGTCACCGGCCGAAGGGAAAGGTAAAGGGCAGAAGCTCCTAGCCCAGGGCAACACCCTGGGTAATTACGGACGCAAACCTGTCGCCCTGTAAGGGCAAAAGCATTTTATATTCTAGAAAATAACATTATATGGCAAAAAAGATAAAACTCGGCGATTACAATCGCCTCCGCATCGTAAAGAAAGTAGATTTCGGTCTGTATCTCGATGGTGGTGACGAGGGAGAAATTCTCCTTCCTTCCCGCTACGTCCCAGAGAATGTCGGCATCGGCGACGAGCTGGATGTCTTCATCTATCTCGACCAGGAAGAGCGCCTCATCGCAACCACCGAAACCCCATTGGCAAAAGTGGGCGACTTCGCCTATCTCGAAGTGAAATGGGTCAACGAATACGGAGCCTTTCTGGGCTGGGGCCTGATGAAGGACATCTTCTGCCCATTCCGCGAGCAGAAGAAACGTATGGTGCTCGGCAACTCCTACATCGTGCATATCCACATCGATGAGGAGAGCTACCGCATCGTTGCCTCTGCCAAGATTGAGCGTTATCTCAACGAAGACCATCCTCACTACAAGCATGGCGATGAGGTGGATCTCCTCATCTGGCAGAAGACCGACCTCGGCTTCAAGGTTATCATCGACAACCAGTATCCGGGGCTTCTCTATCAGGACCAGATTTTCCAGTACATCCATACCGGTGACAAGATGAAGGGCTACATCGGAAGAGTTCGTCCTGACGGAAAGATAGACGTCACCCTGCAGAAGACCGGCATCCAGCAGACTGCCGACTTCGCCGAGACTCTCTACCAGTATCTCCTGGACAACGACGGCGAGTGTAACCTTGGCGACAAGAGCGAGGCCGACGACATCTACGAGCGTTTCCACGTGAGCAAGAAGGTTTACAAGCGTGCCGTAGGCGATCTATACAAGAAGCGCCTCATCACCGTAAGCCCGATGAGCATCCGATTGGCGGAATAAAGCAGATTAGAACTATATATAATTAAGGTGGACATTGCTATTTTTAAAAAGCATTGTCCACCTTATTATTTATTTTGCATGATGCATTATATCCTTCTTTATTCTTCTACAACAGCATCCAATACGCTCCGCAAATTACCTATCAGATAAAACGGAAGATTGATCAACGTAAGCTCCTCTCAAGATAAGAGGCTTATGCTTTTTGTCTTGCTTCCAAGCCTCCAATTTACTGATGATATTTCGTCTAAACATATGCATTTGTTTCAAATCAGGGGCAAAGATACTACTTTTTTGTCGCAAATCAGCGGCAACAGCGTTAAAGTTTGTCGCAAATCAGGGGCAACAAGGCATTTCATTTAAAAAGGTGGCGCATCAAATTGTGCTTGATTAAAAACAGTTGCTGCCATATTTTTTTCCAGATTCCTTTTCTGCATATTATCCTTTTTCACGTTTATCAAGCAAAAAGCTGATAAACTCATCGCGATATTAGAGAAGTCTTCTCAACAAATCACGAGCATCCATCGGCTTAGTCCCATTCTTCTTATGAGCTTCCATTTCATCAAGAGCACGGTTAAGACTTTCTGCCACATAGGCTTCCTGCTCTGCCTGGCTCATATAAGTTTCCTGGTAACTGTTTCCTGACTTGGAGATAGAACTGGCTAATTTTTCAGCATAGTCTTTGAGTTTGGCGACAAATTCGTCAAGCGTATATTGACCTGTAGAAGGTACTTGAAACTGAATATTAATCGTTTCCATCTTATTCCTTTCTTTTAAATTAACGCCACAAAATTAACGAAAAGAATTGGAAATGCCAAAGAAAAGAGCGACTTTCTTTAGTTTAAGATACGAAAAAGCCTTTCAGTATCAAAAATACCAAAAGGCTCTATTGTCCTATCTCGATTTCACTTCAAAAACATTCAATTTATTCCTTCAACCATAAGTTCATAAGCTGATCATCAATATAATACGCACTTTGAGAAGTAGAAACCAGATGATATTCCAGCAGTTTCTTCACGGCACTCTGCACGCTACTTGCCGAACGGAGACGATGCTTCTTCACAAAACCAGAAGAAGTAATCTGACTAGCCATTCCCTCCTTAGCAACAGCATATAGTAGTTCCTTCTGCGGAAGAGTGAGACGGGAAAGTATCTCGCTAAACTTATGATCATTATCCAATACCAAAGCATGGATAATGCCCTCTATCATCTCACAATCAGCCTCAGCCTGTGGCACAGTCTGATTAAAAGCCTCGTGCATCACCTTCTGCATATAATAGGTATTGCCACCAAAAGCCTGATACACCTGCTCTATAGCCTTCTCCTTAATCTTCTTATCAAACTTACCAAACAAGCGGATAGCAAACTCCTTGTATTTATCAAGCGGAATCACCTCCAGGTTCATCATATCAGCACTATTGTAAAAAGGATGCGCTTTCTCAGAAAACATCTTGGAGATTAGATGACGCTCGCTGCCCGAAAAGATGAAATTGGCATTGCTGCACTTCTGAATATAAGTCCTGAGAATGGCTTCCATATTTTTCTCTGGATAATAACCTATCTGCTGAAACTCGTCGATGGCAACGATGCATTTCTTATCTGCCTGCTCCAAACAGGCAAATATCTCATCCAATGTATAGAGCGGATTAGAAATATCACCCAACGAAAGATTAAACGTTGGGGTATTGGAAATCGGATCGTAACCGAAGCAGCCATTGATAGACTTCAGAGTGTTAACCACCATTCTCATCATCTTGGTTCCACGACGGGCAGCCAATTCAAATACAGCCTTTCCCAACTCGAACGCAAATTCATGGATGCTGGAAGTTCGGAGGATATCGATGGATATACAGATGAAATGGTCTTTGATGGCAGAAGAATCCATGCAAAAGTCTATCAGTTTACTCTTGCCTACTCGTCTTGCAGCCATTACCACCATATTCTCGCCACCCGTTACCTTATTGATGATTCTTTCCGCTTCCTTTTCTCTGTCGCAGAAATATTCGGGCTTGATATAACCCGTTATGATAAAAGGATTCTCCATATAGCTCACCATTTTAAAATGTTACTTTCGGCTGCAAAGATAATTATTTATTTTGAATTATGCAAATTGCATAATGCAAATTGCATAATTCATATTGATTAAAAATCAGTTTATTATCGGTCTACCTTTTCGATAATCTTCATTCCCTCTTCCACTGCCTGCATGTTCAGCGGAATCAAACCATGATGGCGCTCTGGCAATGACTTGTAAAGCGCCTTGTTCAAACCATCGGTACTTACTACAGGACAAACTTTCAGCAGTCCACCCAGTACGATCATATTGAACACCTTCGCATTTTTCATCTCGGCAGCCTTGTCCATCGCATCAATGCGATAAATGGTGATGTCCTTGCGCTGTGGAGGATTCATCACACCATAGCCATCATAAATCAGGATGCCGCCTGGCTTAATCTTCGGCTCAAACTTGTCGAGCGATGGCTGGTTGAGCACGATGGCTACATCATAATGGCTCAGGATAGGCGAAGAGATGCGACTGTCGCTCACAATGACCGTTACATTGGCTGTACCGCCACGCTGCTCTGGTCCGTAAGCAGGCATCCAGGTTACCTCCTTATCCTCCATCAGTCCTGAATAAGCCAGAATCTTTCCCATAGAGAGAACGCCCTGACCGCCAAAACCGGATATAATGATTTCTGTCTTCATTGTTCTAAACTTTTGCAAATGCCAAATTCAACATTCAACATTCAACATTCAACATTACATGTTTGTTGTATCCTTCAGGTCACCCTTAGGATACTGCTTAAACATATTCTCTTCCATCCACTTGTTAGCCTCAACAGGTGAGAGTTTCCAACCGCTGTTGCAGGTAGAAACAATCTCTACCAGGCTGGAGCCCTTGCCCTGCATGCTTGCCTCGAACGCCTTGCGGATAGCCTTCTTTGCCTTCTTGATGCTTGCCACGGTCTCCACACTCTGGCGGGTTACATAACAAGTACCTTGCAGATGGCTTGCCAACTCGGTAATATTGAGTGGATAACCATGAAGATCAGCCTCTCTACCATAAGGACAGGTAGCAGTCTTCTGACCCAACAGGGTGGTTGGCGCCATCT
Source organism: uncultured Prevotella sp. (assembly GCA_934202525.1). GTDB lineage: Bacteria > Bacteroidota > Bacteroidia > Bacteroidales > Bacteroidaceae > Prevotella. The sequence continues at coordinate 51,351 of CAKPYB010000022.1, forward strand.
GTCCGCCGGTCATACCATAGATGGCATTATTGATGAAGATGATGGCGATATGCTCACCACGGTTCAGGGCGTGGATAGTTTCGCAGGTACCGATGCAAGCCAGGTCGCCATCGCCCTGATAAGTGAAGACAAGACGATCAGGCCACAAGCGCTTGATGCCTGTAGCTACAGCAGGTGCACGGCCATGAGCAGCCTCCTGCCAGTCAATATCCAAATAGCGATAAGCAAAGACAGCGCAGCCCACCGGACATACGCCTACCGTCTTATCCTCCATGCCCATTTCCTCGATAACCTCGGCAACGAGCTTATGAACTACGCCATGCGAACACCCCGGGCAATAGTGCATCGGGGTATCGTTCATCAGCGTAGGCTTCTTATATACCAGATTCTCTGGTGAAATTATATCATTCATTTTATTAACTTCTTTAATGCTTCTACGATTTCCTCCGGCTCCGGTACGATGCCGCCCAGACGACCAAAGTGCTCTACTGGAGTCTGACCATTCACAGCCAGTCGCACATCCTGAACCATCTGACCGGCATTGATTTCTACAACCAGAATGCCCTTCTTGGTCTTGGCGAGTTCATGAATCTCCTTTTCAGGGAAAGGCCAAAGGGTGATAGGACGGAACAATCCTACCTTGATGCCCTGCTCACGCGCACTCTCGATACTCTTCTCGGCAATACGTGCCGCACTACCGAAGGCTACGATAACATAGTCGGCATCATCCATCTGCTCGGTTTCATAACGAACCTCGGTTTCACGGATTTTTCTGTATTTCTCCTGAAGAGCAATATTGCGCTCCTCCATCACCTCAGGCTTGAGTTCCAGAGAGGTCATGATGTTTACAGGACGATTCTTCGGACGACCGATAGTAGCCCAAGGACACTCCCTGGCAATCTCCTCCTCGGTACGTCGAGGCTTGACAGGAGGCAGAACCACCTTCTCCATCATCTGACCAATGACACCATCACTCAGAATCATCGCAGGATTGCGATACTTAAAGGCAAGCGTAAAGGCGAGATCAACGAAATCAGCCATCTCCTGAACAGAAGCAGGAGCCAGCACAATCACATTATAGTCACCATTACCACCACCGCGGGTAGCCTGGAAATAATCACTTTGGGATGGCTGGATGGTACCCAGACCCGGACCGCCACGCTGCACGTTGACGATAACGCCAGGAATCTCAGCACCTGCCATGTAAGAGATACCCTCTTGCATCAAAGCCACACCCGGACTTGAAGAAGTGGTAATGACACGCTTACCGGCACCGGCGCCACCATAAACCATGTTGATAGCCGCCACCTCACTCTCAGCCTGCAGAACCACCATACCCGATGTTTCCCATGGCTTGAGCAGAGCCAGCGTCTCTATAATCTCACTCTGAGGTGTGATAGGATAGCCGAAGAAACCATCCGCACCACATCTGATACAGGCATGGGCTATCGCCTCATTGCCTTTCATTAATGTAACTTCCTGATTTGCCATTATTTAGTCCTCCTTCTTACGATAAACAGTGATACAGCCGTCCGGACACACGATGGCGCACGAAGTGCAACCAACACACGCATCAGGTACAGCTGCCTCTACATAACGGTAACCATGCACATTGACTTTTTTCTCTGCCAATGCGATGACATGCTGAGGACAAGCCTCCACACAGAGCGAGCATCCCTTGCAACGCCCGGTGTCGACTACAATAGCCCCTTTAATCTTACTCATATTCTAATTTCTTACTAATTATCTTTACCATTGGAGTAAACAAAGCTCCTGCTGTCCACATGTCGGTTGTTATGGATTGTAGTAGTCTTTGCAATAAAAGCTCATGATATCATCCAGCATCTCCTTGGCTGCTACGGCAGGACTCTCCGGATCGAGGGCAATGGCCTCCATATAGCAGTCGAGGGCACGCTTAAAGTCACCCTGCTTGCGCCAGGCGTTACCTTGCTGATAATATTCTTCTGCTGTCATTTACTCTTCTCCTTTTTAAGTTTTGCTCTGCGAAATTACTAATTTTCGGCTAAGAAAAAGAATATAAGCCTAAGATTTAAACTATATTAATGTAGTTTTTCACAAAAATGCGCACACTAGAATTCAGTGTGCAATTTTTATGAAAGATGTGCATTATTTCTACTAATATATTCTATAAAAACACTATTCGCCATTTACCGCAGTTTTCTACGGTAAATGACGAACAGTACGATTCCCCTTAACAGAAGGTAGAGAATGAAGGCCAACCACAGGGCATGATTGCCCAGAAAAGGATGCAAGCCAAAGAACAGACCGAAGAACGAAGCCGAGGCTACGGCGCTGGAACAGAGCATCGACTTAGACTGGGTGATGCCTACAAAGATGCCATCGAAGACGAATGCCGACATACCCGACAGCGGAATCAGCACAGCCCACCAGAAATATTCGTCCGATGCAGCTATCACCTGCTTATCGCTCGTGAGCAGAGAGAGAAAATTCTCGCCACCCACTATATATAATAAGGTGAAACCTACTGCCACAACAGCTCCCAAACCCATCGTTCTTCTAACCACCTCGCGGAATGCCCCCATGTTTCGGGCTCCGTAGTACTTGCCGCTCAACGCCTCTGCCGCATAGGCAAAGCCATCCATAAAATAAGAGAAGATGGTAAAGAGCGTCATCAGCAGCGTATTCACAGCCAGCACGATGGTACTCTCCCTGGAACCTGCCGCCGTAAAGAAGAGGTTGACCGCCACCAGACAGAGGGTGCGGAGAAAGATATCCTTATTGAGCGAGAAAAACTGCTTCAGCGGTTCTGCAGCAAAGAGATGCCGGCGATAGTCATACTTGCTTAACCGGCGATAACTGATGCGATAAAACAGACATGCCATCAGGAATCCCCACCATTGGGCAATGACCGTTCCGAGCGCCACACCTTCTACCGTCATCCCACAGACAAAGACCAGCAGCAGGGAGGCGATGATGTTCACTACATTCTGCGTCAGCGATACCATCATCGGAATGCGCGTGTTCTGCATACCGATAAACCAGCCCGTAAATCCGTAGAGTCCGAGCACAGCCGGGGCTCCCCAGATACAGACATAACAGTATCTCCGTGCCAGTTCCACGACATCCGCTTCCGGCGACATCGCCCAGAGTCCGCAGCCTATCAGCCATTTCTGGAGAACGAAGAACAGCACTCCTATCCCCACACCGATACTGAGAGAGCGCACCAGGAGCCTCAGCACCTCAGCCAAATCTCTCCTTCCCAAAGCCTGCGAAGTCATTCCGCTGGTTCCCATTCTCAGGAATCCGAAAAGCCAGTAGATGACATTGAATAGCATCGACCCCACGGCAATGGCTCCGATATACGCTGCATCGCCGATATGCCCGACAATAGCGACATCAACCAAACCCAAAAGCGGTACCGTGATATTGGATATTATCGACGGCACCGCTAATTGTAATATTCGTTTATTCATAATTAAGTGTTGAATGTTGAATGTTGAGTGTTGAATTATAGGGCGCATGCCTAACTCAACATTCAACATTAAACATTCAACATTAAATTTTATATTTCGCAGCCTGCTCCTCAATATAGGCAGCATCGCTGAAATAGTCGATACGCATAGCCTTGCGAACCTCATCCATGGTCTGGGCTGCAAACTCGCGGGCATCCTCGCTACCCTTCTTCAGGATATTGAATACCTCAGGAATATCCTGCTCAAACTCATGACGGCGGGCACGGATTGGGTCGAGCATCTTGTTGATGACGCTGTTCAGGAATTTCTTGCAGGTGCCGTCACCGATACCACCCTTCACATACTGCTCCTTCAACTCATCCAAAGTCTTGAACTCAGGCCAGAATTCAGCGAAGTCCTCAGGAGTAGAGAATGCCTCCAGATAAGTGAACACGGCATTGCCCTCCAGATGTCCCGGCTCTTCCATACTCATACGTGGCTCACCGTTAGACATCTTCTTTACCTTCTTCCAAACGGTCTTCTCATCGTCGCTCATGTAGATGCAGTTACCGAGACTCTTACTCATCTTCTCCTTACCATCAGTTCCAGGAAGACGACGGCAGCAGGCAATCTCTGGAAGCAGGATTTCTGGCTCTACCAATACAGGTGCATAAGTCTGGTTGAAGCGGCGAACCAACTCGCGGGTTACCTCCAGCATAGGCTCCTGGTCCTCACCGGCAGGCACAGTTGTTGCCTTGAAAGCGGTGATGTCGGCAGCCTGACTCACAGGATAGCAGAAGAAACCGAGCGGAATGTTTGCCTCGAAGTTACGCATCTTGATCTCAGTCTTCACGGTTGGGTTACGCTGAACACGAGATACAGAGATGAGGTTCATCAGATAGGTAGTCAACTCAGCCAACTCTGGAATCATACTCTGGATATAGAGTGTACACTTCTGTGGGTCGAGACCCGCAGAGAGATAGTCAAGAGCCACCTCTGTGATGTTCTGTCGAATCTTCTCAGGATTGTCGGCATTATCAGTCAAAGCCTGAACATCTGCCATGAAAACGAACATTCTGTCAAAGTCGCCAGCGTTCTGAAGTTGTACTCGGCGCTGCAGAGAGCCGATGTAATGACCCAGGTGAAGTTTACCTGTAGGACGGTCGCCCGTCAATATAATCTTTCCCATTTTCTTGCAATTTATTATTATTTTTGTGCAAAGGTACAACAAAATATTGAGAAACTGCAAGAAAAGGTGAAAAAATAACAAAATGAGAGGGAGAAGGAAGGGATATCTGAAAGAAAAACGGGGCACCCTGAGGATGCCCCGCCACCAATTAAAATAATTGATTGTCGCATTATAAACTTACCGTACTACTTAGCGATCATGATCGTTACACGGTTCTCTGCGTTTTCTGCAAAAGGCTGCACACGTGCACCCTTAGATTCTTCTGTAATGCGCTCAGAAGGTATATTATATTTCTTTGTCAGCATCCAAACCACAGCTGCTGCTCGCTTGGCAGCGATGCGGTCGTTGATGACGTCATTGCCTGTACCCTTGTCGGCATAACCGGTTACTACAACCTTTGCCTCTGGGTTCTTGTTCAGGAAGTCAACCACCTCCTTAATCTTTGCGTCCTCAGCAGGAGCAATCTTGTAAGAATTGATGGTGAAGAAGATGTCACGGCGAATATCCTCTACCTTCTTCTCTAC
>CAKPYB010000023.1 GCA_934202525.1 uncultured Prevotella sp.
TGAATCTCATCTCCGTAAAGACGAATATCGACATTTCTCGCCTCACTTCCCTCCTCTTCACATTGGAGATGAAGGGAATCATCCGCACGCTGGCAGGAGGAATGTATCATCTTTTGAAATAAACACCTAGGGCAGAAACGCAAACAGCACGCCCTGAAAGGGCAGAAGCTCCTAGCCCAGGGCATTCGCCCTGGGTATAATGGTAAGCAGCATTGCGCCCTGTAAGGGCAAAAGCTTTAAATCCTCGTTTTAAAAATTGAAAATATCTGCGTTTTATTTTGTTTTGTCTCCAAATTGCATTAACTTTGCAGCCGCAAAAAGAATAAGATGAAAATAGGTAATATAGAATTTGGGCCTCAGCCCCTCTTCCTCGCTCCGATGGAAGACGTAACAGATATTGGCTTTCGCATGCTCTGCAAGCGATTCGGAGCCGCCATGGTTTATACTGAGTTCGTATCGGCAGAAGCCTTGGTGAGAAGCATCAAGAGCACCGTCAGCAAACTTACGATAAGCGATGAAGAGCGCCCTGTGGGCATTCAGATTTACGGCAGAACCACCGAGGATATGGTGGAAGCTGCCAAAATCGTAGAACAGGCGAAGCCGGATGTGATTGATATTAACTTCGGTTGCCCGGTAAAGAAGGTTGCAGGAAAGGGTGCAGGAGCCGGAATGCTTAAGAATATTCCGCTGATGCTGGATATTACAAGAGAAGTGGTGAAGGCGGTAAACGTGCCCGTAACCGTGAAAACCCGACTGGGTTGGGATTGCGAGAACCTCATCATCACCGAGCTTGCCGAGCAGTTGCAGGATTGCGGAATCCAGGCGCTCACCATCCACGGCAGAACCCGTAGCCAGATGTACACCGGAGAAGCCGACTGGAGCCTCATAGGAGAGGTGAAGAACAATCCCCGCATCCATATCCCTATCATCGGCAACGGCGATATTACGACCCCGGAAGAAGCCAAGCTTGCCTTCGAAAGATACGGCGTAGATGCGGTGATGATTGGCAGAGCCACCTTCGGAAGACCATGGATTTTCAAGGAAATTCGTGATTATCTGGATAATACAGGCGCAGCTCCATTAACCGTAGATGAGAAGATTGACCTCCTGGAAGAGCAGCTTCGCATCAACGTGGAGCGCATAGACGAGTACAGAGGCATTCTCCACACCCGTCGCCACCTTGCCGCCTCCCCTATCTTCAAGGGCATTCCTGATTTCCGCCAGACGAGAATCGCCATGCTGAGAGCCACAACCGTAGAGGAACTGAAAGAGATATTGAAAGAATGCCGAGAGAGAATCAAGGCGATAGAATAAAGCAAAACGCCCTGTAGGAGCAAAAGCCTCGTATATGAAAGCTTTTGCCCTTACAGGGCGAATCCTTTATATCTTCCTTATACCCAGGGTGTTGCCCTGGGCTAAGAGCTTGCTGGGCTTTCAGCCCGCTTCATGAACCACATTCAAGAATTAACTGTTCATCTTAACTGCCAAGAGTTAACAGTTAACAGCTGTTTTTCTATACTTCTACCGGGAAATTGAAGAAACCTAGCTTCCTCAAATTATAGAGAAGGGCTTTACTTCTTCAATATCGAAGCACCTTCGAGCAGGGCGAGGGCCTTGTTCTCGCTCTCCTCCATGATTTCGCGCTCTCCCGGACCCTTGTCGTTGATTCCGCAGAGATGCAGGATGCCGTGGATGATGACGCGATGGAGCTCATCATCGTAAGTCTTGCCAAACTGCTCGGCATTGGTGCGGACTGTATCGAGCGAAATCACGATGTCGCCGTTAATCACATCATCCTCATCATAATCGAAGGTGATGACATCGGTATAGTAATCATGACCCAGATACTCGTTGTTCACTTCGAGAATCTTCTCATCATCCACAAACATGTAGCCAATCTCACCCACCTTGCGGCCATGAGAGGCAGCCACCTTGCGAATCCAGGCACTCGTATCACGCTTCTTGATCTTTGGCATTTTCACGCCATCTACATTGTATGTAATCATACGCTTCTTCCTCCTATTTTTATTTTATTTTTGGTAAAAATTCATCTACTTCTCTTCCAAAGAATCTCAGCTCCCTAACCAGCGTTGAGCTGATGCTGCTGTATCTTGGGTCAGAAAACAGCAGGATGGTTTCTACGCCGCCCAACTGCTTATTGATGTCAGCCTGCTCCCTTTCGTACTCGAAATCCTTGGCAGAACGGACGCCACGAACCAGAAACCTGGCTCCCATACGATGCGCCAAATCGATGGTGAGATCATCGTAAGAAACCACCTCCAAGCGATAACCCTTAGATGCATCCTCCGCATCCACCAACTCCGAACATTCCTTCGGAAAAACAGCCTTAATATCCTCCACACGCTTCGAGATTTCCTCGCTAGCGTGCTTCAGCTTGCTCACCGCCACTGCAATCACGAGCTTGTCGAACATCGGCAAGGCACGCTCGGCAATGTTCTGATGTCCTATCGTAAATGGGTCGAATGTACCCGTAAATATTCCTATCTTCATTACTTTGAACTTTATTCAAACAGGTCTCCCTGCATAATATTGCTTGTATACGGATTTCTGCCGAGATGCTCGTAGGCAAGCGGCGTTGCCATTCTGCCTCGCGGCGTGCGCTTGATGAAACCCTCCATGATGAGGAACGGCTCGTAAACCTCCTCTACGGTGCCGCCATCCTCGCCTATTGCCGTGGCAATGGTGCTTACGCCTACCGGACCGCCACGGAACTTGTCGATGATGGTGGTGAGAATCTTGTTGTCAATCTCGTCCAAGCCATACTGGTCGATGTTGAGTGCCTTGAGCGCCATCTGGGCAATATCGTAAGTGATGGTTCCGTTGCCCTTTACCTGGGCGAAATCACGCACTCTTCTGAGCAGAGAATTGGCGATACGAGGAGTTCCGCGCGAACGGCGGGAGATTTCCACAGCCGCCTCATCCTCTATCGGCACCTTCAAGAGCATCGCACTTCGCTTGATAATCTTCTGAAGCGTAGCCGGGTCGTAATATTCCAGATGCAGATTGATTCCGAAACGGGCACGCAGAGGAGCTGTAAGCAGACCGCTTCTCGTTGTTGCTCCCACGAGGGTAAACGGATTCAAGTCTATCTGGATGCTGCGAGCCGAAGGACCCTTATCTATCATGATGTCGATGCGGTAATCCTCCATCGCCGAATAGAGATACTCCTCTACGACAGGCGAAAGACGGTGGATTTCATCGATAAAGAGCACATCATTAGGCTCAAGCGAGGTAAGGATTCCCGCCAGATCGCCCGGCTTATCAAGCACAGGACCCGATGTAATCTTGAATCCTACGCCCAGTTCGTTGGCGATGATGTTGCTCAGCGTGGTCTTACCCAATCCCGGCGGACCGTGGAGGAGCGTATGGTCGAGCGGTTCGCCACGATATTTTGCAGCCTCAACAAAGACCTCGAGATTTTCTACCACGCCATTCTGTCCGCTGAAATCAGAAAACTTCAGCGGGCGCAGCGCCTTCTCGAATTCCTTTTCGGCAGGCGAAACCATTTCTTGTCTTATATCAAAATCTTCGTTCATTCTATGACTATTATCGATAATATGGGTGCAAAGTTACACATTTGTTGCGGAATTAAAGAAGAAAAGCCGAATTATTTTGCCCATGATTTTGCACAATCCCAAAAGATTCGTGCAGATTTGCAAGCGTTACCCTATAAAAATGTTATAATTTATCATTTTCTTGCAGAATAATTTGTTTATCCGATAGAAAAGACGTACTTTTGCACTCGATATTGAAAGCGAGGAAAGAAATAAATAAGAGAGAAATATCAGGATTTTAAAAGAAATAGAATTATGCTTAAGTTATTTCAAGGGCTCAGCAAGCTGCTGGCCAATTACACATCTATCTTCGTGATAGGTGTTGCAGTGTTCACATTCTTCTTCCCACATACCTTCGACTGGGTGCGCGGAACTACTCAAACCGTCATTCTCGGCATCATCATGCTCACCATGGGCTTGACCTTGACCACCAACGACTTCAAGATTCTGGCTCAGCGCCCGCTGGATGTCTTCATCGGAGCCTGCGCCCAGTTTATCATCATGCCGGGTGTGGCTTACACCCTGGTTCATGTGTGGCATCTTGACCCAGCCCTGGCACTCGGAATCCTGCTGGTAGGTTGCTGTCCGGGCGGCGTTTCGAGCAACATCATGAGTTATCTGTGTCATGGCGACGTGGCCTTCTCCGTAGGAATGACCTGCGCCTCTACCATTCTTGCACCGGTGATGACTCCGCTGCTGATGAAGATTACGGCAGGCGAGATTATCCATGTAGATGCTGTGGGAATGTTCATCAACATCCTCATCGTAACGATTATTCCTGTAGCCATCGGCTGCGCCCTCAACTATATTTACGGCAAGAAAGACTGCTTCCCTACCATCCAGAGTCTGATGCCGGGCATCAGCGTAACGTGTCTGGCAATCATCGTAGGCGGTGTGATTTCTACGGTTCATGATGACCTCGTAGCTCGCGGCTTATCGCTCTTCCTCTGGACTTTCGCCGTGGTTTTCTGCCACAATACGCTGGGTTATCTTCTCGGCTGGCTTGCCGGCAAATGTGCCGGATTCAATACTGCCAAGAAGCGTACCATCAGTATTGAGGTAGGAATGCAGAACGCCGGTCTTGCCACGGTTCTTGCCGGCAACTTCTTCGCTGCCCAGCCTCTCGCCGTATTGCCTTGCGCCATCAGCTGCGCCTGGCACAGCATTTCCGGCACCATCCTTGCCGGAATCTATCTGAAATGGGATCGCATGCATGAGAAGAAGTAAATGAATTCAGAAAGGATTTATGAATTCTAACAGAAGCAAATATTGAACAGCACGCCCTGAAAGGGCAGAAGCTCCTAGCCCAGGGTAACACCCTGGGTATAATGGGGATATAACGAAGTCGCCCTGTAAGGGCAAAAGCTTTCAAATACGAAGCTTTTGCCCTTACAGGGCGTTTTGTTGGTTGTATGTTTAACCCAGGGTGTTACCCTGGGCTAGGAGCTTCTGCCCTTTCAGGGCGTATTGCTTAAAACTCACCTCACGGGGTTAACAGGTTAACAGTTAACAGCCGATTTTTGGATAATTACTTCCCCGTAGTCAGCAGCTGCACGGCTCGCTGAACTATCTCGTTTGTCTCGTTCCAAACCTGGAAGTATTGGCTCATATCCCAGATATCTCTTGCTACAAGGGCTTTCAGCTGCAGGGCGAGGTATTTCTTCGTCTGAATTAATTCAGCCTCATCCTTTGGCTCTATCTTCTCCTTCTTGCCCTCGGCGATAATGCCATCTATCAGCGAAGAAGGAACCTCATAGGTGGCGAGGAACTTATCGAAATCCTTATACTGGCTCTTCAATTCCTTGCGGTGAGCATCGATGAACTTCAGGCTGTGGTTGATGACGATACTCTTGGCTGCCAACTGACGATGCATCTTGGTGTACTTGGTTGTATCCAGCGGCACGAAATAATCCGGCATAATTCCACCACCACCATAAACCACACGATGCTTGCGCAAAGTATAATACTTCAAACTATCTGAAAGATGGATGCTGTCCTGATTGGTGAACTCGCCATGCTTGTAGCGATTATCGAGATCCATCGCATAATCCAATCTGTCACCTTTCTTATAAGGCTTCTGGATGCATCTGCCGCTAGGCGTATAGTAATGGGCGATGGTGAGACGAATCTCGCTACCATCATCGAAGGTCAGCGGACGCTGCACCAATCCCTTGCCGAAGGTTCTGCGACCAACCACTACACCACGGTCCTGATCCTGGATGGCTCCGGAAACAATCTCGGCGGCAGAAGCGGTAAACTCATTGGTGAGCACAACCACCTTGCCCTTGCGCCATCTGCCGTTAGCCTGCGCCTTGTATTCCTGGCGAGGCGCAGCACGACCGCTGGTATAAACGATGAGATCGCCCTTCTGCAGGAACTCGTTGGCAATCTGAGCCGCAGCCTGAAGATAGCCTCCGCCATTATCCTCAAGGTCGAAGATAAGGTCCTTCATTCCCTTCTTTTTCAGCGAATCCATCGCTATTGTTACCTCTTTATGACTGGTCAATCCGAAGCTTCCCAATCGGATGTATCCGATGCCCGGACGAATCATATAAGCCGCATCCATCGTAGTTACCGGAATCTTATCGCGCTTTACCTTGAAGATGAGCTTATCCTTGATGCCACGGCGCATGATGGTAAGATTCACCGTGGTTCCCTTAGGACCACGAAGGCGCTTCATGATGTCTTCCTTGCTCATCTTGATGCCCGAAATGGCTGTATCGTTTACAGCCACAATGCGGTCGCCGGCAATGATTCCCACCTTCTCGGAAGGTCCGTTCGTAACCGGTTGGATAACGAGGAGCGTATCATCTACCATGTTAAACTGCACGCCAATGCCATCAAAACTGCCGTTCAGCGGCTCGTTCATCGCCTTGGTTTCCTTGGCTGTAGCGTAAGAAGAATGAGGGTCGAGCTTTTCGAGCATGCCTCGGATGGCGTCCTCTACGAGCTTATTCTCATCCACACTATCCACATAAAGGTTGGTAATGGCGATTTCAGCCCTTCCCAACTTCTCTATCGGGCTGTTCTTGCCCATCTTGATACGCAACTGGGCACTGGCAGAAGTTACTGCCAGGAATGCTACCAGTGCTATGAATAGATATTTCTTCATTTCTTAAAACTTAAAGTTTATGAAAGAGAGAAATCCTTCAAGAGTTAACAGGTTAACAGTTAACAGCGCTTTTTTCAATGGTTACCCCCCGAAAGCACTTGAATTCTTCACTCTTCGTTCTTCACTCTTCACTTCATTTAATCCAGCGGTGCTGAGTCTTCCTCCGGAATATCCTCTTCTATCACCAGATTTTCGATGATGAAGTTCTGGCGCTCCATCGTGTTCTTACCCATATAATATTCCAGCAGCTTCTGCACCTGATCGGTTTTATGCAGTGTAACCTGCTCCAACCGCATGTCGGGACCGATGAAATGGGCGAATTCATCAGGCGAAATCTCTCCCAAACCTTTGAATCGGGTGATTTCCGGGTCAGGACCCAAATCGCGAATCGCCTGCTGGCGCTCCTCATCGCTGTAACAGTAATGCGTGATGAAATCGCTCTTTTTCTCCTTACTTCCCAGTTTCGCATCCGCATCAGCCACCGCCTGCTTGTTCTTGATCTTGGTTCGCTTGTTGCGCACTCGGAACAATGGGGTCTGAAGCACGTAGACATGGCCCTTCTTGATGAGATCTGGGAAGAACTGAAGGAAGAAGGTGATGATGAGCAGGCGGATGTGCATTCCGTCGACATCCGCATCGGTTGCCACAATCACCTTGTTGTAACGCAATGAATCCAAGCCGTCCTCTATATCGAGAGCCGCCTGAAGCAGATTGAACTCCTCGTTCTCATAAACCACCTTCTTGGTCAGACCGAAGCTGTTGAGCGGTTTACCACGCAGCGAGAACACCGCCTGGGTATTCACATCGCGGCTCTTGGTGATGCTTCCGCTGGCAGAATCGCCCTCGGTGATGAAGATGGAACTCTCCTCCTTGCGCTCGTTCTTGGCGTCGCTGAAATGGATGCGGCAGTCGCGGAGCTTGCGGTTGTGGAGATTCGCCTTCTTGGCACGCTCACGGGCGAGTTTGGTAACGCCAGCCATCGCCTTGCGCTCACGCTCACTCTCCTTAATCTTGTTCTCCAGAATCTCAGCTACATCCTTGTGGATATGGAGATAGTTGTCTACTTCCTTCTTTAGGAAATCGCCTACATACTTATTGATGGTTTCGCCACCATTCGGCGTCATCGTAGTACTTCCGAGCTTAATCTTGGTCTGACTCTCGAAGACCGGTTCTTCTACGTTGATGGCAATGGCAGCCACCAGTCCGTTTCGGATGTCAGCATACTCATACTTGCCGTAGAACTCCTTGATAGTCTTGGCAATATGCTCCTTGAAGGCACTCTGATGCGTACCTCCCTGGGTGGTGTGCTGACCATTGACAAAGGAATAATACTCCTCGCCATACTGGTTGGTATGGGTGAAAGCAATCTCGATGTCCTCGCCCTTCATGTGGACGATGTCGTAGAGACCTTCGTTGGTCATATTATCACTCAGCAAATCCTGCAGACCATGGCGGCTCAAGATGCGGCGGCCATTGTGCATGATGGTGAGTCCGGTGTTCAGATAAGTATAGTTGCGGAGCATCGTTTCCACGAAATCATCGTGGAAGGAATAGTTCTTGAAGAGTGTATTATCCGGCTCAAAGAAGATAAAGGTACCGTTCTCGTCCTCAGTATCTTCCATCGTGTCGCTCTTCAGAATACCTTTCTCAAACTTCAGATGGCGCACCTTTCCGTCGCGGTACGACTTTACTTCGAAGTGGGAACTGAGGGCATTGACCGCCTTCACACCCACACCGTTCAGACCAACGCTCTTCTTGAACGCCTTGCTGTCGTACTTACCGCCGGTATTCAGCACGCTTACAGCCTCAACGAGCTTGCCCTGAGGAATACCACGGCCATAGTCGCGCACACTGACACGCAGATTGTCCTCGATATCGATTTCCAGACGGGCACCTGCACCCATCTTGAATTCATCGATAGAGTTGTCTACCACCTCCTTCAAGAGCACATAAATACCATCTTCCGGCAGATTTCCATCTCCCAGACGACCGATGTACATACCCGGACGGGTACGCACATGCTCCATATCGCTCAAGTGGCGGATGTTATCATCGGTATATTCTACCGGCTGCTGCTCCTGAGGGGCATTGGTAAACTCATCTGCAGCATTCAATTCGCTGTTACTTAAGTTTTTTTCTTCAGACATGTTTTCCTCCTTAGTATTTCTTATTTATTTTCTTATAATATAGCTAATGATGTTGCAATATTCTGTTTATCAGACAATTGCCAACACAATAATTGCTATTTACTTGATACTCTTAATATAGCAGTTGCGGCGCTTGTGAAGGATTGGATCCAAGACGCCCCATTGTCCCTGCACGGCAGCATTTTCTTCCATTTCTACCTGCGTTTCTCCCCACTCGATTCCATACTTCTGATAGATAGGAATCAGGTCGGCAAAGAGCAGCGCATTGGCACCCTTTGCACGGTATTCCGGCTGGATACCGATGAGCAGAAGGTCGACAATCTTGGTTTTATGGAACTTGATGGCGCGCAGCAGATGCCACCAGCCAAAAGGAAGCAGCCTGCCCCTATGACACTTCTGCAGAGCTCTGGAAAGGGAAGGCATCGTAATACCGATACCTATCATCTTATGATCCTCGGTAGTCCAGTCTTCTATGGCTGTTACAAAGTTCAGGTCGAGCAAAGACAGATACATCTTGATGTACTGGTCTATCTGCTTCTGTGAAAGTTCGGAATAACCATAGAGATGCTTGTATGTATCATTGATGAGGTCGAAAATCTTCTGTCCGTATCCGCCCTGATAAATATCCTTACGGGTAAGTTTGCGGACATGGAGATTGTATCTTTTCTCTATCATCGCCGCTATCTTGGAATATTTCTCCGGGATGGTATCTGGCACCATCAGTCTATACTCTACATACTTATTATCTACGGTAAAACCCTCCAGAGCCTCAATGTGCTCCGGATAATATGAATAATTATAAATGGTAGGCATGGTGCCTAGCTGGTCAAAGCCCCAGGTAAGCATGCCTTCTGGATCCATATCGGTAAAACCCAGCGGACCTACAATATCTTCCATTCCCTTCTCCTTACCGTATTTCTCTACAGCATCGAGAAGAGCCTTGGAAACCTCGCGGTCGTCAATGAAATCAATCCAGCCGAAACGGACCGATTTCCTGCCCCATTTGTTGTTTGCCTTATGATTGATAATGGCAGCGACGCGACCTGCCAGCTTGCCGTCCTTATAGGCAAGAAAATACTCTGCCTCGCAGAACTCGAACGCTGCGTTCTTGTCCTTGCTCAGAGTATTCATGTCGTCGCTGAAAAGATTAGGCACATCATATTCGTTGCCTTCGTAGAGGTCGTAATGGAAGTCGATGAACGTCTTCAAGTCCTTCTTTGTTTCGACCTTTTTAATTTCTATTAATGACATGATTTTCAAACTAGTTTGCAATATTATAAATGCAAAAGTAGCAATATTTTGGCAAATTACCAAATATTGCTACTTTTTTTGCAGTTTTTTAGGGGTTAATTTTTAATTACAGCTCCCAAACTAGCCTATATCACCCATTTAGTGGTGGTTTTGGCGGAATATCCTTCCCGATAATTTTAAGCACTGGCGGAAAACTAATATTCTCCAAGGAATCACAATAAGAAAAAGCTCAATCATCTATTCTCTCCAACACTGGCGAGAAGTGCGAAGTGTCGGATGAAGCGAGAGATGGTTCATCAAATGAGTAGTGAAATTCTGAGGATGGAGTCGATTAGAGAAGACAATATGGAGTCAAATTGCTCCATGACCCGAAATTATTCCTCCAAAAGGAGTGAGTTTCTCAGATTTAATTTGTATCTTTGCCATGTCATATCAGAGTTTTGCTTGTTTTCTTTTCGCAACACTAAGATAAGTGAAAATTCTGACATAGCAAAATCCGGAGTAACTTTCGGTTGCTCAGGCGCTTAAAAAGTTTAATCAATAATAGTGTTGCGGAATTAATGGAATAACTAGAAATGAGATTGAAAAGACATCTACTGACAGCCGCCCTGGCACTCTTTTGCCTATCGGCAGCTAACGCCCAACTGCTAAGAACAACAGTGGAGCAAGGAGAAATTGAAGGTGTGGAACATGAAGGATTCGCCCTATACAAGGGAATCCCATACGCTGAAGCACCAGTGGGCAACCTCAGATGGAAAGCCCCAGTGAGCAAGAAGCCTTGGAAGGGAGTATTCAAAGCAGATAAATGGGGAAACCGTCCACCACAGCCCATCGACCCTAACCAAAATGGTGGAGAGCTGGGCATGAGCGAGGACTGCCTATACCTCAGTGTGGAAACGCCAGCCAAGAGTAAGAATGACAAACTCCCTGTATTTGTGATGATTCATGGAGGAGCCTTTCTTACTGGCTCCTACAGTGGAACTCAGGAAAGCTTTGTCAAGGAAGGCATCATCTATTGCAGTATAGAATACCGCTTGGGAGCCTTGGGATTCATGGCACATCCAGAGCTGAGTAAGGAATCAGGCAAGAACATATCTGGTAACTATGGTATCCTTGATCAAGTGATGGCCTTAAAATGGATTCACGACAATATCGCTGCCTTCGGTGGAGACCCTGACAAGATTACAATTGCAGGAGAATCTGCCGGTGGTATCTCGGTAAGTATACTATGCGCCTCTCCCCTTGCCAAGGGTCTCTTCCGAGGAGCCATCAGCGAAAGTGGTAGCTCCTTCTGGCCTGTGGGTGAAAGCAGAAATGGTAACACAGCCATGCTCACCACCAAAGCGGCAGAAGCAGGTGGACTTCTCCTTCAAAAGAGACTCAAGGCTAAGAACTTGAAGCAGCTAAGAAAAGTTCCGGCTATGGACATCGTGAAGAATACCGACTTTGAATCCTTCTGGCCAAACGTTGACGGCTACTCCATCACCGATGACCAGTATAAGCTCTATGAAAAGGGAAACTACAATGATGTAAATGTCATCATAGGAACCAACAGCGACGAAGGAAGTATGTTTAGCCGCCCTGTCAGTGTAAGTGACTATGAGAAAAGAATCCATGAGATATATGGAAGCTGGGCAGACCAGGTTCTCAGTCTCTATCCTGCCAAGACAGAGGAAGAAACCTACTTCGCCCAATCCGACATTTTCCGTGATGGCTCCTTTGCATGGGGAACGTATGCCTGGGCTAACCTGCAGAGCAAGACCGGCAAGGGCAAGGTGTATATGTATTACTTTGACCAAGACTCAGAGAACACCATCGTGAAAAGCCGCAAGGGAGGAGCCAGCCATGTGGCAGAGATGCCATTCATCTATGGCTATAAGTTTGGCTCTGGAAAGATGACCGAGACGGAGCAGCACATGGAACAAATCATGTCACGCTACTGGATCAACTTTACCAAGACAGGCAATCCAAATGGGGATAGCCTTCCTTTCTGGACTACCTACCAGGAAGGTAAACCAACGGTGATGATTATGAAGGAAGGACTGCATTTGGGTCCTGTTCAAAATCAAAAGCAAATGGACTTCTTCGAGAAGTTCTTCAAGGAAAAAAGAAAATAATACGTCAAGTTCCAAGTGGCATTTCTCCCACTTGGAACTTTTTCATTAAAGAGATAAAACGCCACATTGTTCACCATAAAATGGCGCATAGATACGAATGCTCGCATGATGCGGATGTTTGCTTCAACAGCAGTCGGAGACTTCAAAACTCCACTAAGCATAGCAACTCCTTGCTCTGTGAAAGCGTAAGGCAGTTTTCTTACACCGCCCCAACTTGAAGTCGCAAATTGCGACTTCAAGTTATCAAATTCATTTTGGGTCAATTGAAACATAAAGTCTTCAGGGAAACGTTCTATATTACGTTTTACCTGCTCATTCAACCTTCTTGTTTCTACTCCATACAGCTCAGCCAAGTCACGGTCAAGCATCACTTGTTGTCCTCTGTTAACTCGTATCAGAGACTCCACTTTATTTTCTACAGACAATTGCTGTCCTTCCACCTGTTCCAATTCCTTTTCCTTTGCCATTTCCTTTGGGTTTGAATATTTTGGCAAAGATACAACTATTATTGGAAACAAGCAAGGATTTTCTAGAATGTTTTTGTTTGAGGTGTCAAATTGGAACCTCAAACGATACAATAGGATGGTTTCAAAGTCGCAATTTGCGACCTTAAAGAAGTTTGGAAGTCGCAATTTGCGACTTCCAAACACAAATATTACTTGATTTACTTCACGATTTCTTTTCTCACGCTTCCATCGCTATACTTCACGATGTTCAAGCCCTTGGTTGGAGCTGTCAGGCGCTGGCCATTAACAGAATATCGAGAGACTTCTTTGACATCATTATTATTTGAAATCTGCCCAATACCTGTAGGAGTTATAACTTTAATGGTTTTTGTTATCGTTTGAGAATTACCAAAATTATAAAAGCCCCAATCATTCTTCCTAGAGCTGATATTGAAACTTAATTTTGTAATTCCTTCTTGCAAACCAACAACATACCATTTAGCATGATTAGTTTCCTTATTTGAAGCACGCACTTGTATGACGCTTTCATCAAACCCGAGATTGAACATGCTATATAAATCCGCATCATAAGCTATATTTAGCTCTTTTGCTTTGCCCATTTCCACTTCTATAACATCATCGTCATTCCATTGTAAATTATTACTAGCTTTTTCTATTGTAAGATAAGCACGAGCCGTTTGAGAATCTAATCTAATATTTGGATTCGGTGTTTTAATACCAGTTATTGTTATGATATATTTTCCCACATCAGTAGCACCATCTGCTATGTAATTTACATAACTTCCAGAATAACTACCCGAAGAAACATTCCAAACATGCTGAGAATATTTATTTTCACTATCCAATGCCCAAATATCAATTTTCAAGTCTGAAACATCATACTTCATATTCAATTCAGGAATATGCTGAAAAACCAAGTCTGAAATACTCTTAGACATGTCATTATAGGTTACGGAATTATAAGTTTCCTTGAAGCCTAAAAGCAACGGATTAACCTTCAACTTACCATATTGATAGGTAATAGCATAATCATCTGCCTTACCACCAGTTACAAGAATATTGTAAGTGCCAGCGTTTGATTCTTTAGTAGCCTCACAACTCAAAGTTGGCTTTGGAGAAATACAACTCTCGTTATCCGAATTGGCAAAACCATCGTATGCAATCTTAAATGCAGGGTTAGCTTCGCCATATGAGCGCTCGTAATCTATAGCTTTTACTGTAAGAGGGCGCTTGCTGACTGTCAATTCACCATTAGTATATTCCACAACTTGGTAATTTTGTGAAGCTCCACCGCTTACAGTTATAGGATAAACTCCACAATGTGATTTCTTGGTTGCTGTAGTTGCGACTTTGATGACTTGTGTCCAGGTTGGCGATGTTTCATTATTGCGCAAACCTGTATATATCAACTCAAACTGAGGATTTTCATCACCATACAGGCGAGAAGTATTTTTTACCTTTAATGTAAGTGGTGCCTTAGTTACCGCCAACGTTCCATAATGATAAGTTACTTCATAGTTTGGAGCGTTTACAGAAGCCAAGATACGATAATTACCAACATTGCTCTGCCCATCTGCATCACAAGTATAATCCACTGTCATATTTTGGTTTTCCGCATTTTCTCCCTCTACAAAGCCAGTGATTACACTTGAGAACTCAGGATTAGGATTTCCATACTCACGTGTTGCATTATTCACTGTCAATGACAAAGGAGCAGGAGTTATCGTATATTCGTAAGGAATCTCTACAGTTATGTCAACCCCATTAGAATACCTTACCTTTACATTAGCAGAATGGGCACCTACGCTCTTATCCAAAGCAGAAGCATCCTCCAATGTGGCAGTATAGCCTTTCAAGTTGTTCTGCCACTCCAACTTTGGAGCCATACCAGTATAGGTGTAGGTACTTGTTGGGAAAGAAACGTACTGTACCATGCTGCTTGCGTTTCCGTATGCCTCTTTGTTTGGTACATAATAGGTTAGAGCTGAATGGCAAGGATAAAAAGCACTATATCCTAATTCTGGTTTTTCACTACTCAAAAAGAACACTTCCATCAAAGACGAATTGTTTTTGAAAGCATATCGTTCTATTTTCTTTACAGAGACAGGAATTACAATAGAAGACAATCGGCAACTAGAAAAAGAAGCCTCTCCTATTTCTTTTATACCATTTGGCAATATTATTTCTGTCAAATTATTACAGCCACTAAAGACATAAGAATTAAGACGAGTAATTGACGAAGGCAATTGAATACTCTTTAAGTTTTTACTAAAATCTGTGGAACTTGTTGGGTCTCCAATGGAAGAAGTATATCCTTTACCTGAGCCAAGTATTACCACCGTATAAGTCCTGTTATTATAATTAACAGTAGAAGGTATCATAACATCTTCATCGTTCTTATGCTTATCTGTCAATCCATCACACTGTACCTCCAAATTAGAAGGGGAAGTAATCGTATACTTCAAGATGCCATCATCAAAGTCTGATGCGGCAACAACCATGCTCCATGACAGCAATGCCACCATGAGCAATAAAGAATGTAGTTTTTGATTCATAAATATTATTTTTTTATTAGACATATTTCTTAGTCGAGAAAAAGAAAGCACTATTTGCTACTTATCTCTTCCAAACATTTCAATACTGCATTTTTTAGCTTTTCATTTATCTCTACAGAAATTACCTCTGTACCATTAATTACATTTGTATCTTCTGCATCAAACCATTCTGCCATTTTGCCTCTATTAGTCGTTATTGCATCTAACCACTCATAGGTTTCCCCTTTCATGATTTTGATTTCATCATCTTTCTGAAACACAATAAATGAATTTTCCCAACAATCACCCTTATGAAGACATAGGTATGTATTTGGTTCTTTCAAACGATAAAAGCTGCAATTGTCAAACTCTCGACCTGGCAACTGTTGATTTACATCTTGTCTTAATAAATCTTTTTGCATATTCGTAATATTTTGCCACCGAATCCCCAACTGGCGATTAATATACTCTTAGCTGACGGCAAAATAAAAAACGTGGGATTCTACCTGTTACCCGTCCCACGAATCGAGGCCTTCGCATTGCCCACACAGTTGAACGAGCAACGTCGAAGCCCACGCCGATATGTATACACTTCTCCCTATACGGATATAAGACTCATCGCAAGACGCAATAAGCCATACCAGTAAAGGGATGCGAAATATATCACATCCCGAGGGCATCTACCGTTGCTATGCTCAAGACTGTGTACGAAGTTTGCGAAGTTCCGATTCGTCAAGAACAAAGCGTCAAGTAAACGCCTTTATATTATGTCGTGATACCTTTATCCCACTTACCTTTTCTCCCATCTTAGCACAAGAAAGTCGCTTAAAGCGGCTCCAAATGCCTCGACACGGCGTGAGCGAGTGTGGTATCGGTTGCAAAGGTAATGAAAAAAAATGATTACTCACGCATTTTTAGTTGATTATTTTTCATAGTTAGGATAAAAACTGATGTTTGAGCGCATTAAGAAACTTTATTGCGCCCATACACCTTTTTAAAACATCCAAAAAGAACTTGGGAATCTCCTTATCCTATGCTTTCTCCGTTATTACCAGCACATGGCTTTCATCGCTCAGTGTGGTGGCAAAAATATAAGTTTCACCACCATCTTTCAGTTTCAGGCGCTTGCGCAATTCTGCTACGGAAAGGGGGAAGTTGCGGGTAGCGATGTTCGCCTTGGTGATTCCTGAGAGATGGCGCTTCAACTCCTTTTTATTAAAGGAGGAGATGGCAATGATGCGGAAACTTCTGCCGGGGAAGACGGCGATAGGCTCACGGCTCACGAAAAGATGACTGTTCTTGGAAAGCATCCTTGCATCATATCGCTCGGAAAGAACACCGAAACAGCCGGCTTTCATCAGAGAGGCATTCGGCTCGTAAAGATACTGCATCTCTTCAAGGGTGGATGGGGCTATCTTTACCGAAGATTCCTCCATTTCCATCTCATCACAAACGAAGGATTGCGCATCATTGATGCAATAAATGCGGAGATTTCCGCCCATATTTCGAGCTGAGAGCACTAAAAGGAGTTCTTTGCACTCATTATTCACGGAGATGATATGAACCTCTTGTACGCAGTTTAATTCACTTACCGCACGATGCCAGTCAAGCATCGGAGAGAGTTTGATGATGACGTAATCTGCCTTCGAAAGCATTTCTTCCTGCAAAAGGGTTACATCGGGCGTGCAATCCTTCAAGGATACTACCTTGTTGCCTGCATCGTCTCTACGGGCAGGATCGATGAAGATCAGCTTAAGACCAAGGTTGGTCTTAAGTAATGACCGAGACTGATCTTCAGTTATGCCTAAAGAATCTGATGCAGCATCATCCTTCTTTGAAGCAAAAGAATGCAGAACCTCTATTCCGTCTCCATTCTTCACGATGGCATTCTTCAAACCCAACCGCCCAAAGTTTTCCTTCGCTGCTTCACAGAGATGAGCCTGACGCTCCACATACATCGACTTCACGCCCAATCGGGAAGCGATGTAAGAGAAGTCTACTCCGAAACCACCGGTCAGGTCAACAAACCCGGTTTCTTCAGAAAAATCTCCTTCATGAGGTTCTTCTTTTGTTTCATTAACATTCTCTTTTGATTCTGTTAATATCTGTTGCTTTTTGCAAGTAGCTTCATTTTTGGCGAATTCTGAATCAACTGCCCCTTTGCCCGCAAATTCGCAAATTTCAGAAAGATGAAGATTTGAGGCGTTTTCGCTCTCCTTCTCCTTTTCTTCTCCGATTTCGGATGATGAAGAAGACAAACCGAGCAGTCGGGCAGCGAGTTCAGCCTTATAAAGTGCCGTTTGCTCTGACGAACATTGCTCCATCGAAATATGAGGGGGATAGATAATGCCATCGATGCTTGCCCAACGGGGCAGTTTCACACGAGCCATCTTTCGCCCACGAATCTGGTCGAGAGCGAAAGGCATATCTACCTCGGGATACTTGCTGCCGAGGAAAGCCAACTGGCGAACATCATCGTCCTGATGCTGGCAGATAAAATCGAACATTGCTTGGTTCATTATTTCTGTTGAGTGATTCGTCATTACATTACTTATTCTTTATAACCGCAAAATTACGATATTCTGATGAGATTACAAAATATTTCTCAGAATATCTGATAATTTATGTCGGGATGCACCAAAAACAGGATGCTCTCGGCTATAATCTACCCTTTTTCCTGGCTATATGACTCTAACAGCAGGTATAAATAAATACATAACTATCGGAGATAGAACAACTGCCTAGGAAAAACAGCCGGCTAGTAGAAGGCAAACAGAAGGCTAGCAAAAGGCAAACAGCCGACTAACGCAACAGAGGCTAGTCGGCTGTTCCTGTATAACAGTTTGCCAAACATCCTTTCTCTTATTTCAAGAGAAGCATGGTTGGCAGGAATATCGCAATCAGCTCTTCACTCTTCACCTTTCCAGCATAAAGAACTGAAACACAATACATTACATAGGTGAAGAGATATTCAGCACTCTTCACCCACTCTTCACCACTCTTCACCTTTTACGATTTTGGGAAAGGTATAAACGCAGAGCCGCTTAGCTGTCAACAGCCTAAAAAGGTGAAGGGCGGGTGAAGAGTAGAAAAACACTCTTCACCCGCCCAACTTCCTATCCTTCAACTACTTACACACAAAAGGTGAAGAGTGAAGAGTTGTTGGGAAAATTCTCTCGCATCCGTAAAGATGCAGAGAGAAAATTCCGGTGTCTCAAAAGAAACGATGGATTAGTCAGCCAACTTAGCCTTCAAGAACTCACGGTTCAAGCGGGCGATGTTAGCGATAGACTCGTTCTTAGGACAAACAGCCTCGCAAGCACGAGTGTTTGTACAGTTACCGAATCCGAGCTCATCCATACGTGCAATCATCTTCTTAGCACGGGCAGCAGCCTCTACACGACCCTGTGGGAGAAGTGCCAGCTGGCTAACCTTTGAGCTGACGAAGAGCATAGCAGAACCATTCTTACATGCAGCAACACAAGCACCGCAACCGATACATGTAGCGCAATCCATTGCCTCGTCTGCATTCTCCTTAGGAATCAGGATAGCGTTGGCATCCTGAGCCTGACCTGTACGGATGCTGGTGTAACCACCTGCCTGGATGATCTTGTCGAATGCTGAACGGTCTACCATACAGTCCTTGATGATAGGGAAACCAGCAGAACGCCAAGGCTCAACGGTGATAACGTCACCATCGTTGAAACGACGCATGTAGAGCTGACATGTTGTAGCACCACGCTCAGTCTTACCGTGAGGTGTACCATTAATATAGAGAGAGCACATACCGCAGATACCCTCGCGGCAGTCGTGGTCGAAGACGAAAGGCTCCTGACCTGACTCGATGAGCTCCTCGTTCAAGATGTCGAGCATCTCGAGGAATGAAGTATCATCTGGGATGTTCTTCATCTCGTGTGTATCGAAGTGACCCTGTGCTGTAGGACCGTCCTGCTTCCAATACTTAACTGTGAAACTTATATTTCTTGCCATTGTCTTGTTCGCTTTTTAATTCTTGTAATTTCTTGTCTGTACCTTAATTGCCTCATACTCGAGAGGTTCCTTGTTGAGCACTGGAGCAGTTGTATCGTTGCCCTGATACTCCCAGCAACCTACGTAGAAGAAGTTCTCATCATCACGCTTAGCCTCGCCTTCCTCTGTCTGGTACTCCTCACGGAAGTGACCACCACAGCTCTCGTTGCGGTGCAATGCATCGTAAGCGATCAACTCGCCCATCAAGATGAAGTCACGCAAGTGGATAGCCTTATCCAACTCTACGTTCAAGCCTTCCTTCTTGCCAGGGATGAAGAGGTTCTTGTTGAATTCCTCGCGGAGAGCCTTCATCTTCTTCAAGCCTTCCTCAAGACCTTCCTTGGTACGACCCATACCTACGTGCTCCCAAAGGATGTGACCCAACTCCTTGTGGATAGAATCTACAGAGCGCTTGCCCTGGATACCCATCAGGCGGTCGATTTCCTTCTGAACACCTGCCTCTGCCTCTGCGAACTCTGGGAGATCGGTAGAGAGCTTTGGCCACAATGCCTGGTCTGCCAAGTAATTCTGGATAGTGTATGGCAATACGAAGTAACCATCAGCCAAACCCTGCATCAAAGCAGAAGCACCAAAACGGTTAGCACCGTGGTCAGAGAAGTTACACTCACCAATAGCGAAGAGACCTGGGATAGTGGTCATCAACTCGTAGTCAACCCAGATACCACCCATTGTATAGTGGATAGCAGGGAAGATCATCATTGGGTTGTAGTACTTCACGCCGTTAATCTCGTTAGCCAACTCACCTGGGTTAACGTCGGTAATCTCCTCATACATATCGAAGAGGTTGCCATAACGCTGCAGGATAACGTCGATGCCGAGACGGTTGATAGACTCAGAGAAGTCGAGGAATACGGCAAGACCTGTGTTGTTAACACCGAAGCCCTTGTCGCAACGCTCCTTAGCTGCACGAGAAGCCACGTCACGAGGAACCAGGTTACCGAATGCTGGGTAACGGCGCTCCAAGTAGTAGTCGCGGTCTTCCTCAGGAATATCAGAACCCTTCTTTGTACCAGCCTGCAATGCCTTAGCATCCTCAATCTTCTTAGGAACCCAGATACGACCATCGTTACGGAGTGACTCTGACATCAAAGTCAACTTACTCTGGTTTGTACCGTGAACAGGGATACATGTAGGGTGAATCTGAACGTAAGATGGGTTAGCGAAGTCAGCACCCTTGCGGTAGCACTGGATAGCTGCTGTACAGTTACAACCCATAGCGTTTGTAGAGAGGAAGTAAGCGTTACCATAACCACCGGTAGCGATAACTACGGCGTTGGCAGAGAAACGCTCCAACTTACCTGTGATCAAATTCTTGGCGATGATACCACGAGCGTGACCGTCAACGATAACTACATCCTCCATCTCGTAACGGGTGAAGAGCTTTACCTTACCTGCCTCAACCATGCGGCTCAAAGAAGAGTAAGCACCGAGGAGGAGCTGCTGACCTGTCTGACCCTTAGCATAGAATGTACGAGATACCTGAGCACCACCGAAAGAACGGTTAGCCAGCATACCACCGTACTCACGAGCGAAAGGAACGCCCTGAGCTACGCACTGGTCGATGATGTCGTTGCTCACCTCAGCCAAACGGTAAACGTTAGCCTCACGAGCACGGTAGTCACCACCCTTTACTGTATCGTAGAACAAACGGTAAACAGAGTCACCATCATTCTGATAATTCTTAGCTGCATTGATACCACCCTGTGCTGCGATAGAGTGAGCACGACGTGGAGAGTCCTGGATGCAGAAGTTCAAGATATTGAAGCCCATCTCGCCGAGAGAAGCAGCAGCAGAAGCACCTGCCAAACCTGTACCTACAACGATAACGTCGAGCTTTAACTTATTCTTTGGGTTAACCAAACGCTGGTGAGCCTTATAGTTGGTCCACTTCTCAGCTACTGGTCCTTCAGGTATTCTAGAATTTAATGTTTTTGCCATAATCTTTTTTAATACTTAAATGATTACACGAATTATGCGCAGCACAAAGATGGAGCGCAACCGAAAGCGAATGCCAATACAACTACGATGAAGAGGAGAAGCAGGATGGTAGAGTAAATCATACCGATCATCTTCCAACGGCAGAACCAAGTCTTACCGCTCCAACCGAGAGTCTGAATAGCACTCCAGAAACCGTGAGTGAGGTGGAACCAAAGAGCTACCAACCAGATAAGGTAGAGAACTACGAATACTGGGTTAGCGAAGGTGTCCTGAATGAATGCGAAGCCGTCTGCTGGGCTGTGGCCGAAGCTTGTACCCAAGAGCTCTGCAAACATCATGTTGTACCAGAAGTTGAAGAGGTGAAGCAACAAACCGAGAACGATGATGATACCGAGCACCAACATGTTCTGGCTAGCCCACTCTACTTTCTCTGGCTTTGCTGTTACCTCGTAACGCTGGTTACCGCGAGCACGACGGTTCTGTGCTGTCAGGATGAAAGCGTAAACGATGTGACAAACTGCCAAAGCTGCCAAACCCAAAGTTGCAACTACGGCGTACCAGTTAGCACCCAACAATTCGCAAATCATGTTGTAAGCATCTCCTGAGAAGAGAGCAACAACATTCATGCAACCGTGGAATGTCAAGAATAGAATAAGAGCGATACCAGTTACTGACATCACTACCTTTCTACCAATAGATGAATTGATTAACCACATAAATGATTGAAATTTAATTATTTAACTGTTTGAAACTAATTTATATTCCACACTTTTCGTCCCTGCAATACCTATTTTTTGGCATTCTGCAATCCTCATTTCTAGGTATATTTTCGCAAGTCTGCTGCAAAATTACTATATTTTAATGATTTATCAAAGTATTTTTGCTAAAATTTCGATTTTATTTCTTACTTTTGCCGAAAATTAGAAAAAATATAGATTAAACGAAGTATGAAATTCAATTATGACGTGCTCGTTATCGGTGGAGGACATGCCGGATGCGAGGCTGCTGCAGCCTCTGCAAACATGGGTGCCAAAACCTGTTTGATAACGATGGATATGAACAAGATTGGACAGATGAGTTGCAACCCCGCCATCGGTGGTATTGCCAAGGGACAGATTGTGCGGGAAATCGATGCATTGGGCGGACAGATGGGTATCGTAACGGATAAAACCGCCATCCAGTTCCGAATGCTCAACATCGGTAAGGGTCCTGCCGTATGGAGCCCCCGTGCCCAATGCGACAGAGGAAAGTTTATCTGGGAATGGAGAACCATCCTCGACCATACCGACAACCTCGACATCTGGCAAGACCAGGCTGACGAACTGCTCGTTGCTAACGGAGAAGCCACCGGCGTAAAAACCATCTGGGGAGCCGAATTCTATGCCAAGAGCATCATCATCACCGCTGGAACATTCCTCAACGGACTGATGCATGTAGGAAGAAAGATGGTAGAAGGCGGAAGATGCGCCGAACCTGCCGTACACAACTTTACGGAGAGCATCACCCGATGGGGTATCACTACAGCCAGAATGAAAACCGGTACTCCGGTCAGAATTGACAAGCGAAGTGTTCATTTCGAAGATATGGAAGAACAGCCAGGCGACAGCGATTTCCACCAGTTCTCTTATATGGGAGAGCATCGGGTACTGAAACAGTTGCCTTGCTGGACTTGCTACACCAACAAGAAAGTGCACGAAACATTAAAAAGCGGTCTCGCTGACTCACCTTTATATAATGGTCAGATTCAGAGTACCGGTCCACGTTACTGTCCGAGTATAGAAACGAAGCTCGTCACCTTCCCCGACAAGGATCAGCATCCGCTCTTTCTGGAGCCGGAAGGCGAAGATACGAACGAGATGTATCTGAACGGTTTTTCTTCGAGCATGCCGATGGATATCCAGCTGAATGCACTTCACGAGATTCCTGCTTTGAGAGATGCCAAGATTTACAGACCGGGTTACGCCATCGAATACGATTACTTCGACCCTACCCAACTCAAACATTCACTGGAGTCGAAAATCATCAAAGGCCTCTTCTTTGCCGGACAGGTGAACGGAACCACCGGTTATGAAGAAGCAGGAGGCCAGGGAACCGTTGCCGGAATCAACGCAGCCTTGCATTGTGTTGGCGACAAAACATTCGAGATGAACCGCGATGAAAGTTATATCGGCGTACTCATCGATGATCTCACCACAAAGGGAGTTGACGAACCATACCGTATGTTTACCTCCAGAGCCGAATACCGCATTCTGCTCCGTCAGGACGATGCCGATGCCCGACTCACCGAAAAAGCATACGAACTCGGAATTGCCAAACGCGACCGTTACGACTGGTGGATAGAGAAAAAAGAAGCCATCGGAAGAATCATCGAATTTTGCGCCAACTATCCTATCAAGAAGGATGAGATAAATCCAAAACTAGAAGCACTCGATACGACTCCACTTCGCGCCGGCTGCAAACTCATCGACCTCATCGCCCGCCCTCATCTGAACCTCACGAATCTTTCGGAGATTATTCCGGACCTGAAGGCTGCATTAGACGCACCAGCTAACCGGAAGGAAGAAATAACTGAAGCTGCAGAAATCAAGATGAAGTACAAAGGTTACATCGAGCGAGAACGACTCATCGCCGACAAGATGCACCGTTTGGAAGACATCAAGATAAAGGGCCGCTTCAACTATTCCGAGCTCCACGAAATCTCCACAGAAGGACGTCAGAAGCTCGAACGCATCGACCCAGAAACCTTGGCTCAGGCAAGCCGAATTCCGGGAGTATCACCAAGCGACATCAACGTGATACTCGTTTTGCTCGGAAGATAAGCCGTTTCAGGGCGAAACACAAAGGAATTATAAATGTTTCACGTGAAACAGACTATCAACAAAACATTTGATGCTCAACCGTTTAAGAAAGGTTGCATCAAGTGTTTTGCGGTTAAAGTAAAACTTCAGCAATTCGTGAAACAAAAGTGGATAAATTCGGGTAAAACGCAAAAACAAACGGGCAAAAAGCCCTCAAAAAGGAACAAGAAAACAGAATAAAATAAGTATCAATTTAAAGCATAAAAAGTAATGAACAATCAGCTATTATTAGACAATCTGCGTTGCATTCCAGATTGGCCAATCAAGGGTGTAAACTTCCGTGATGTTTCAACCCTTTTCAAGAATCCTGCATCTTTAAAAGAGATCAGCGATGAGATGTACGAACTCTACAAAGACAAAGGAATCACCAAGATTGTAGGCATTGAATCACGCGGTTTCGTAATGTCTTCAGCCCTCGCAATACGTCTCGGAGCCGGTGTAGTTTTATGCCGCAAACCAGGCAAACTTCCATGCAAAACCGTACAGGAAAGTTATGCTAAGGAATATGGTATCGACACCATCGAAATCCACGAAGATGCCATCAATGAGAACGACATCGTACTCCTCCACGATGACCTCCTCGCTACCGGCGGAACCATGAAAGCAGCATGCGATCTGGTAAAGAAATTCCATCCGAAAAAGGTATATGCCAACTTCATTATCGAACTCGTAAACGAGAATTTCGAAGGCAGAAAGTCCTTTGATCCAGACGTTGAAGTAACTACTTTATTGCAGTTATAAGCAGCAAAAATACTGCAAGAAATACTGCGAGAATGCAGCATGGAAGCAGTAAAAGACACGAGAGCGTTGCCGTTTCACGTGAAACAGTAACGCTCGTTTTCCCTTAAAAAAACAAGTAAAAATATGACGAAACAAGAGAATGAGGAGCGCTTGGCAAGGCTTAAAAACATCGTTTTAAGTATGCCGGAGAAGCCAGGAAGCTACCAATATTACGACGAAAATCATACGATTATATATGTGGGAAAGGCGAAAAACCTGAAGAGGAGAGTATCTTCCTACTTCCATAAAGAGGTAGACAGATACAAGACAAAGGTGCTTGTTTCTAAGATTCACGACATATCTTATACGGTCGTAAACACAGAAGAAGACGCACTTTTGCTTGAAAACAGCCTGATCAAAAAGTATAATCCAAGATACAATGTCCTGCTGAAAGACGGCAAGACATACCCTTCTATATGCGTAACAAACGAGTATTTTCCACGCATTTTCAAGACTCGTCATATTAATAAAAAGGTGGGAACTTTCTTCGGACCCTACCCCCATATCGGCAGCATGTATGCTGTTTTAGAGGTCATCAAGAAGCTCTACAAGCCCCGAACCTGCAGAATGCCTATCACCAGAGAAGGCGTCGCTGAAGGCAGATACAAGCCGTGCCTGGAGTATCATATCCACAACTGCGGAGCACCCTGCATCAACAAGCAGAGCTATGAGGAATATCAGGAAAACATGCGCCAGGCACGTGAAATTCTGAAGGGAAACACGCGGGAAGTAAGCAAATATCTCTACGATTTAATGATGAAAAATGCCGAACTTCTACGTTTTGAAATAGCCGAAGAATATAAGAAAAAGTACCAATTACTGGATGAATTTGAGGCAAAAAGCGAGGTGGTAAGCCATACAATAACAGATGTAGATGTCTTCACCATCGTAAATGATGATGCCAACAAAAACGCCTTTATCAACTATATTCACGTAAAAAACGGCACCATCAACCAGAGCTTCACATACGAATACAAGCGCAAGTTAGAAGAGAGTGACGAGGAACTTCTGATTACGGCCATACCGGAAATCAGAGAGCGTTTCCACTCCACTTCGAAGGAGATTATCGTACCTTTCGAGATGGAATGGAAGCTGAAAGATGCCACCTTCTTCGTACCTCAGAGAGGTGATAAAAAGCATCTTCTGGAACTGTCGGAAATGAACTGCAAGCAGTATAGATTCGACCGTCTGAAGCAGGCAGAAAAGCTCAATCCGGAGCAGAAACAGACCCGATTGATGAAGGAATTACAAGCAAAGCTGAAGCTTCCGAAGCTGCCTTATCAGATAGAATGTTTCGATAATTCCAACATATCCGGTACTGATGCCGTGGCAGGTTGCATCGTATATAAAGGTATGAAACCATCCAGAAAAGACTATAGGAAATACAACATTAAGACGGTAGAAGGGCCGGATGATTACGCATCCATGCAAGAGGTGGTAAGACGCCGGTACAGTCGCATGATAGAGGAAGAAACTGCACTTCCAGACCTCATTATTACCGATGGCGGAAAGGGGCAGATGGACGTAGTAAGAGAGGTCGTTGTAGACGAATTACACCTGGATATTCCTATCGCAGGACTTGCCAAGGACGACCGGCACAGAACCAACGAACTCCTCTTCGGATTCCCTCCTCAAACCATCGCCCTACCACCCGAAAGCGAACTGTTCAAGGTGCTGACACAGATACAGGATGAGGTGCACAGATACGCTATCACCTTCCATCGCGACAAACGCAGCAAGCATGCTCTTCACTCAGAATTA
Source organism: uncultured Prevotella sp. (assembly GCA_934202525.1). Taxonomy (GTDB): domain Bacteria; phylum Bacteroidota; class Bacteroidia; order Bacteroidales; family Bacteroidaceae; genus Prevotella. The sequence goes on from CAKPYB010000023.1 coordinate 26,591, forward strand.
GACGATATCAAAGGCATCGGTCCTAAGGCAAAAGAGGCACTCCTGAGCAAGTTTAAGAGCGTGAAAAAGATGAAAGAAGCATCCTTGGAACAACTTTCAGAAGTATTAGGCCCTCATAAGGCAGAAATTCTTTCAAAATATTTCGAAGAAAAAGGCGAGAATATGAAATAAAAGTTGTATATTTGCAGTTCAAACTATGTAACTGAACTTTCGCATGTGGTTCAAGAACGGGCTGAAGGCCCAAAAGCTCCTAGCCCAGGGCATCGCCCTGGGTATAATAGCAATCAGCAAGGCGCCCTGTAAGGGCAAAAGCTTTATGTATTGCCTGGAGTTTTAAAGCTTTTGCCCTTACAGGGCGACAGGTTTGCGCCCGTAATAACCCAGGGCGATGCCCTGGGCTAGGAGCTTCTGCCCTTTCAGGGCGTGTGGGGCAAAACTTGCGAAACTTCAGTATGTAATAATAATAAAATTCAAACAGATGAGAATCGTAATACAGCGTGTCTCTCACGCCTCAGTTACCATCGAAGGAGAGGTTAAATCTGCTATCAGACAAGGCTATCTGATCCTTCTGGGAATAGAGGAAAGCGACACTTCAGAAGATGTAGACTGGCTGGTCAGAAAGGTAATCGGACTCCGTGTTTTCGACGACGAAAACCATGTTATGAACCGCTCCATCATGGATATAAATGGTGAGATTCTGGTCATCAGCCAGTTCACCCTATTCGCCAGCTACAAGAAAGGAAACCGCCCAAGCTGGCTCAGAGCAGCCAAGCACGAAATCAGCGTTCCACTCTATGAGGAGTTCTGCAAAAAGCTATCCGATGCACTCGGAAAGCCAGTAGGAACAGGCGAATTTGGTGCCGACATGAAGGTAGATTTACTGAACGATGGACCGGTAACCATCATGATGGATACTCACAACAAGGAATAATGCCCAACCCTGAAAGAAAGGCATCTTTCCCCATAAAAGAATTAGGAAGATGACAATAAAAGAAGCACAAGAAGCTGTAGATCAGTGGATTAAAGAATATGGCGTACGCTATTTCAGCGAACTGACCAATATGGCTTGCCTCACAGAAGAAGTGGGCGAACTGGCACGCGTCATTGCCCGAACATACGGTGACCAGAGTTTCAAGAAAGGCGAGAAACCTAACTTGGGCGAAGAGATGGCCGATGTTCTTTGGGTGCTTATCTGCCTGGCAAATCAGACAGGGGTTGACTTGACAGAAGAACTCCAGAAGAGTTTTGACAAGAAGACCAAAAGGGACTCTGAAAGGCATAAAAACAACCCCAAACTATCTGAACATCAGGAAGATAAAGAACAAGATAACAAGAATTAAAATTGCTATTCATATAAAAACTTAACTTTAATAATTATATAAATAACATTAAGTATGAGCAGTATTAAAGAACAGGTTCTTGCACAGCAGGGACAGTATAAAGAGTCAGACGACAAGTATTTATCAGTTTTGAAGCAGTACAACTGCAACCTCAACGATGAGGAAGTTGCTGCTGCAGTAAAGAAGATTCTCGATGAGAAGGTAGCAGAGAACGAGACCATGGAGGTCAAGAAGTTCCTCTTCGGTAGCATCGAGTTGACTTCTCTCCATACAGAAGATACAGAAGAAAGCATCCTGAAGATGATTGAAAAGGTGAACCAGTTTGCCAAGGATTATCCTCAGCTTCCTCACGTAGCAACCGTATGTACCTACCCTAACTTTGCCGGCCTTATCAGCCAGAGTCTGGAGGTTGACGGCGTAGAAATCGCTGTAGTAAGTGGCAATTTCCCATCCTCTCAGACCTTTATCGAGGTAAAGATTGCAGAAACCGCTATGGCTATCAAGGATGGTGCTACAGAGGTGGATATCGTAATGCCTGTTGGCAAGTTCTTCAGCGAAGATTACGAGGGTCTCTGCGATGATATTCAGGAACTTAAGTCAACATGCGGTGAGCATAAGATGAAGTGCATCCTGGAGACAGGCGATCTGAAGAATTGCAGCAACATCATGAAGGCTTCTATCCTCGCAATGTACTCAGGTTCAGACTATATCAAGACCTCAACTGGTAAGGAGAAGGTTTCTGCTACCCCAGAGGCAGCTTACGTTATGTGCCAGGCTATCAAGGCATATTACGAAAAGACTGGCATTCAGATTGGTTTCAAGCCTGCAGGTGGTATCAATACCGTTCATGATGCCGTAGTTTACTACACCATCGTGAAGGAAGTTTTGGGCGAGAAATGGCTGACCAACCAGTGGTTGCGCCTCGGCACATCACGCCTGACTAACCTCCTCTTGAGCGAAATTCTGGGCAAGGAGATTAAATACTTCTAAAGAAAAGTAACTGGTTATCAACAGAATATAAAAAACGCAAAGGGTTGATTCTCTCTGAGAACCAACCCTTTTTATATTATGTTTTTCTTCAATTTTTATATTAAGCTTTTCTTTCAATCACAAAATCCAGGTAAGCCTTCAAGGCATTGTAGATATCCTTATCCTCTACATAAGTATCGAGGAAATTCATGGCTTCGGCATGGAAATCCCACATACGCTTATCCGCATATTCAATACCTCCGTTTTCCTTTGTAAATGCCACTAACTGAGCTATTTCTTCAGCCGTAACAGTATGAGCCTTTACCTTTCTGGCAAGCTTCATCATCTCCTCATCACCGGTAGACTTCAAAGCATATATTACAGGCAAAGTCAACTTACCTTCAACCATGTCATTCCCAGTAGGTTTACCTATCTCCTTAGAATCATAATAATCAAAGATATCATCACGGATCTGGAAGATAATGCCCAGGTTCTGTCCGAAACGCTTCGCCTCTTCAATCTGCAGTTCTGAAGCATTGGCAGACATCGCTCCGATACCAGCGCAAGCCTCAAAGAGAGCAGCCGTTTTCTGCTTAATCACCTGATAATAAATATCTTCCGATATCTCTTCATTACTGATACTGTTGAGCTGAAGAATCTCACCATTAGACAGGATACGTCCCAACTCAGCAAGATAACGCACGATTTCCTCTGAATGCGAATAAGATACATGAAGCAAGGCGGTGGAAAGAATGAAATCGCCCACAAGCACAGCCACCTTATTATTATAAGTAGCATTCACGCTAGCCTGTCCGCGGCGCTCCCCACTCTCATCAACCACATCATCATGTACCAGCGAAGCGGTATGAAGAAGTTCCAGACCTACCGCAGAATGCTGGGTAACACTGGAAACCTTTCCAAAATTACGTGCCATCAACAAGATGAGTATAGGGCGCATACGTTTTCCAGCGCGCTGACGGATATGGTCGAGCACCTGGGAAAGGAGGCCATCGCTATGCATGAGAGACTTGTTGAACAAATCTATAAAATCTGCTAATTCTGCCTCTATAGGCAGCTTGATAAGTGATAAATAGTCCATTATATGTGAGTAAATCTACTTAATTTCTGAAATTTGTTACAAAATTAATCAATTCTTCTTGAAATATCGCATTTTTTTAGTAATTTTACACCACAAAAATGAATATTATGGATAAATTGTTCCTTTTAGACGCGTATGCGCTCATTTATAGGTCGTATTACGCCTTTATGAAAGCCCCTCGAATCAATTCGAAGGGACTCAATACTTCGTGTGTAATGGGGTTCTGCAATACCCTCAACGAGATACTTACCAAGGAGAAACCTACCCATATTGCGGTAGCTTTCGACCATGGCAAGACCTTCCGTCATGAAGCTTTTCCTGCATACAAAGCGCAGCGTGAAGAGACACCGGAAGACATCAAACTCTCTGTGCCTATCATCAAAAACATCCTGGAGGCTTACCATATTCCTATCCTGCAGGTAGATGGTTTCGAGGCTGACGATATTATCGGAACCGTTGCCCTGAAGGCGGGTGAAGAGGGACTGGAAACTTATATGCTCACACCAGATAAGGATTATGCACAGCTGGTTCGTGATAATGTTTTCATGTTCCGCCCTCGTCATGGCGGTGGATACGAAAAGTTGGGCATGCAGGAAATTGAAGAGAAATACAGCATCACTTCCCCACTCCAGGTTATCGACCTACTTGCCCTGGTGGGCGACTCGGCTGATAACTTCCCTGGTTGTCCGGGCGTGGGAGAAAAAACAGCCATCAAACTCATCAACGAGTTCGGTAGCGTTGAAGGCCTCATCGAGAACTCTTCTCAAGTGAAAGGCAAGCTCCGCGAAAAAGTGGAGGGTGCTGTAGAAGATATAAGGATGTCAAAGTTCCTGGCAACCATACGAACCGATGTTCCGGTAGAGATCAAGATGGAAGATTTGAAACGGGTAGAACCAGACAATTCAAAATTGGATGAAATCTTCACCGAGTTGGAGTTTAAGTCGTTTGCCAACCGAGTTCTTAATAAACCTAAAAAGGTGCAAACAAAGCCTACAGGAGAGCTCGATTTATTTGGCGCACAGCCTGCCGATGGTCAGGAAGAGTCAAAAAACGCGAGTTTTGAGACCATTAAAACGGTCTCTCACTCATACAAACTCATTGATACAGAAGAAGATGCAAAGAAACTTTGTGACTATTTATTGACATTCAATATTCTCAGTCTAGACACAGAGACCACATCTACTGCTGCCATTGATGCAGAATTGGTGGGTTTGAGCTTTGCTGTGAAGGAGAAAGAGGCTTTCTACGTAGCAATTCCGGCAAATCGTGAAGAAGCCTTAAAAATCGTAAACATCTTCAAACCACTCTACGAGAACCCGGAAATCTTGAAAGTGGGGCAGAACATCAAATACGATTACGAGGTATTGATGAACTACGGCATAGAGATTCAGGGCAAGATGTTCGATACGATGCTCGCCCACTATCTCATCCAGCCAGAACTTTACCACAACATGGATTACTTGGCAGAAGTATTCCTCAACTATCAGACCATCCACATCGAAGAGCTGATTGGTCCGAAGGGAAAGAACCAGAAGTCGATGCGCGATCTCGCCCCATCAGACATTTACGAATATGCTGCCGAAGATGCCGACATCACCTTGAGATTGAAAAATGTGCTCGAACCAAAACTCAAAGAGATAGATTGTGAAGATCTGTTCTGGAATGTAGAAATGCCGCTTGTACCTGTTTTAGCCCACATGGAGATGACGGGAGTATGCATCGACACCGATACCCTAAAGGAAACATCCGAGAAACTCACCAACCGCCTCAATGAGATAGAACATCATATCTATGAGTTGGCAGGCGAATCGTTCAATATCGCTTCCCCACGCCAGGTTGGAGAAATACTCTTCGGAAAGATGAAGATTGTGGAGAAGCCTAAGAAGACGAAGACGGGCCAGTACGTAACAAGCGAAGAAGTTCTTCAGCAGCTGCGCAGCAAGAGTCCAATCATCGATGAGATACTGAACTACAGAGGTTTAAAGAAACTTTTGGGAACCTATATAGATGCCCTTCCAAAGCTTATCAACTCTCGCACCGGTCACATTCATGCCTCTTTCAACCAAGCCATTACAGCCACAGGACGTCTTTCTTCAAGTGATCCAAACCTGCAGAATATTCCTGTACGCGATGACGATGGCAAGGAGATACGCAGATGCTTCATCCCAGAACCAGGCTGCCTGTTCTTCTCTGCCGACTATTCACAGATAGAACTTCGCATCATGGCACATCTGAGCCAGGATCCAAACATGGTAGAAGCATTCCGTGAAGGCTCTGATATTCATGCAGCTACAGCTGCCAAGATTTGGCACGAAGACATCAAAGAAGTAACAGATGCACAGCGCAAGAAGGCAAAAACTGCCAACTTCGGCATCATCTACGGCATCACGACCTTCGGTCTTGCCCAACGCATGAACATCGAAAACCGAGAGGCAAAGCAGATCATAGAAGACTACTTCCGCACCTTCCCTGGTGTTCAGGCTTACATGGAGAAGGCAAAGGAAATGGCAAGAGAGAAAGGCTATGCCGAAACCCTCTTCCACCGCCGTCGCTACCTGCCAGACATCAACAGCAAGAATGGTACTGTAAGAGGATTTGCCGAGCGCAATGCCATCAATGCCCCTATCCAGGGCTCTGAGGCAGACATCATCAAAGTGGCTATGATCCGTATCTTCAACCGATTCAGAGCAGAAGGCATCAGGAGCAAGATGATTATCCAGGTGCATGACGAACTCAATTTCTCCGTATATCCGGAAGAGAAAGAAAAGGTAGAGAAGATTGTGGTAGAAGAGATGCAGAACGCCTACCAGCTCAGTGTGCCTCTGGTTGCTGATGCCGGATGGGGAAACAACTGGCTAGAAGCACATTAGAAAAGCCAGAAAGCGGCCGCAGAAACCGCAAGGCAACTTAAATACAAAGAAGCTCGCAAGATGCCAAACAATCATCTTGCGAGCTTTTCTTTTTTGAGATGTTTCACATGAAACAATCAAATCTTCTATCAAAACACCACTAAAAAGACAAATAACTCCTTTATTCACAAGTACATCTAGAAATCTTTGTTTATTTAGATTAAAAAGGATAATAAAATTATAATATTTTCAAATTTATTTGGCTCTTACAGAAATAAAGTGTATATTTGCATTGTAAATCAGAAAGATATGCAAACGCACCTGTCTGATTAAAAGTGAATAGATAACACTAATCAATCAAATTAAGAAAGAAAGGAACATTATGAAGAAATATGTTTGCGACGTGTGTGGTTGGATTTATGATCCAGAAGTAGGTGATCCAGAGGGCGGCATCGCTCCAGGTACAGCATTCGAAGACATCCCAGATGATTGGGTTTGCCCTCTTTGCGGAGTAGGCAAGGAAGATTTCAGCCCTGTAGAGGAATAAGGCTCTTTTGGAGGAATCACCCGAAGGAAATCCTCACAAAGGAATCATCTGAATGAAATGCCTGATATTCAGGCAACACATTCATAAAATAATAGGAGGAACCATTATGACAAAAGTTAGAGAAATCTACCGCTGCCAGATTTGTGGCAATGTAGTAGAAGTTGTAAACCCAGGAGCCGTGCTCAGTTGCTGTGGCGAGCCGATGAAACTGATGAAGGAAAACACCAGTGATGGCGCCAAAGAGAAGCACGTGCCTGTGATAGAACCTATTGAGGGCGGCTATCGCGTAACAGTAGGAAGTGTGGAGCATCCGATGCTACCAGAGCATTACATCCAATGGATAGAATTGCTCACCCCTACCGATGTGCTTCGTCACGAGTTGAAGCCAGGCGAAAAGCCTGAAGCTATCTTCCTGACCAACGCAGAAGCCAAGGATGTTACGGCTCGAGAATACTGCAACCTTCACGGATTGTGGAAGGGGGTAATCGAAGGATAAATACCATCATACCAACAAAAGGTCTCATGTTGTCTTCCCAATGTAGGGAATATGACGTGAGACCTTTTTAACTTTATTTACATCTCGTTTCTACCACAGTAACTACTCATGCCCATAGGGGTGCTGAGCAAAATGATCACCATAATTCTAAGAAATTCATCGCACAACAACTGAACTACGCCCGCACATCAGCTGTTATGCATGCGCACAACAGGTGATGTGCAACCGCACAACAGCTGTTGTGCGATTGCAGAAGGTATCTCTTCCAGCAACTTATCCTATCTTTTCCAACAACTTATCCTATATATCCCAAGGACTTATGTAATATTTTACAGGCACCTCTCCCGTATATTCCAACGTTTTCACCTATATCGTTGCGCTTCCTCAAGCGTTTCTGTCGGTTTATCATCGTTGAATCTTCCGTCATCTATGATTTTTAGATAATTTTCCACTATTTCTTCGTATCTTTCATTTATAATGTGTAACTTTGCGTCAATATATTTAAAGTAATACAACAATGGCAAAAACAATAAGCAGACAGCTGACCAAAACGGCAACAGCGCCAAGAAGACCACCAGGAAAAAGAAGAAGAGGTTTCCATCCAGCAACAAACGAATTCATCTTCGAACAGAGAATCCGTTACTAATCGCTCAAGTCATCCTAAGGATTTGGTTGCCCAAGGAATATCTTTCCTCTCAGGCTTAGCCGAAACCTTAAAGTCGCCAGAAGCCACTGCCCATCTGGTTGATTCCATCGTTGGGAAAAACGAGCAGACAGGCGAAACCTCCATCAAGATACCTGTGGAGAGCAAAGAGACTGTCTCTAATCTCTTGAATCTCATAGGAAAGTTGTTTGCAAAATAAGTCATGGGTAAAAAGAAACATAAGCATCAAGGACATTATTGCAAGATGTGTGGAGAGTATAAATCCAACGAGTCGTTCAGTGGTAAAGGACACAGACTGCACATCTGCAAGAAATGTATATCAATAAGAAATAAGGCTAAAAAAGAAAAGAAACGTTTAGAACATGATAGAATTAACGAAGTCTCAGAAGAAAACAGCTCGCAAGCTCATTAATTTGGGCTTGCAGCGAGAGTGCGCCAAGTTCATGCAATCTACCAAAGATTTCATGAACAAGAACGCATCAGCAGAGGATGCACACGATGCATACCTCAAACTATATGATAAGGTATACCAATTCGACAAGCATATCGCTCGCCGATACGATGGGATGTCAGGAGGTAGATATTACACCACCGTATGTTACCTATACTATGACGGAGTATTGACTGACGAAGACATCCGAGAGTTTGACGATGAGCTATATAACAGTTTGAAAGAAGCCAAGAAGTCTTTTCAAAATTAAACGATATGAGTTACACAGAATATTCTTGTAGCAGACTAACTTTTAAAGCTTGCATAATAGAATCCTTAAAAGAAAACGACGTTTTCTGTATAAAGACACCTGTTGGGAGTTTTCAAATGACGAAAGGAGATTTTTACAAATCTTTTCCAAATGTTATCCAAACAAAAAGTTACAGAGAACAAGGAGTGTATAGTTACACGAAGACTCCCCAAAAAGCCAATAAATACTTGTTTGAACGAAATGAGACGAAAAACATTGGTTTAAAATCAAAACAAACAACTCCAGATTTGGTCGGTGATAATATACGAAGAAAAATCAAGGAAATTGGTCAACTATGGCGTTCTTCAGAATTCAACCCTAAAATATCAAAAGAAACATTAGATTATTGGAACAAAATCATTAATGACTGGGTGGATGCCAAAGACATGCCATTAATTGTTCGAAAAGACATTAAATTCCGAGGTCAATCTTTCATACATCCTACAGGAAGAGAAATTATAGTTTCTGACAATACATTTGCAATCTGGGTATATGGTCAAGTTATGAAACAACATACCCCAACATTGAAAGAAATTAAAGAAATGCTTCAAAACAATATGATTCCTATGCTGTTTATGCAAACTAAAGATAGCAAACAAAAAGCAAAGTATTCCAAGCCTTTAGGAACAGATGCTTTACAAGGATGGAAGCTATGTCACATTGAACCTATCGGTTTTAACAGTTCAAAAAGCATAAATGAAATAGATATACATTCTATAGAAGAGCATTTCCGTAAATATGCGAACCCATACAATATGTTTGTTCTACCAAAAGAAATTGGAGATTTAGGAGAGATACAAGTATTTATTGATGAGCAAAGAAGGAAATAAATAACCTTTTCCTTGCTACAACCAAATAAAAAGCGTAACTTTGCCGAAATATCATAAAAATAAGCAATTATGAAGGAAGAAGAAATCAAAGAATTGTTCGAGCAATTCGAAGCTATCGCCAACGAATATGAAGGCGTAGAGTGTTGGAGTGCAAGAGAACTTGCACAAGTGTTAGGTTATAGCCAATGGCGTAATTTCGAAGGAATTATCGAAAAAGCTAAAGAGGCATGTATCAATGCAGGACAAGAGGTGCCATATCATTTTGCTGACGTCAGCAAAATGATAAATCTTGCAAAAGGTGCTCAGCGTGAAGTCAAAGACTACATGCTGACTCGTTATGCTTGCTACCTTATTGCCCAAAATGGCGATCCACGCAAGCCACAAATCTCTTTTGCCCAAAACTACTTTGCCGTACAAACTCGCCGAGCAGAATTGGTGCAAAAGCGTTTGCTGGAATACGAACGTGTACAAGCACGTGCAAAACTTGCAGAAACAGAGAAGCGTCTCTCTGGTGTGCTGTATGAAAGAGGGGTGGACAGCAAAGGCTTTGCCATCATTCGCTCACTAGGTGACAAGGCGTTGTTTAATCTCGACACGGCTCTTCTCAAACGTAAATTGGGTGCTCCTAACAGCCGACCTCTCGCCGATTTCCTTCCAACACTAAATATTAAAGCTAAAGATTTTGCTGCAGAAATGACTTCTGTCAACGTTCAGCAAAAGGATTTACATGGTCAGCAATCTATCTGTCAAGAGCATGTCGATAATAATAAGGCTGTTCGTAATATGATGCTCCAACGTGGCATTGTGCCAGAAAATCTTCCTGCAGGTGAAGACGTCAAGAAAGTAGAACGCAGATTAAAATCTGACGAAAAGACATTGACCAAAAAGAATAGCAAAAAGAAATAATATCTATCATAATTCTATAACTAGAGAAGATGTAAGGATTTCACTCGTCATCTATGATTTTTAGTTAATTTTCAACGATTTCTTTGTATCTTTCATTTATAATGTGTAACTTTGCACCGGAAATTTAAACGTTTAAAGATAAAATGGCATTAAAATGTGGTATTGTAGGCCTCCCAAACGTGGGTAAGTCTACACTGTTCAACTGTCTGTCTAGTGCAAAGGCACAGGCAGCTAACTTCCCTTTCTGTACTATCGAACCAAACTTGGGCGTCATCACCGTACCAGATGAGCGACTCAACAAGTTGGCAGAGATTGTTCACCCAGGACGCATCGTCCCAGCTACTTGCGAAATCGTAGATATCGCAGGTCTTGTAAAGGGTGCCAGCAAGGGCGAAGGTCTTGGTAATAAATTCTTGGGAAATATCCGTGAGTGCGATGCTATCATCCACGTAATCCGCTGTTTCGACGATGACAACATCGTGCGCGAGGGTGGCGCTAAGGTTGATCCTTTGGAGGATAAGAGCGTTATCGATACAGAGTTGCAGCTCAAGGACCTGGAAACTATCGAATCTCAGCTCGCCAAGCAGAAGAAAACTGCTGCTGCTGGCAACAAGGATGCTAAGACGATGGTTACCGTTCTGGAGGCTTACAAGGCAGAATTGGAGCAGGGAAGGAACGCTCGTGGCGTTACTTTCGAAAGCAAGGAAGAGCAGAAGGTGGCTCACGACCTCTTCCTCCTCACTACCAAGCCAGTACTCTATGTTGCCAATGTTGACGAAGCTTCTGCCAAGACCGGCAACGAGTACAGCAAGAAGGTAGAGGAAATCGCCAAGGAAGAAGGTGCTGAGTGCATGGTCATCGCTGCCAAGACAGAGGAAGACATCGCATCGCTCGAAACCTACGAGGACAAACTGATGTTCCTCGAAGAACTCGGACTGGAAGAGAGCGGCGTAAACCGACTCATCAAGAAGGCATACGCCCTGCTGAACCTCGAAACATTCATCACCGCTGGTGAGATGGAGGTCAAGGCATGGACCTATCACAAGGGCTGGAAGGCTCCTCAGTGTGCCGGCGTCATCCACACCGACTTCGAGAAGGGATTCATCCGTGCAGAGGTTATCAAGTATGATGACTATATCAAGTATGGCTCTGAAGCTGCTGTACGTGAGGCTGGTAAGCTCGGTATCGAGGGTAAGGAGTACGTCGTACAGGATGGTGACATCATGCACTTCCGCTTCAATGTATAATCCTATTCTTCTACGGTTATGATAGCAAATCTGCTTAACTATATCGTATGGGACCCAGACCCAATCCTGGCTCATCTGGGTCCTATGACCATCCGCTACTACTCCACCTGCTGGATGATTGGTCTGCTGCTGGGCTATCTGCTCATGAGCAAGCTCTACAAGCAGCAGGGGCTTTCAGATGAGAAGTTCTCCCCACTGTTTCTCTACATCTTTATCGGTGTATTGCTAGGTGGCCGTCTGGGACATTGTCTCTTCTATCAACCGGAGTATTTCCTCACCCAGTGGGATCACTTCATCGAGATGCTGATACCTATCCACCACATGCCAGACGGCAGTTGGAAATATACGGGTTATGAGGGACTGGCGAGCCACGGAGGCGTATTCGGCATGTTCGTCGGCATCTGGCTCTATTGCCGCAACATGAAGGTGAGCGGCTGGGTAGTGCTCGATAATATGGGTATCTGCTCAGGCATTACAGCCACCTTTATCCGTTTGGGCAATCTGATGAATTCAGAGATTATCGGCAAGGTAACCGATGTGCCTTGGGCGTTTATCTTCGTTCGCGAAGACCAGTATCCACGCCATCCGGGTCAGCTCTACGAGGCTTTGGCATACTTCTGCTTTTTCCTCATCATCCTCTTCATCTATAAGAAGAGAGGTCCTAAGAGCGTAGGCACCGGTTTCTATTTCGGTCTTTGCCTTACTCTCATCTTCACCTTCCGTTTCTTCATCGAATATACGAAGGAGATTCAGGTGGCATTCGAGGCAGGTCTGCCTATGGATATGGGACAGATATTGAGTATTCCGCTCATCATCGCCGGTGTATGGAGCATCGCTTCCAGCACAAAGAGAGCGAAAGAAAAGAACGTAGAGACAAAATAATATTAGACGACTTATTTTCAGATTATAAAAATCCCTCCTCGTGCAACAGCATCTGCTGCCACGGGGAGGGATTTATATTTTTATCTTCCCAGCAGAATCTTCTTGATGTCATTGAGCTTGTTCAATGCCTCTACCGGAGTGAGATTGTTCACATCCAGCCCGAGTATTTCATCACGTATCTGCGTCAGTACAGGATCATCGAGCTGGAAGAAACTGAGCTGCACACCATCCTTAGGTTCATCGATGTGCTGTACGTTCGGTTTACCGGCACCGCCAACCCCGGCATTGTCATCCTCCAACTGTTTGAGAATCACATTGGCACGGTTCACGATGCTGCGAGGCATACCGGCAATCTCTGCCACATGGATACCGAAAGAGTGCTCACTGCCTCCCGGCTCCAGTTTACGCAGGAAGATTACCTTTCCGTCTACCTCTCTCACACTCACATTGAAGTTCTTGATGCGAGGGAAGTTCTTCTCCATCTCGTTGAGCTCATGATAGTGGGTAGCAAAGAGCGTACGTGCCTGCGCCTTCTTATGTTCGTGCAGATATTCCACGATAGCCCAGGCAATGGAAATACCATCGTAGGTAGAAGTACCTCTTCCCAGCTCATCAAAGAGGACCAGCGAGCGCGGAGAAACGTTGTTCAGGATGTTTGCTGCCTCGGTCATCTCTACCATGAAGGTCGATTCGCCGAGCGATATATTGTCGCTTGCACCTACACGTGTGAAGATTTTATCCACCAGTCCCACTCGGGCGCTCTCTGCGGGCACAAAACAGCCTACCTGTGCCAGCAGCACGATAAGGGCGGTCTGGCGCAGCAGAGCCGATTTACCAGCCATGTTAGGACCGGTAATCATCATGATCTGCTGTTTCTCGGTATCGAGCAGCACATCGTTAGGTACATAGCGTTCGCCCAGCGGCAGTTGGGTTTCAATCACCGGATGCCTGCCCTGCTTGATGTCGAGCACCTCAGAATCATCGACGATAGGGCGCACGTAGCGGTTCTCGTCAGATGTCTTTGCAAATGACAAAAGACAGTCCATACGGGCGATGAGGTTGGCATTGATCTGTATCTGCGGAATATACTCCTGCATGGCAGCTATCAGTTCGTTGAAGAGCTGTGCTTCCAATACCAGAATCTTCTCATCTGCACCGAGAATCTTTTCCTCATATTCCTTCAGTTCCTGGGTGATATAACGCTCTGCCTGAGCCAGCGTCTGCTTGCGTATCCACTCCTCAGGCACCTTGTCCTTAAAGGTATTTCTCACCTCCAGATAGTATCCGAAAACATTATTGTAACCTACCTTCAGACTCGAAATTCCTGTCTTTTCTATCTCCCTTTCCTGTATCTTGAGCAGATAATCCTTGCCGTGGCGGCTGATGGCACGAAGGTCGTCAAGTTCGGCATTGAATCCGTCGGCTATCACGTCACCCTTATTGACCAGCTGTGGCGGATCGGGCTGTATTTCCCTGGCGATGCGGTCTTTCAGGGTCTCGCATACGTTCAGCTGCTCGCCTACCCGCTTCAGAGCCTCGTTCGTAGCATGCTGGCATGCCACCTTGATAGGCTTGATGGCTTCGAGTGCATTCTTCAGCTGAACCACTTCGCGAGGCGAAACTCTACCCACTGCTACTTTGGAAATGATACGCTCCAGGTCGCTGATGCGATGCAGCTGGTCATCGAGAAGCTGACGGAATTCCGGTTCCTTGAAGAAATATTCCACGATGTCGAGGCGCTCGTTGATTGGTTTAACGTCCTTCAACGGGAAGACCAGCCAGCGTCTGAGCATACGTCCGCCCATCGCCGTTACCGTACGGTCGATGACATTCAGGAGAGAAGAACCGTCTTCCTGCATAGGGGCAACCAGCTCCAGACTGCGGATGGTAAACCTATCCATACGCACGAACTTATCTTCTTCGATACGTGAAAGGGCGGTGATATGATTAATCTGTGTATGCTGGGTAATCTCGAGATACTGCATGATGGCACCACTGGCTATCACGCCGTTCTTGAGATGCTCTACACCGAAACCTTTCAGAGTTTTTGTCTTGAAATGTCCCAGGAGTTTCTGCAAGGCTGTCTGTTCGGTGAAAACCCAGTCATCCAGTTCGAAGGTACAGTATTTGCTGCCGAAATATTTCTCGAAGTCATTCTTTCGGGCGCGGTCGTAGAGCACCTCTTTCGGCATGAAGTTGCCCATCAGTTTTTCTACATAGTCGTAGGTTCCCTCGCCGGTAAGAAACTCTCCGGTCGAGATATCCAGAAAGCTCACACCGCAGGCGGTCTTGCCGAAGTGTACGGCTGCCAGGAAGTTGTTCTCCTTGTAGTTCAGTACGTTATCTCCCATCGCCACACCCGGTGTAACGAGTTCGGTAATACCTCGCTTCACCATCTTGTCCATCTGGCTCAGTCCCTTCTTACCTTTTATTTCGAGCCGTTTCTTCTTCGGGTCTTCCAGCTGGTCGCATACCGCTACGCGCTTACCCGCCCTGATGAGTTTAGGCAGATAGGTATCCAGAGCATGATGAGGGAATCCTGCCATCTCGGTCGTGCCCGTAGAACCGCCATTGTTGCGTCGTGTCAGCGTAATGCCGAGTATACGGGATGCCTCCACCGCATCTTCGCAGTAAGTTTCGTAGAAGTCACCGCAACGGAAGAGCAGCAGCGCTTCGGGATGTTTCGACTTCATCTCGAAAAACTGTCTCATCATCGGTGTAAGACCTTTATTATCGTTTGCCATTATCTTAGTTTTAATTTCTTATTCTCTTCATTTCCGGTTGAAATCCATCCTACCGGCAAATCCTTTAATATAAATGCAAAAATAAGAAAAAACGGGCAGATAGCAAAGGATTTAATCTATTTTTAATGTTTTTTCTTTGTATCACCATGATAAAACCGTACCTTTGTGGGCATGAAAAAGAAACAATTATACATAGGGGTCCTGTCGGTTGCTTGCTGCGCGCTCGTGGCAATAGGCATCACCTTGCACCTGCTCTACCCCAAGAAACAGATAAAGAACCTGGTGAAAACCCCACCGGTTCTCCGGCTCAAGCCACAACCTGCAGATACGCTGAAGAAGAAACCTGTGAAGAAGATGGATTTCAATATCTCCGGAACGTTAAGAGATAAGGAGGGAAAGGGAGTGGCTGGCGTTATCGTGAGCGATGGATTCAACTGTGTAAAAACCGATGCACAGGGCAGATATAAGATGAAGCGAGACAGCCTGGCAAAATTCATATACTATTCTGTTCCAGCCGATTGCGAGGTTCCTACCCATTCTAAGACCGATCGCACGGCTTTCTTCTACCAAAAGGTATCCAAGGGGAAGAAAAACTATAACTTCACCCTCACCCGACTGCCGGGCGGCAAGGAGATTCACTATAAGATGATTGTCATCGGCGACCCGCAGGTTACCAATGCCTACAGCCCTTACTATACTTCTCCGGATGATAATCCCATCAAGAAGAGTGATGTAGAAAGATTCACTACCCAGACGATGGCGGATATCAGACAAACCATCCAGAGTCTTCCAGCCGGAACTCCTGTATATGGACTCAGCATGGGCGATGATGTACAGTATTATGGCGGTTACAACGCCAAACTGGAGCGTCAGATACGCCAGGCATTGGGCTCTTCAGAGATGCGTCTCTTCTCCGTCATCGGCAATCACGACCAGGATGGCAAGGCGCTCTACCGCAGGAAATGGGAGGAGAATTTCGGTCCTACCGATTTTTCCTTCAACCGTGGCGATGTGCATTATGTCTGCATCAACAACTGCTTCTTCCATCGCGGCATGTCCTATTATTCTCCTGGAGAATTACGTGAGCGCCAGGTTCGCTGGCTGAAGCAGGATCTCGCCCTCACGCCAAAGGAAATGAAGGTGGTACTCTGTTATCATATTCCTTTTACCTTTGGTAATGCGCCTTTCAGCAAGGCGAAGCCGCTGACCAATGCCAATGAGCAGGGGCATTATTCTTCTTCCCGTCTCTCGCTGCTGTTATCTCTTTTGAAGCCATTCAAGGGAGGATACGAACTCTTCTGCGGCCATACTCATTTTGCCTGCAACCACGAGATCAATTATCAGGGCGAGGATGTGATGGAGCATTGTCATGCTGCCGCCTGTGGCAATATATGGCAGTCGAACATCAATATCTGCGGAACTCCAAACGGGTATTATGTATACAGTTTTGTGGGTACCAGCATCAGCAACTGCTATTACAAGGGAACTTTCTGGGATAAGAGCAAGCAGATGACCTTGTTCCGTGCGCAGACCGATTTCAACGGCGAGAAATACTCTAGGGATTGGCAGTTGGCAAACAACAGGAATATCCTGGTAGCCAATGTCTTCAATGCTACCAGTCATTGGCGTGTTGTAGCCGTAGAGGATGGCAAAGAATATCTGATGGGCCGCCTCAGCGGAAAGGGGCAGGATGCCTTTGCCGCCGGCTATCATCATAAGTACAGCGAGAGTGTATCCTACCGGTTTGTGAGCAAGGGCAACGGTTATCTCATCATGAACCACCTTTATTATTATACTCCTAGGAATCCGAATGCCAGAATCATCATCAAAGCATCCGATCCATACGGAAATACCTATACGGCATCGAGCGATGAGGTAACGACAGAGCCTTTCGCCAACTATGCCCATTATTACGAAAAAGAGTATAAGGAATATAAGAGTAAGAAAGATAAGATGTTGCGGGATTCTATATCTGGCAGACAGAAAGATTCACTTGCTGCAAGGAAGAAAGATTCACTTGCTGCAAGGAAGAAAGATTCACTTGCTGCAAAGAAGAAAGATTCTGCAGCAGTACAAAAATAAAAAAGAGAGGGTGCGTCATAAGTTGATGATGCACCCTCTTTTTAAATATTATTTGTTCAATTTCCAGGTAACACCATCTTTGGTGTCCTTTACCTCGAAGCCGGCTTCAGCCAGGGCATCGCGAATCTGGTCGCTGGTAGCCCAATCCTTATCAGCCTTAGCCTTGGCACGCAGGTCGAGAACCATATCTACTACCTTGCCATAAGCCTCTTCACGGGCATCATTGTTGGCTCCCTTCTCGCTCTTCAAGCCGAGCAGGTCGAAGGTGAAGAGATGCATGGTGTCTGAAAGCTCCTTCAGGTCTTCAGCAGAGATGTTTGCCTTGTGGTCGAGGGCTGTGTTGATTACGTGGCAAGCCTCGAAGAGGTAGCTGATGACGAGCTGAGTCTGGAAGTCATCATTCATTGCATCGTAGCAGCGCTGGCGCAATTCGCTTACGAACTTCTTCACCTGATCATCGCTCTGCTTAGCCACAGGCACACGCTCCAGGTCGTTCAAACCATTCATCAGGCGCTCCAATCCCTTCTGGCTAGCCTTCAAGGCATCGTTAGAGAAATCTACGGTGCTGCGGTAGTGAGCAGAGAGGATGAAGAAACGGATGGTCATTGGCGAATAAGCCTGCTCCAGACTGTCGTGATTGCCAGTGAAGAACTGCTCCAGAGTGATGAAGTTGCCCAAACTCTTACCCATCTTCTGACCGTTGATGGTAATCATATTATTGTGCATCCAGTAGTGAACCATCTGGTCGCCCTGAGAAGCCACAGCCTGTGCTATCTCGCACTCATGATGAGGGAAAATCAAATCCATGCCGCCACCATGAATATCGAAGTGACTGCCCAAGTACTTGCGTCCCATCGCAGTACACTCGCAGTGCCAGCCCGGGAAACCATCACTCCAAGGACTAGGCCAGCGCATGATATGCTCTGGTGAAGCCTTCTTCCAGAGGGCAAAGTCAGCCTGGTTCTTCTTCTCGCCGATACCAGCCAGCTCGCGGCTCTCGTTGATTACGTTCTCCAGGTTACGTCCGGAGAGGATACCGTACTTATGATCCTTGTTATACTTCTCGATGTCGAAGTAGATAGAGCCGTTGCTCTCGTAGGCATAGCCATTGTCCAGGATTTCCTGAACCAGTTTCTCCTGTTCGATGATATGGCCTGTGGCATGAGGCTCAATGCTAGGAGGGAGTACGTTCAGCGCCTCCATGGCATCGTGGTAGCGGTTGGTGTAGTACTGCGCAATTTCCATTGGCTCCAACTGCTCCAGGCGAGCCTTCTTCTCAATCTTGTCATCGCCTTCATCTGCATCGTGCTCCAGATGGCCCACGTCGGTAATGTTTCTAACGTAGCGAACCTTATAGCCCAGGTGCTTGAGATAGCGGAAGAGTATATCGAATGTGATGGCTGGTCGTGCATGACCGAGATGCGGATCGCCATACACGGTAGGGCCACAAACATACATGCCCACGTTAGGAGCGTGGAGCGGAGTGAATCTCTCTTTCGTACGAGTGAGAGTGTTGTAAATCAGTAATTTCTGTTCCATCTTGTATGAACCTTTCTTTTATATTATTTATATTTTGAGTGCAAAGTTAACTCATTTTTCTGATATATCCGACAAATCATTCGCAAAATGTTATTAAATTCCTCGAAAATATCAATGGAACAGATTTTCCATAGTCAATTCTCTCTGTATGATAGGCTTCAAATATATAAAAGCTTGTCATAAGTTGTTCAAGTGGGTTAAGCAACATTTAATGATAACCAACTCTATTTCGACTTCATGTTCAATTAATATATTTTAAGAGGAACTTGTGATCTAAATCAATTATTATTAGTAATTTTGCAACAAAATTTAAATGGCACTACTCCGTAATGGTGCGAATAGATATCAATTAAGAATGAACCTTATTTAATGTGCATGCCTGATTCGAAAATTGGTTAGAAATCAGTATTGCACATATCGTAAATTTTCTCTAATTTTGCAACCGCAAATAAATCACAAGGAAGTTGCAATTTAATAAACATCAAATCAATGTTACAATGAGAAAATTAGTATTTATCGCAATCATAGCAAGTCTTGCTATGACTGGATGCATCCAGAAAGAGTCAGGGAAAAAAGAAGGAAGTTCTGACAAGAAAGTCTTAACGGAAAACGTTAAACTCGCTACATGCAATATCAATGTAGGAGGAATCCGTTTTACAAAGTCTAAAAACGGCGGAGAGAATGGTATCACACTTCTTGGCGACACTCTCAAGTTTGTGGCCGGTCCCCAAACTGATTATTTCCGCTCCCCGGATGGAAGCGTTGTCAATAGCTCTGCAGTCATTTTTACAGAAGTTGACAACACTAAGCCTTTCACTTTTACGGCTAAAGTACAGCCGAACTTCACCAAAACTGGAACATATTCGGCAGGTGTGTTATACGCATACGAGAATGACACTCATTGTCAAAAACTGTGTTTCGAACAGGATGAATATGGTGTTCACCGTGTGGTGTCAGTTCGCACAATAGGCACTTCTGATGACAATAATCATCAGGCGATTATCGGTCGGTATGTTTATATGAGATTATCATCCGATGGCACTACTCTTGGCAGTTATTTTTCAGAAGATGGGAATATATGGCACCTGGCTCGTCTCTACAAGAATGATTTTCCGAAAAAACTGCTTCTTGGCCTAAGTTCCCAAAGTCCTAAAGACGATGCACACACCTGCTATTTTACGGAAGTGTCGCTTAAGCAAGAGGCTGTTGCCAATTTTCGCATAGGTAAGCTCGACGGGGAATAAGCACCATACCTCAGCACTATTATCAGATTTTAACAAACATATTAAACATTTCGACAAATGAAGAGAAATCAATTTTTCATAGCATTGTTGCTGCTTGCATGCACTCTGCTGTCATGTCAAAATGAGAAAAAACAACAATCATCAATAGCAAATAAATCGAATATGGAAA
This sequence comes from uncultured Prevotella sp., assembly GCA_934202525.1. GTDB lineage: Bacteria > Bacteroidota > Bacteroidia > Bacteroidales > Bacteroidaceae > Prevotella. Next base: position 46,938 of record CAKPYB010000023.1, read on the forward strand.
AAAATGACACCATCTTAAAGCCATTTGTGGCTGAAAACTTGTTTTGGATTCGTGAGCCCAAACAATACACTATCACGGACTCTTTGATTACAATCGTTTCAGAACCTCACACAGACTTGTGGCAGCGCACCTATTATGGGTTCAGCAACGACAATGCTCCGGTGCTGCAAATGAAAACCTCCGACAAGTTCTTTTCTTTTACTGTAAAGACATCGTTCAACAGTTCGGCCCTGTTCGACCAGTGCGGTATCGCAATCTATCTTGACAGTGACAATTGGATGAAGGCGTCAATCGAATACGAGAACGAGGAATACCAGAGATTGGGCAGTGTGGTGACAAACAACGGATATTCCGATTGGGCTACGCATGATATTCCATCTTCCATAAAGGAAATGTGGTATCGCCTTAGCCGTCGGGGAAGCGACTATTATATAGAGACAAGTCCTGACGGTACCACTTTCCACCAAATGCGTACATTCCATTTGGATAAGGGTGATGGGGAAATCTCGTTCGGAATATATGCGGCAAGCCCGGTTGACCATTCATTCACCGCACAGTTCTCTGAAATGGAAGTCGGCGAGTGTAAATGGCAATCATGGTCAGCGGAAGATACAGGATTCAAACAGACTGCAAACAAGTAAACTGTAATCCAAAGAAAAATTAAGGTCATAATGTCCAAATAGAAAGATTTACCCCTGCCACAGTTAACTGTTGCGGGGGTAAATTCTTCAAAAAGGGAATTTTTATATTCATTTGCAATATGATGTTGCAATATGTCTTTTTAAATTAGTTTAAAATGAATATACTTCATAATCAACATAAACATTTGCTTGTCGCCAATCGTGTTGCCTTTATGATAATAGGGGTTCTCGAGGCTGCGTGGGCACCGCTTGTACCATACGTCAAGAGAGCGTTTGCAATAGACGAGGGTACTCTTGGGTTACTTATGCTGTGCAGTGGCTTTGGCTCTATCTGTGCACTTCCGCTTTCCGGCTTTCTTGTAAATCATTTTGGCGCAAAGAAAGTGGTTTATGTCTCGGGATTGCTGATGGCTTTCGCGTTGTTAGCCATAAGCCTGCTTATAAATATATGGCTGACAGGCGTGATGCTTATGGTTTTCGGAGGTTGCACCATCACCATTGATGTTGCGGCAAACATGAATGGTGTTACCGTCGAGCGCATGACGGGACAGCATCTTATGTCTGGTTTTCATGGTGGCTATTCGTTGGGTACACTGATTGGTGCCGGAGCGATGAGTGTGCTGTTTACTTTAGGACTCATGCCTAAATGGGCTGTTGTTATTTGTATGATATTCATATTGCTGGCGCTGGTATTCGGATGTAGGGATTTGTTGCCGAAAGAAGAATTTGTGTTGTCTGACGCACCTGTTGAGAAGCCAAGAAAAAATAAATTGTATATTCCTCCTATGGTTATCGTGGTTGGATTGTTGTGCTTTATCATGTATGCCTCGGAGGGTGCCGTGATGGGCTGGTCGGCAATATTTGTCAGTCAAGAGCGTGGCGTTGACATGTCCATGGCAGGTTTCTTCTATACGGCATTTGCTGTTTCAATGACCATTATGAGGCTTTATGGAGACAAAACCGTAAATCGATTGGGACAAAGGTTTGTAGTGGCCGGAGGAGCATTACTCATTGCTATCGGTTTCATGGTTGTAGTATTAGTTGATAGTTCCGTTGCTGCTGTCGCTGGCTTTGTGATTGTCGGCTGCGGTGCCGCCAATGTTGTTCCTCAATTGGTTTCCTTCGCGGCACATATCAAAGGAATGGCTGTACACAACATTATCAGTTTCATTAATGCCCTTGGATATTCGGGGATACTCCTCGGTCCTGTACTAATCGGATTCGTAGGGAAACATTATGGTTTACATATATCATTTATCGGTATTGCTGTTTTTGTTTTAATTGTTGCGGTTGTTTCGTCTATAATATTGAAGTCCAAACGGACTATATCGCAAACAGATATAAGCTAATAATGGCTATACAATTCCCCAAAAGGGGAAAGTAAAGAGTTTCACGCTTATAGGGCAATGTCATCCAAACTTTCGGCTATCTTTTTGCATAAAGTAAGTAGTTTTCGTATATCTATTCACTATTTGTAAGTTTTTTGCCAATTATATGCATAAAATTATCAAATTATTAGCGTATATCGAAAATAATGTGTAACTTTGCAGCCGCAAACAGTTATCAATTATTTAGCATGCGGCTATCAGTTCCGCTAATGAGTATTAAAAGTAAGTTAGAAAATGGCATATACAAGATTGAGTGCTGCCGAAGCGGCAGCGATGATTAACGATCAAGATACAATCGGATTGAGTGGTTTCACACCAAACGGCGTGCCTAAGGCAACCTTCCGCGAACTCTCCAAGAGAGCCGTGGCAGAGCACGAGGCAGGCAGACCTTTCCAGGTGGGCATTCTGACGGGTGCTTCTACCTCGCAGAGTATCGAAGGTGACATGGCAGCAGCCCATGCCATCAAGTTCCGTGCGCCATTTTCTACCAACAAGGACTTTAGAACTCATACCAACCTGGGCGAGATTGACTACGAGGATATGCACCTCGGGCACATGGCTGAGCGCCTGCGCCGCGGTTTCTATGGCGAGATAGACCTTGCCATCATCGAAGTATCAGATTTGGAAGAAGGCGAAACCACCTGTAAGGCTTTCCTTACCTCTGCCGGCGGCATCGTTCCTACCATCGCCCGTCTTGCCAAGAAGGTGCTCATCGAGAAGAATACCTTCCACAGTCCTGCTTCGCGCTATCTCCACGATGTATACGAGATAGCAGAATGCCCATTCCGCACCCCAATTCCTATCATGAACGTAGGTGATAGAATCGGTAAGGAATATGTGGAGATTGATGCTCGCAAGATAATCGGTGTGGTGGAATGCAACATTCCGGAAGAGGCTCGTGCCTTCAAGCCGCTCGACCCTGTAACCGAACAGATGGGACACAACGTGGCTGATTTCCTGGTCAGCGACCTGAAGAAGGGACATATTCCTCCTCAGTTCCTGCCTTTGCAGAGCGGAGTGGGCGTAACTTCCAATGCTGTTCTTGAAGCTTTGGGCCAGAACCCTAACGTGCCGGTATTCAGCGTTTATACCGAGGTGGTTCAGGATGCCGTAGTAAAATACATGCGTGAGGGAAGAATCAAGGATGCTTCCTGCTCTTCGCTCACCGTAACAAACGATACATTGAAAGAGGTGTATGATGATATTGATTACTTCAAGAAGCATCTCACCATCCGCCAGAGCGAGATTTCAAACTCTCCGGAGGTAATCCGCCGACTGGGTGTCATCGCCATGAACACCGCCATTGAGTGCGATATCTATGGCAACGAGAACTCCAGCCATATCTGCGGCAGCAAGCTGATGAATGGTATCGGCGGTTCGTGCGATTACGAGCGTAATGGTTTCATCTCTATCTTCACCACACAGAGTACCACCAAGAACGGTTGCATCTCTGCCATCGTTCCGATGTGCAGCCATGTGGACAGTACCGAGCACGATGTGGATGTGATTGTCACCGAACAGGGTGTAGCCGATCTTCGTGGCAAGGGCCCGTTGCGTCGTGCCAAGGAGATTATCGAAAACTGTGCGCATCCAGATTACCGTCCGATGCTCCGTGAGTATCTGAAGTTTGCCGAGAAGGGCCATGAGCCACAGAGCATGCGTGCCGCCCTCGCCATGCACGATACCTTCCTGAAGAAGGGCGACATGAGACTGACAGATTTCGGAGAATATCTGAAATAACTCAAGAAACAATACACATTTTCTAGGCGTAATGCATACGCCTAGAAAAGTTTTTTCTCTTTTTATCCCTCACATCTATCACGTTTTCCATTTCAAAAGCCATAATTATTTGATAATAAGGCTATTATGTATTCTATATAGCGTGATAGATTGACGAAATATTTACAATATCCATCACGCTATCCATCACGATTTGGGGTTATCCCTCACGTTTTTCTGCTGATCGTTATGCAAAAGAAACCGGATTCGTTTACGAGTAAAGCAAAATCCCTTGCCGATGCAGGAGACTGACAATCTTGCTTAGGAATAACGATTATTAATTGACAACTTTCACCAGGAATAAGACTCTAGGTAGTAAACTGAATATAGGAAACCACACCCTTGCCGATGCGGCGAAAGCGGGCACGAGACGTATCGGTTCGTTTCACAGGATGAAACGAAGTGTTTCTCCGCTTGAAACGAACAGTTTCATGGTATGAAACAAAATGGTTCATAGGATAAAACCGTAATCTTCTGTGGTTTAACGATTTTAGTTGACCACTTTTAGTTTTATTTGTAAAACGAGTTGTCTCGGTTAAAACTTATTTATAATTCACGTTGACTTTCCTGAAGTGTTTCAACAATGATATGCAGTATCTGATAGAGTGTGGTGAGAAAATCGTGAGGGATAACCCCAAATCGTGATGGATAGCGTGATGGATATTTCCGTTTTTGAAGTATCTATCACGCTGTTTAAATAGCTGTATATTAGCCTGTTAAAATGTACAAGAGATGCAAATCGTGATGGATGATAGATAATTACAAAAAACTTATTCACGAATACGGCTGCATCGGGGCACGAATATGGCTGCGCTGGGTTATGAATATGGCTGTGCTGGGTTAAGGATATGACTGCGTAAGCTAACGGAGACGTATCCGTAGGCTTATCGAGACGTATGCATCAGCTAACAGAGACGTCTGAATCAGCTAACAGAGACGTCTGAACTCGCTGACTGAACTACTTGAGTTGCTTGATTGAACCACTTGAGTTAGCTGACTGAACCACTTGAGTATTCTTCTTCATGTGCTTGCGTACAACCATAAAACATTTTCTGAAACTTTTCCTAGAAATCTCTTGCGGGTTTGAAAATAAAGTCGTAACTTTGCGGCATGGATTTTTAATACAGATGATTATGAAGCAGGTAGAAGAAAGATATATCAGCTTGCTGACCGACTTCGGTTTCAAGCGAATTTTTGGAACAGCAATGAACAAGGATTTGCTCATTTGCTTCCTCAACAGCTTGTTTAATGGCAGACAGGTTGTTAAGGACGTGAAGTATCTGAATCCAGAGCACGTAGGAGATGTCTATACTGACCGCAGAGCCATCTTTGATGTATATTGCGAGGGCGAAAACGGCGAGAAGTTCATTGTAGAAATGCAGAATGCGTACCAGACTTATTTCAAGGACCGCGCCCTCTTCTACTCCACCTTCCCAATCCGTGAACAGGCACCCAAGGGGAATGAATGGGATTTCAAACTCAATCATATCTATACCGTTGCCCTGCTCAACTTCAGCATGAACGAGGATGCATTCGACAAGGAGAAAATCCGCCATCATGTGCAGTTGTGCGATACAGCTACCCACAAAGTATTTTACGACAAACTCGAATATATCTATGTAGAGATTTCCAAGTTTGACAAGACCCTGGAAGAATTGGATACGCTCTACGAAAAGTGGCTCTATGCTCTGAAGAACCTCTATAAACTTACCCAGCGCCCTAAAGAACTGTGCGACAAGGTCTTCGACCGCCTCTTCGAGGAAGCCGAGATAGCCAAGTTTACTCCGCAGGAAATGAGGGAGTACGAGACCAGCAAGATGGCATATCGCGACATCAAGAATTCCGTAGACACCGCCAAGCGTGAAGGCATAGCTGAGGGTAAGGAAATTGGTATGAAGGAAGGTATGGAAAAAGGTCTTGCGGAAGGCAGAGCAGAAGGCAAACATGAGGCCAACACAGAAACAGCACAACGTTTGCTGGCAATGGGACTTTCTGCCGAACAAGTTTCCAAAGCTACCCAGCTACCTTTGGAAATCATTAAGAATCTGAGCAATTCATAAACGGAGACGTAGATTACGAATATCTCCATATAATCAAGGGTCTATACGCCACCTTTTCTTCGTGGCATATAGACCCTTGTATTTTGCCGTTAGGCGTTATAATGACTGTTACTCACCATAATACCAGCCATCATCATCTTTTGCTAGACTACTACCGCTATCAGCACTTCCTTGCCCCATAGTAGATGCTGCAAGAAGAGCGCAAGAGGTGATATTTACCACCTGCATCTCTGGCTTTGTATATTCTTTCTTTTTCATATCCTTTTGATTTTAAAATTCTTTACTTAACCAAGATTTTATAAGTCTTGCTGCCACGCTTCACAATGTTCAGACCCTTCTGCAGACCATTGGTACGACGACCATTTGCATCATAGTATTCTGCATTGGCATCGTTGCTGATGGCGTTGAGGTTGTCAATGGCAGTAGTGCCATCACCCTTTCCTATGCTCAGCATGGTTGCTCTTGCTTGAGATGTTGTGGCAGGATGGATGTATGCACGCATCGGTTTGATGCCCACGCCCTTGCCATCTTTCAAGTCAGAGACAAGCCAGAACTTATCCTTGCCAATGATGTAGTCGTTTTTATCAAGACCCTGATTGTCATTGCCGCCAATCTTGGTGAATGAACCTACGAGGTTGATATCGGTGTTAGTTCCAACTACTGGCTCTTTAACGAGGTCTGCATTTTGTGCAGAAATGCTGAGTGTCTGCACACCCTCATTCATCTTGAAGAGCACTGGAGTACCAGCAGGGATTTTGCCCTCTTCGCAACTCTCAAGGGTGATGCATTCATTAGCCGCATCAATACCAGTAAAACGATAGAACTTACATCCTGTTTCTTTGCTCTGGTCAATGGCGAATGGCAAGCAGAGCGTTCCCCATTTAGAACCTTCCTTAATAGTGCGACTATAAGATGCTTTCTTGGCTGCGAATGTCTCATAAGCCACGAAATCCTTGCCATCGGCAAGAATGAGATTATCCGTAGCAAGAGGTTCTCCCGTTGCTCCTATCTTCTCATCGCCATTCTTGCCTACCAGCTTGGTGAAATAGCCAGTCTTGTAGTTGGCGTTATCAATTCCCGTTTGTGGATTATTCTCATCTAAAGCATTGGCTCCCTTGAGTTTGTTGCATCCCTGGAACATCGTGCCATCACCAGTATCGCCTGTTCCTACAGCAAACTTATCGCTCACGAAAATGGTAGTAAGTTCTTTACACGTATTAAACATGTCGCCCATAGTACAAGTTTTTTCCCTAGTATCAAAACCAGACAAGTCAAGTGTCTTTAGGGAATGGCATCTTTTGAACATCCTAGTCATACTTATTACATTTCTAGTATCCCAACCCGACAAATTAACAGACAAAAGGTTAATACAAGATTGGAACATCGAAGCCATAACAGACACTTTTGATGTATTAAGATGAGAGAGATCAAGTGACGTCAGTCCAATACAACTTTCAAACATGCCTCTCATATCCGTCACTTCCGACGTATTGAAATTTGAAATATCCAGCGATTTCAAACTACCACAGTTGTGAAACATATAACTCATATCCTTTACTTTTCGAGTGTCGAAGCCAGAAAAGTCTGTTGTTTGGAGATGATAACAATTATAGAACATATTATGCATATCAGTAACCTGCGATGTATTCAAATATTCGATACCCTCTATGTTCGTGAGGTTTTCGCAGCCATTGAACCATGCATAACAGTTGGTTGGTCGCGCATTTGCAAAGGCGGGATCAAACACTACCTTGGTAACCTTGGTAACGTTAGGGTTTTTCCACACCCAGTCAGGTTTCGCTCCCAAACCATAGATTCCATACTCATTTTCTCCCAAAGTTTCCTTGGATGTGAGAAAGAAGGTCAGCGTGCCGTCAGCATATTTCACCCTAGGGATTCCACCACTAAAATATCCACCTTCTATCTTGGCAAAGGTCTTGTCGGTAGCCTTGTCGTTTGTCCATCCTACTTCTTCACCTTTGAGTTTTTCACAATTATAGAACATGCTGCTACTATTAGATACCTGGGGTGTTACAAACTTACTGCTGGCGTAGATGGTAGTGAGAGATGAGCAGCTAGAGAACATTCCGTCCATATACGTCACCTTCTCTGTATTGAAGTTAGTGAGGTAGAGAGAGGTGAGAGATAAGCAGTTAGAGAACATTTTGCTCATATTCGTCACATTCGCGGTATTGAAGTTAGTGACATCGAGAGAGGTTAGTTTTGAGCAGCTACAGAACATGTAGCTCATATTCCTCACATTCGCTGTATTGAAATGAGTAACATCTAGCGAGGTGAGAGATGAGCAGTTCTCGAACATGTTACTCATAACCGTCACCTTCTCTGTATTGAAATGAGTAACATCTAGCGAGGTGAGAGATGAGCAGCAATAGAACATTCTCTCCATATTCCTCACATTCGCTGTATTGAAATGGGTAACATCTAGCGAGGTAAGAGATGAGCAGTAATAGAACATGTAGCTCATATCCGTCACCTTCTCCGTATTCAGATATTCCAGGCCTGTAATTGTTTCCAGTTTTGTGAGATCCTTAAAGAAACGGGACAACGATGTAGGAGTGTATGTGCTAAAGCTCTTATCGAAAACGATATGCTTGATAGTGCCATTCCCTAAATTATTATTGATATCAGCCACCGTCTGTCTATCTTCCACCCAAGCACTATTTTTAGGAAGGGTTTCTCCCGCATATTCCTTGAAAGTCAAGGTTTGGGTGGAGGATTCATACGTTGCTATGTACTTAGAACTGGAAGCTGCCTTCTGCGCAACCATGCCGGCTGGCAGAAGCAACAACATGAGCAACATCAATGGGAACAGGGCAAATCTACAGAACTTTGCCCCCCC
>CAKPYB010000024.1 GCA_934202525.1 uncultured Prevotella sp.
GAACACGAATATCTCGAATGACACGAATTTTCCGTGATTGAACAGATATTTAATTGAACACGAATATCTCGAATGACGCGAATTTTCCGTGTTTGAACAGATATTTAATTGAACACGAATATCTCGAATGACGCGAATTTTCCGTGCTTGAACAGATATTTAACTGAACACGAATATCTCGAATGACACGAATTTTCCGTATTTGAACAGATATTTAATTGAACACGAATTTCTCGAATAGCACGAATATGGCCTTTGAATAGATTGATTCGTTCGATTCGTGTAATTCGTGTTCAGACGTTATCACTTGCAGCTCTGCACACAGAAGGAGCTGAGGACGGCAGTGAGGACAGTGATGACGAAGTTGATGACTTTCTGGATTGTTTCCTTTTTCATTGTTGTTAGTGATTAGTGTAATTAGTGATTAATGTTTAGTGATTAGTGTGGGAGACAAGAAGGAAGCGGGCAGGATGAGCAAGTATCCGTTCAGGGCGATGATTTGACAATGTTGAATGGTGAGTGATGAACTCATTCCTGATGTGCCCTCGGATTACTCCGGACTGCATCCTGCCGATGCGCTTTCTCTTGTTTCAGATGCGAGGCGAGTAGGGCTACTCTAAGCCGTCGCCTCCTCCTTCTCCAGTGGTTCCGCTACCGCCCTGGTCGGTGTTGTCACCACCAGGGGTATCCTTTCCGGTATCCTTCCCAGGATCCGGGGTGGTATCCGGGGTGGTGCCATCACCTAACAGAGCAGAGGCCTTCTTCAGCGTAGCTTCGAGGTTGATGGTCTTGGCGCTGAACTCACCGGTGCCACGAGCACGGAGACGGAAACCGTCGATGTTCTTGGCGATGGTGAACTCCTTCTCTGAGGCGGCTCCCTCCTTGTTGCGGATGCCGATGGAGAAGATGGCGAGGTCATCAATCTTCACAGCGAAACCTTGCAAGGTGAGTTCCTTGACGCACGATACCATATCGGTAATCATGCCCTTGATGGCTCCCTTAGAGAAAGGAGTGTTGTGGCTAGCCATGTGTTCGGCCAGGCCGTCGATGTCTACCGTCTGAGTGATGACTGGATAGGCGTAATACTTGCCGTATGCCTCTGGCATCTTGGCGTTCTGATTTAGTTTTAGTACGTAAAGCAACATAAGTTTTTAAGTGTTAAGTTTTAAATGTTAAATGTTAAGTGTTAAATGTTAAGTGGGCGCTGCGCAGTGCCTGATTCTTGAACACGAATCTCTCGAATCGAACGAATCTTTGACTCCTCACGGAGTTTTTAATTTCCCACACGGATCTCACGGATTTTTACTCCTTCGGAGTTTTTTCCTGTGAGGCATAGTGAGAACCGTTGCTTGCAACGAAGAAGATCCGTGGGATCTGTGAGATCCGTGTGCGACTTCTTTTTCTGAATCACAATGCAAAGATACAACATTTCATTTTCCCAACTCACCGATGCTCACTGTTGCTCACCGATATTCACCGATTTTCACTGATAAATATCAGGGTTCTCCCAAATGGAAGAAAATATAGGATACTTGCAGGGGATTGAACTCCTTGGTGTTCTTGTTGTATCCACTCTTCTGCAACTGCTCGTAGAGCTGGGTGCATCTTACTATCCATCTCATCAGATGGGCTCTTGCCACGTCCGGGTCGGAATCCGGAAAATAGAGCAGGGCTAACTCCTGCTTGGTGTAACTTCGTAAATCCATTGACGGTAATTATAATGTTGAATGTTGAATTTTGAACACGAATCTCTCGAATGACACGAATCTTTCGTTCTCAAGAAACTGAACACGAATTACTCGGATGACACGAATATGGCCTTTGAACAGTTATGATTCGTTCGATTCGTGCAATTCGTGTTCAGTAAGAATAATAAGTTATTACGTGTTCAGTAAAACCAATAAGAAATTTGCGTGCAGAGAAATATCTATTAGAGTTATGCTTCGTAAGTATGATACTTAGCCATCGTAACCATGATACTTAGTGGTCGTAACCAAGATACTTAATCCTCCATGGTATCGTTAGGATCGATGAAGGCATCGTTGTTGATTTCGCTACCTTCCTTCTCTATCACAGCCCAGCCGTTGCCGTTCTTCTTGTGAATCTTCTTGAATCCAAGACGCTTCATCACGTTACCGATGTTCTGGTTGTTCAGGTTCTGGCGAAGGGCAGGGTTGATGCCTATCCTCTCCAGTATCTCAGCACTGTAGCGGAACTTGATAAACTGTAGCGGCGTATCTGGCTCCGGCACCCGGTAGTAACGGAGTATCTGCTCCTCGGCATAGTTGGCTACCATGAAGAGGCGGTTGTGACTGCGCATCAGTTCGATGTCATCCCTCGTCAGCCAGTATGTCCACTCCAGGGGCTCGCCCTTAGGATGGCTCATCACCTCCTGACCCAGTGCCACTGCCTCGGCAAACACGTGGTCGTAGTCTATCGGGTGCTCTATTGGACTCTCGATGCTCTTTACCAGCCAAGGACAGTAGCGGCGGTTCTCCTCGTCGGTGATGAACTGCTGGTTGTTGGTGGTGCCGCAGAGCGATCCACGGTGGGGCATCTCTGAACGGTACTTGTCGTAAGGTCGGCGTATGGAGAATGTCACCTTGGTCATGTTGCTCTTGAAGGCGCTCAGGTTCTTGCCGAATACCATCTCAAACTCGTCGAGACAGAGCAGAGCCTTGCTGCTGAAAGCTTCCATGAAGTCCTTGTCGGTATAGGCTCCCGTCGAGTCGTTGAGGAAGTACTGGCGCAATTGTGGGGGCAACAGCATGTGGAAGAACGTGGTCTTGAAGATGCCGCCCTTTCCCACGAAGATGAGTATCATCTGGTTCACCACCTTCAGCGTTACCCACGCCACTACCATCGCTACCAGCCACTTCTTGAAGAAATAGCGGAAGAGGCTCTGCGTATGTTCGTTGGCGGGCAGGTTTTCCACCTCGATGCGGTCGGCGAGCTGGTCGATGTAGTCGGGATCCTCTCCCTTCTTCCATTTCGGCAGACTGCGCAGGTAATCGTCCAAGGGGTCGAACGGCTCGCTGAAGTCGCTGTTGATGATGTTGTGCAAGGTCTTCTCCGAGAGATGCAGTCCCGACTCGTCCATCTCGCTCCAGATGGAGTTCTCGATATTGTCGTCGATGCGTACCCAGTCAGGATACTTGCCGTCTAAAACGAAGCGGCTCTCCACCTCGTAAAATCCCGTCAGCACGTTTCGGCGGAACAGATAGTGGGTGAGTAGCCACTGCTTGATGCCCCTTACCGATGGCTTGGCGCTGCGCCCCTCGCCATGGCGATAGAAATGCCAGATACCAAACTTGTTCAGATGCTTGTAGCGAGACTTGATGACAGAAGCCGTATCTTCGTAGCTGGTGCCAAACTCACGGTCGGCGTAGGTCAGAACTTCTTCCTGCGGGATGCCATAGTAGATGCAGATGTCGGCAAAGTGCCATACATACTCGTTGTGATGCTCAGGCTCGAAACGATAGCCCCACAGGTCGAGCAGTTCCTTGATATGGGAAGCCGCTTCCTCGATGGTAGGCACACCCTTGTCGCTTGACTTCGCCTCCTCTTTCACCTTGCTGCTTCGCTTTACTCCCTTGGCGTTTCGCCTGGCAGAATACTTCGCCTGCAATGCCTTCTTCGTGTAGAGGGTTTTCAGGTCCTTCGGTCCCAAGACAAAAGGCTCGGCATCCCAGCGGAAATAGGCATCCGGGTCGTAGGCAAGACCGGCGCATCGGGTGATGTCTACACACTGCTTGTCGGGAGCAATGCCCAGGAGCTGGGTGTAGTAAGCCATCGCCTTCTGCAGCACGGCATCGAAGAGTTCCAGCACGCTGATGTCGTCGTCATCCACAGGATGGTAGGCACAGAATACTCTGAATCCCCTGCCGCTCACGGTGACATACTCTACCATCGTATGATTGTCGCCTCTCACCAGTCGGATAAGCTGCTCCATATCTTCCTTCTTCACATGGTCGAAGTCGAGCTGGAACATGTAGGTAGGTTTGAGGAAGTCGGCAAGTTGTCTGCCGTAGCCGTTCATGAGTGCCGAAACCGTGATGGCAGGCATCTCAGGCTTGTACTGGTCGGCAAACTGCTTGCTGATGGCGAGGCGCTTGCGGTAAGTCTCGGTCATCATTCGTAGCTCAGGGCTAGAGGTAATCACGCTCTTGAGATACAACCAGTCGGCGAGTGGATGGCTCTCCGAAGATTTGATACAAGGGAAGTACGATGGCATCGTAGCTGTCTCTTTCATACAGTTGGGGTTTGATTCTTTTTCCATTTCGTTTTAAAATTGTTGTTGTTATATACTATTCAGTCGTTTCCAACGTTCTCTAACTAAGAGTGTGGGTGAACACTTGGCGATGAAGTTGGTGAAGGGTGAACCCCGATGCCAACCTTTAGCGTTAATAATGTGTTAAAAACACTATATAACCCATTATAATAGAGACTCTTATATTTCTAGCATGCGCTGTATATACAAAGTTCTTTTTACTAGGGTTCACCCCAGAGCCGAAAAGGTGAATGCTTGGGGCAAGTGTTCACCCCGCTGTTCACCATTCGGTAACTGTCAGCAAAGATACGACAAAAGGGCGATATAGGAAATCGAAAATTACCACATTGTGGTAAAAACAAATAATTTAAGTATTATTTTTTTAAAAAAATTTAGAAATGGAAAAAAGAAATTCCTTCTTTCTGCCGATGAGAAGTTAAAGCTCGCGGCTGAGATTTCGTCGAAGACTGCTGAGCAGCGTTTCGACAAGTTGTCAAACCGGTTAGTAAAGTCTGCCAAGCACATTTATTCAGAGAAGGCAACTTATCATGAGTTGACCGAAGGCATGCGTGCCTGGGTGTTGAAGAAGAGTGACATCAAGAAAGCGTTTCACCTGACTCGCAGTTTCTTCACTCATTTGAACAAGGGCGAGCATATGTTGCTCTCCGAGTTTGTTCGTTTTACTAATTGGATTTTCACCCATTATGCTAGCGAGGAGGTTCGCCTGAAGGTATGGATGGGTATTGGCACGGTGTTGTTCTGTCACACGAAGGAGAATGCCGATTACGGTTGGCATCCTTTCTCCCGTCCTCTCGACCAGATTTTAGAGGACATGATAGAGAAGGAAGTGAAGAAGCGAGTAGAGAAGGAGGAAAGAATCCGCGCTTTGAAGAAAGCCCAGGATGAGATAGGAAAATACTGATTTCACTTTTTTAGATTGATTTAGAACCATTAAGGCGCCGCCTTCCTGCTGGCGAAAGCTGGCTGGAAGGGGGTGCTGTAAAACCAAAAGCTGTAGAGTCTGGAAGTAGTTTGAATCCGTGAGATCCGTGTGAGCCTAATTAGATACGAAAAGTAAAGATTTTAATCCAAGATTAAAAACTCCATACCTCTTGTTTTGAGTAGCTGCACTAACTCATGGGGCGTGGAATATGTTTTTATAAACGGAATTCTTGTTGCCATATACCCATGATTACCGCCCTCCTGTGCTCAGAACCGCTACGCTTTAAGGTTGGCGGACCAAAGCGGTCTTCGCCATGGTTGTGCGGGATGGGACCGCCGGGAGAGGGAAGTTTAAAGTTAATAGTTTATCTTGAATTAATTTGCTGATAACTTGCAGATTTCTTGCTTTTTTCTTGGTAGTTTCAAGAAAAAAGCGTAATTTTGACGGCATCTAACATAAAATACAAAGGTATGGAAGAAAATAGATATAAATTAACAGAAGATAATGCTGCGGCTGATATGGTTGCTGAGCCAACTCCGGTCGTAAGGCCTTCTTTGTCTGTTCAGGAAATGAGACATTGTCTTATGGATGCAATATATTCCTCCAAGGATGTTGATAAATTATATTCCTGCTTGGTTATTCTTAAAGGTAAGCCAGCAACAGCAAAAGAATATCGTAGCAAGTATCGTGCTAAGACGGATGCAGAACTTTCTGCAGAGTTGTCACAATTCCCATCTTGGGATGAAACAGAACATCCTGATTTGTCGAATATTGATTATCGACAGTATAAGCATAAGAAGTCGCCAAGAACAATTAAAGCAATATCAAAATGGCTGTAACTAGAGTAAATCAAGGAGAAATTGTAGAGGTTCCATTTGAATTGCCTGATGGAAGCATCTTGCCACACCCTGCATTGGTTCTTTCAAATGAGTATTTGCAGGATTATGAAGATGGCTTGTTTTATGCCGTATTGTGCGCCTAGATAAAGTTTCGTACCTTTGCACCATAATTTTAAATTATTCAAATTATGGTACAAGGCAAGAAACAATTAAACAGCAAACCAAAGCTTGCCGAGGTTGTAATCGGTGACAATGAGGCGAAGGAAATTGTTCTTTTCTCTTATTCTTCTGCCAGCTCTTTCATGGCATCATTCAATGTATTGAACAGTACATTGATGTTTTCTTCTTCGTTCTTGCACGCTTCCTTGAAGAGGGCAACAGGATCTTCAGGATCGCCCTTCAGCGGAGCCTCGTTCAAGAGGATGTTCACATTGTTCAGCAACATGCCGTGAAGGGTAGGCATGTGGAGCTGGTGCTGTTCGCCCTCCTTGCTACCACATTTCAGTCCGGCTGCGTATGCCTTTACGATGATGCGGACCAGGAGATGGATGGCCATCGGCTCGTCGGCAAGACTGATGAGAATGCCATGGGTATAATCGCGTACATGCTCTTCAAGAGTGGTAAACTTGCCTTGCAGAAGCCAAGTGAAGTTACGCTTGTATTCTGACTCCATCGCCTTGTAAAGCTGGTTCGATTTGCAGGCTATGCGCAAGTAGTCGAGCATGGTTGGCTCAAAGGTCGGGTCAGCCTGTTTCATGCTGTCGAAGTTCTTCTTCATGCGCTCGTTGGCTTCCTCGGCAGTCTTGTAGTTGAGGCGTACGAGGGTAGAGAACATGATGTCGAAGAAGTATTGGTTTACCTCGCCATAGTGCTCCAGCATCATCTGCTTGATCTGTTTCGGGTCGTTCTTCTTGCTGAAGTCATTGCCTTCGATGGTAGCATCGATGATGCCACGTGCGTAAGCTTCGAAGAAACCTCTTACAAATGCAGCTACTGCCTGATAACTATTGATTCTTTTGCTCATTTCTTGTCTGTGTTTATTGGGCTGTTCCTGTTTGGGAATAACAGCTTCTTATTCAAAAGTCTTAAATTCATACCCCTGTTCCATGAGCCATTCTATGGCCTGAGGGAGCGCTGTCTTCAGCTTTTCAATGCTCTTCAGCGAGTCGTGGAAGGTGATGATGCTGCCATTGCGGGCATACCGCTTCACATTGTTCACCACATCTTCTGCCGTCATCCATTTGGAATAGTCGCGCGTCACCACGTCCCACATGATGACCTTGTAAGTGCGGTGCAGCCACCAATACTCACTTGGTCGCATCCAGCCGTGAGGTGGACGGAAGAGATGGGCATGGATGATATCGTTCGCCTTATTGGTGTTGAGCACGTAGGAGATGACACGGTGCTTGAAGGCTCCGATATGGTTGAATGTATGGTTGCCTATCTGATGACCCTCTGCCACAATCTGGTTGTAGAGGTCATGATGGCGCAATACATTCTCGCCTACCATAAAGAAAGTAGCCTTGATATTGTACTTTCTCAGGGTCTCTAATATGAATGGAGTTGACTCAGGAATCGGACCGTCATCAAATGTAAGATAGACCGAATGGTCTTTCTTGTCCATTCTCCAGATGGCCTTTGGATATAACCATCTGAGCCATTTGGCTGGTTGCTCTATGAACATGGATAAAACAGGTTTATATGAATAATGAAAAGTTTGGTGTCGTGTTTCGCGACACCAAACTTTTTTCTATTTTTTACTGATTGCCTTCCGGCATTCTGCCACCTCTGCCATGATAGAGACGGTAGAGGTTGTTGAGCTGCTTCTCATACTTCTTCTCCAACTGTGGACTCACCATTCCAGCAGCCTCGCAGATGCTCTGCATGATCATGATCTGACGGATGCAGTCGTGCTCTGCCTGGAGGAAACGGTCGTTTGGCAGCGAGAGATAGTAGTTGAGGTATTGTGAAGCGTTCTTCCATATAGCCTCTACGTATTCCTTACCCTTGGCTTTCTGACCGGTCATCAGCCAGCCGCGAGCCATATCCAAGCCACCGCTCATGTAGTCGAGCGTAACATTGTAGGCAGGAATCTCGGTATCAGCCTTCTTCAGGATGTTGATAGCCTTCTGTTTCTTGCCTTCGGCGATGAGCTGGAGGGCTGTCTGGGCGAGCAGGCGACGGTGAGTATAACACATGCGCATGGTAGTCTCGTCGATATAGAGACCCTTCTGCTTCAGGTTGCCGAACTTGAATCGGGTCATGATGTTGTGATAAGCCTTCTCTGTATCGAAGTTCTTGGCACCTGGCTTGTTGGTGGTGAACGGAGTGAT
Source organism: uncultured Prevotella sp. (assembly GCA_934202525.1). Lineage (GTDB taxonomy): Bacteria > Bacteroidota > Bacteroidia > Bacteroidales > Bacteroidaceae > Prevotella. The sequence continues at coordinate 8,386 of CAKPYB010000024.1, forward strand.
ACGGTTCACAAGTCCCTCCTGTATGAAGTTGTCACCGAGGTTCATATAGTTCTCTTCGCTTACGGTGAGTGCTACGTAGAGAGGACGGGTCCAGTTGCATTGTGCCAACATCTCGAGCATCATGAGGTCGCCCTTGTAGAGTGCGCTCTTGCCGGCAAGAGAGATAACCATCTTGTCAGGGATAGAATCTGTAGCCATCATCATACCGCTCTTCTTTACTGCCTCCTTGTCGATGGTGACATAGAGGGTATCCGTAGGGATGAAGTGCATGTCAGGGTTCTTGCTGCGTACCCAGTTCTTCAGGATGTTCTTGAGCTCGAACGGTTCGGCACCAAACTGCTTCTTGGCATTCTCTGGATCCTGCTTGTAGAAGTCGAGAATCTGCTTCTTTGCTTCAGGTTCAACAGATACATATTCGTTGGTACCTGAACAGAAGTCGAGACGTGGCCAGGTGATTGGCACGGATGGTGAGTTGTATGCAGGACGCATCATCTGGTCGATATACCAGTCGGTCTGCAGGTAGCTCAGGTTACATACGCGGGCATCTGTTCCTACGCCTTCTACCTCCTGGTTGTACCAGAGTGGGAAGGTATCATTATCACCATTGGTAAAGATGATAGGGTTGCCCTTCTCCTGGAGTGACATCAGGTAGTTCTGACCGAAGTCACGACAGGTGTAACGGTTTGAGCGGTCGTGATCGTCCCAAGTCTGTGAAGCCATCTGGATAGGTACGAGAAGTGTGATGACTGCTACGATGGCTGTTACGGCAGTACCGCTGAGCTTCATCTTGCGCTTCAGAATGTCGATGATGGCGAGTACGCCGAGACCGCACCAGATAGCGTATGCATAGAATGAACCGGCGTAAGCATAGTCACGCTCACGTGGCTGCATCGGTGTCTGATTCAGGTAGATGACGATGGCAAGACCTGTCATGAAGAACAGGAAGAATACGATCCAGAACTGCTGGATTCCGATAGGGAGGAGTACTTCCTCTTCCTTGCCGTTCTTCATTACCTTCTTCTTGCGGGTATACCAAGCCTGCCAGAAAAGTCCGATGAGACCGAGAATCAGCGGCATGCAATAGAATACATTGTGTCCCTTGTTCTCCTTCAGGTCGTCAGGCAATTTGCTCTGGTCGCCATAGAGTGAATCATCGATGAATGAGAAACCGGTAATCCAGTTTCCGTGCTCTGGCTCACCATTGCCCTGGATGTCGTTCTGACGGCCGGCAAAGTTCCACATGAAGTAGCGCCAGTACATGAAGTTGCACTGGTAAGAGAGGAAGAAGCGGATGTTGTCAAACTGTGACGGCATCTTCACCATCATACTCTCTCCGCAGCGGTCGTAAGGAATCTCTGTGCCTTCTACACCGCCCATCCAGTCTTCGTATGCCTGGGCATGAGCCGAACTGTACATACGAGGGAAGAGCATGTTCTGGGCATAGATATACTTATTCTTGTGACTTACTACGAAGTAAGAGTCCTTCTCATCAGCCGAAGCCTTCTCCTTGCGCTGGTAAACCGGTGCGCCTTCCTTCATGACAGGCTTGCACATGTTGCCGTCTACTTCGAGGGCTACCTGTGATGTATAAGCCTGGCCATAGAACAGAGGGCGGTCGCCATACTGGTCGCGGCTCAGATAACTTCCCAGGGTAAAGATGTCCTCAGGAGAGTTCTGGTCCATAGGAGGGTTGGCAGAAGAACGGATCACGATGAGTGCGTAGCTGGAATAACCAATCATCAGCATCAGCATGCAGAGCAAGGCTGTGTTCTTGACGCGTGCTGAGATGAGCGGCAGGAGCTGCATCTTCTTTTTGGCGATGCCAGTAGATTCGTCAACGCCTGTTACTACTTCCTGCTTGCGCTTGTAGCCGAGTACGAACCAGAGGATAACCAGCACGATGATGCCGGTAATGGCAGCTGTCCAGCCATATCCGTAGAATGGGATGCCGAGCATGCCGAAACCGAGAACGAAGGCGATATTCTGCTTCTTCTCGTTCTTCTCTGATGCATTGCAGGTCTCGTAGATGCCCCAGATGACAGAGGCTACAAGACAGATGATGTATACGATTTCACCGGTATTGAACGGACAGCCGAGGGTGTTGACAAAGAACAGCTCGAACCAGCCGCCTACGGTGATGATACCTGGAACCACACCATACAGTACGGCTACTACTACGAGGAATGAAAGGAACAGTGCCAGGAGTGAACCCTTGAGGTTGGCATGTGGCACCTTCTTGTAGTAATAAACCAATACGATGGCTGGAATACAGAGCAGGTTGAGCAGGTGGACACCGATACTCAAACCGGTCATATAGGCGATGAGTACAAGCCAACGGTCGCTATGAGGCTCGTCAGCATGGTCTTCCCACTTCAATATCAGCCAGAATACCACAGCGGTAAAGGCAGAAGAGAACGCATAAACCTCACCCTCGACAGCTGAGAACCAGAAGGTATCGCTGAAGGTGTAGATAAGTGCGCCTACCATACCGGATGCCTCGATGGCAATCAGCTTACTGGTAGTCAGTTCTTTCCAGTCGCTGATAACGAGTCGGCGAGCCAGGTGGGTGATAGTCCAGAAGAGGAACATGATACAGACGGCGCTCAGCAGGGCGCTCATCGTATTTACCATCTTGGCTACCTGGGTAGTGTCGCTGGCGAAATGTGTGAAGAAATTGCCTAAAAGCATGAAGAATGGTGCCCCAGGTGGGTGACCGATCTCCTGCTTGTAAGCAGTTGTAATAAACTCAGGACAGTCCCAGAAACTGGCTGTCGGTTCAATTGTGGAACAATAAGTGAACGCCGCAATGATGAATGCGACCCATCCGAAGATATTGTCCACTAATCTGTACTGTTTCATTATTGTTTAAACTTTAATGTATTATATTTCGAAAATAACTCTGCAAAGATAATAAAAAGAAAAGAGATAGTGGAAAAATACTCATATTTTTTAGGTTATATTATATATTAAAGGTGATGATTCGCTTTTCGGAAGTTTGGTTTATCCATTTTCTTTAAGCTCTATAGTTTCGGGTTTATGCTTAGTGTAGTAGTTAAATTTAGTTAAGTCCTTTTTTTATGCGGTATTCTTGTGAAAATGTAGGAATCTCGTGAAAATATGGGAAGAGCATTTTAAAAATGTTTGAAGAATATTACATAAATTTGCAGGCGAAACCTTTTGTCTCGAATTTTAGTTCTTGGTAAAAGCGTACATTGTTAGTAAGTAAATGCATTGTTAATTAGTAAACATATAAATAATCCTTTAACATTAATTTCTTATGAAGAAAAGATTCTTATTCAAATTCTTTGCTTTGCTGCTGTGCATGCTCATGGGAGTGGTGCATGGTGCCAAGGCGAACAGGTGTTTCACGCAATATTGGGGTGTTAATACCGAGAATATTCATCATCCGACCCCAACTGAACCGTATCTCGCATTCAATGTTCTGTTTTATGACGAGAATAGTGGCGACTCTTTTTTCCTGAATGCAAACGGAAATTGGAACAACGGCGGCGATGGAGAACATCGTGGTGTTGCCATTTATGTAGATGGAAATTACATCTGCTCTGATAATTATTTTTTGCCTTATGGTAGTTGGAATTATGGATCCGACAAAGGCAACGATGGCAAAGATGGTAAGGTTGAAGAGATTTGTGCTAGCGTCAATGGCTGGTGGACTTCTGGTGAGAATTCTAATGGAAAATGGAATGTAAATGGTTATGCTGCCACCGTAAACGGAACTCGCTATAGAGTAAAGTTTTGGGATCCATTTCGCACAGGCGATTTGCGCTTTGTCAGAGTAAATGTCTGGATGGATAAAATCTCATGTTCCACAAGTCATACTGTAACCATTAAAGGCTGGTGGAGAAACAGAGACAAGGGGGCGACTAATGCTGAACTGATGGAAAGAACTTGGAAGTTCAATGGAATCAGTGACCTTTCTCAAAGTGTGCCACCTGCTACGAAAATGACGGCATGGGATAAGTTCGACCTTGTGACGGGACCTTTGTGGACGCAAGATGGCTCTAAGTCTTGGGATGGCTCTGTTGGAACACTGAGTTTGCCTGATACTTACATCACGGAGAAAGACATGAAGAATGCGTATGGCAGCATTTATGTCAAGCCGGACGATCTCGCCAACAACAATAGTTATAAGGCAGGGGCTTCTGAGACGACGACCTTTAGTTGTGCTTATACTCCTTCGAATCATTATAATACCACATGGTTGCCTGTTGAATTCCATCGCACGACCAAGTCACCTGATAATGAAGATAATGTCACGATTTATCAGTTTCGCCATGTCAAGATTGCTGGTTTTGTCAAGCCTCAGAATCTAAAGATTTCTGCTGAAATGTGGAAGAAGAAAACAACTTTGGTATGGGAGGTAAATAATGGCGATGAGAATAGCAATAGTACAAATGGTACATGGAGTGTCTATCGCTATCTCGATGATAATTCAGAGGACAAAGTACGTATAGCGAAAGACATAGACTACTCTATATGTAAATATACAGATACGGAAGTACCTGAATATGACAAGAAATATAGGTATGAGGTGACGTTTGTTCCAAAGAATGCTCCTGCATTGGAGCAACCTCAGGAATTGACAACATCCGACACAATAACTGTCGCTCGTAATTTCCCTATAACAATCGAGGACGTGGTAAAGAATGAAGGAAAAAAAACCTTTACCATCAAATGGAAGACGAATGCCTTCTTGGGCAACGAGTCGTATAATTTTGCCATTTATCGTGCTTCTAACGGAACTTGGGGCAACGACCCAATTGCGACGATACAGGTAACGAACAAGAACCAACAGAACTTCTCTTATACGGATGCGTCGGAGTTCAGCGCAAGTTCCACCTATCAATATAAGGTGCGGCTGAGCATGTTGGAGAACAAGCTGTTTGAGTCGAACGTCTCCAAGATGGTTTTCCTTGGAGACAACTCCGAGGTTTCTTCGCTTTCCACCACTAAGGGTGAGTATAGCGGACTGGTGAAGATTAGTTGGACAGCCAAGCAAGTGGGTACTACTGCCACGAAATATATCGTGGAACGTAGGCTGAAAGGCTCTGAGGACTGGGCTGTCATTTACAGGACATCGGGTACCTCCGACCAATATTATTTTGAGGACAACACAGCCTTGCCAGGTCAGTTCTATGACTATCGGGTGACATCTTCTGCCGAAGGAATCGGTGCGGATGACAATGGAGAGGTTGTCAAGACAACGATAGACAATACAAAGACCGACGACGGATTCTGTCGTGCCACAGGTGTCATCTCTGGTAGAATATCCTATGGTACAGGAGTGGCAGTGCCAAATGCCACCGTGCGCTTGAAGCAGAACAACGATTCTGAGGACAACCTCCGTCAATTCTATGCACTTCGCACGGCCAACTCGCAGGACGGTATCAGTCTCGACTTGACGGAAAGCGACTTGAAGAAGCGTTTTGGCGAGAAGCCATTCAGCGTTCAGATGTATGTGTCTCCAGATGCCGACCAGTTGGAGAATGCACACCCAGTGCTCTTCGACCTCGCGGGCACCTTGCAGTTGCGATTGGGCACATGGGATGCAGTCACCAATAAGTACTCGCTTATTTTGAAGAATGGCGAGACCGAGATGACGATGGATGCAGCCCTTGCTGCTTCTAATTACACCTCTCTCACCTTGACCAAGGATGAGACAGGTACAGCCGTAATGACGACAGTGGATAAAGATGGCAATGTGCAAAGCAAGGATTTGGGCAAGTTGTCGTTTAGTTGGAACACCGAGCAAGCCCAAGGCTTGAGGTTTGGTGGATCCTATACCTCAGATGCAGCCAACATCTTCACGGGCTACATCGACGAGTTGCGTATATTCAGTGGCAAGGCTCTTTCAACTACCGAAATCAAGAACAACTACAACCATACCCTCGCTGGTACGGAGAGTGGTCTCTTCCTCTATTGGCCTATCGACGAAGGCTTTGCTGGGCAATCCACAGCCTACGACTATTCCAAGACAAGCGGTGTAGCAAATGGTCATCATGGCAGTCTCAGCGGACAGACCACTTCTACGGTCATTCCTACAGAGGAGCAATTGAGTCTCTTTGCCGTGACCGACGAGCAAGGAAACTTCGTGCTCCGTGGTGTGCCTTTCTCTGGCGATGGTACCAACTACACCATCATCCCAACGATGGGCATCCATGAGTTCTCGCCAAGTTATTCCACTCGCTATGTCAGCGCATCGTCGTTGACTCATAGTGCTGTCGATTTCAGCGATGTGTCTTCATTCCCTGTTACAGGTGTCGTATATTATGACGGAACAGACTATCCTGTGGAGGGTTGTAACTTCTATGTGGATGGAACGATATGCAGCAAGGATGGCGAGGCAGTGACTACCGACGAAGAAGGTAAGTTTACGCTCAGCGTACCTATCGGTGAACACTTCATCCAAGTGAAGAAGGACGGACATGAGTTTATAAGCAATGGACGTTATCCAGAAGACCCTAATGGTGTGGGTACCAAGATGACCTTTGACAAGAGTATCAGCAACTTGGAATTCTTGGATGCTACACTTGTCAACTTCACAGGTCGTGTGGTAGGCGGTAGCATCGAGGGCGACAAGCCTTTGGGATTCGGGCAGAGCACGAACAATATTGGTATGGCAGAGATTATTCTTCAGGCACAAGATACCAAACGTCGTCTCAATGTCGTGAAAGTAAAGAACGAGACCTCTTACTCTTATGAGACCAATACAGACAATGTAACCTGTGCATCTGCAACAAGCAAGATAAGCAGCAAATCATGGCGTGGAGCCAAGGAGGATGATGCCGACTATAGCAAGAGTATTTTCATCCTGACTGATGAGCAGACTGGTGAGTTCTCAGCATTGCTTCCTCCGCTGATTTATACTGTGCAGAGTGTCAAGGTGAAGAGCACCAATCAAGATGTTGGTAGTTCTGTCACACTCGATTTGAGCAATGCACTGCGAGAGAATACGGATACTCTCTATGCCGAAAATGGTGTGGATTACGAACTGTATACTTATAATACAGCCCTTAGGCAAACCTATCATAGCACACCGTCGTTTGCAGTGAAGCAGAAAGGTGCTGAGGCTGGTGCGTTCGGTATCGACAACTATCATGTAGAGGATATGGACGGTGAGGCAGATGTCAAGATTTACACCGCTTCCGAAACTGATGGCGTTAAATACACTTATGGTTATCCTGTGTTTGTCTCTGGTGACAACTATACTTTCGAGTTTGAAGGCTTTGAGGAGTATGTCAATCAAGATGACAAGGATAATGTCGTGACAAGCCGTGTGCCATTGGCTGGTAATATAGTAACAATCAGCAATGCCATGTCGGCAGACCAGAAGGTATGTGCCAAGGACATGAGTACCTATAAATATGGTGACCTGCTTGAGTTGGAAGAGAATCAACTCCAACTCGATGATGACGGAAAGGCAACCTACAAGTGGAAGGCTGGCTTGCCAAATATCACAGAACCTTATACACGTACTCTTTCCATTAATTATGACATAGAAGGACGTTCGTATGCATGGAATAAAGGATTGGAAGGTATTGTGCTTGGCTCGCTACCTACAGGCAATAACTTTGTGACAGCAGGGCCAGACATCGTGGATATGATTTTGCGTGACCCTCCAGGAACCAACTCATTTGCTGCTTGGACTACGGGTAGTGTGACTACTACCAGTAAGGTGAAGGGTAGAGCATGGTCTTCTGAGAATACTGCGATGACTACCACGCATTTGGGTGTGAAAATAGAAACACTCACAGGTTCTCCATTCTTCCAGGTCGCTTCTGATTTTGAAACCTTAGATGACTTAGGTGTGGGTATTACCGCAACGACTGAGGGAGAAAGTTCTGATACATGGGTGCGAACGGTAACCAATACTAAAACCATATCTACATCATCAGCTCCTGAGTTTGTTGGTCCGATAGGTGATGTTTTTATAGGAACTGCTACCAATATTTTGTATGGAGCAGTGAGAAACGTTGGTATTCGTCGTGCGGATAACAATGAGTTTGAATTGAACTTGAAGGACATGATTTCTACAAGTTTGGATTTCAAAACGGCATTCAACTATACTGCCAACTATATAGAAAATGTGCTTCTTCCTAACTTGGAGAGCGTACGCAATTCATTCTTGACCAAAGTAAATGAGATAGGTAGTCCTACGAATAATACGGAAAGCCCTGTTTATCTGACCACGTTGAGCGAGGAAGATGAGAGGTTCGGTAGTAGCAATAGTGATAAAGAGGTGTGGGGAGAGCAAGCTGTGGCAAGCAACAAAGTTTCCGAGAATGAAAACCTTTTTGTCGGTCCATCCTATACCATTGTATGGCCAAAAGACAATACCAAGTGTTATAGTGATACTATTGCTTGGTACAATCTACAGATCGCAAATTGGAAGAAAGCGTTGGCAACTAATGAGGAACAGAAAGTAATGGCAATAAAAGATACGCAGGCTTCTGTGCAGAACTATTCTTTCGATGCAGGTTCTTCTGTAACAGTGACTACGGCTGTTGATACCACTTCCACACATACATACGATATTACGGTGATGGGCTTGGCAAAGTTATCCAATGCTTTTGGTTTAAGAGTGAATACAACAGGTGTGGATTGTACTTTGGAGACAACTACTGGAGGTGGTACTCACAATATAAATGAAACATCGGAGTCTCATTCCGCAGAAATCAGCTATACCTTGGCAGAGGAAGGCGATGATGATGCCATCTCTGTGGATGTTTTTGATGGAAAAAGAAAGAGTGGTACGCCGATTTTCTCTCATGGTCCAGTCTTCTATACTCGTGGTGGACAGACCAGCAACCCTTACGAGGCTGAGGTGAAGACAAAGTATTATTCGCCTGGAACTACCATCATGGAGGCTACCATGCAGATAGAGGTGCCTAAGATTCGTGTCAACAACAATCGCACGGCAAGTTTGAGCAATGTGCCAACAGGTACTCCTGCCAACTTTACCTTGCAACTCACCAATGAGTCACAGATAGACGAGGATGTCTATTACAAGTTGCTGCTTATCGACGAGTCGAACAACAAGGGCGCCAAGGTCTCTATTGATGGAATGCCACTTACGGATGGTCGTTTGATCAAGATACCTGCAGGTACAGAAGTAACAAAGGCTTTGCAGATTTCGCAGACCGACCAAGGTGTGCTCGATTATGAGGACATCGGCATCGTATTGGCTTCCCAAACTCAGTTTGACCCAACCAGCACATGGGATGTCATTGCTGATACTGTATTCGTTTCGGTTCATTACGTTCCGTCTTCTACAGATGTGAAGATGAACTTGGGACAGGCGGTGATGAATACAACCAATATGCCAAATGTGAAGAAGGAGTTGAACCTAACGTTCAACAACTTTGACAGAAACTACAAGAACCTCAAGGCATTCCGAGTACAGTACAAGGCACCAGGTGCTACAGACTGGACTACCTATCGTGAATATGTGCTCGCTGATGACGGTCATTTGTCATCATATCAAGAAGTCTTGCCAGATGATGCCAATGTGACTTGTCCTATCAATGTCGCTTCCCTGCCTGATGGTGATTACGTCTTCCGTGTATTGTCGGTTTGCAGTTATGGCAACGATGAGGTTTACAAGAGCAGTAATGAGATAGCCATCACTAAGGATATGGAGAAGCCGAGACCACTTGGACAGCCAACTCCTACCAATGGAATACTCACTGCGGCTGATGACATCAGTATCACCTTTAATGAAGACATCGTGAAGGGTGAGCTTACTGAGACAGCCAACTTCCGAGTCACTGGTGTGCTCAATGAGCAAGAGGTGGAACATGAGACGGCTCTCAACATGACAGATGCAGAGGTCACAGCCTCTACTGAGACAGACATCAATCTCTCAGGCAAGAGCTTCAGCATGGATATGTGGATGAACGCAAAGGGCAAGGGCACAATCCTTAGTCATGGTAATGCTTCGTCCAAGTTTAGTCTTGGTGTAACGGAAGATAGCAAACTTGCTGTGACCGTGGCTAACGAGACCTACACTTCAGTGAATGCGATTCCACAGAACAAGTGGGTGTTCTTGACCTTGAACTATCAAACTCAGAACAATGGTGGCTTGTTGAGTGCTAACGTGGCTGAGGATGCCAACGAGATAGAACTCTTTAAGAATCTGGATGTCGTAAAATATGCAGGTAATGGTATGCTGGCTGTTGGCAAGAACATGATGGGTGCTATCCATGAGTTGACTCTTTGGGATGAGGCGCATGATATGACATCTGCCTTGTTGAATCGCTCTAAGACCAAGGTTCCTTCTACTCGCCACTTGATAGGTTACTGGAAGATGAACGAGGGTGAGGGCACTGTAATTACCGATTATGCTCGCAACCGCCACATGAAGATGACTGCGGAAAGCTGGTATATCAACAATGTCAACAAGGCTGTGGCTCTCGATGGAAAGAACCACTTGGCGATGTCTATCGGACATTGTTCTCCTTTGGAGGATGACAGTTACGCTGTGGAACTCTGGATGCGTGCTGACAAGCAGAAAGGTGAAAGCCAGTTGTTGCAAGCAGGAAGGGTAGGACTCTGGATGGATGCCAATGGTATTCTTCAACTCTCTTCTGGAGACAAAGCTGGCAAGACCGACGACATCAATACCTACACGGCAAGCAAGAAGTCTTTGCAAGACAATGTTTGGCATCATGTAGCACTTAACGTGCTTCGCAATGGTAATGCCGCCGTCTATGTGGATGGTGAGCGAACCATGGCAACAAGTGCTTCTAACATCGCAACGCCTGCTGCTGATTCTCTCTTGATAGGTACACGCCGTACTCTTGAATCGGAGAATGAGTATGTATATGATCGTCCATTGACAGCGCAGATTGATGAAGTGCGACTTTGGAATGCTATGCTCAATGCCGACTTCTTGAAGAACCATCGTAAGTTGCGCCTTACAGGAACAGAACCGGGTCTTGTGGCTTACTATCCGTTTGAGAAGAAGACGCTTGATGCTGGTAATCAAATCGTCACAGTAGGCAATGCCGCAGATTTGACAGATACTTCTGATGATAAGCGAATGGCTGTTTGTGGCGAGGAAATGGTTTATGTAGATGAAGCTCCTGCTTTGCGCACGAAGCCAGCGGAGGAGAATGTGCCATTCGACTTTGTGGCAAGTGATAACAAGATTGTCATCAATGTACGTGATGATTATGCTTCTCGCATAGAAGGTTGTACCCTGAACTTTACCGTTCAAGATGTGAAAGACATGAACGGCAACCTTTCGGACGCAGTTTGTTGGTCGGCTTATGTCAACCAGAACCAGTTGGAATGGAAGAATACTAGTGTCAAGGCTTCTAAGAATGCCAATGAAGAGGCTACCTTTACGGCGACGATCGTCAACAAGGGTGGCAAGCAACAGATGTGGACACTCGACGGAATGCCTTCTTGGTTGAAAGCAGACATAGACAATGGTACTTCTGATGCTCTCGCTGAGACAGATATACTCTTTACAATTGCTAAGTCAACTCCTGTTGGCAAGTATGAGGAAACCGTTTATCTAGTTGGTAGCGATGGCATGGAATCTGCGCTGACCATCCATGTTACCGTCAATGGCGAGAATCCATCATGGAGTGTAGATGCTACTAAGTATGAGAACTCGATGAATATCATCTCTACACTGACGATACTCGGTGTTCCTTCAACGGATGCTGACGATGTCGTGGCAGTCTTCATAGATGACGAGTGTCGTGGTGTGGCTCAGCCTAAGTACAACAGTCGTTATGATGAGTACTTTGTGATGTTCAATGTCTATGGCGATGCCCAGGATGCAGGCAAGACGCTTACATTCAAGGCATACGATGCAAGTACTGGTATTACTTACCCTGCTTTGCAGACAAGTGAACCTGGCGTTTGGAAGTCAAATGGTTTGATAGGAAAGCTCAACAACCCACTTCGCTTGGAGGCTGTGGATGTACTCGAACAGTCTCAGACCTTGAACAGTGGTTGGAACTGGATGTCATTCTATGTAGCTCCTGATGATATGGAAGTAGGCAATATGTTCTCTTCTGTTGCCGATGGAGTAAGTATCGTAAAAGCCCAGAATGGTTTTGCAAAGACTGATGACAGTCTATGGTATGGTTCTCTTCATGCAATTGACAACAAGAGCCTTTATATGGTTCAGATGAATGAAGCCAAACCATTCCACTTGTTGGGTAAGCGTCTAGACAAAGCCCAGAAACAGATTACTGTTGAAGGTGGTTGGAATTGGATTGCCTATAATGGAACTTCATTGATTTCTGTGGCAGATGCTTTTGCAGGAATGCAACCTGTGGATGGTGATTTATTGAAGAGTCAGTCTTCATTTGCAGTCTATGATGGCTATGAATGGATTGGTTCATTGGAAACATTGGCTCCTGGCCAAGGCTATATGCTTCAGCGAGCAACTGATGAAACTTCGACTTTCACTTATCCAGAAGTGACCACTTCTACCTATATGGCAAAGCGTTTCATGACTCGTTCAACCCCATCAGTGTTTACACCGATACCACGTGGTAAGTATCCTTACAATATGACGATTGTGGCTCAGGTGAAACTCAATGGTGAACCTGTGGATGTCGGTACTGAGGTGGGTGTCTTTGCAGGTGAAGAATGTCGTACCGCTGAGTTTACGACTACTTATAAGGACATCAATGGTATAGCTTATCTTACGATTCCTGGTGATGAAACAGCGAAGCTGACCTTCAAGATGCCATACGGAGATGAAATCTTGACATCGGATGTTACTTTGGATTACAAGACCGATGATATGTTGGGTACGATACGCAATCCATTTGTGATTTCATTTGAGATGGCAACTGGCATCCATGAGGTGGAAGCTGATGCTGACGAGGCTGAGGCTTGGTACGATCTCAATGGGCGTTGCTTGAAACATCGCCCTGTGATGGAGGGAGTATATATTCGCCGTTACATGGATAAGGAAACCCGAAAGGTGAAGGCCGAGAAAGTAATCATCAAGAATAATAAATAGTGCAAGTTAAATTTTTAGTTAAGTAGTAACGAGCTGGGATTCATTTCCCAGCTCGTTTAGTGCGTGTATGAGATTTGTGTTCTTTTCTGCGAGAAAAATGAAGCGTAGCTTCTTGTAATTCAGATAATTTGTGTACTTTTGTAGTGTAAAAAGAATCAATGGATAGTAAAACAATGATGAAACATCTATATAATAAAGGTAATGTGATAAGGCTTTTGATAGGTTTGGTAGTGATAGTGTTGGGCGGTATGAAGGGAAAGGCAACTGTACTTCCCGACAGTATCGTCAATGAGGACGGCGTGTATTACTACATGTTGTCCGATACTCATAAGGCAGAGCAAATTATGGCGGAGCTGCGCAAGCGTGGCAAGCAACCCAAGTACGACCTGGACATGGTGGAGGGCGACCTTTACTATAATACAGGGCGTAGCATCCTAGGACTTCGACAGTATCTGAATGCCTTGCGGGCATCGGAAGTCAAGAAAGATGCGGAATTGTATATGAAGTTGCTTCATCGTGTCATATCTTGCTATGACGAGATGCACGATGAGGTGAAGAAAGTGACGTATGTCAAGTTGTTGCTTGCAAAAGCTGATGCTGTCCATAACCAAGCGATGGAGTCGGTGGCATTGTTCTATCTGGGCAAGAGCCTCTATTATCAAGGCAACAAGGCGCAAGGGTATCAGAAAATGCAACAGGCTGTCAAGCTGATGAAGGCTTCTTCGTATGACCGAAAGTATGACAATCTGAGGGCAAACTACAATGACTTGCTCATCTTCTATGAGCGAGACCAACGGTTTGCAGATGCCTTGAAGGTGTTGGGTGAACTGAAGAATGTGCTTGACAGGGTGAATGGCGACGAGGCTGAGATGGAAGGTCTTTATAGCAGGGAGCGACGCAAATGGGCGGCTCATGCGGCAGTGGTGTATTCCAAGATGGGAGACCACGAGAAAGAAGCAGATGCGGCTTATCAAGAGTTCTTGAAGGCGGGCAAGAAGTCGGGCAGCATCGACTATCTGATTATTCCTTATTTGTTAGGGAAGGGCAAGCAGGCGGAAGTGCTGCGGATGTGTCGTGAGCGAGAACGCTTTTTGATAGAACGAAAAGATACTGTAAATTTCTACATGGCATCGACCTTGAAGTTTGCAGGAGAAGTAAGTGGTGATTTAGGTGACTATAGAAAATCAGCCTCTTATTTTGCTCGTTTGGCTGTCATTCGTGATAGCATAAAGGTGCGGGAGCAACAAAGTACTGCACAAGAGTTGTCGCAAGTCTATGATATGACGGAGAAAGAAGAACAACTATTGTGGAGTCGTATTGTGATGTATGCAGTTCTAAGTATCTTGCTTGTTGTGCTTGTTGTTGGTGCCATTTTATTTAATAACTATCGTGTCATCAAGCGGAAGAATCTTTCCTTGATGCTAAATATCGAGGAGGCATTAAGATACAAGGAAGAACTAAAAGCCAAGGAAGAAAGCGAGGTAAGTTCTAATGGTGTAGGTGAGGGCAACAAGGGTGTTGCTACAATTTCTGAAGATGCGACTTTGTTTCGTCAAATACATGACTATATCGTTGGTGAGGAGGTATTTAAGCAGTTGTCTCTTTCTCGTACAGACTTAATGGAACGTTTTCAGATACCTGCCAACAAGTTTGCTGGTCTTTTCACGAAGTATGCAGGGATGTCTTTTAGTGATTACATTACCAACCTACGAATAGACTTCGTGGCGGAGCAATTGATGACAGGAAACTATTCCACAGTGGGCAAATTCTTGCAAGAATACTCATTCATGTCTAGTTCTTCCCTTTATCGTGCTTTTACCAAAAAGTTTGGTATGTCGCCTCAGAAATTTATCAAGATGAAGTCTTGTAGGCATATCTGATAGGATTACACCGCCACCCTGATGGTTTGCCGTGTTTTATCCTATCCAGTTGAGGAAGGGGTAATGATGCCCGTATTGATGAGGTCAACAAACATCGCTCTGATGATAGGGACGATGAGGAAGGGCTTCACCGAGTAGTCCTCTGTTTATACATTAAGGAAATGTTCTTCTAGTTTTTCCCTTGGCATGTCTGTCGTGTCGTGATAATGCAGATGGTGGTTCACGCAGGCGATGTGCTTCACGTTGTTGAGCACCTCGGCGATGTCGTGGCTCACGATGATGATGGCGCACTCCTTGTTGATTTGCTCCAGCATCTCGTACATCTGTTTTTGGAATCTTCTGTCGATGTAGGTGTTGGGCTCATCCAGTATCACTATATCGGGTTTCGAAACAATGGCGCGGGCGAGGAGTACTCGCTGCAGCTGTCCGCCGCTCAAGGCTGCGATATGGCGGTCTTTCAACTCCGTGAGCTGCATCTGTTCCAGACAGTCGAGAACCTGCTGGTGCTGTGCCTGGGTGTATCTCGAAAAGAGACTTTTGGTCTTGCTGAGTCCTGAGAGTACCACTTCATAAACGGAGATAGGGAACTGTTTGTCGAGATGGTTGTATTGGGGCAGATATCCCATGCTGATTTCCCTTACTTCCTCTCCGTCTTTATGAAAGCGGATGCTGCCGTCTGTGGGTTTCATCAGTCCCAGGATGAGGCGCATGAGGGTTGTCTTGCCACCACCGTTGGGACCGATGATGCCAAGATAATCGTCTTTGTAGACGGTGAGGTTGATGTCGTGGAGCACCTCCTTGCCTTCGTAACCAGCCGAAAGATGCTCTATCTCTATTAACTTTGAACTTTGAACTTTGAACATTGAACTTTATGATTAGTTATCGTTCTAACAAAGCTTTTGCCCTTACAGGGCGCCTTGTTAACTGCTATTATACCCAGGGTGTTGCCCTGGGCTAGGAGCTTCTGCCCTTTACCTTTCCCTTCGGCCGGTGACCGTTGGTTCAGGGCGTGTGGAGCTTACTTCCCAACAACGATTTTCTTGCCTTGCACTGCGGCTGCCGCTTCCTGCATCGCCCAGTTCCACTCGCCCTGCAATGGGTTGATATCCATTGGTTTGGTGTGGCTTTCGTTGATGAAGGTTGTGGTGTTGCGGTTGGCAAATTCTGCCTGTATGAGGCAATATTTGATCTTCTCTTTTCTTGCTCTCTCGATGAGGCTTTTCAGCTGGGAGGCACTAGGCTCCCTGCCTTCTTCCTCTATGGCAAGCTGCTCCAACTGGTAATCGCGGGCGAAGTAGGTGAGGATAGGGTGATAGATGACGAACTTGTGAACCATCTCCGGATTATCCTTGAAACTCTTTCTGATGATGCTGTCTCGCTTGTCGATGATCTTCAGCAGCGACTGGTAGTTCTTCTCGAAGAACGCCTTGTTCTTCGGCTCCAGTTCGCAGAGCGCCTTGAGGATGTTGCTGGCTATGATGCGGGCGTTGCTGCAACTCATCCATACGTGTGGGTCGATGTTGCCACCCGGAGTCTTGGCAGGCTTGATGCCCACGGAAGTATCTATCACTTTCATATCTGGAGCGTTGTCCTGCAGCTTCTTCATCCAGGTCTGTTCGAAACCGATGCTTCCCACTTTCAGATAGAGGGCACTCTTCGAAAGTTCCATCATCTGTTCGGCGTATGGCTCGTAAGTCTCTGGATTGTTACCATTCGATACCATTACGTTGACATCTACCTTGTCTCCGGCAATCTTATCTACGAAATATTGGTAGGGAGGGATGGTAACGGTTACAGTAGGCTTGGCATTACTTTCAGCCATGCCAGCCTTTTGCTGGTTGCTTTTGCAGCCAACCATTAGGGCGCATATTATAATAAGGTATAAAAATCTCTTCATAATTAAACGATAAAACTCAGTCCATAGACCAATAAAACATATCTTAGTACTTTTCCGATGGTGATACTGAGTATCGAAATCGGAATATTGGCTCTTGTCAAGCCTAAAACGATGGTGATGGCACTTCCCAATAGTGGGAGAAAGGCGAAGAATCCCATCCAGGCGCCTCTGCCTGCCATGAAACGTTCAGCCTTATCCAGACTTTTTTTCTTCACATGCAGGTATTTCTCTATCCATTCCATCTTACCCATTCTGCCCACACCGTAGTTGAACATGGAACCAAGCACATTGCCGATGCTACCGTAGATAACGAGGGGGAGAGGCTCTAGTCCAGCTGCCTGCAAGCCTGCCATTACTGCCTCGCTGCTGAATGGGAAGAAAGAACCTGCCAGAAAAGCTGCAGCAAGCATGCCCCAATAGCCCCAGTCGATTAAGAAACTGATAATCCAACTCATAGTAATATGCTCTCTGGTACGAGTATGTTGTAAGCCATGATAAGTACCAGCATGATGAGCAGCAGGATGAAGGTGATGTTGGTAAACTTACCTCGGGTGAATGTGATGAAATGGGCGATAAGCGGTGCTGTGTTCACTATCAGGATGCCGCCCAGCTCCTGTATATGCTGAGGCTGCAGGATGATGAAGATGATGCTGGCAACCGAGATCATGATAAACGTTTCGTAGATCATGCGGGTTCGTATCTTATCGCCGTAGCTGGTGCGTATGAAGTGGATGGAACCGATGATGGTGAGCAGAGTAACAAAACTCAGGTTCAGTACCTGATGGTCGGTAACCTGCGAATAATCAAAGAGTTCGCTGTAGTTGATGAATTCACAGAAGTGATCAACCAACCCCTGTATGTTGTCGGTATAGAAGAAATAACCGGCTGCAAACCAATAGGGCACGATGAGACCTACCAGGGATGCAAAGAATGTCTTTACGCTAAACGAGAGGGTAAACACCATCATCATGATCCATAGGATAGGCATGAAATAGCCTATCTGCACGAAAACCATCGATGCCAGACCGATGCAGGCAAAGGCGTAGAAAGTCCAGCCTGTAGAGCGTTTATCCTGATAGCAATTCCAGATAATGAGATAAAAGGCGATGAAACACATCGTCACAATACTGCTTTTTAAAGAGAGGTGGGGGAGACCTGCCATCGTCAGTAATGCCAGGAAACTGCAGGATACCATTCGGCTGTAGGTACGCATCAGGGCATTACGGTTGTTCAGTTCCACCATCAGTAGGGTAGACATGGCTGTGAAAGCAAATTCTACCCAGATATTGGATACTAATAAACCTACTGCAACCCAAACCAGCGTGGCAAGGGTTGCAGTAATAGGTAAAGAGTAACGGCTAGCCGCTACTTTATTTTGAAAAGTTTTCTTTCTTAACATCTAATTCAATGTTGAATGTTGAATGTTGAATGTTAAGTGTTGAATGTTGAATTAGGCTAGCGCCCTTGAGTCCGTTAGGCAATTCAACATTCAACATTCAACATTCAACATTAAAAACTAAAGGTCCTGTCCGATATCAGAACGGAAGTACTTGTCGGTGAACTGGATCTTCTGTGCCTCAGCAAAGCTCTTCTTCAGGGCTTCTTCCTTGTCCTTGCCGTAGCTGCTTACGCAGATGACACGACCACCGTTGGTTACTACCTGACCATCCTTCATGGCTGTACCGGAGTGGAATACTACTGAGCCTTCCACATCGTCGATGCCCTGGATAGGATAACCCTTCTTGTAAGCCTCAGGATAACCGCCGCTTACGAGCATCACGCAGACTGCTGCACGCTCATCAAACTCGATGCTGCGCTTGTCCAAATCGCCTGCTGCTACACCTTCGAAGAGATCCACGATGTCGCTCTTCAGGCGGAGCATCACGCTCTCTGTCTCAGGGTCACCCATACGGCAGTTGTACTCAATCACCATTGGCTCGCCTTCAACATTAATCAATCCGAAGAAGATGAAGCCCTTGTAGTCGATGTTTTCCTCAGCAAGTCCTTCTACGGTAGGACGGATGATGCGCTCGTCTACCTTCTGCATCCACTCCTTGGTAGCGAAAGGCACAGGGGTAACGCTACCCATACCGCCGGTGTTCAGACCGGTATCGTGCTCGCCGATGCGCTTGTAATCCTTAGCCTCAGGCAGAATCTTGTAGTTCTTGCCGTCGGTCAATACGAATACAGAGCACTCAATGCCGCTGAGGAATTCCTCGATGACTACGCGTGCCGAAGCGTTGCCGAACATACCGCCGAGCATCTCCTTGAACTCCTTCTTAGCCTCTTCCAGGGTAGGGAGGATGAGAACGCCCTTACCGGCGCACAAACCATCTGCCTTCAATACATAAGGAGCCTTCAGCGTCTCTAGGAACTTCAAGCCTTCCTCTACGTGCTCGCCGTCGAAAGTCTCATACTGGGCAGTAGGGATGTTGTGGCGCTTCATGAACTTCTTGGCGAAGTCCTTGCTGCCTTCCAGTACGGCGCCAGCCTTTGATGGACCGATGACAGGGATGTTCTGGGTGCGAGGATCGTTCTTGAAGTCATCGTAAACACCCTTTACCAATGGGTCTTCAGGACCAACTACCACCATATCAACGCCATTCTCAACTGTGAAGTTCTTGAGTGCCTCAAAGTCGTCTGCCTTGATATTTACGTTCTCGCCGACATTCTGTGTACCGGCATTACCAGGAGCGATGAAGAGTTTCTCACACTTCTCGCTCTGAGCGATTTTCCATGCTAAGGCGTGCTCGCGGCCACCGCCTCCTAACAATAAAATTTTCATTTGCTGTAAGTTATTGTTTGTTATTTGATGTAGAAGTAAACTCCCCTTTTTCGGGGGATGTTTACTCCTAGATATTTACTTGAGATAATCGAAGAAATAATTGCTGATGCGCTCATGCAGATGAGTGCTCTGATGACCTCTCATGTTGTGAGGCTCGCCAGGATAGACGAAGAAGTCTGGCTGGGTGCCTGCTGCGATGCAAGCCTTCAGGAAGGTGAGGCAGTGCTGTGGCACTACAGTCACATCGTTCAGGCCCTGGATAATCTGCAACTTGCCCTTCAGGTTCTTTGCCTGATAGAGCAGAGAGGTCTTCTTGTAACCCTCTGGGTTGGTCTGTGGAGTGTCCATATAGCGCTCGCCATACATCACCTCGTACCAGTGCCAGTCGATTACCGGACCGCCTGCTACGCCTACCTTGAACACATCAGGGTGGTTGGTCATCAGCGAGATGGTCATGAATCCGCCGAAGCTCCAGCCGTGAACGCCAATCTTGTCAGCATCTACGTAAGGAAGCGTCTTCAGATATTCCACACCCTTCATCTGGTCTTGCATCTCAATCTGTCCGAGCTGGCGGAAGGTAGCCTGCTCGAAAGCCTTGCCACGGTTCTCGCTTCCACGGTTGTCGAGGATGAAGAGCAGATAGCCCTTTTCTGCCATGTAGGTTTCCCAACCACGGCTAGAGTAGTTCCAGCGTGCATCTACGTTGTGGGCATGAGGTCCACCATATACATATATAATGGTAGGATACTTCTTGTTAGGGTCGAAGTTTACCGGCTTCACCATTCTCCAGTAGAGGTCGGTTTCGCCATCGGCAGCCTTGATGGTACCGCAGCTGTACTCAGGCACATTGTAGCCCTTCCAAGGGTTCTCGGCTGTGAAGTAAGCGGTGCGCTTGCCGTTCTCGGTGTTCACGAGGGCAATCTTGCGAGGCACGGTAGGAGTAGAGTAGTTGTCGAAGACATACTGTCCGTTCTCGCTCAAAGTGGCACTGTGCCATCCCTTGCCGCAATCATCTACCAGCGTACGCTTGCCGGTCTTTGTATCTACGGCAAAGATGTTTCTCTGGATAGGCGATTTCTCGTTGGATGCGATGATGATGCTCTTGCGCTTGCTGTTGAAACCGAGCACTTCCATCACCTCCCATTTGCCGGAAGTCAACTGCCGGATTGAAAGTGAAGAGTGAAGAGTGGAGAGTGAAGAATTCTCTTGCTTTTTGGATGAAGATTCAGCATTTGAATTCTTCGTTCTTCGTTCTTCGTTCTTCACTTCACAGATGTAAAGGTGGTTGTAGCCATCCTTGCGAGTCTGCATGATGAAGCTGTTGCTGTCCCAAGGCAGGAACTGGATTGGGTGGCAAGGTTCTACATATTTCTCGTCGGTCTCGCGATAGAGTTCGCCTGTCTTCTCGCCGGTTTCTGCGCTGTAGGCAGTCAGGCGGCAGTCGTTCTGGTCGCGGTTCAGTTCGAACATATAGATGGTCTTGCTGTCCGGACTCCATGCGATGTTGGTGAAGTAGCGGTCGGTTGGATCGCCAGCCTTCAGATAGATGGTCTTGCCGGTCATGCAGTCGAACACGCCTACGGTTACCTTATGTGATGTCTCGCCAGTCATCGGATACTTGTCTGGTGCAGGAGTAGCAATGCAACTCTGTGTTTCAGGATGATTGAAACCGATTTCCGGGATGTCGACCTGCGGATAGTCGGTTACCATACTCTGGTCCATGCGATAGAAGGCGAGCAGTTCGCCGTTCGGACTCCAGAAGGTTCCCTTGCTGATACCGAACTCATCGCGGTGAACACTCTGTCCATAAACAATTTCGCGGCTTCCGTCCTTTGAGAGCTGGAAATCGTGAGATTTCTTTTCTTTTGTCAGGGCGTTGCTGGTTACATCGAAGGTACGCACATAGAGGTTGCTGCCCTTCAGATAGGCGAAGGCGTTCTGCTGGGCGTTAGCCTCCAGGAGGTTCTCGCCGTCAGCAAAATCCATCTCGCTCAGCAGCTTATGCTTCTTGAAGTCTACGGTATAAGTCTTGCTGCCGTTGCTTACCATCACGATGCTCTTGCCTGCAAAAGGGAAGAGAGCATTGTAGAGGGCTCTTACCTTGATGTCCTTGGTCGGAGCAATCCACTGGTTGATGTCGTTGATGCCGAAGAGTTTGGTCTCCTTGCCTGTCGTCTTGTTGACGAGATAGCAGGCATCCACATCCTGGCGAACGAGTTCATTGCCCCACCAGGTGCACCAGCGGTTCTTAGCCACCATGTTACGATAGTTGTTGCCGCCGAAGTTCAGGTCTTCCAGCGTAAAGGTTTTCTCGCCTTTCTGGGCAGGAACCACGCCCTGAGCCTGTAAGTCGGTTGCATTCATAGCCATCATAATCATAGCAGCAAAAGATAATTTATAAATTGAATTCTTCAGATTCATTATTTTCTTTATTCAAGTTTCGCAAGTTCAGAAGTTAAAGGAGTTAAAGGAGTTATCGCTCCCTATGGTCGCTGAGGAGTTAAGACAATAGTCTTTTTGGCGTATTTTTTAAGCAGCAAGACATACGTCTTAACTCCTTAACTTCCTTAACTCCTTTAACTTCCTGATATGCGAAAGTTCAGTTCTTTACTTTAATCCTCGTCGTCGAAGTCAACGCTGAAGTTTCTCTTGCCTCCGCGCTTGCCTCCGAAATCACGGCCACCACGCTTGTCGCCCTTAAAGCCACCTCGCTTGTCGCCTTTTTCGAAACGCTTTCCGTCGCGCTTGCCACCGAAGTCTCTGCCACCCTTGCGGTCGCCCTTGAAACTGCGGCTGCCGCGCTTGTCATCGTCGTCATCATTTCGTCTGCCACCGCCACCGATACGTGAACGGCCGCCCTTATGGAACTCAGCACGCTTCTTCTCGAAGTCTTCCAGACGGTGAGTATGGAACTTGAAAGAACGGATATCGTCTTCCTCGTTTTCAGTCTCCTCGCTTACACGCTTCTTGAATTCACGCTCCTTCTTGAAACGGTGCTTCTGAGCCATCTCGCTCTTCTCGCGCTCAGTCTTCACAATACCGCCTTCAGAACGGAAGTCCTTCATCTTGCCGTCAAACATCACATACTTGCGGAATTCGCACTCCAAGCTTCCGTTGAATACAGGAATCTTGATAGATGGTTTCAGACCAATCTGCTCGAAGCACTCCTCGCGGTAGCTCAATACCCAAGCCTCGTTGCCGGCAAAAGCCTTCTTGAAGCGCTCACCTATCATCTTGTAGGTGTTCAGAAGGTTAGGGGTAGAGATGCGCTCACCGTATGGAGGGTTCATCACGATGATGCTCTTCTCTGCTGGCTGGGTGAAGTCCTTGAAATCAGCCTGTGAGATGGTGATGTCCTTGGTAAGACCGGCAGCACGAACGTTGAGATTAGCTGTGTTTACAGCCTTCATGTCAACATCGTAACCATAGATATGGTGCTCGAACTCGCGCTCCTGAGAGTCGTCGTTATAAATCGTATCGAAGAGATCCTGGTCGAAATCGTTCCATTTCTCGAAGGCAAACTCCTTGCGGAATACACCTGGAGAGATGTTGCGGGCGATGAGAGCAGCTTCGATGGCGATCGTACCTGAACCACACATCGGGTCGATGAAATCGCATTCGCCCTTCCAGCCAGTCATCAGAATCATACCTGCAGCGAGAACCTCGTTCAGCGGAGCCTCTACCTGCTCCTGGCGGTAGCCACGGCGGTGCAGACTCTCACCACTCGAATCGAGACTCAAGGTGGCATTGTCTTCTGCAATGTGGATGTTGAGGCGGATATCCGGGTTAGATACGCTGATATTTGGACGTGTACCCTGCTTCTCGCGGAACCAGTCAACAATCGCATCCTTTACCTTGTAGGTTACGAAGCGTGAGTTGCGGAACTCCTCTGAGTAGACTACTGAGTCAACAGAGAAAGTCTTCTTCACGTCTAAGATGTCATCCCACTTGATCTTCTGAATCTGATCATACACCTCTTCAGCGCTTCTAGCCTTGAAGTGCTTGATAGGCTTTAAGATGCGGATGGCAGTGTGCAACTGGAAGTTAGCACGATACATCATTTCCTTGTCGCCTGTGAAAGACACCATGCGGCGACCGATCTGTACATTATTGGCACCCAACTGGGTGAGCTCTTCAGCCAAGACAGGCTCGAGGCCCATGAAGGTCTTGGCAATGAGTTCAAATTCCTGTTCCATTATTGAATTCTATATCTAATAAACTTTGTTTTTCTTTTTTATATTTCTTTGTTTTTGGTTTCATATCCTTGGTAACCCATACGTTGGCTCCCACCACGCATCCCTCACCGATGGTGATGCGACCGAGGATGGTGGCATTGGCGTAGACGATGACATCATCTTCGAGGATAGGGTGGCGAGGGATTCCCTTGATAGGGTTGCCGTCCTTATCGAGAGGGAAACTCTTGGCTCCGAGGGTAACACCCTGGTAGAGCTTCACATTGTCGCCGATGATGCAGGTTGCTCCAATCACCACACCCGTACCGTGGTCGATGGTGAAGTGCTTGCCGATGGTAGCCTCCGGGTTGATATCAATACCGGTTTCCGAATGCGCCAGTTCGGTCATCATTCTCGGAATGAGCGGCACTCCCAGTTCGTGCAGTACGTGAGCGATTCGGTAGTTGGTAATCGCCTTGATAACCGGGTAGCAGGAGATGATTTCTCCGTGACTCATAGCAGCCGGGTCGCCCTCGTAGGCAGCCTCTACATCGGTAGCCAGAATCTTGCGCAGTCTTGGAAATTCCATAATTGCCTTGGCTGCAATCACGCCTGCCTTGGCACGCTGATGCTGCAGTTCTGCCTGGGTTTCCGTTTCGCAGTCGTTGGCGAAGCAGAGACCGGCGAGGATCTGCTCTGACAGCATCTCATAGAGCTTCTCTACTCTTACTCCAATATGATATTTGATGGTTGAGATATTTACCGAAGAATTGCCGAAATATCCCGGAAAGAGGATAGAACGGGACAAACTGATGATTTCTTCGAGCACCTTGCCCGAAGGAAGTGGATTCCCGTCTCGATGCTGATGGAAGAGACCCTTCAAAGATTCGGCGCTCGAAAGCTCCTCGATGGTCTCTGTCAACTGATGAGTTAATGTATCTTTACTCATTTTCTTAATGTCTCAATAAAATTTGAGTGCAAAGATACGATTATTTTCTTGAATGACAAAGAAATAGCTACGGTTTTTTGTATTTTTTAGAGTGATTTTTTGAGGGATGAAAGACGGAAAGACCCATGTACGGTGTTTTACCGTACATGGGTCTGGCTTGTCTTATTTTGCGATGCTGTCCAGGAAGAGGAGCAGTCGGTTGGTGACGTTTACCTCTGAAACACCGGAATCGAAGTCGAGCGATACGAGGTTGAGTGTAGGGAACCGGTCGTGGAGACGTTTCTCGATGCCCTTGGAAATCACGTGGTTAGCGATGCAGCCGAAAGGCTGGAGCGAGATGATGTTGTTCACGCCATCACGGATGTAACCTACGATGTCGGCAGGCAGGAGCCAGCCTTCGCCAAACTGGGCTGCGAGCGAAACCAGTCCCTGTACGTCCTTCGCATCATCATAGATATTGGTGAACGGACGGAAGTAGCGGAACTTGCCGGCTGCCTTGTTTACCTGGCGCAATCTTCTGCCTATCAGCGCCTGATAAGCGCCCTTGATGATGAAATCGGGCACTTTGGTGCAACTCAGCCGCATGTGTTTCTGTATCTCCACGTTCACAAATTCCTGCAGGAAGAAAGGGGCAAGCAGAGGCGGAACCACCTCAATGCCGTACGAAATGATGTTCTGCTCCAGGAACTGGTGGGCGAAAGGATTGAACTTCAGGAAGATTTCGCCTACGATTCCTACCTTCGGCAACGTTCTGTCGAGGGTCATCTGGTTGAATTCTTCGGCTGCCTGTTCCAGGAGTCGGATGAGTCCTTTGGCTGAATTCTGGGCGATAGGGCTGTCTATCAGCTGCATGTATTTATCGCGCAACTCTCTGGCAATGCCCGGTTTACGCTCTCTTACGATGCAGGCGTTGTACATCTCGTTGATTGCATCGCCATAGAAAATGGCGGTAACGATAATCTGACTGTATTTCAGCCAAGGCACATTGAAGCCGTCCTGCTCGTTATAGTCTTGCTTGTCGTCTGTTGAGCCTGATGCTTCGCCCGTTGAGGCTGTTACACCGAGTGTGAGCAGCGGAATGTCCTGGAATCCATTGGAAATCATCGCACGCTTGATGAGGCCGGCGTAGTTGGTTGCGCGACACTGGCCGCCCGTCTGACTCATCACTACTGCCGTATTATTCAGGTCGTATCTGCCTGATTTCAAGGCTTTGATGATGTCGCCGACGATGAGGGTTGCCGGATAACAGACTTCGTTGTTGGCAAACTTCAAGCCGAGTTCGGCGCTCACCTCATCGCTCATCGGAAGTACCTCAACATCATAGCCTATCAGTTTCAGGATAGGCGGAATGATAGGGGTGAGGTATTCGGTCATGAAAGGAGCGAGAATCTTGCGATGAATATCCTGCTTGGTGAATACCTTGGTCTGCTGTAAATGTTGAATGTTGAGTGTTGAATGTTGAATTTCTTCTGCTGTTGAATTTTTCACTCTTCGTTCTTCACTCTTCACTTCCTTTACTCCCTTCAGGCTTTCTATCAGCGAGCGGACACGGAGTTTCAGGGAGCCGATATTGCTCACGTCATCTATCTTCAGCAGCGTGAACGGCTTGTTGTGGCGCTTCATGATGTCGCGAATCTCGTCCTGTATAAAACTGTCAGGACCGCAGCCGAAGCTGGTCATCTGGACGAAATGAACCTCATCGCCCTGTTCGGCAGCCCATTGTGCTGCCTTCAGAATGCGGTTCATATACGCCCATTGCTTCACGAGATAAGTCTCTGGCTGACAGTTGTATGCTTCGTTGTTGTCCTGGCTGGCTAATGCTGCCTCATTTCTTTCTGCCGCCAGGTTCTCCAGATTGAAGTCTTTGAAATCTGCAAAGAGATTACCCCGGGCGATGTCTTCGCTGATGACGTTGACTCCCAGATTGGCAATCATCTCGCTCAGCTTGTGCTGAATCAGCGGGTCAGTATGATAAGGACGGCCCGCCAGCAGAATCGTAAGTCCCTTGTTTGGCTTCTGAGTCTTGTCTTCGTTCGTTTTCTGAGCCTCTGTTTCTTCATTTTTCAGAATCTCCCAGCCCTGTTTTTTAATCTCAGCTGCATATACTGCCTGAGCATAGAGGGCCTCTCTCAGCGCTTTATGGGCAGTCTTCTTGCTTACTCCCAGTTGCTTGAGATAATCGGTAATCTGTTTTTCCAGCGCCTTAGGCTGGGCAAAGTTGATGACGGGCGTATCGATCGGTTTCTTCAGATTGATGACCGACTTGATGACATCGCTGTAGCCCGAAACGACCGGACAATTGAAGCTGTTCAGCGTATTCTTCGGGTCGTCATTATGTTCATAAACCACGTATGGCATGAGGATGCGGTCTACCTTCGGGTTCTCGTTGAGTTCCTTCAGATGACTGTGAGCCAGTTTGGCCGGGAAGCAGATATTGTCGCTCATCACCGTATTCAAGGCTCCTTCATACTGGCTGAAAGTGGAATCGGAAGAGAGAAGCACGCCCAATCCGGCAGCACGGAGCAGCGCATTCCAGAACGGATATTCCTCGTACATGTTGAGGATGCGAGGAATGCCTACTTTGACGTTGTGTTTTACAACGTCAAGTGGGTTAACCGTCTCTCTGTCAAAGAGTAAACTATATTTGTATTCGTAAATATTTTTGCCTTTTGTCCCGTTTGCTCCCTTGTTGTTGAACACACGCTCACACTTGTTTCCGGAGTAGAACCTGTTGCCGCCGGCAAAGGTGTAGCGGGAAACATAACAATGGTTTTCGCAGCCTTTGCATTGCAGCTGCTTGGTTTCGTAATGAGCCAGATTCTGCAGATCATCGATGGATCTTGATGAGGCAGGGTGCTCGTCTTCTGCAGATGTGCGATGATTGTAATCAGCCGCCGCATGAAGGGCGCAGCCGTAGGCGCCCATCAGTTCAGGCATGTTGCTTCGTGCCACTTCGGTATGGGTGAGCAACTCAAAGGCTCTTACCACCGCATCGTTTCTCATCGTACCTCCCTGTACAACGATTTTGCCTCCAAGGTTCTCATTACCATGGAGTTTCAATACCTTATAAAGACAGTTCTTGATGACCGAATAAGAGATTCCGGCAGAAATATCAGCTACCGAAGCGCCCTCTCTGAGCACCTGTTTCACCTTCGAGTTCATGAAGACGGTGCAGCGGGTTCCCAGGTCGCATGGAGCCTTCGACTGGCAGGCGAGTTGGGCAAAATCGCCTACAGAATAGCCCATATTGTTGGCAAAGGTCTGGATGAATGTTCCGCAGCCCGAACTGCACGCCTCGTTCAGTTCCATGCGCACCACAGCCCCTTTCTCAACGAAAATAGCTTTCATGTCCTGTCCGCCGATGTCGAGGATAAAGCTGACATCAGGCATGAGTGAAGCCGCCGCTCTTTCGTGAGCCATAGTTTCGATAATGCCGCTGTCGAGGCCAAAAGCCGCCTTGATGAGTTCTTCGCCGTAGCCTGTAGAGCAGGAGCCAACGATTTCCAGTTCAGCACCTCGCAATGCTGCCTCCTGCTTCAGGGCGTTGAGTCCATCTGCTACTGCCTTGATCGGATTTCCCAGATTCAGGCGGTAATTGGTAAAGACAATATCTCCCGTAGGCGTCCCTGCTGATTTGCAGTCTGCGGCAGGCAGGCTCTCATCTGTCTTGCAAGCAGAATTCACTCTTACTGCAACAATCTTCGTCGTAGTAGAACCCGAGTCAATACCAATCACAACCTGCTGTTTTCCTTTATTCAGCGGTTTGGTTTCAGTAGCGAATTTCGCCTTAGATTTGAGCCATTCCTCGTGTTCTTTCTCGTTTTTGAAGAGAGGCAGCAGACTGCTGGTCCATTCCGTCTGTATTTCTTTCTTCATCCGGCTTCTGAGAGTAGAAACTGAGGCTGCTGAATCTGCCGATTTAGCCCGATAAGCACAGCCCAGAGCCGGAATGAGATTGCTGTTTTCTGATACGATAAAGTCGTTTGGAGAGAGATGGAGATAGTCGCAGAAAGCCTTGCGGAGCGCCGGAAGAAAGGTGAGCGGACCGCCGCAGAGCAGGATAGGAGCCTCGAAACTGATGCCGTGAGAAAGCGTTACCACCGTCTGTACGGCGATGGAATGGAAGATGCTGGCTGCAATATCGGCTTCGGGCAGATTGCGCGCCATCAGGTTCTGGATGTCGGTCTTGGCAAACACGCCGCAGCGGGCAGCCATCGGATAAACGTGCTCTGCCTTCATTGCCAACTCGCTCATCTTCTGGTTCTCTACGCCCATCAGCACACTCATCTGGTCGATGAAAGCACCCGTTCCGCCAGCACAGTTGCCGTTCATGCGCAGTTCCATATTTCCGTTTTCCTTGAAGAAGATAACCTTTGCGTCCTCGCCACCAATATCGATGAGCGCTTTCGCCTCAGGATGAGCCGTACGGGCATAGACCGATGCAGCCACCACCTCCTGTACAAACTCCGCCTGGAGCTGTTCGGCAGTAGCCATTCCTACGCTTCCTGTTACGCAGATTCTTGCCTCTGCATCGCCCGTGAGGGCTAAAATCTCATCGAAATATTGCGACACAAGTTCGTTGACACGAGCGTTGTGGCGTTCGTATTTTGAGTAAATTACCCGGTTATCGCTGTCGATAACGGCAATCTTGGCTGTCGTAGAGCCAACGTCCAATCCTATGTAATAAGTCTTCTCCATTTCTCTTATCTCAAGTATTTCTCTTATCTTCTAGTATCTTCTTATCTTCTAGTGGCTTTTCCCAAGTTCCATCTGCTCTCTTCTCATATCCCTGAAAGCGCTCCAGGCTATCGGAACCGCTACGGCAAACGAGCAGCAGTCTGCCCACATCTGACACATCTCCACGCCCAGCAGTCCGAAGAAATAGGGGAGGATGAAGATGAGCGGAATGAAGAAAAGTCCGCTTCGTGCCGCCGCTACGATGTTGGCTCTCACCGGTTTACGGATGGTCTGCATCAGCATGTTGGTGAGCACGATGGTGGCTACGAGCGGAAAACTGAGCACCTGCCATCTCAGAGCCACCGAACCAACGGCTACAACTGCCGCATCATCGCGGAAGATGCTGATGATGGAAGTTGAGAAGATGAAGCCGAGAAGGGCACAGACGCTGAGGAAAACCGTACCGCATTTAATGCAGAAAAAGAAGGCTTCCTTTACGCGGTCGTAAAGCTTGGCGCCGTAGCAGAATCCGCAGAGTGGCTGGA
This sequence comes from uncultured Prevotella sp., assembly GCA_934202525.1. Taxonomy (GTDB): domain Bacteria; phylum Bacteroidota; class Bacteroidia; order Bacteroidales; family Bacteroidaceae; genus Prevotella. The sequence goes on from CAKPYB010000024.1 coordinate 38,303, forward strand.
ATCCCTGTCCCAGACCGATGACCATTGCATAGGTGAAGAAAGAGATGCGGGTAACGATGCTCATGCCCGCAATGGCTGCATCGCCAAATGCACCTGCTGCCACATTGAGCATCAGCGTAGCGATACTTCCCAGTCCCTGCCTTGACAGCGAAGGGGTTCCGCCGAAGATAATCTCCTTGGCAAAGGCGCGGGTAGGGGTGAAATTGCGCAGATTGATGCGGATGTTCTCGCCTTTATGCGTCATCCAGAAGAGCATGGCGCAGCCGAAACACTGGCTGATGAGCGTGGCTACGGCGGCTCCCGTAATGCCCAGCTGGAAGTAGAGGATGAACAGTGGAGCCAGAACCAGATTGAGCAGCACACCCGACATGATGCCCTTCATCGCATACATCGTATTGCCCTGAAATCGCATCAGATTATTCAGCGTAAGCGAGGTGGTCATAAAGGGAGCACCTAGCAGGATAATGCCCAGATAACGCTCGGTGTAAGGAAGAATGGTGGGCGTAGAACCCATCAGAAGGCAGAGCGGTGTGAGGAAAAGATGACCCAGAATGGCGATGAGAAGTCCGGTAAGAAAACTCAGCACAAAGCCCGTGGTTGCCATCTTCTGTGCCTGTTCCGTATGCTTGGCGCCCAACTGTCGCGAAACATAATTGCCCGATCCGTGGCCAAAGAAGAAACCTACCGCCTGAATTACAGCCATTGCTGCAAAGGAAACGCCTACCGCTGCCACGCTCTGCGTGTTGATGCTGCCCACGAAATAGGTGTCGGCGAGGTTGTACATGCTCGTCGACAGCATACTGATAATCGTTGGTATGGCCATCGTAAATATCACATGATGCACAGGGGCATGAGTGAGGAACGTATAGTTGTCTCTTTTCTCTTTCTTCATAACTTTATAATGCTTTTTGGGCATTTTCAACCTGCAAAGGTACATAAATATCCACGAAGTTGGACAATTATGAACCAACTTTTATAAAAATATAAGAAAAGAGTTGCATTTTTCATAAAAATATCGTATTTTTGCAGCAGAATTTGAATATATATACATAAAAAGATAACTAATGAATGATGAGATAAGAATCATACCGGTAACAACAAAAAAGGGGTTGAAAACCTTCATTCAGTTTCATTATGATCTCTACAGGGACCATAAGTTTGCCATTCCTTTTTTGCGTTTCGACGAGATGAATACGCTGGACCCGAAGAAGAATCCTGCCTTCGAATTCTGCGAGGCGCAATACTTTCTGGCGGTTGACAGCGAGGCTCGTATCGTAGGTAGAATAGCTGCCATTATCAACCATCGTGCCAACGAACAGTGGAACAAGAAGCAGGTTCGCTTCGGTTGGTTCGATTTCGTAGATAATGTTGCGGTTTCCTGTGCCTTGTTGCGCACGGTAGAAGAATGGGGCAAGAACAGGGGAATGAACGAATGCGTTGGTCCGCTCGGATTTACGGATATGGACCGTGAGGGCTTGCTCATCGAGGGCTTCGACCGGAAGTCTACGATGTATATTAACTACAACTATCCTTATTATAAGACGCATCTGGAGAGTTATCCGCTCTATGAGAAGGATAACGATTGGCTGGAGTACCGCATCAGGATTCCGGAAGTGACGCCGGCTAAGTTTGCCAAGACTGCCCAGATGATAGAGAGCCGATATAATCTGCATGTTCATAAGTTCACCCGCAAGGAACTTACCACGGGAGGAATGGGCAGGAAGGTGTTCGAAATCGTGAACGAGACCTACAAGAATCTCTATGATTTCCAGCAGCTTACGGAGAAGCAGATAGATGAATATGTGAGCACTTATATCAAGAAGGCTGACTTGAACCTGGTGACGGGTGTGGTGGATGGCAACGCTGGCAACAAACTGGTTGCCTTTGGTGTTTCCTTCCCTTCGTTTACCGATGCGCTGCGAGAGATAGGCAACGGCAAGCTTTTCCCTACGGGTTGGCTGAAGGTGCTGAAGGTGCTGAAGTGGCACAAGACGGATACGGTAGATTTGCTCTTGATTGGTGTTCTTCCTGAATATCGCAAGAAGGGAGCCAATGCGCTTATTTTTGCCGATTTGATAGAGCAGTATCGCCGTTATGGCTTTAAATGGGCAGAGGCAATGCCGCAGATGGAGACCAATACCGGTGTTCAGAGCCAGTGGCAGTATCTGGAGAGTGAGCAGCATCGCCGTCATCGCTGCTATAAGAAGAAGATTTAAAAACCTCTTTTTGGGGTCGTTTTGGTGTAAAAAGATAAAAAATGGGCTAAAAAGTTAAAAAAACTAACTCATAGTTTTGTGGTTCTCAACTCATAGTTTTCCGGTTAGCAACTTATAGCTTTCCGGTTGAGAAAATTAAGAATGCATCGCGATAGGATGAAAAATGGCTGTAAAAGTGCTGTTTTTTCCATCGCGATGCATTATTTTTTGCGTCGCGACGCAATAATATTTCCATCGCGACACACCAATTCTTCCGTCGCGACGCAATAATTACCCCCTCGCGAGGCATCATTGAAGCCTCCCGCTGGTCATCATTTAAGCCTCTTATCGGTCTTAATATAAGGCACTTATCCGTCTTAATATAAGGCACTCATCAAGATAAAAAGATGCGCTCTGGAAAGAGAAAATTAAGATGGGGGTTAACAGGGTTAACAGTTAACACCCCAAAAATGCATACTTCCATCCACACTCTTATATAAAAATAAGTATATATATATTATTATATAATAAGGTACGCGAGGGGGACCATGCAAAAAACAGCTGTTAACTGTTAACCCTGTTAACCCCCCAACAACAAAGTTAATAGTTAAATATAGTATTCTGCCGAATCAACCAAACCGGCTCTCAGCGCATATTTCGTAGCCTCATGAACGTTGTTTACGCCCAGCTTACGGAAGATGTTCTTGCGGTGGGTATTGACCGTATGGAAGCTGGAAAAGCGCTTCTCGGCTATTTCTTTCGTCGTCATTCCCAGCGCAATGTCTTTCAGAATCTCTGTCTCGGTCTTGGTGAGGTTGATTTTCTCCTGCTCCTCCTGTTTCGGAGCCAGAAGTACCTCCATCATGCGCTGGCAGACAAAACGGTTGCTTGCCACACAGAAACGGATTGCCTCCTTGATTTCCATTAGCGAACACTCCTTCAGCAACACGCTGAACTGCGTACTGCTGGCTATGAGAATCTTCACGAAATCGGCGCTCAGATCCTCACTGAACAGAAGCCAGCGCGTATATGGAAAACGCTGGTTTAAAATCAGTAACTCGGCAGCATCATTGATGTCGAAAAGGGTATAGTCGAGTATCACGACCGTATCCTCGTTCTCCCTTAAGGCAAGCATCAGGTCTGCCTTGTCTTCGACGGTCCGGGTTTCCAAACCCTCCATCTTGCTGATCACATAGCTCAATCCGGCTCTTGTGATGTCCTGTTTGTCTGCTAATAGAATCTTCATTGTCTTACTCTCTTATAGTTGTTTATATATATGCGTAGAAGCCTTGATGCAGTAAAAATACTGCATCAAGGCGTCTTTTTTTCTTATTAGAATGTCATGAGGAAGCCCATACGGACGCCCCATTTAGAAATGTTTGCATGGTCATAATAGTTGAGGCGGCGAACATAATCGATTCCGAAGAACTTGAAGATGTTGTGCACGCCGGCTACTACCTCCCAGTATGGCGTCTTGCCAAAGGTGTAGGAGTTGGTAGGGAACTTGAAGAGCTTCTCATCATTGATGTTCTTGCTCGGGTCGTTCTTGCTGGTCAAATCGCCCCAAACACCCTTGATGGCTACATATTCACGCCACTTCAGCTTCTTGATGAGCGGAATGCGGTTGAGCAACTTTCCGTTCATATCCCAGGCTACTGACCAGAACAGCTGGCGGTCGCTCAGGAACTCCCAGTCCTTCATCATGCTGATGGTTGCCTCCTGCTCGAAGAGAGAGAGGTTGACCGGTGGCTGGATGAGCATGCTGAAAGGCACTTTGCTCCACTGCGCCTTGCCCACGATGTTGAAATCCATATAACCGAAACTTCCCAGCCACTGGCGCTTGTAAATGCCCAGCGTGGTGAGGTTGCTCTGATACTGGCCGCCCATGAATCCGTCTAAGCCCATGGTGTGGCGCAGAGAGATTTCAGGACTGTCGAGGTTGATAGGCAGTCGCTGCTGCTTGGTGTTGACATAGGTAACACCCGGGTTGTAATCTAAGCCTACACTCGCCTCTGTGGTGCGTATCTTGCGTATTTCCTCGCCGTCGCTCACCCTGTAGTAGTGGAGATTGCCCACGGTGCGGTTGCTCTGCCAGCGGAGGCTGGTGTCGAAGCGGAAACCCCAGTCGGTTTCGTAGGTGAAGGTCACCTTCTGGCGGTGATACTGATACATCTGGTCCTGCGTAGTGGCACGGAGGGTCATGAAGAAGTTGTCCTTGTTGTGCAGCAGGTTATCATCGGATGGAGAGGTAATATCATGCCCCAGCTCGAAGGTAAGCTTGCGCATAGGGAACTCGAACGGACTGTTCTTCTTCTTGTTGAACGAATAGGTGAGCACATGACCGTAATACCACTTGTTGCTCTTCAGACCGTAGGCGCCGTAACCATCCCAGAAGAAGTGAGGGTTGAGGGCTGCCATCGTTCTGCCCGCCAGGCGCAGACGCACGCCGTCTACGTAGTTGTTGGAGAGGAACGTGTTGATAGGTCCGAGGTCGAAGAGGCTGCGGCGGTCGTTGATGATGCTGTCTTTTTCAACACCCAGACTGTCTTTCACCGTTATCTTCTTGCCCTTGGTATGAGCCACTTCCACATAGTTCTCCATCAGGGCTCTCACACCGAAGATGATGTATTTGAAGCCCTTGGAGTTCTCCATGCGGTGGATAAAGCTGTCCATCGACGATTCACTCTTCGTGAGGTCAACCTGCCGGTATTTGTTCCAGTAAGCCTCATCGCGGTTCATCGCATCCATATCGTGCCTGATCTTCGCCTTGCCCTTGAAGAGCTGCTTCGGCAAGGCATCGAAGGCATAATCGGTGATTCGCGTGTTTCGCACCACCAGCAGGTCCTGAAGGAGCTTGTTGACGTGCAGTTCGGCTATCATATCGTCTTTAGAGAGCACCCACTCGCCGTTGTCGAGCTTGGTGTACTCCTGTTCAATCTTCATGTCAGTAACCCAGTTTACATCGCTGTTGTGAGGCATGTAGAGGTTACATTTCTTTACGTGCAGGCTGCTGTCGGCAAGCACATAGAGTTCGCCTCTGAATCCGAAGTCCTGGCTGTTGGCTGGGATAAACTGCAGATGGTAGCAGAGGTCTCTTTCCACATACACCGTATCTTCGATGTAATAATGGTAGAAGCTGATGGCAGTCTTGCCGATAGGAGATGGGAAGGGATACTGCAGCAGGCGTACGTAATCATCGTAGATGTCCACATCGGTGAACACCTCTTTCAGGGCGGTGTTGAGAATCTCTCCGGTCTGGATTACCTGTCCGATTCCATTGCTCTGCTGACCCTTGATGATGTCCTTTTCGGTCTTCGGATCTTTGCGGTAAATATGCTGTGAAACCGTCTCGTCGATGCTGACAGGCAGGGTGAGCTTTCCGTTGTACGGAGAGGTTTCTACCTGGTCGAGGAGATACTGGCGGCGCTGGAAGAACTTGCTTTCGAGCTGCTCTTTCTTCAGATCGTTGAGCGCGAGTGTAATCTTCTGATACTTATCATATTGCACATAGTCGTGGTTGCTCAAATCGCTCTTTTTCTTGGCGGCAATCACGCGCCGCATCAGTTCTACGGCAGGATTATCCTTACGTTTGTAGCGGCCTTTTTTCGATTTCACCACCACTTCGGTAAGTTTGTGGGTGTCGTCTTTCAGTTTGATTTCCAGGAAGTTGGTCTTCTCGTCTACCTTTACCGTGGCGCTCTTGTAGCTCAGTGCGCTGACGGTGAGCATGAGTCCCGGTTTCTTATCGATGGTAAACTTACCTTCTCCGTTGCTGGAAACCGCAATTTTATGCCCTTTGTATTGCACGCTTGCATACGGAACGGCAAAACCGTCGTCATCGATGACACGGCCTGTTATCTTCTGCTGGGCCATCATCTGAAGCGTAGAAATCATCAGAAGTATGACCGTAAAATACAACTTTTTAATACCTTTCATTTTTATACCTTATTATATATAGGGGCTCTCTGCCCATGATTTAATGCTTTCAGGGTGCAAAGTTATAACATTATTCGTAAATAGACGCAAAAACCTATTCATTATTTCAGTTTTTTATGAGATTTTCAGAAAAAGCCTTCCGTGCAGTTCTCTCTGCAGCCTGTTCCTGCTCTTCGCAGGGAAAGCCTGAGTGGTATAAACCCCCTTCATATTGCTCTATTTCACCTTATTATCTGTCAATATATGATGAAATTCCGAAAAATATAAGAAAACTATTTGGTTAATTTAATTTTTTAGCGTAATTTTGCACACTGAAATTTAAAGAAGAAACGCCCTTCTGCGGGCTTATTAAATATCAAGCGAATGAATAACAAGGGAAATCTTACCGACGAGCGGCCTCCTTTGCTGCCCGTCATCATAGGCACCGGTTTCGGCAGTGGCTTCTGGCCTTGGGGACCGGGAACGGCTGGCTCTGTATTGGCAACCCTCATCTGGGCTGCCCTGGCTTACGGACTCGGTATTACGGGCGAGAGTCTGCAGAGCATCACCTTCTTTCTTGTCATTGTTTCTACCATTCTGGGCACTTGGGCAACGGCGCAGTTGCAGCCTTACTGGGGTGAGGATCCCAGCCGTGTGGTCATCGACGAGATGGCTGGCGTGTGGATTCCCCTGTCGTTGCTGACTCCGCTCACGGCTCAGGGCGAGGTGAAAGATGCCTGGTGGTGGGCATTGGTGGCACTTGTTCTCTTCCGCTTCTTTGATATGGTGAAACCGCTGGGCATTAAGAAACTGGATAACAGGCAGGGCGCCTTCTATGTGATGGCAGATGATCTGCTGGGCGGTTTCTATGCAGCCGTTTCATTAATCATCATCAAGATTATTCTGGTTTCGGCAGGAATCATCTAAGCTAGCTTATCAGGCATTTCTTAAACAGACAATAAAATAAATAGATAAAAATATGAATTATAGAGATTTCTTACAAAAAGTTATCTATGCCATCATCAATCCCCTTATCAAGGCGATGATTGCAGTAGGTATTACTCCTAACATTGTCACCTTCGTAGGATTCCTGGGCAATATCGTGGCAGCCGGTTTCTTCCTCGATGCGGCATGGAAGCTCGGAATAGAGCAGGCTGATTATGCATCTTGCATGGTTACTGTAGGATGGGGTGGATTCATCATCCTCGCTGCCGGTCTCTTCGATATGATGGATGGTCGGTTGGCACGTATGAGCGGCAAGAGCAGCCTCTTCGGTGCACTCTGGGATTCTACACTCGACCGCTACAGCGAACTGGTAAGTCTCTTTGGCATCTGCCTCATCTTCGTACGTATGCAGGGCGATATGATCTGGTTCTGGATGGGCGTAGTCACCTTTGCAGCAATGATAGGTTCTGTGATGGTAAGTTACGTCCGTGCCCGTGCCGAGGGTTTGGATATTGAGTGCAAGGTGGGTTTCATGCAGCGTCCTGAGCGCGTTGTAGTTACCGCTGTTACTGCGATGATTACCGGCTTTACGGGCAATATCTGGTGGCTGGCAGGCGGCATGATTCTCATTGCCGTTCTGGCAAACATCACCGCATTCTGGCGCATCTGGCATTGTTATGTTGTGATGAACGCTCATAAATAATAAACTGAACTTTCGCATATCAGGAAGTTAAAGGAGTTAAGGAAGTTAAGGAGTTAAGACGTATGTCTTTCAGCTTAAAAACTACGGCAAAAAAACTATTGTCTTAACTCCTCAGCGACCGTAGGGAGCGATAACTTCTTTAACTTCTTTAACTCCTGAACTTGCGAAACTTGAATAAAAAAGTAGAAAAAAGTGTTTAGTATCTATCTGATTATCCTCCTGGCGGTACTCGCAGCTTGGAAGAAGACACGCCGTTTTGCCTTCTATTTTCTGCCTTGGTTCCTCTTCGGAATCATCTACGATTCGATGCGTCTTTATCCTAACTATATGGTGAACGATATTGATGTGGCGAATCTCTATCATGCAGAAAAGTCACTCTTCGGCATTGCTGCTTCATCCAGCGCAGAACTGCAGGCTGTAGCCGACCATACCCAACTGATGATTCCGGGCGAATACTTCAAGGTTCACCATTGCGGTTTCGCTGATTTCTGGGCAGGCATCTTCTATCTCTGCTGGGTTCCGGTGCCAATCGCCTTTGCCCTTTATCTGTATCTTACGAAACAGCTAAAATGGTTCAGGCGTTTCTCCTGGGCTTTCCTGCTGGTGAATGTCATCGGCTTCATCGGCTATTACATCTATCCGGCTGCTCCGCCATGGTATGCGATGAACTATGGCTTCGAGGCTGTGCTCAATACACCGGGTAATGTGGCTGGTCTGGGCAGATGGGACGCAATGACCGGACTGCACGTATTCCACGGACTCTATGGCAAGAATGCCAATGTCTTTGCTGCCGTGCCTAGTCTGCATGCTGCCTATATGTTCCTCACTACGATTTATGCTGTGATGAGCCGTAAACGCTGGTATACGGTGGTGCTTTTCGCCTGCATCTGTCTGGGCATCTGGTGGACGGCAGTTTATTCCGGTCATCATTATATCATCGATGTCATGTTGGGTATTCTTACTACGATAGTAGGCGTACTGCTTATGGAATCCAAGAGATTATGGGCAAGATTAAAGAAGAACTCGTAACCTTCGGCAAGGCGGAACTGACAGCCTCCTGTGCCTCAGTGGTTGACTTCGGACTGGCTTTCTTCCTCTCAGATATCATTGGCATTTATTACGGACTTGCCAATGCGCTGGGAGTGATAAGTGGCGGCATTACCAACTGCATTCTGAATTACCGCTATGTGTTCGGCGATTCCAAGAGCAAGAAAAAGAGTGTAGCCTGGCGCTACTTTATCATCTGGGGCATCAGCTGGATGCTCAATTCGGGAGGAACTATCGCCCTGACCGAATTTCTGAATGCGCATGAGCATATTCAGTTGCATTACATGATTCCGAAGAGTATTGTATCTCTGCTGGTAGCGATATTCGTTAACTATCCGGGGCAGAAGAAATTTGTTTTTAAGCAGAAATAACCAATATCAGATGGGGGCAGTATTCAGTATTTGCCCTCATTTTTTTTATCCTATCAGCTCATCTGTTGGCTTTGGGGCAAAAAAAAAGAGTTTGGATTGTCTCCCGACATTCCAAACCCACGCTTGTTTCTAACTAACTTATTATCAACTATTCATTACTTTTCAGTTTGCAAAATTACGAGTTTTTTTCTTATAAAATAAATTTTTTCAGAAAAATAATAACGTAAACGTTTGCGTTTTCGAAAGAAATTGTTATCTTTGCAAAGAATTCACTAACTTTGCTGTCGGAAAGACAAATATGCAGAATTTGTGGATACAAAAATGAATGTCAATAATAAGCGTAAACTAAATATGAAACAACGAAGAACATCCTTGAAAGACCTCGCCGACCAACTTGGCGTTAGCATAGCAACCGTATCTAGAGCTCTGCGCAACAGCCATGAAGTAGGAGAGGAGATGACTCAAAAGGTGAAAAACCTTGCCAAGGAGCTCAATTATCGCCCAAATCCCTTTGCGCAAAGCCTTAGAAAAGAAGCACCTAGGGTGATTGGTGTGATTGTGCCAAACTTGGTGACCCATTATTATGCTGCCGTGCTGGATGGCATTGAAGATTATGCCGTTAGAAATGGCTACTCGGTGATTAGCGCCAACAGTCATGAGAATACAGAGCACGAGAAGAGAGCGGTAGAAAACTTCCTGAATATGCATGTGGAAGGCATCATCGCCTGCCTGGCACAGGATACGGTTGACTATTCTCACTTCGAGCAGTTGCATAAGATGGGAGTGCCGCTGGTGTTCTTTGCCCGTTGCTGTCTGGACGATAAGTTCTCCCAGGTAGTAGGCAATGGTGATGTTGCAGCCCAGGAGGCTACCCAGCACATGATAGACACCGGTTCGCGCCGCATCGCCTTTATCGGCGGTCCTAACCATCTTGATATGGTGCGCCGCAGAAAACACGGTTATCTGGAGGCTCTGAGAGAGAACCGCATCCCTATTGACCGCGACCTCGTAGTCTGCGACAGAATCGATTTCGATGTGGCGCGAAACGCTACCCTCCGTCTCCTCGAAAAGGAGGACAGACCTGATGCCATCCTCGCCTTTAACGATATTATCACTTATGCAGCCTTCGATGCTATCAAGGAAAAGGGGCTCCGCATACCTGAGGATGTTGCTATCATCGGTTTTACCGATGGTGATACTGCTGCCTTCGTTACGCCGAAACTATCGGCTATCATGGACAAGGCGCACGAACAGGGAACCACAGCCTGCGATCTTCTGATGAGAAGTATCAATGGTGATGAGAAAATCTATAAGAAAGTGGTTCCGATGATTCTGAAAATACGTGAAAGCTCTGAGAAGAACGACGTGAAATAATTCCTATTTAAAGTAATAAATCTTTTTAGATAAGTATTTAATAAACCTACGATTATGATGAATATAAAACAAAACTACTTGAAACATGCCATCGTGCTGTTTCTGCTCTTGCTGCTCATGCAGCCGGGTAGAGCATGGGCTGGCTATGAAAACGTAGAATTCAGCAGCCTCACCAATCATGATGGACTTACGAACAGTCAGGTGGGTGCCATCCTCAAGGACACCAGAGGCTACATCTGGTTCGGCACCCAGTCGGGACTGTGCCGCTTTGACGGCTTCCGTATGAAAACTTTCTATTATAGCAACACTGATGATAAGTCGCTGCCTAACAATTCGGTAGATGAACTTCAGCAAGACTATGATGGAAATATCTGGGTCCACACCTCTGTGGGTTACAGCATCTACAAATATGATGAAGAGCAGTTTGACCGCAAACCGGAAGAATGGCTCAAAAACATCCATGTGCAGGGACCTCCTTTCAAACTTTTGATAGATAAGGATAAGAACATGTGGATTGCTGTCTACGGCCAGGGACTCTATTATCATAATGCCAAAACCAGAAATACCTACCTTTTTAAATTTACCAAAAAGGCTCAGAAGGGTTGTCTGAAAGAAGGAAACATCAGTAAGATAACCGAGGTTGACGGCGATGCGCTCATTACCTATTCTGATGGTACGCTCTGCCGTGTCAACGGCGAGAAACAGCAGGCTCTCTGGTACAATTCCTTCCTTGCTACCCATAAAGCTGCCGGTGATAATGGTGCCTATACTTTCTATGATGGTATAGGAGGTTTCTGGGTTTCAGTAAGCAATGCCAATTATGTGTATCAGTCTAAAACCGGAAAATGGACCGATGCCCGTTCTTATCTTACAAACATGGGCATTGCTATTCCTTGCCCAACCCGTATTCTGATGCGTGATATTGCCCGCGATAAGGCAGGCAATCTTTGGGTGGCTTCCGACCATAACGGTCTCTTCTTCGTTGATTTCAAACGCAAAATCTGCCGTCAATATGTTCATTCCGAAGCAAAGGGAAGTATCGTTGACAATTCCCTGCAGAAGGTTTATGTGGATGATGAGGGAGCTATCTGGGTAGGTAGTTACAAGAACGGCGTGGCCTATTATTCGCCTGACGCTCAGAAATTCACAACGATTCCGCTTGGTGATGTGTGTACAATCACGCAGGATCTGAATGGTAATCTCTGGTGCGGAACCAATGATAGCGGTATTGTATGCTACAGTCCGCTTACCGGACAGAGCTGGCGATTCTCACAGGCTGAAACCGGTCTGACTTCGGATATTGTGGTCAGTAGCGTAACCATGGCTGATGGTACGATGTATTTCGGAACCTTCAATGGTGGACTTGCCCAATATAAAAATGGTAAATGGAAGAGTTTTCAGGCAGCTTCTGGCGGACTTGCCAATAACAGCGTCTGGTGTCTTGCCGAAGATCCGTATCATCGCCTGATTATCGGAACCTTGGGCTCAGGCTTCCAGATTTATAATCCTGAGAGCGGAAAGTTTACAACCTACAATGTTCAGAATTCGGGTATTACCAGCGATTTTATCAACTCGCTCTTCCTGCCGAATAAAGATGAAATTCTGATAGGTCATTCGCAGAACTATTCTATCTTTAATTTCGGAACCCGAAAGGTAACCAATGTGAATACAACCAAGGACGGACAGCCTTTCCCTAGTCCTTCCCTGAATTACATGATGAAGGATAGCCGAGGCATCTTGTGGATGGCTTCGCCTGCGGGCGTCACCATGTATGATGAGGCTTCAGGACAGTTGGAGTCAATCAATGACCTCAATGGTACGCAGGGTACGGTAGGCTGTATGGTGCTCGAAGATAAGCAGCATAACATCTGGCTGGTTTCTGAATTTATCGTTACCCGTGTTACGCTGACCAAGAATAACCAGGGCAAATGGGACATCACGATGATCAGCTTCAATTCGCTCGATGGTTTGCAGAGCCGCCAGTTTAACCAGCGTTCTGCCTGTCTGATGAGAAATGGCTCCATCGCCATCGGTGGACAGGATGGTATAAATATCATCAATCCTGCCAAGATTCGTCCTGCACAGAAAAGTGCTCATGTCTTGTTTAGCGGTTTCGTACTCTTCGACCATCCGCTCAAGGCAGGTGAGGAGTTTGAGGGAAGAGTGCCTCTGGAAAAATCGCTCGATACGAATCCTGAACTGGATCTCAGTTATAAGGATAAGGCGTTTACCATACAGCTGGCTTCCGACCAGGTAAGTATTCCGGCACGTTGCCGTTTCCTCTATCGCATGAAGGGACTTGATGACAAGTGGATGCTGACACCGGAAGGACGTCCGGAGGCAACCTTTACCAATCTCTCTTCGGGCAGCTATGTCTTGGAGGCAAAGGTGGTGAATGCGGATGGTAGTGTGAGCGAAGAGGTGAGCACGCTCAAGATTCATATTCACCCGCCTTTCTATCTCTCTATATGGGCGTTCATCGTATATATTATATTAATAGGTGTAGCTTTCTATCTCTATCGTAAACGCATGCTCGAAAAGCAGCGTGTTAAATTCGAACTCCAGAGCAAGGAAGACAGTATCAAGAAGACCAAGGAGTTGAACGAACTCAAACTCAACTTCTTCACCAATGTGAGCCACGAACTCCGTACACCGCTCACCTTGATTATCTCGCCGCTGGTTAATATGATTCGGGAAGAAAGAGAAGAGTCTAAACGCAGAAAACTGGAGATGATTCATCGCAATGCTACCCGTTTGCTCAATCTGGTAAACCAGATTCTTGACTTCCGCAAGATAGACCAGAACAAGGAAAAACTTACCCTGTCGCATATCGACATTGTGAGCTTCGTGGATAATATCTGTACTTCGTTCCGTACTTTGGCAAACAGCAAAGTAACGCTTGCCTTCGATTCTACGGTGCCTAGTCTGCAGATGTCGTTCGATGCTGATAAGGTAGGAAAGATCGTGAACAACCTCTTGAGCAATGCCTATAAGTTTACGCCAGATGGAGGATTTATCACCGTTTCTCTGAGCATCGCACTCCGTCAGCGTGTAGGTGACAAGGATTCTGATATGCTCCGCATCTCTGTATCTGATACTGGCAAGGGCATCAGCGATACGGAGAAGGAACATGTATTCGAGCGTTTCTATCAGGTCAATGGCACCGAAATGCAGCCACAGGGTGGTAGCGGAATAGGCTTGAACCTGGTTAAGAAGTTTGCCGAACTGCATGGCGGAAAAGTGGATGTTACAGATAATCCAAGCGGAGGAACCATCTTTATGGTTGATCTTCCGATAGAGACCAGTACTACCTCCAATTCTACGGCACATCTCGGTTCGCTGCGTGCAGCACCTATCATAACCACGGTGCATCAGGCTGCTGATGATGATCCGGATGCAGGTAAGAACGTTCTCTACGGAATGAGTAAGCATGTGCATCAGCCAGGAGAATCGATGATTAAGAAACCGGTTGTGCTCCTCGTTGACGACAGCGACGACTTCCGTGAGTTTATGAACGAAGTATTGACAGACTATACGGTTGTTGAGGCTGTCAATGGTCAGGATGCCTGGAACAAGATTATCGACCGTCGTCCAGACATCATCCTGAGTGACGTGATGATGCCTGTGATGGATGGTAACGAACTCTGCCGGATGTGTAAGGACAATGACGAAACAACAGCCATACCTTTCATCATGCTCTCAGCCCGTATGGGAGATGAGCAGCGCAAGGAAAGTCTGAAGTGTGGTGCTGACGAGTATATTGCAAAACCATTCGATATTGATATGTTGAATCTCTGTATTCTGAACCTCTTGAAGAAACGCAAGAATGTGAGCACAGAATA
>CAKPYB010000025.1 GCA_934202525.1 uncultured Prevotella sp.
TGGCTATACAATTCCCGCTATTAGGGCTTGTTAGGGACTTGCACCCATTAGAATAAGCTCATGCCGAGCATACCATATAAAAGCCTTGAGAATCAGCTGATTCTCAAGGCTTTTTCTTTATTTATCCTACTGGAATAATCCAATATCCTACTGGAATAAAAAAATATCTCCGAGAGATATTTTTCTATCTTTCGGAGATATTTTTCTATCTTTCGGAGAAAATAATTTATCCTACTGGATTTATAATTTTATCGTAGCAGTTTTCTTATTTTCCTAAAACTAAACGATACACTCAGGAGTGCAATGATTACACCAATCAGCCAATAAAGCCAATCATGATAACTGATCTTGAAAACCAGAAGCAGCATCAGGAATAGAATCAGAAGTTGGAAAATACTGAATCTGAAACCAAAAGCGGATAACCGATAACCGTAAACAGCTCTGCTGAAAATCAAGACAGCGATGGTCTCGATGGCATAAGCAACGGCAATACCCCCTCCTACTCCTCTCAATCCATCTAACTGATAACCAGCTATTTCACAGATTATCAGCAAGATAACACAAAAACTTTCCTGAATGAGAAATAGCCTGGAATCGCCTCTTGACAACGGGAGATATTCTATCGGAAGATAAACGGCCTTGAACAACATGGCAACAGCAGCAAGCTGAGTCATCTGAAGCATCCCCATAAACTGGGCATTGTATAATATCGGAATAATGAGAGGCAGACCTAAAATGATGACAGCAACAATTGGTCCCAACAGCAGGACATTCATTTCAAGCTGGCGATTGACACAGAGATTGCGTTCTTTAACAGATTCCTTGTTTTTTCGAGAACCCGAAATGCCAGAGAGACGGGGATAAAAATCCTGATCCATAACCGAAAAAACCATTCCCGCATAAACAAAGACAATCGTAATGCCGGCATTGAAAAGTCCGACAACCTCCAGATCGCCTTGCTGATTCAAAAAGGCACGAACCAGAAATTCGCATCCACTATTCATCAGACCCGAGAGTACAAATGCTCCACCAAGTCGCAAAAGTGGGAAACCAGCAACTAGCGTCATTTTTCGCATATTTACGGACCACCCTACAACTCGTCGGGAATATCGAAAATTCAGAGCCCATTGCAAAAATGCCAAAATGAACAGAACGGGCAGAATACCTTTCTCACCAAATATCCAATAAACAGGAACCGAAACCAAAAGCAGAAGAATAGCCAACAGACTCGCCTGCATCGCCAACGCCCGCAACTGTCCGGTTGCTTTCAGAATGGCAGTTTCGCCTCCAGCCAGAATCGTGAAGAAAATGGTTGGCGCCAAAAGAATGAAATGTAGCGTATGGTTGCCCCAGGAAAAAGTAAACCCATTAAGAAACGGACCAAGCAAAATACAGACGATGGCACCGAAAAATGCAGCAAGCAGACTATAGGTGCGGACAAGAAGAACCGCCCCGGCGATATCAGCCTTTTCGGACTGCGATTCATCTGCAGCATGTTCCTTTTCAGAAATAAATTTAACACCACTTGTAGGAATGCCGAAATTACACGCAGAACTGAGAACAGAAATCGTTGAGCTGAAAAGAGACAGCAGTCCCATTCCAGAAGGTCCGAGGAAGAGCGCCGTAAATTTATTGCGCAAAACTCCTACAAGAATTCCCAATCCTTGCACACTGCCAAACAATCCAGTATATTTCAGAATATGCGAATAACTGTTTTCCTTTTTATCACCCATAATCAAAAGAAACAAAAAAAGGTTGGATTTCCCGAAAGAGAAATTCAACCTTTATACTTTAAAATCTCAAAAGAAGATTCTGTCGAAGATTAAGCCTCAGCTGGAGCCTCCTCTGCAGGAGCTTCCTCAGCAGCCTTAGCCTCTGCCTCAGCAGCAGCTGCAGCAGCCTTCTTATCAGCTACCTTCTTAGCGATTGCTTCGTTCATCTTCTTCTCAGCCTCGAGCTCCTTAGCAGCAGCTTCCTTCTTTGCCTTAGCATCGCCCTCGCGAACAGCAGAAATCTTAGCGTCCTTGCCATTCTTCCAAGCGTCGAAACGCTTCTGAGCCTCAGCATCGTCGAATGCGCCCTTCTTAACGCCACCCTTGAGGTGCTTCATCAAGTAAACGCCCTCGCCCTTGAGGATGTTGCGAACTGTGTCTGTTGGCTGTGCACCTGTCTCTACCCAGTAGAGTGCGCGCTCGAAATTCAAATCTACAGTAGCTGGATTGGTGTTAGGGTTGAAAGTACCAATCTTCTCAGTAAATTTACCATCACGTGGTGCTCTAACGTCAGCGATTACGATGCTGTAGAAAGCATAGCTTTTACGACCGCCGCGCTGCAATCTGATTTTTGTTGCCATTTTTAAATCTTAATTTTAATTTAATTTATAATGAGGTTTGAATTTTATGCTGCCATCTCGTGACAGCGGGTGCAAAATTACTACTTTTATTTGAATTGAGCAAACTTTTATCGATATTCAAATGCTTTTTTAGCATTTTTTATCTGATTCGGTCTGCTGCTTTCAAGAGTTTGATGTCATCGTTCACACCTTTCATTGCCATCCATTCGAATATGATTGCTACCAAAGGAAGGCAAGCGGCAAACTGAAACTTCATCGTTCCTTCTGCTTCAGGAACAGGAATCAAGCCCATGAACATCACGATATAATCTACATACCATAAACCTGCAAAAAGCATGGCAAGTGAACAGAGTGATTTCTGAAGCTTCAGATTCTTGTACAAAAAGATGTTTACCAATGCTATGATGGCTGAAACGGCGAGCAGAAGGAACAGAGGAACGCAAGTAGTTGAAATCTGCATTCCTGCCTCCCCTACCACTCCGAGATTATAAACCATAGTGTCTCCTCCCATCGTCTTAGCTGCGATGCTGGCGATAGGAAGGAAAAGACAGATAGCAATGGCGATGACAGCAAAGAGCAGAAATAATGTCTGTTTACGCTGTATCATATAGCTCTGGAATATTAAATTTCGCTCTCGTGAACCATTGGTGCAGATGTCTTGGTAGGATCGCGCCAATAAATATTATTCTCAATAAACTCTTCTGTAGCGAGCAAAGTTGGCTTTGGCAACTTCTCGTAGTAGCGAGAGATTTCAATCTGTTCGCGGTTCTCAAAAACTTCCTCCAAAGAATCGTTATAAGAAGCAAACTCCTGAAGTTTCTTGCTCAACTCCTGCTTGATTTCGATAGAAATCTGATTAGCGCGCTTTGCAATGATAGCTACGCTCTCGTAGATATTATGGGTATCATCGCAGAGATCCATAATGTTGCGAGTTACTGTGTTTACTGGTGCCTTTGATTTTTTGAAATCCATAATTATAGTACTATTATTATTATATTGTTTTTACCTTATTATATATATGCTTTTTTTAATTGGCATTATTGCCAAGCTGGTCGAGAGCTGACTCCGGATGCTCTTTCTCATACTGCTTGCACTTCTCAATATACTTCTCGGCAAGTGCACGGTCCTTTGAATCAGGATATTCGTTGATAAAGCCATAACACTCATCCTCAGCATCCTGATAGCGCTCCAGCTGCTTTTTCTCGACACTCATCTTTGCCAGTTCGTATTTACCTTTCATGATGAGCGATGCAAACTCCTCGCGTCGGTTGCTGTATGGATAATCCTTCAGCGCATTCTGTGCAGTTACGATACAAGCCTCATAATTGTTGCCTCCGCTGGTACAGTTGCCGAAATAGGTGCCCATATCAAAATAGAGCTTGGCACTCTTATACTCCTTCTCAACCAAGAGGTCCTGAAGAGCAAAAAGGCGGTTTGTAGCCTGCTGCTTGAGTCGGGCATCTGGATAAAGATCCAGGAACTCCTGGAAGGCTGCGATGGCTGTAATCGTGGTACTCTGGTCAAGACGAGGCTCTGGAGCATTCTGATACAGACTCTCTCCTACAAAGTACTTTGCATTTTCAGCAAACTTACCTTTAGGATAAGAAGAGTAATACTTCTTGAAATACTCTGCAGCAGTCTCATAATCCTTCATACCATACTCGGCCATAGCCAGCATGTACAAACATTCCTCACCCTCGGTAGAACCTTTCTTCATCGTTACCAGTTCCTGCAGAAGAGGAATGGCACGGGAATACTTGCCCTGGGCATAGCTCTGCTTGGCGTACTCATACTTATAAGTATAATCGCCTGATTTCAATACCTGGTTATATTCGTGGGCACAGCTCGACAAGAGCAATGCAACACACGATGCAATAAGAGTCAATTTTTTCATAATTCTCATTTTGAACTGCAAAGTTACTCATAATTTACTTATTATCAAAAGAAAAGATACATTTTTTCGTAAAAAATTAATCTTTATAACGATTAATGGCGTTTTTTTTGTAATTTTGCACCTTGAAACAGAACTTTTGAGAAGAAATCAGGAAGAAAATGGATTTTAAGATTACATCAAAATATAAGCCAACTGGCGACCAGCCGCAAGCCATCAGGCAACTCACAGAAGGAGTGCTTGAAGGAGAACCTGCACAGGTGTTGCTGGGTGTAACCGGCTCGGGCAAAACCTTTACGGTGGCAAACGTGATTGCCAACGTAGGGAAACCTACGCTCATCTTGAGCCACAACAAGACTCTTGCTGCCCAACTGTATCAGGAGATGAAAGGATTCTTTCCTGAGAACGCAGTAGAATATTATGTTTCATACTACGACTATTATCAGCCGGAAGCTTATCTGCCTACAACAGATACATATATAGAAAAAGACCTCGCCATCAATGATGAAATAGACAAGCTGCGGCTCGGTGCTGTTTCTGCCCTTCTCTCGGGCAGAAAGGATGTCATCGTTGTTTCATCCGTATCATGCATCTATGGTATGGGCGGACCTGTGGCGATGCAGGAGAACATCATCAAGATTCATCGCGGGCAGCGACTCGACAGAAATGAATTTCTGAGGAAACTCGTTGATGCACTTTACGTTAGAAATGACATAGAACTGCAACGTGGCAACTTTAGAGTGAAAGGCGAAACGGTTGACATCTTTATGGCTTACAGCGATCATGTTTTGCGCGTAACATGGTGGGACGATGAGATTGACAGTATCGAAGAAGTGGATTCTCTCACTTATCACCGCCTTGCCTCGTTCGGAGATTACGAGATTTATCCAGCCAACCTTTTCGTAACAACAAAAGAACAGCAGGAAAGTGCCATTCGCAGAATTCAGGACGACCTGGTTAAACAGGTAGAATTCTTCAAGAGTATTGGAGATGGAATCAAGGCACAGCGAATCAAGGAGCGTGTAGAATATGATATGGAAATGATCAAGGAATTGGGCCACTGTTCGGGCATCGAGAACTATTCCCGTTATTTCGATGGCAGACATGAAGGTGAACGCCCGTATTGCCTGCTCGATTTCTTCCCTAAAGATTTCCTGCTTGTGGTTGACGAGAGCCATGTGAGCATCCCGCAGATTGGCGCCATGTATGGAGGCGACCGGGCGCGCAAGAAGAACCTGGTAGAATATGGTTTCCGTTTGCCTGCTGCCTTCGATAACCGCCCGTTGAAGTTCGAGGAATTTCATGATCTCATTCCGCAGGCCATCTACGTAAGTGCAACTCCGGCAGACTATGAATTGAGAGAAGCCGAAGGCGTGGTTGTAGAGCAGCTGATTCGTCCTACAGGACTCCTGGATCCGGAAATCGAAGTTCGCCCGAGTGAGAATCAGATAGATGACCTTCTGGACGAAATATTAACAAGAACACACCGCAACGAGCGAGTTCTGATTACGACTCTCACGAAACGAATGGCAGAAGAACTCACTGAGTTCCTGCTCAACCACAACGTAAAGGCTGCCTATATCCACAGTGATGTGGCAACCTTAGACAGAGTAAAGATTATGAACGATCTCCGTGCAGGAGTCTACGATGTTCTGGTGGGTGTCAACCTGTTACGTGAGGGACTCGACTTGCCGGAAGTATCGCTCGTAGCTATTCTCGATGCAGATAAGGAGGGCTTCCTGCGCAGTCACCGTTCTCTGACTCAGACTGCAGGTCGTGCTGCCCGAAACGTGAACGGCAAGGTAATCATGTATGCAGACAACATCACAGACAGCATGCAGAAGACGATAGATGAGACTGCCCGCCGCCGAAGCATCCAGCTGAAATACAATGCAGACCATGGCATTACACCAAAACAGATTGTGAAGGCAATAACCTCAGCTTTGCCTACAAGCAAGGAAGAGGGAGCAAAGATTGTTCCGATGGGAGCTGAGGGTTCTAAGCCTCGTGTCTACGTGGAACCGGAAAGTGCCGCCTTCGTTGCCGACCCTATTGTTCGCAGTATGAGCAAGGAAGAATTGGAGAAGAGCATTGCCAATACTACGGCATTGATGAAGCAAGCTGCCAAAGACCTCGACTTCATGCAAGCTGCCCAATATCGCGATGAAATCATTCGATTGCAGAAGGAATTGGAAGAAAAGGGATAAATTCAAAAGAAATAACCATCAAAAAGAGGGTGTATCATAAATTAATGATTCACCCTCTTTTTATTTACCCAGCAGTTATTCATCTGTCTATCTGCTATTCAAACGACAGCTTTTTCAGACGGGAACGCAACTGCTCAGCCTCGCTCTTTCTGATAGAAAGTTTGATGCTGCAAGTATTATCGAAAGTCTGATCCAGGATACGCGGATTCATATCTTTGACTATCCTCATCACATCATTCATCATCGGATAAGTAAAATCATAGGTTACTATTTCCTCTATCTGTTGCGTAACCTCCTCACTATGAGCCAAAGCATCAATGGCTGCTTCGCGATAAGCAACAATGAGTCCGCTGGTTCCCAATTTCACTCCTCCGAAATATCGGATGACGACAATTAAAATATCCGTCAATTCTGATTTCGTGATTTGGCCGAGGATTGGTTTTCCTGCCGTAGAAGAAGGTTCGCCATCATCATTGGCACGGAACTCTGTCCGTTCAGGACCTAGCATATATGCATAACAACAATGTCG
Source organism: uncultured Prevotella sp. (assembly GCA_934202525.1). Classification (GTDB taxonomy): domain Bacteria; phylum Bacteroidota; class Bacteroidia; order Bacteroidales; family Bacteroidaceae; genus Prevotella. The sequence continues at coordinate 6,981 of CAKPYB010000025.1, forward strand.
GGCATCGTAATATTTCTTACGGTACCCGGCAACAATTTCCTTCACCTCGTCAACAGTTGTAACATGGTGAGCAAAGGCGAGAAACTTACTCCTTTTCTCGGTGTAATATCCCTCGCCTATCGTATCTGATATAGTCTTAAATTCGTCAATCATATTTTATACATTGAACATTGAACTGGGAACTTTGAACTTTATGATTACCCTTTTTTGTTTAAAACAACAGAAAAACATATCATAAAGTTCAAAGCTCAAAGTTCAAAGTTCAAAGTTAGTCAAGCTTGTGAATAATCAAACCGCTGCGCAACTTAGGTTCAAACCATGTTGCCTTAGGTGGCATAATCTTACCACTGTCAGCGATGTCCATAATCTGCTGCATAGAAACCGGATGCAAAGCAAGTGCCATCTTCATTTCACCGCTATCCACACGACGCTTCAACTCACCGAGACCGCGAAGACCACCAACAAAGTCGATGCGCTTATCAGAACGTAAATCCTTGATACCCAGAATTTCATCAAGAATCAGGCGAGATGAAATATCCACATCGAGCACGCCGATTGGATCTGCATCGTCGTAGGTTCCTGGCTTGGCAAACAAACCATACCATTTACCATCCAGATAGAGGAGGAAAGAATGGAGAGCAGCTGGTTTCAGAATATCCAAGCCAAACTGGCTGATAGCATCATCAATAGCCATCTTTTCATAGCAAGGAATGCCCTCTTCATCACCAGATACATTCACATTGATTGCATCAATATCTATCACCTCGAAGTTCTTTGTCAAAGCATCAAGGAACTGTTCAGAAGTCAGACCGTTCAAATCCTTCACAACTCGGTTATAATCGAGAATGGTAAGTTGGCTTGCCTGGAAACAAACTGCCATAAAGTAGTTATATTCCTCCTTACCTGTATGATTAGGATTCTGCTTAGCTTTTTCTGCACCTACCAGAGCTGCTGCAGCAGAACGGTGATGGCCGTCAGCGATATAAAGGCTAGGCATCTTGGCAAATTCGGCTGTGATTGTGGCAATATCCTGATCATCGCTTACCACCCAGAACTGATGACGGAAACCATCAATTGGAGCAATGAAATCGTATTCCGGTGTTGTTGCTGCATAACGCATCAGGAGTTCGTTAAGCACCTCATTATCAGGATAAGCGAAGAATACCGGTTCGATATTGGCATTGCATACACGCACATGCTTCATACGGTCTTCTTCCTTATCGCGGCGTGTCAGCTCATGTTTCTTGATGACACCCGTCATATAATCGTTTACATACGCACCTACCACAAGACCATACTGAGTCTTGCCATTCATGGTCTGTGCATAGATATAATACTGTTCCTTATCATCCTGTTTCAACCAGCCATTCTCCTGGAACTTTCTGAAGTTCTCAGCAGCGCTTTCATAAACGCGAGGATCGTACTCAGAAGTACCTGGTTCGAAATTGATTTCAGGTTTAATAATATGATAAAGGCTCTTCTCGTTATCGCCAGCCTCAGCACGTGCTTCCTCAGAATTGAGAACATCGTAAGGACGAGACTCTACCTGTTCGACGAGATCTTTAGGAGGTCTAACTCCCTTAAAAGGTTTTACTATTGCCATAATATTTTGCTTAAATTGACTAGTTTAATAAAAACATGAAAAGCCCATCAAGAGTGCTTCTGTGAAAAAGCACCCTTCATGAGCTAAATGTATGGGAAGAATAATTACTTATTTACCTGGAACTTGGTGCAGCCGTCCTTAAAGAACGCATTGATCTGCTTAGCTGCAGCAATACCAGCATTGATATTTGCTTCAGCAGTCTGTGCACCCATCTTCTTTGGAGTTGAGAAGTAGCGACCCTCGAACTTGGCAAAGTCTGCATCAGCATCAGGCTTGATATCAGTGATGAACTTCAAGTCCTCACGCTCAGCGAGAAGTTTCAGGAGCTCAGGCTCATTGATAACTTCCTTACGCGCAGTATTGATAAGGATACCACCCTTAGGCAACTGGTTTACAGTCTTGTAATCGATGCTCTTGATTGTCTCTGGAGTAGCAGGGATATGAAGAGAAACGATGTCGCAAGTCTGGAACAATTCATCCTGTGACTTTACAGCATGAACACCGGCAGCCTCGATAACATCAGCTGGGCAGAATGCATCGTAAGCAGCTACTTCCATGCCGAATCCCTTGGCGATGCGAGCCACATTTCGACCAACATTACCGAAAGCAAGAATACCCAGTTTCTTACCCTTCAACTCGCTGCCAGCCTTGCCGTTGTAGAAATTACGTACAGTAAAGACCAACAAGCCGAATACCAACTCAGCTACTGCATTAGAGTTCTGACCAGGAGTATTCTCAGCCACTACATTATGGGCAGTAGCAGCAGCAAGGTCGATGTTATCATAACCTGCACCAGCACGAACGATAATCTTCAGGTTCTTTGCTGCATCGAGCACCTCGGCATCAGCCTTGTCTGAGCGGATAATCATCGCGTCCACATCCTTCACTGCATCGAGAAGCTGAGCTTTCTCTGTATATTTTTCGAGCAGCACCAATTCGTTGCCTGCTCCCTCTATTTCTTTCTTAATGCCTTCCACAGCAGCCGCTGCGAATGGCTTTTCTGTTGCAACTAATACTTTCATACAAATTCAAAAATTAATGTTGTGCTTCAAAATCCTGCATGGCCTTGACGAGTGCCTGAACACCCTCCATGGTCTGTGCATTGTAGCAGCTGGCACGGAAACCACCCACTGAGCGGTGACCCTTGATACCAACCATGCCACGCTCTGTAGCGAAGTCGAGGAATGGCTTCTCCAACTCCTTGTATTCATCGTTCATTACGAAGCAGATGTTCATCAAAGAACGGGATGCTTCTTCAACAGTACCCTTGAAGAGTTTGTTGCGGTCGATTTCTGCATAAAGAACTTCTGCACGTTCGTGAGCACGCTTATCAGCTGCCTCAACACCACCGTTAGCCTTCAACCAGCGGAGATTCTCCATCAAGGTATAGATAGGAACAACAGGAGGAGTATTGAACATACTACCCTTCTCTACGTGGGTACGATAGTCGAGCATTGTAGGAATCTCGCGAGGAGCCTTGCCGAGCATATCATCCTTCACGATGATAACAGTAACACCAGCCATAGAGAGGTTCTTCTGAGCACCTGCATAGATGGCAGTATACTTAGAAACATCTACAGGACGGCTCATGATATCTGAAGACATATCAGAAATCAGAGGAACGTTTACGTCTGGATCAACACGGAGTTCTGTACCATATATAGTATTGTTGCTTGTCAAATGCAAGTAATCACAATCGGCTGGTACAGTGTCAGGAACCTGTGGATAGAAAGTGAAATTGGCGTCGGACGATGATGCGATCTCCACGACCTCACCAAAATGCTTCGCCTCTTTCATTGCCTTCTTAGCCCAAGTGCCAGAATTAATGTAGGCAGCCTTCTTGATGAGGAAGTTTGCTGGAATCTGCATAAACTGCAATGACGCACCACCACCAAGGAAGATTACGGAATAACCCTCAGGAATGTCAAGAAGCTCCTTGAACAAGGAGACTGCCTCATCTACTACTGGCTGGAAATCCTTAGCACGGTGGCTGATTTCCATCAATGAAAGACCTGAACCATTAAAATCCAAAATCTGCTTTGCTGTGTTCTCAATCACTTCGCGTGGAAGCATTGATGGACCTGCGTTAAAATTGTACTTCTTCATCTTTGTATAATTATTTAAGTTTTATACGATATAATCCTGTTAGCAGGAAAAATAAGTGCACAATACACCCTTATAGGATACATAGTAAACCTTTGGATTGTATTTACGCCTGCGAAATTACACTTTTTATTTGAAACTACCAAATTTTTCTGCACATTTTTAGCGTTTTGCGCAGATTTCTTTCATTTTGTTAGTCATTTTAGTATAATAACTGCATATTTATGTCTATTTTTACATTTATTATACATTCGCAAGCAATAGAGAAAAGATAACAGCAGTTTGTCAACTACCTTACCTCTTCCACTATCGTTTTGACACCTTTTATCTTTTCGCCCTTGACATTATTCAGTACGCTGCGCAACTTCGTGCGGGAAATGGCAGCATAAGCATAACGGTCATTGACATCAATCTTGCCGATTTCAGCCGACTGCAGCCCACCCTTCTTGCAAAGGAAGCCTAAGATGTCACCCTTGCTGATTTTATCCTTTTTGCCTTTACCTATATATATAGTAGCCATCTTAGGTTTGGCTGGCGCAGGAAGCTGATCAGCAGCAGGCATCTCGTAATCCTCAATTTCGGCATCTACATATTCAGGAATATGCTCTTCAGGACCTAACAGGAAGAAAGCCTTGCCCTGGGCTTCCCATCTTGCCGTACGTCCTACACGATGAATATAACCATCTTCGCTCTCCGGCATGTGATAATGAATGATGTTATCTATATCAGGAATATCAAGTCCGCGCGAAGCTAGATCCGTACTCACCAGGATATTGGCACTTCCGTTGCTGAAACGGTAGAGAGAAGCCTCGCGCTCCTTCTGTTCCAATCCACCGTGGAAGAAAGAGGTTGAAAATCCCTGCTCCACCAGATATTTATTGGTACGCTCTACACTGTCGCGATAATTGAGGAATACAATGGTACTCTGATCGCCCAGACTACGGAGCAAAAGTGCCAGACTCTCCAGTTTATCCTTTACCGGACTTTCCACCTTATATATATGTACACGGTCAGGAACCTGATCTTCGTCTACACGATAATCAATCTTTTCTACCCTGCCCATGTGTACGAAATGAGGAATCTCCTCTGCCTCGGTAGCAGAAAGCAGGAAATGGCGACGCAAACCAGGCAATGACTTAATCAGCCGGCTCATTTCGTCCTGGAAACCCATCTCCAGACATTTGTCAAACTCATCAATCACCAGGTATTTGATATGATATGGAGAAAGATTCCCCTTATCCAGATGATCATTGAGACGACCCGGAGTTCCGAATACGATTTGAGGACGAACCTGTTTCATCACGCGATGCTCGTCCATCGTAGCACGACCGCCATAGCAAGCCATCGCACGCAAACCGCTGCCCATATTCTTCAACACGTTAGCCGACTGCAAAGCGAGCTCTCGACCTGGAGTTACCACCACCGCCTGTGCTTCGTCATCAGTTGCATCTATAAGTTGGGTAAGAGGCAGAAGATAAGCCAGCGTCTTGCCGCTACCTGTTGGCGAAAGTACCACCACATCCTTGTTTCCGTGCAAGATTGCCTGCATGGAATCCTGCTGCATATCATTGAGCTCAATGCCCAGTTTATCTAAAATTCTGTCTATCATAAATTTTCTAATAATCAGTTTCTAAAGAGAATCATTCGTTTTCTAAAAAGAAGCATTCTACTTCTAAAGATAATCATTCTCAAATTCCTTATCATGAAGCATTATTTTCTTTTCTGATTGAGCAGTTTGTCTATCTCATCAAATTCCTTACCCATGTTCAGGTTCAGATAGATGGTATAGAGTGGCAAAGCCCACTGGTCCTTCATATCAGGCGCCATCGTTCTGTACTTCTGCAGATAAGGCATCGCACTCTTGTAAAGTCCGTCAATCTCCTGATGAGTTTTGCGGGATTGCTGCGAATTCTTATCCATTTCAACCGCCTGATTGAAATAAGCCAAACCTATGTTATAATAAGCACCAGACAAAGAATCGTTCACAGCCAGTGCCTTTTTGCTCACTTCGATGCACTGCTTGAAATCGCCCATATTCAGGAGAATAGTACCCTTGGTAAAGAGATAGATATCATTGTCGGGAGCTATCGCCAGCGCCTTATCTGCTATGGCGAGCGCTGAATCGAGCTGGTTTTCCTGCGAATAATACTCAACCAGACGCGGGAAGAAGAACGGGAACTTCGGAGCCCGTTCAAAACCTTCCTTCAAGGTTGAGAGATAGCGCGCAGTATCCTTCTCCAGTTTATAAGTCTCAGCCAGATACTGCAACATATAGTTATAATGAGCCGTATCTTTCAGCGCCTCATAAGAATGATGAAGCGTAGCTTTGGTGTCTTGCATCTTATATCCGGCATAAACAGCCCAATAAGCTGCCGAAGAAAGATATTTGTCTTTTTGAGCATACTTATAAGATTGGAACATCGGCGCAGTACTGCACTCTATGTACTGGTCGAAGAACTGATACGCCTCCTTGTATTTCTGCTTTCTGATAAACCAGGTACCTCCGTTATAGAGGTTTGGCCGAATCCTGTTCAAATATTCAGAATGAGGCTTACGGAAATCAAACTCGCATTTTCCTTTTTTATTAGGAATCATCTCAACGGAATCAAGTCCCTGGGCTATAACGAAGAGCTGTCGCGTTGCATTGAAGAGTTGGGCTGTATCATACGCCTGTTTGAGATATAGTTTTTCATTCCCCTGCTCATACTGCTTCTTCACAGCATCGAAGAGAATGCTCCAAATCTTCTTGTTATTCCGGTTGGCAGAATCCGTCAGGAGTTTGCGCATACTGGACTCAGCCTTCGCCAAATCCTTGCCAGCCTTTACCAGATCTTTGGCTGCAACAATCTCCTTTTTTTGTGCCAGCATCCCTGATGGTGCCAACAGAAGGATAAATGCCAGTAAAACCCATAAGTTTCTGAATATCTGTCTTTTCATATTAATCTCCTAAATTAAAACTTTCATTTGTTTCCGTACTCATAATAATACCAGTAGGTATTTCCATAAGTATCACGAAGAGCATTCTGCTTTTCTGTCTCGTTGGTATATTTATGATCCATCTGTTGGAAATCCTCAAAGTCTGTATCCATCACATTTTCATGATAAACGATACTTGGATTACTGCGGCGATGCGTATAAAGAACCAACGCTTCCTTATAATGAACAGGCAGTTTGCCCGAAGTTACCTTGTAATGTTTCTGCACCTCTACCACGAACTTGTCGAGTTGCTTGTCAAGCAAAAGCGCACAAAGCTGATAGTCAACAGGCAGACGATACTTGAGATGATGTTTAACCATCCATGCCGAAGGTTTCTGCATCCATTTTGGTGCCTTCCACATCATAGCCTTCACGGTTACGCTATCCGGCATCATCGCCTTGCTTCCACCTACCAGCGGATAGGTAAAGAGACGACTGCCCAGTTCGCCAGTTTCGTTGAGACAAGCTATACGGAGCATTGTCAGCGAAGAATCTGTCTTGAGCGATTTTTCACCTACTTCCAAAGCTTTTTCATACTGTTTTTCTTTCATCAGATGTTCCATGCGCATACGTTCATGAAACAACCGGTCATTGCTTGCAACAAAGTTGACAAGCAAAATCATCACCAGCATCTGAGTCAGATTCACCCACATATATCGGGAGAACCAGCCGTTGCTGTGAGGCTCAGTTTCTATCGGTTCCAACTGTCGGGCTATCCATATCAATCCACCCCAGAGAATCAGACAGAGCGGCAAGATAAGCCACCACGTCCCCAGCGAATGATAACTGTCGATATCAACGGGAATATCGGTAATCATCGTCAGGACGAGGAACGATGGGAAATAAGTAAGCCCGTGGAAACGGCGTTTCACACGGGTTACCGCGTACACTCCCACATGGAGCAGATAGAGTACGAGCGTGATAAGCAGTGGAGCTAGCGTGTAACTGTAGTTGGTCAAACCGCCTGAGAAAACATGCTGAGCCACTGCCAGTACGTCTGCCTGGTAAAATGCCAGGTAGACGTAGGTAAATGTGATAAAGATGATAGCACAGGCGATTTGCATCTTCGCAGTACTACTCCTTTTATTTTTCATAAATCAATCTATTAATTTTTCTTCAGCACCAAAGCTGTACGAGCTGGCAGATAAAGCTTCAGCCACTCCTTACGGTCTTTCACATAAAGTGGATCGTAATTAGTCAGATGCGTCATCGTGTCATCATTCAAGCCATTACCGCCGAAATCCTTGCTGTCAGAATCAAGCACTACGCTGTAGGAACCGGTTGGAACAAGGAAGCCATAGTCGGTGAAAGAGCGGGTTGGCGAGAAGTTAAACACGAAGAGTAGATCGCCACGCATAAAGGCGAGAACCTGATCGCCATCATTATGCCAGATTTCTACAACTGGTGTCTTGTTAAAATTCTTTTCGCTTGTAATCGTCTTGAGCATTTCTCGGTCGAAATCTCCAAGATAGTGGTAACAGAGTTCATGATTATCTACCAGATTCCACTGTCTGCGGGCGTATTTATGGCTCCAGCCATTACCCTCGCGAGGAAAATCAATCCACTCTGGGTGACCGAACTCATTACCCATGAAGTTGAGATAACCGCCATTGATTGTAGAGGCGGTAACCAGACGGATCATCTTATGCAGAGCAATACCACGATGAGCCATTTCGTTTTCATCGCCCTTCTTGAAATGCCAGTACATATCGGCATCAATCAGACGGAAGATGATGGTTTTATCGCCCACCAATGCCTGGTCATGACTCTCACAGTAAGAGATGGTTTTCTCATCCGAACGGCGGTTCTTTACCTCCCAGAAGATGCTGGATGGTTTCCAGTCTTCATCCTTCAGTTCCTTGATGGTCTTAATCCAATAATCTGGAATATTCATCGCCATGCGATAGTCAAAACCATAACCGCCATCCTCAAACTTGGCAGCCAGGCCCGGCATTCCGCTCACCTCTTCGGCAATTGTAATGGCATGCTTGTTAACCTCGTGAATCAGACAGTTGGCAAGGGTAAGATAGCAGATGGCATTATCATCCTCGTGACCATTGAAATAATCGCCGTAGTTGCAGAATGCCTCACCCAGACCATGACTGTAATAGAGCATGGATGTTACACCATCAAAACGGAATCCGTCGAAATGGAACTCATTGAGCCAATACTTGCAGTTGCTCAACAGGAAGTGGATGACTTCATCCTTTCCATAGTCGAAGCAGAGACTGTCCCAAGCCGGATGTTCATGACGGTCGCCAGGATAGAAATACTGGTTAGGATCGCCAGCAAGATTACCCAGTCCTTCCACCTCATTCTTTACGGCATGAGAGTGAACGATATCCATGATGACGGCAATACCATTCTGGTGAGCAGTATCAATGAGATCCTTCAACTCTTCAGGAGTTCCGAAGCGGCTACTTGCAGCGAAGAAACTGCTTACATGATAGCCGAAGGAGCCATAATACGGATGCTCCTGGATAGCCATAATCTGAATGCAGTTGTAACCATCCTTGATGATACGTGGCAACACATTCTCCTTAAATTCTGTGTAAGTGCCAACCTTCTCAGCATCCTGTGCCATACCGATATGGCATTCATAGATGAGCAGAGGTGCCACATTTGGTCTGAAGGTTTTCTTCTTCCATTTATATGGTTCCGGATTCCAAACCTGAGCAGAGAAAATCTTGGTCTGGTCGTCCTGCACCACGCGCTGTGCCCATGCAGGAATACGCTCACCTTCTCCACCTTCCCAGTGAACTTTCATCTTGAAGAGATCGCCATGTTTCATCGCTTTCTCCGGAAGTTTGAGTTCCCAGTTGCCGGTATTCTTTATTCTTTTGGCACGATACTTTTCGGTTTCCTGCCAGTTGTTGAAGTCACCGATCAGATAGATGTCTGTAGCATTAGGTGCCCACTCACGGAACACCCATCCACGTGCAGTCTTATGCAGTCCGAAATACTCGTATCCATTGGCAAAATCGCTCAATGTCTGTTTGCCGTTATTAGTCAGCTGACCGAGTTTCCAGAGTGCATGGTCGTGTCGGCCCTTGATGGCATTCTCATAGTCTGCCAGATATGGGTCGTTCTTCACGAGTCCGATATGCTTTACCACAGCCTTCGCTGCCTTTTTTGCAACTGGTTTCTTTGCAGTTGCCTTTTTAGTTGCAGCCTTCTGGGCTGTAGTTTTCTTTTCTGTTGCCATATATCATGATTTTAGATGGTTACTCTATATTATTCTTCTTTAATCTTATCTTGAAGATTTCTTATTTAATTCTTAATCTTGAAGATAGCCTTGTGGATATCACCACTACCGATGCATGGCTGATGACCATCTTGTGGCCAGAAGATAGCAAACTGACCTGGCTTGCAGGTAACGAGCGTCTGCGCTTTCACACCAGGATACTTGGTTACATCCTTAGCCTCGTTATATTCCACTTCAGGAAGATCAGCAAGAGGAGTATAGCCATAAGTCTCCTCGTTGTCAAGAGGAATCTGAATATCAATCATCTTGCGATGTGTTTCAAGAACAGCATCTTCCTCGCTTTTTCCGTGAGCTGTCGTTATGTTAACAAAGAGGTCACCCTCCTTGATAAAATGCTTACCTTCCTCCAATTTAGAGAGGTCATTTTCCTTGATAAACTTCACTACATCAGCGAAGAGCGGATTGAGAGAAACGTATTTCTCCAGATTGTCTAAAGTATCTACTACCATAATTCTAGTTTAAGCTTTGAGATTTGAACATTTACTTTTAACTTTGAGATTTGAAAACAGAACATTCAACATTCAATATTCAACATTATAATATGTTCGTTTTTCTCAATTATTTAAAATATAAAGGTTCTCTATCTCGTTATTTATAATTTCTTTGTATTTTTCTAATTTTCTGAAGAGATTAGTCTTCAAATCGTTTGCCGTTTTCGTAGGCTCCCTTGGCTGTAACCTGTCCGTTGCGGTCTTTTTCTACAAATCTTCCGTCACGCACATCGTTACGGTAGGTTCCTTCGAAACGCTTACCGTTTTTATCCTCTTCTATGCAAGGTCCCTGGCGCTTACCTTTGTGATAGGCGCCCTTGAATCTTCTGCCATCAGCATAATGAATCACGACATTGCCATCTACCAGGCCATTCTTAAACTCACCTTCAAACACGTCGCCGTTCTTCTTGGTCAGTTTACCCCTGCCGTTCTGCAAATCATCTTTCCAGTCGCCTACATAGATATCGCCATTTTTCCAGATGAAGGTACCCTGACCGGTACGCAGGCCATCCTTAAACTGTCCGTTATACTTGGCACCCTTAGCTGAGCGGAAGATGCCTACACCAGTCCGTTCGCCCTGCACATAATCACCTTCATAAATGTCACCATTATGAAATTTATAAATACCCTTACCGTCCTGGATATCATCCTTCCAGTCGCCGATATACACATCGCCATCAGCATACTTGAAAGTACCTTTTCCCGAGCGCTGGTTATCAAGCCACTGACCGTCATAAGTGGTTCCGTCTCCCCAGTTGAAGAAGCCGTTACCATTCTTCATATCGTTCATCCACTGGCCTTTATACTGTGCGCCGTTGGCATAAGTATAAACGCCACGTCCCTGACGCTTGTCCTTATACCAGTCGCCGTCATATTTATCACCATTATAATAGAACATAACACCATGACCATGCTGGTAATCACGAAACCAGAGACCTACGTATTTGTTGTTATTCTGGAAATAGTAGGTACCTTTACCATGCTGCTGGTCCTGCATCCACTGTCCCTCATATTTTTCACCGTCGCTGAAGGTATAAACGCCATAGCCTTCGCGCTTACCTTTCATATAAGAGCCTTCGTATGTATCACCATTCTTATAGATGGTAGTACCCTTTCCCTGCGGTTTTCCGCTCACCATTTCGCCTTTAAACTGGCCGCCATCACGGGTGATGCACGAGCCTAGCGAAATCTTCTGGGCAGAGGCATCAACCGATGCCATTGCCAGAGCCAAGGCAAGGAAAAAACACCTGCTCCGACAGGACAATTTGGTATGTTGTTTCTTATTGTATTTCATATTCTACAGTTATAGTCTGACTTATCAATCTCCAAAATTACGGTTTTTTCCTCAAATAGCCAAATAGATTAAACAAATTTAAGGTAAAATCATGAAAATAGATTTTTATCTGAAAAAATCTGCAGCTTGACACAATAAACAAACACAATTTACGTTTTTACGGAAATCGAGAGTAAAATCACTAAAACAATAAGATTATGATTTTAAATTGCGCCATCATAGATGAAGATCCGGAAGCTTTGCAACTCCTGGAACAGTATATAGAGAAAACTCCGACCCTGCATTTGATCGGAGCCTACAAAAGTGCGATAGATGCTGTAGACGGCATCCATCACAACCATCTCGACATACTTTTTCTCGCCATCCACATGCAGCAAATCAGCGGTCTGGAATTTGCAAAGGTTGTACCCAAAAACGTGAAGATTGTCTTCACCACCGCATTCAAGGAGTATGCCATCGAAGCCTACAAAGTGAATGCATTCGACTATCTGCTCAAGCCCATCACCTACGATGACTTTATGGGATCATGCCAGAAAGTCTTCGAAAGCTACATGCAGGACGATAACTACAACCCTATCAAGCGCGACGGTTTTCTGGTGGTAAAACGAGATTACAAATGCGTAAGAATCCCGATAGATGATATTCTGTTTGTTGACTGCGACAAAGACTACATCCGTTTCCATCTTGAGGGCAGGCCTAACATCAGAACCCTGGGCAACCTCAAACAGTTGGAAGAAAGGCTGCCAAGAGAGAAATTCAAGCGTGTACACCGTTCGTTCCTTGCCAACATGACAAAGTTTGATACGGTAGACCAGCAGCATATTACCTATGGCGACCAGAGCATTCCGATATCAGAAACCTACTTTGAATTTATCAAGAAATATCTGGAAGACCATTCTCTATGATGGTCTTCCAGATAGTTTTATCCTACCTTTCTTATAATATCTGCAAGGGTGATGATACCAGAATAGAAGCCCCATGCGCCAGCAGGAAATCGTGATCTCTGAATCCCCACAGTACTGAGATACAAGGCATTCCGCTGTTCTTCGCTGTCATCACATCCACATCGCTGTCGCCGATATAAACCGCCCTGTCTCTATCCGCATGCAGCTGGCGCAAAGCTTCGTTTACGGTATCAGGAGCCGGTTTTTTCTTGATATTCTCCCGTTCTCCTATTGCCACATCCACCAGATCGCCGAAGAAATGGCGGCAGATTTCCTGTGTGGCGGCATAAAACTTGTTGCTTACCACCGCAATATTCTTTCCCCTGTTCTTCAGTTCCTCCAGCATCTCCATCACGTCCGGATAAGGTTTTGTGTTATCCATGTTGTGCACCATATAATGCTGGCGGAAATCCTGCAGAGTTTTCTCAAACTTTTCATTTTCCAAACCTCCCGGCACGGCACGTTCCATCAGTTTTTTCACTCCGTTTCCTACAAACATGCGCACCTCCTCCAGCGTACGTTCAGGCATCCCGTTCAGCTTCAGCGCATAATTGCAGCTTGCAGCCAGGTCGTGGAGAGAAGAAATCAGGGTTCCGTCAAGATCGAAGATATAGGTATCGAAATTGAACTGGGCATGAACCGGCACCCTCTTGATGCGGAACTCACCGCCGTGTAGCACATAAACATCCTGATGGTATACGCGGATTTCACCCTGAGGAGTTCCCTGTCCACCAGCCTGTTCATTACCCGAAATGCCAAAGATTCTGTTATCCCCAAATTCCCATCTCTTCAGTTTCTGGGTCTGTGCATCAATCACCACATATTTATATTCTATCGGCTCATCGATAGCCTGCACATTCACAGATATTTCCCAGTCCTTGCCATGATTGTTCTGCATCTTCAGGAAATGAGCCGGATTCCATTTGCCCAGCGTAGGATGATTTCCCAACAGAGCTACAGCCTCACCCTCATAGAGTTTCGGGGCATGAATCTTGAAGATGATAGTACGGTCGAAGAGAGGCAGACGCGCTGGCTTGACATCAGTAAACTTTACCTGCTGCAATACGAAGGCATTTTTTTCCACGTAAGGATTATCCTCCTCCAGCCAATAGTCCTGAAAATAGAAATTCTTACTCTCATCAAAAACATATTGGCGGGCAGAAGCGAGCGATTCCCTACGCAGCACCTTTCCCTCAGCATCTTTCACGCAGTAGCAGTAAGCCACAGCTACGAAAGGGTGATGGCGGTTCTGCCTTGACGCCATTTCCACCTCCCAGTGATAACCGTCCCGGGTGGTCATCGGCAAGTCCATCGTATCTTGATAGCCGTCAGCGGCGGCAAAAGTTAATTCTACATGCAGGGCATGACCCCACTTGGCAGCATACGCTATCGAAAACTTCATTTTCATAATCCTTTTATAATAATGTGCCCGAAAGCACCGATACACATGTTGATTCTCAATGTCAAGTGCAAAGGTAACAAAAAAGCAGACACAACGGATAAAGAAAGATGACAATTAACCTATTTTAAATTCCTATACTTTGCTATTTCCCATTTTTACTGTACTTTTGCACCCGAAAAATAACAAACAAGAAGAATATGAAAAAGAAAAAATCATTTTCTAAGCTCTATCTGTATGGTGCTATAGGCTGCATCGCAGTCATCGCCATCGTGGGCTACATCTATTGTTTCTCTTCCTTCTCGAAGAGCAGCAACACCGAGTATGTTTACATCGACAGCGATGATAACATCGACTCTGTATACAACAAGCTCCGCCCATTTGCCAAGAGCATTCCGTTCCAGGCATTCAAGACCCTGACCCTCCATTCCGGCTATGCCGATCATATCCGCACCGGTAGATATGCCATTGCTCCGGGCGATGGTGCCCTCAAGACATGGCGCCACATGAAGAACGGTTTGCAGGAACCGGTTAGCCTTACCATCCCTTCGGTCCGCACGCTCGACAAACTCTCTGATGAGATTGGCAAGAAGATGATGTTTGGCAGCAACGACCTCTACCATGCCCTGCGCGACGAGAGCGTCTGTCAGAAATACGGTTACGATACTGCCACCATCGCCTGCATGTTCGTACCTAACACCTACGATCTCTACTGGAACATCTCGGTAGATAAATTTCTGGAGCGCATGAAGAAAGAAAGCGACAAGTTCTGGAACTTTGAGCGTACCGAAAAGGCAAAGGCTATGAAGCTGACACCGGTTGAGATCATCACCCTTGCCAGCATCGTGGACGAAGAAACAGCCAACAACGGCGAGAAACCGATGATAGCCGGCATGTATTATAACCGTCTGATGCTTCGCAATGCCGAATATCCAGAGGGAATGCCATTGCAGGCCGATCCTACCATTAAATATGCCTGGCAGCGATTCGACCTCAAGCGCATCTACAACAACCTCCTATCTATCAAGAGTCCGTATAATACCTACAAGAACCCAGGTTTGCCACCGGGGCCTATCCGTATTCCGAGCGTAGCAGGTATCGATGCCGTCCTCAACCATGTGCATCACGATTACCTCTACATGTGTGCCAAGGAGGATTTCAGCGGCACTCATAATTTTGCCCGCACTTACGAAGAGCACCTGCAGAATGCAGCCAAATATTCTAAGGCACTCAACGAAAGAGGTATCAAGTAAGATAAGGAAACAAGAAAGGTAAAAATGAGTCAGAAAACTTGCAAAGCGTTAGTGATTTTACAAGTTTTCTGACTTTTTATTTGGTAGTCTAACAAAATAGTTGTAAATTTGCAGCCGAAAACTTACCAATTTAAAATAAGGAATAAATACATGAACAGAACGATTATTACAGTAGTGGGCAAGGATACCGTTGGTATCATCGCCAAGGTTTGTACCTATTTGGCAGAGAACAGTATCAACATCTTGGATATCTCTCAGACCATCGTACAGGAGTATTTCAACATGATGATGATCGTAGACATGGGCAAGATGCAGAAAACTTTCGAGGAAGTAGCCGATGAACTCACCAATGTTGGTAAGGCTATGGGCGTGCAGATCAAATGCCAGCGCGAGGAAATTTTCAATATGATGCACAGAATTTAAAAAGCAAACAATATGATCAATATATCTGAGGTTATCGAAACCAATAAGATGATAGAGCAGGAGAATTTCGATGTGCGTACCATCACCATGGGTATCAACCTGTTGGATTGCGCATCTACCAATCTCGATGAGCTCTGTCAGAACATCCATAACAAGATTACACGTCTGGCAAAGAACCTGGTGAAGACCGGCGAAGAAATCTCCAAGGAGTTTGGTGTGCCTATCGTCAACAAGCGTATCTCCATCACTCCTATCTCGCTGGTAGGCGGTTCTGCCTGCAAGACTACCGACGATTATGTAAAGATTGCCAAGACCCTCGACCAGTGTGCCAAGGAGCTTGGTGTCAACTTCCTGGGCGGCTATTCTGCCATCGTAAGCAAGGGTATGAGCAAGAGCGATGAGCTCCTGATCCGTTCTATCCCTCAGGCGATGGCACAGACCGATTTTGTCTGCAGTTCTGTCAATGTGGGTTCTACCAAGACCGGTATCAACATGGATGCAGTCCGCCTGATGGGCGAAATCGTAAAGGATACAGCCGAGGCAACCAAGGACAGAGGTTCTCTGGGTTGCGCTAAGCTCGTTGTTCTCTGCAATGCGCCAGACGACAATCCATTCATGGCTGGTGCCTTCCATGGTGTTTCTGAGGCCGATGCGGTAGTGAGTGTCGGTGTCAGCGGTCCTGGCGTTGTAAAATATGCATTGGAGAAGGTAAAGGGCGAAAGCTTCGAGGTTCTTTGCGAAACCATCAAGCGCACCGCCTTCAAGATTACCCGTGTAGGTCAGTTGGTAGCCAAGGAGGCTTCACGCCGTCTGAACGTACCTTTCGGCATCATCGACCTTTCATTGGCTCCTACCCCAGCAATCGGTGATAGTGTAGCCGATATTCTCGAGCTCATCGGTCTTGAGCATGCCGGTGCTCCTGGTACCACAGCAGCTCTTGCACTCCTGAACGACCAGGTTAAGAAGGGCGGTATCATGGCTTCTTCTTATGTAGGTGGTTTGAGCGGTGCCTTCATCCCTGTCAGCGAAGACCAGGGTATGATTAACGCTGTAGAGGCAGGTGCGCTGACCATTGAGAAACTGGAAGCGATGACATGTGTCTGCTCAGTAGGTTTGGATATGATTGCCATCCCTGGCGATACTCCAGCCACCACCATTTCCGGTGTCATTGCCGACGAGGCTGCCATCGGTATGGTTAACCAGAAGACTACTGCCGTACGTATCATCCCAGTTGTGGGCATGAAGGTAGGCGACAATGTAGATTTTGGCGGTTTGCTCGGTCATGCTCCAATCATGCCTGTAAACCCATTCAGTTGTGAGGCATTCGTAAACCGTGCCGGTCGTATTCCGGCTCCAATCCACAGTTTCAAGAATTAAACTGTTTTGATTCAAAATACCAATCCCCCATCCTGCTTTCTCAAGCGGGCTGGGGGATTTTTTCATTGTATAATCACTTATCTATCTTCTAAAGCTTCATCATGGCAAAACATAGGTGGATAGATACTCAGAAAAATCAACTACAGATATTTAAATCCAATCCTTAAATAAGACGAAAGCTCCCCCCAAAAGTCAAAAGAATCGGGAAAAAGAAAAATAAAGGGTGAGACTTCTCCCACCCTTTATCTGATATTATAAAAAAAGTTTGTCTAAAGTAAATTACAAACGTTTAAAGTTTTTTCATCTCTTCTTTCCATGCAGAATAAGCCTCGAGATAAGCAGAACGGTTAGCCTCATCAGGATCTATGACTGCAAGTTTCTTCAATGAAGCAAAAGCCTCATTATGATCCTTATAGATACCGGCCCCAATACCAGCACCCTTAGCAGCACCTGCACTACCATCTGTCTCATAAAGTTCGATAGTAGCACCACTCACACCCGCCAAGGTATCTCGGAACAACGGACTGAGGAACATATTAGCCTTACCTGCATGAATATTCTTGATATCCATACCCATCTGCTGCATGATTTCCATTCCATAGCAGAAACTGAAGACGATGCCCTCTTGTGCTGCACGAACAATATGAGCACGATTATGCTTATTAAAGCTGATGCCACGAATAGAACAACCAACTTCCTTATTCTCTAATACACGCTCAGCTCCATTACCAAATGGGATAATCTTAACACCATCACTACCTATTGGCACAGAAGCTGCAAGATCATTCATATCCGCATAACTTACATCTGGAGTGATATTTCGATGAACCCACGCATTCAAGATACCAGTTCCATTGATACACAACAATACGCCAAGACGGTCAAGGTCTGTAGTATAATTAGCATGAGCAAAAGTATTGACACGGCTCTTTGGATCATAGTTAACATCACCCAATACACCATATACAACTCCTGATGTACCTGCAGTACTTGCAATTTCACCCGGATTGAACACATTCAGACTCACAGCATTATTTGGCTGGTCACCCGCACGATAAGATATTGGTGTACCTTCTTTCAGACCAAGTTCTTCAGCTGCCGCTTTACTTACTACACTCTGTACAGAGAATGTAGGAACTATATCAGCCAGAATGCTTTCATCGAAGCCAAAATAATCAAGCAGGAATTTAGCAGGCTTTTTCTGGTTGAAATCCCACATCATACCTTCAGAAAGACCGCTGATAGTAGTCTTAACCTCACCAGACAGTTTCATTGCCAGATAATCACCAGGAAGCATGATCTTATCAATCTTATCAAACAATTCCGGTTCATTTTCCTTTACCCAAGCAAGTTTTGATGCTGTAAAGTTTCCTGGAGAATTGAGCAGATTACGCAAGCAGAAGTCCTCACCTAAATCATGAAAAGCCTTTTCGCCGTATGGTACGGCACGAGAGTCGCACCAGATGATACTAGGACGCAAAACCTGCTGGTTCTTATCGACACAAACCAATCCGTGCATCTGATAAGAGATACCAATAGCAAGGATATCCTCCCCCTTGGCACCAGATTCAGCCATGATTTTCTTGAGAGACAGTTTAGCATTCTCCCACCACATATTAGGATCCTGTTCAGCCCAACCGGTCTTTACAGCCATGATGGGTGCTTCATGATCAGGATAGAATGCAGAAGCTACAATTTCTCCATTGTCAACATCAGTAAGCGAAGCCTTTACAGAACTTGAGCCTACGTCAAAACCTAATAAATATCTACTAGCCATAGTTTATTCGTTTATATGTTTATTGTTTAACTTTTATCAGTTTTTATAAAGTCTACATATATTATACGAACATACTACAACATTCCCCTTATAAAAAAAATATTTAGAACATTTCTTCACCAAAAAGACTTTGAGGATAACTATCATCAGCCTTATCTTCCTCATCATTACTCTTTTCTAATACCGAAGAAGAGAAATTGAGCATCAGCTGCTGCACAGCATTCGAATCAAAGTTGAGGTGATAGATACCATACCCCTTACCTTTCTCTATAAGCGATTGTGGGTCTTTAGCGCATCTGGTGAGATATTGCGTAACATAGCCATGAACATCCTTGTAATTCAGAGGTGTAAAAATCGAATTACAAGCATTATATACATGGCGAGCTATTTTTTCTACTTTCAGTCCTTTAGTGCCCGCAGCCAAAAGAACATTGAATATCTCCTGATCAAGTTTCATATAATAATCATAACATTCGTCCTCTTTCAAGAGAGAAGACACAAAAAGAAAAAAACCGCGGTTACTCACTTACAAGCAACCGCGGCTCTTTGAAAATAAACCTTATTTAAGCGAGAGCAACCTTGTTGTCCTCATCCTTAATCTTACCCTCTTTGAAAAGCCAACCGATACCGAGGATAACATCCTCTGTACTGATCTTAGCAGCCTTAGCAATCTCTGCTACTGTGAGAGCCTTCTCTGAAGCTGCCAATGCCTGATATACATCACCAGCTCTAAAACCTGCGTTCTCTGCGTTCAGGTAAAGAACGTCCTTCTTTGTTGTAGTTTCCTTCTTTGCTGCAGGAGCCTTCTTTGCTACTGGAGCCTTCTTTGCTGCTGGCTTCTTTGCAGCAGTCTTAGTTGTCGCTTTCTTTTCTACCATGTTTTAAGAATTTTATGATTCTATTGAGCCACATTTTGTCAGCTCAACCTTAATATCTGCTGCAAATTTATAACTTTTATTTCGAAATAGTGTTAGAAAAATAGAAAAAACTACCATTTATAAACAAAAGTGCTGCATTTCTTGATTTACGTCAAGAAGCGCAGCACTTTATTAACTAAAAATCAATTACTTATTATAAATAATTGAATATTTGATAAGGCATTTAACTCATAATCTTTTCTGAAGCTAACACCTTCGTCTCTTTATATTTATTCTGCCTTCAAATCAAGTTTGATTTCCAGTTCGTCCAACTGCTTAGAATCAAGCTCAGATGGAGCATCAAGCATAACATCGCGACCAGAGTTGTTCTTTGGGAAGGCAATACAATCACGAATACTGTCGAGACCAGCCATAATGCTGACAAAACGGTCCAAACCGAAAGCAAGACCTGCGTGAGGTGGTGCACCATACTTGAAAGCATTCATCAGGAAGCCAAACTGAGCCTCAGCACGCTCTGGAGTAAAACCGAGAACCTCGAACATCTTCTCCTGCAACTGAGTATCGTGAATACGGAGAGAACCTCCACCTACTTCTATACCATTGCAAACAAAGTCGTATGCCTTAGCACGAACCTGCTCAGGATGCTCGTCGAGCAATGGAATATCATCAGGATTTGGCATTGTGAATGGGTGGTGTGTAGCCATCAGGCGCTGCTCCTCATCGCTCCACTCAAAGAGAGGGAAGTCAATAATCCAAAGACACTTGAACACATTCTTGTCACGAAGACCAAGACGGTCACCCATTTCCAAACGCAAAGAGCAAAGCTGAATACGTGTCTTGTTAGCATTATCACCACTCAAAATCAAAACGAGGTCACCATCCTTAGCTCCCATTACGGTCTTGATTTCTGCAAGTTCCTCTGGAGAGTAGAACTTATCAATGCTACTCTTTACGCTGCCATCAGCATTATACTTGATATATACCAAGCCCTTGGCTCCTACCTGCGGACGCTTAACAAAATCGGTCAACTCGTTCAACTGCTTACGGCTATAATCTGCACAACCAGGAACACAGATTCCACCGATATACTTAGCCTCATCGAATACAGAGAAATTACCTTTACCTGCGAAAGCATCCTTCAACTCTACGAATTCCATACCGAAACGCAAGTCTGGTTTATCACTACCAAAACGGCGCATAGCATCGTGCCAGGTCATCTGCTCCAGCTTAGGAAGTTCTACACCACGGATTTCCTTGAACAAATGGCGAGCCATTTCCTCGAAAAGGTTGATGACATCATCCTGATCAACGAAACTCATCTCGCAGTCAATCTGTGTAAACTCAGGCTGACGGTCAGCACGAAGGTCCTCATCACGGAAGCACTTGGCAATCTGGAAGTAGCGGTCGAAACCAGCTACCATCAAGAGCTGCTTCAAAGTCTGAGGACTCTGTGGAAGAGCGTAGAACTGACCTGGATTCATACGAGAAGGAACCACGAAGTCGCGGGCGCCCTCAGGTGTACTACCAATAAGAATAGGAGTTTCAACCTCCATGAAGTTCTGCGCATCAAGGAAATTACGGATCAAGATACACATACGATGACGCAACTCCAAATTCTTGCGTACTGCAGGACGGCGCAAATCGAGATAGCGATACTTCATACGAATATCGTCACCGCCATCAGTATTATCTTCGATAGTGAAAGGAGGAGTCTGACTCTGAGAGAGCACATTAAGTTCCTTCACTAGGATTTCGATGTCACCAGTATCCATTTTAGGATTCTTGCTCTGTCGTTCACTTACTACACCCTTAATCTGGATGCAGTATTCACGACCCAGCTTGTTAGCAGCATCGCACAAGTCTTTATTATCAGCCTCGTTGAAGACCAACTGTGTGATACCATAACGGTCGCGCAAATCGACGAATGTCATACCACCCATCTTTCTTGAGCGCTGTACCCAACCAGCAAGTGTCACTTCCTTGCCGGCATCAGAGAGACGTAACTCTCCGCACGTATTACTTCTGTACATACCTTATTATATTATATTATTATTTTCCAAAGTGCAAAAGTACAACAAATAAAGGAAAGGACAAAATAAAATCGCGAAAATATTATTAAAAATATCTTCGCGACCTTATTAAGGTGACCAAAAGTCACAGAAATACATCTTAAATGATTTTATCACTACTTTTTTAGCGATTTATTTTTTCATTCGTCTGAAAGCTTGACGATGAAAACGTTCCTCTGCCTTGATAACCCTGAACACCTTGTTAGGTGACAAGATGGTCATAAATCTAGAATGATACTCTTGCTGCAACTGTTTCAGCTGAATATCCAATTCATCCTGTCTTCTGATAGCTTCGGCACAAGCCTCATTATCATTCGGATTCACATGACGGAAGCGCCGCATTTCATCAAAAATCATACGCATTTTCTTGCCCATCTGCCGGTATACCGGGAAGAATTTAGCTGCTTCTTGCGGTGTAAGACAGGCATTCGTAGTAATAAATTGCTCTAGTTCTGCCTGAAATCTCTTAGGATTAAATCCATCAGGATGCTTTCTGCCCTGTGGCTGTTCCGCAACCGAAGCTATACAAATCATCAGCATAGCAAAAAGTGCAAGAAATCTATATTGCATTATCTTTCTCATACTATTTATCATTTTATTCATTCATCCTTATCATCAGTAGATAAAACTGAAAGCTATCAACCCTTAATTTTCAGCAATGAGCGATGCATAGATAGTTTCATTATCCATCATCGTATAATCTGCCATCTCATCAAAGGTAGCATCCTCATTATTCACAGCACCTTTCTGAATCAGGTGATCCACATGTGCCATAGCAGGTTTGCTGCTTCCCATATATTTCAGTGCCACTGCCGAACCACCTCCCATCACAGCTAATACTGCAACAGCCGCAGCAATCTTTCTTAGCGGCATACGCTGCCATAAGCTAGGCTGCATGTGAATGATGCGGGGTTCCTGTTCAGGCAAATTTGCCATCACCCTATCCGTCAGCTGGTCGAAATAACCAGCCGGCACCTGGAAATGGTTTTTCTTACCAAAACGGCTATTCAATATATTGCCTTCTTTTAACATATTCCTTAGTCCTTTCTTTTTTACTTTATTATATAGACGTAAATTATCTGAAAAGGTTTAATCTTTACGATTGAAATAATCGGTTATTTTTTTTACTGCAAGATGATAGGAAGCTTTCAAGGCTCCTTCACTTGTTGACAGCACCTTGCTCATCTCTGAATATTTCATATCATCATAATATTTAAGAGTAAAAACTGTGCGCTGCACATCTGGCAGTTGGGCTACAGCCTCTTGCAATTCAGCCTGAATCAGGTCACCGTCAAAATAATCATCTGCAAGAAGACGTGAAGCTAATCCCGGTTCGTCTTCGGTACTAACATTTACCATTTGCTTTTTGCGTCTTAAGAAATCAAGCGCTTCATTAATAGCTATACGGTAAAGCCATGTTGAAAGCGAAGACTTTCCCTGAAACGAATCCAGATTGGTCCAAGCCTTGACAAAGGCATTCTGCAACACATCATCAGCATCATCATGATCTAACAGGATATGGCGCACCTTCCAATACAACGGTTCGCTATACTGATTAACCAGTACAGCAAAACCTTCGCGTTGGGTCTTTGGATCCCTGAGCATCGCCAAGAGTTCTTTATCCTTTATCATTGCTTTTACAAATGTATTGTCTATAGATATTTTCTCAACATATCGAATATTACGGCATCAAATCCATACACATCAGGATATTCAGCTATTCTGTCTCCCGCTAACGGATAGAGCGTATAATAGGTTATGAAGAGAGGTACTTGTGGATTCACCTTTACATTGCCAACGATCAGTTTTTTATTGGCAAGCGAATCTGCTGTCATCGAATAGTATATCTTTTTCTTCAGCTTCTCATTCTTATCAGCCAACAGGAAGACAGCGAAATCGTATGGCTTTTCTATTCTGATGCAGCCGTGCGACACACCCCTATCCTCTTGTCCAAATACGCCCTTACTGTTGGTATCGTGCAGGAAGACCGAGAAATTATTATCAAAGCGGAAGATGATTCTTCCCAGAGCATTACCCTTTCCTCCACGCTGGACAACACCATAAGCACCAGAAATAAGCATAGATCGGGTCACCCTGTCTAAGTCAACCTCCTTACCGGTTGCCACTTCTCTTACATAGTAGTTACGAGCGCGAAAGTAACCATGATTACCCACCCGATGAATCATATCATGGAGAACGATACTACGGGGAACAAACCACTGAGGATTCAGCTCCATACGCTTGATATGACTGTTCAATATCGGAGTCTTGGTTTTACTGGCTCCACATCCTATACGCATCGAGAGCGTATCCTGATGATCGATAGCCATCAGGTGGAACGATGGTATATTAACAACCACATATTTTTCGTGTTGCCAAGGGTTATCATACTGTCTCCAGCGGCAACGTTCCATATTGCAGAGAATCTTGATTCTCATTGCCTTACCCAGTCCTCCAGCCTGTAATTTCTTCAGCAACTGATAGTAGAAAGGATTCTTTGGCTGCACTTCTTTCAGGAAGAAAGCTACCGAGTCACATCTAATCATTTGCATCGCCTTCTGATAGAACGCATCGTCAGCATGTGCCATTTTTACATCAAACAGTCCTCTGAAACGAACAGGCCGCTTGATACTGTCATAAGGATTGGGAGCAAGTGTATCTAATCGGTTGAAGACAAAATTGGGATTCATAAATCCATAGTTCTGCCCCATCGCATATCTGAAATAAGCCTTGGTCAGCCGATACTCCAGTCGGGCAATCACCTGGTTTATCTGATTTCCGGCAGAATCAAGATTCAAATCTCTTAACCTATCTATATCCTGTGCTATGGCATCTACATAGAAGCGGCGCTTATCAAACCCCATATCCTCTACAGTACGCAAGCTGGCCAACAGCGAATCAGCCTGACTATTTACCCCATGACGTGTAATCCAAAGCAGGTTCCCTTTATTCTGGTAATATCTACGGGTATGCAAATCAGCAGCATGTCGGTCTTTATCATTTCTCATGATGCTGTCTATCAGATTCCTAACCACCTTAGAATTGATAGTATAGGCAGAAGAACGTAAGTTCTGATAATCATCTAGCGATAATTGGAAATTGCTGTTTGGCACCCTGTCGTGGCAAGAACAGAATATCAAACAGCAAGAAATGATAAGTAACGAAAAATGAAAGAGTTTCACTTTCTGATTAAAGTTTAACGGCATTCTAAGGCCTCCATGGTATCATTAATGCTTTACGCATATTTTGCGCGTAAAGGTATTCCCCACCTTTACAATATAGATACCATCAGCCAATGGCAAGTTGATTCGCTTGTCATTACCATCTATGCGGAATGTCTTGATTGTAACGCCTGCCACATTATATATTCTCACCACTTGTCCGCTTGCACCAGTGATATGCATCACACCACCCTCATAATTCAAGTTGATACCTGCCACATCAAGGTCAGCCCATTCCATGTTTCCCTCGTTGGCCATAGCAACCGAAGGCATAGAAAGCGCAAACATTGCAATTGTTAATATTGAAAGTAAAGTTCGTTTCATATATTTCCAAGTTTCGTTAAACTAATTGTTCTTTCTGCAAAGATATATAAAAAAAAGGAAACTTACCGTCTTCTCGACGATAAGTTTCCCAAAAATTAGCTTTTTTAACCTTTCAGAGGAAAAAAGAAGCCAATTCACATTATTTTCTTAAACAACCAACACTTTACATGATGCCATCAGCGCGAAGTTTCTGCTGCCATTTCCAAGCAGAAGCCAACACATCCTCAAGCTTAGCCTCAGCCTTCCAGCCGAGCACCTTGTTCGCCTTGGTGCAATCACCCCAAATCTTCTCGATATCGCCCTCTCTTCGTGGACCATACTTCCAATTCAGTTTCACACCTGTAGCCTTTTCAAAAGTCTCAACAATCTCGAGTGTTGAGTTTCCATTACCCGTACCGATATTGAAATATTCAATAGGCTCAGTCTCCTTGTCAAGAACACGTGCCATAGCTGCAACGTGAGCCTTTGCCAAGTCTACAACATAAATATAGTCGCGGATACAGGTTCCGTCAGGAGTATCATAATCATTACCAAAGATAGTGAGTTCCTTGCGGATACCCATGGCTGTCTGAGTAACATATGGAATCAGATTGTTTGGCACACCATTTGGCAACTCACCAATCTCAGCAGAAGGATGGGCACCGATAGGGTTGAAATATCTCAATACGATGCTCTTGATAGCAGCACCACTATGGATATAATCAGAAATAATCTGCTCATTGATTTCCTTAGTATTACCATAAGGAGAAGTTGCCTTCTGATGAGGAGCCTCTTCTGTTACAGGCAGATTCTCTGGCTTTGGCTGGCCATAAACTGTACAAGAAGAAGAGAAGATGATACCCTTAACCTGATACTTTGGCATAAGTTCCAGGAGGTTGATGAGCGATACAATGTTGTTGCGATAATACAACAATGGTTTCTGTACACTCTCTCCTACCGCCTTGCTTGCAGCAAAGTGAATGATACCCTCAATATCAGGATACTTCTGGAATACAGCCTCTGTAGCAGCCTTGTCGCGCAAGTCAACCTGCTCAAAAGCAGGACGGATGCCAGTAATCTTCTCGATACCATCGAGTACTTCAATCTTTGAGTTTGAGAGATCATCTACGATAACAACATTGTAGCCTGCCTGCTGCAACTCTACTGTAGTATGGCTACCTATGAAGCCTGTACCACCAGTAACAAGAATAGTTTGTTTCATAATCAAATATAGTTAGTTTGAAGAATTATTTTATTTGCTCTGCAAAAGTACTGCAAAAATCTGAAAAAACAGAAAGATTTTTCAAAAAAAATACTTTTTTCCTTTGTTTTATCTATTATTTATACTATCTTTGCAGAAGATAAATAGTAAAAAGGCTCTAAGAAAATGGAAAAAAACATGAAACATTATAACATAGAACAAGACATGAGATATTTGCAGTTGCTCTCTCAGTCGTTCCCTACCATAGCAGAGGCGAGCACCGAGATTATCAACCTGCAAGCCATCCTCAACCTGCCAAAGGGTACCGAGCATTTTCTTGCCGATATTCATGGTGAGTATGAGGCTTTCCTGCATGTACTGAAAAACGCATCAGGAAATATTAAGCGTAAGGTAAACGAGCTCTTCGGCAATACCCTTCGCGAACAGGAGAAGCGAGAACTCTGCTCTCTTATTTATTATCCTGAACAGAAACTGGAACTCGTCAAGCAGAACGAGCCTGATATCGACGACTGGTATCATATCACCCTACACCAGTTGGTGGCAGTATGCCGCGATGTTTCCAGCAAATATACCCGAAGCAAGGTGCGCAAGTCGCTGCCATGCGATTTCTCGTATATTATCCAGGAGCTTTTGCACGAGCATACCGAAGATCATGACAAGACAGCCTATGTCAATGTTATTGTTGATACGATTATCAGCACAGGCAGAGCCGATGATTTCATTATCGCCATAGCCAACGTCATCCAGCGCCTCGCCATCGACCAGCTCCATATTCTGGGCGACATCTATGATAGAGGTCCGGGAGCCCACATCATTATGGACAAGATGCGCCGCTACCATAGCTGGGATATCCAGTGGGGTAACCACGATGTACTATGGATGGGAGCAGCAGCCGGCAATGATGCCTGCATCTGTAATGTGATCCGTCTCTCCCTGCGATACGCCAACCTCTCGACATTGGAAGAAGGCTACGGCATCAACCTCGTACCACTCGCCACTTTTGCGATGGAAACCTACAAGGATGATGAATGCAAAGAATTTCTGCCTAAGCTGAGCGGAGGAGCAGCAGCAATGGATGAAAAGACCCAACGACTCACCTCTCAGATGCACAAGGCGATAGCTGTCATCCAGTTTAAATTAGAGAACCAGCTCTTTAAGAAACACCCAGAATGGAAGATGAAAGACCGCTGTCTTTTTGACCATATCGATTATAAGAAAGGTAAGGTAGAGATTGACGGAAAAGAGTATGACATGACCTCCTGCCACTTCCCTACCATCGACCCGAGCAATCCTGACAAGCTATCAGAAGAAGAGGAAATTCTGATTCAGAAACTGCACCATTCGTTTATGGTTTGCGAGAAGTTGCACAAGCATATCAAGGTTATGCTGCAGCATGGTTGCATGTACGCTATCTTCAACAACAACCTGCTTTTCCATGCTTCCTGTCCACTCAACGAAGACGGTTCATTGAAAGAGGTAGAAATCTATCCGGGCAAGAAATTCAGCGGTAGAGCCCTGATGCATTATACGGGCATGCAGATACGCACAGCTTTCCAATCAGATTCTGATCCGAATGAAAAGGAATATGCCATCGACTATTTCATCTACCTCTGGTGCGGTCCAGACAGTCCACTCTTCGACAAGAGTAAGATGGCAACCTTCGAGCGCTATTTCATTACCGATAAGGAGACTCATAAAGAAGAGAAGGGATACTACTTCCTGCTGCGTGATGATGAACAGGTTATCGACCATATTATGGATGAGTTTGGGGTAACCGGTCCTAACCGCCATATCATCAATGGCCACGTACCGGTTCGCACTACCAAGGGCGAGAATCCTATCAAGGCAAACGGCAAGCTGATGGTTATTGATGGTGGTTTCTCTAAAGCCTACCACAATGAAACAGGTATCGCCGGCTACACCTTAGTATATCACTCCCGCGGATTTCAGCTGGTGCAGCACGAGCCGTTTACGAGTATGGAAGATGCCATCAAGCAGGGTACCGACATCAAGAGTACTACACAGATTGTAGAAATGTCGAACCGCCGCATGCTGGTAGCCGATACCGATATAGGTTGCGAACTCCGTAAGCAGATAGAAGACCTGAAGGAGCTTCTCTATGCTTACCGTCATGGTTTCATCAAGGAAACAGAAAGGAAGAAGTAAGAAATCGAGCATACTAAAAAAGCCCCCGGTGCAACATGCATCGAGGGCTTTTTTTTTAGAATTTTCTGAACCGCAATCTCAGGGTCTTACTCTTCAGCTGCATCTTACCGCCAGTCATTACCTCCTTGGCAAAATGCTCATTCAGATGATTGACGCCACAAGAACGCAAAGAATCATTCATTTCGGTTAAAAGAACATCGCCTCCATAATCTTCATGCCAATTATTACGATAAACAGATGTAATCAGCAAGCTGTCGGAGGTTTGTTCAAAACGCAGATAAAATCCTCTACCTGCCTCGAAGCGATCATAATCACCAACCTGAATCAGCTTATACTGGCAGCCCCAGAATATGCGCTTATCGGCAAAGCTACAAGTACCCCCTGTAGCTAAAGTATCTACTTGCTCCAGATGCCAGAAACCATCCAAATCACCATTCTGGCTTGTTTCTATCTCACATGAACTCAGAGTGAACACCATAACAGCAAAGAAAAGTATTCCTATTATCTTTTTCATATTTTCTATCTTATCGATTATTATTTCTTTTCGTCAGCAACCCTCTCTTGCTGATGGTTATCTGCATACCGGCATTATGCCCCAGCATCTTTTCGCTTCCGAAATCCATCGCATAGCCTGCCTTTACCTGCCATTGATGCGGGAAATCATAATGAGCCTCTACCAGGAAGCTTGCATTATGATGCTTTTTTGTAAACGGAACGCTATAGGAGCCCCAACCTTTCTGATAGGTACCCAGTACACGATAACCCAGGCGCTGTGTAGGCTGACCATCAAAACCCAGATGATAAGCTATGAAACGATTGTTTCTGATAATAATATATCCGTCATCATTATAAATAGGCGAACGGTAGAGAGGATTTCCTATCACCTGACCCCAGTGCTGCCATCCAGGATAGATGCTGTGGTTATAATAATCATCAGTACCCGCTACATGGTCTGCGATACCCGATGTACGGTCATGATTATACGGACCACTCTGATATTTGGTATAGAGATACTCAAGCACCACGTTTTTCAGCCAGCGCGAATACTTCAGATTCAGTTCTAAACCCAGCATGATATCCTTCAGCGAATACATGAAGAAACGGCGTTTTACCTTCTTATTCCAGTCTGCACCCTCACCATATCCATTATAGTCGAGGAGAAACATCTGACTGTGGTCTTCGAAAAAATGATCAGCATAGATGGCAGCTTTCCAACTGTCAGAGTCATAATTGATACGCATCAGCCAACTACCCAACTGGTTACCGGCAACATTGGCATAAGCCCCTTCGCCAGCATCAGAGCCCGTTGCCGACAGCGCATGCCAGAAGCCTTTCAGATTTTTCTCGGTAGGAATCTGAACCATACTGTCACCCATTGGGCGATATGCATTGCCGCCAAACTGAGCTGCCATCTCCAAGCCCATTTCTATGCTGAGCGGACAGAAAGCATTCTCGTTGCCGATACGCAGGAAGCCTGCTTTGCTGTGATAGAGTATGTGGTCGCAATATTTAGTCTGCCGTTTTGTAAAATCGTGCTGCCAGCCATCATCCGTTGTCATACCATAAGCCAGATGACCTTTCAGCTGCAGCCAGCCTCTACCAAACGGAAGCGTCCAATATTCAGGAAGCGCCAGACGAACCTGAGGTATCGGACGGGCATTGATACCCAGACACTGGCTACCACTGGAGAGCGACTGGTTTTTCAACTCCATCGGATATTCCTTGGCACCTGCAGTCAGCACACCATAAAGCCAGCGAGCCTCTACATAAGCCTGCTGCACCACAACATTACTGGTATAGTTTACCGGTACCGCCACATCTACTCCATATCCTACAGCCCAGCGGCGAGCAGAATCAGCAGAAAGCGGACGAACCAGACTACCTCTGAGATAGCCGTTATTCTTCTCTAAAGAACTTAATCCATGTTTATTTGCGTTAAGCCACAATGGGGTTTTACCATTCGAAAACGAACCTTGCATCTCAACACCATATTGTATGTCTTCCCCAAGATTTATCTTCTCCGCACCATTACTCTCTTGCCACATATACTGTGCCATAGATGGGACTGCCAAACTGCAAAGGGCAAAACATACACCTACCTTAATCTTATTCATAATTAAATTTATACTTTAAAGATAAAAACGGAATGATCTCTATTATATTGCATATTTTGAGAAAAAAAAGAGCAACGCTTGCATCCCGATTCCGAGAACAAGCATTGCTCTTTAATTAAATTATCTTTATCCGAAGTTATCATACATGATGCTCTCAGGATCTACACCGAGAGAATCCAGATAATCGGTTACGGTCTTAATCAGCATTGGAGGTCCACAGAGATAGTACTCGCAATCCTCTGGTGCCTCGTGATCCTTCAAGTAGGTATCACGGATGCAGTTAACAGCAAAACCCTCGTAGTACTTCACGCCCTGAGCATCTGCCACTGGGTCCTTGCGGTCGAGTGAAAGATGGAAGTGGAAGTTAGGGAATTCCTTCTCAAGCTCCCAGAAATCCTCCAGGAAGAATGCCTCACCCAATGCACGCGCTCCGTAGAAGAAGTGAAGCTCACGGTCTGTGGTGTGCAAGGTCTTGGTCATGTGCATAATCTGCGCACGCAATGGAGCCATACCGGCACCACCACCAATCCAGATCATCTCCTTACCTGATGTGAAGTTAGGATGGAAGTCGCCGTAAGGACCACTCATCATTACCTTGTCGCCTGGCTTCAATGAGAAGATGTAAGAAGAAGCGATACCTGTTGGTACGTTCTGGAATCCTACCTGTGGACGTGGCAAGAATGGAGTTGTGGCGATACGTACGGTCAGGGTGATGATGTCACCCTCGTCAGGATAGTTCGCCATAGAGTAAGCACGAACGGTAGGCTCTGGATTGTGAGCCTTGAGAGAGAAGATGTTGAACTTCTTCCATGCTCCGATGTACTCCTCGCCAATGAGATCCTTGTCGAAGTCCTTGTCGTAATCGATGCAGTCGTATGCAGGAATCTTGATCTGAGCGTAAGAACCCGGAACGAAGTCCATGTGCTCGCCTGGAGGCAGAGCCACCTTGAACTCCTTGATGAATGATGAAACGTTCTTGTTGGAGATAACCTCGCACTCCCACTCTTTCACGCCCATCACGCTCTCAGGCACCTTGATCTTCAGGTCGCCCTTCACCTTGCACTGGCATCCCAGACGCCAGTGGTCCTTGATCTGCTTGCGGGTGAAGTGAGGCTTCTCAGAATCGAGAATCTCGCCGCCGCCCTCGAGCACCTGAACCTTACACTGGCCGCAGCTTGCCTTACCGCCGCAGGCAGAAGGCAGGAAGATGCCGTTCTCATTCAGCGTAGTCATCAAACTGCTGCCCTGAGGCACGTTGATGGTCTTGTCGCCATTGATTTCGATATTTACATTTCCGCTAGGGCTGAGATACTTCTTAGCCACGAGCAGGATGATAACCAGCAGGAGAATCACCACGAGGAAAACTCCGATACTAGCCAATATAAATGATGTATTACCCATATCTATAGTCCTCCTATTTTAGATTTTCAAGCCTGAGAAGCAAAGCATAGCCATTGCCATGAGGCCTACTGTGATAAATGTGATGCCGAGTCCCTGCAATGGCTTTGGCACGTCGCAATACTGCATCTTCTCGCGGATGGCTCCCATCAGGACGATGGCGAGAGTCCAACCCAAACCGGAACCTACGGCATAAACGATGCTATCCCATACAGAGGTGATAGCCTGAGTATTGGTAGGATCCATCAGGATGCGCTGCTGCATGAAGAGCGATGCACCCATGATGGCACAGTTTACGGCAATCAATGGCAGGAAGATACCCAGCGCTGCATAGAGCGATGGTGAGAACTTCTCTACAATCATCTCTACCAGCTGCACGATACCGGCGATGACGGCGATGAAGAGGATGAAGCTCAGGTAAGTGAGGTCAACACCCAGGATGCCATCGGCGCTGAGCACCTTGGTCTGCAACAGGTAATCTACAGGCACGGTGATGAGCAACACGAAGGTTACTGCCAAGCCCAAGCCCAAAGAGGTCTTCACGTTCTTGGATACTGCCAAGTATGAACACATACCCAGGAAGTAGGCGAAGATCATGTTATCGACGAAAATCGAACGGAAAAACAAACTTATTGCGTGCTCCATCTTACTTCTCCTCCTTATAAATATAGGCACGATGTACCCAGATTACACATCCAACGAGAATCAATGCCATGGCTGGCATGGTCATCATACCGTTGTTAACATATCCGAAGTTGTAAGCTCCCTCTGGAATCAGCTGGAAACCGAGCAAAGAGCCGCGGCCCAGGAGCTCACGAACAGCACCCACAATCACGAGGATGAGGGCGTAACCCAAACCATTACCTACACCATCGAGGAATGAAGGCCAAGGCTTGTTCATCATGGCGAACGCCTCCAGGCGACCCATCAGGATACAGTTGGTGATGATCAGACCCACATACACAGAGAGCTGCACGCTCACGTCGTAGGCGAAAGCCTTCAGCACCTGGCTCACGATGGTAACCAGGGCAGCAACTACCACCAGCTGAACGATGATACGGATGCGCTGAGGGATGGTGTTGCGGATGATGGAAATAATCACGTTAGAGAATGCCGTGATGATAGTAACGGCAAGTCCCATCACAATGGCTGGCTTCAGCTGAGAAGTAACAGCCAGGGCACTACAGATACCAAGCACCTGGACGAGCACAGGGTTGTCGCCGTTCAGTGGCTTGATGAATGCCTCCTTATTTTGTTTACTAAATAATGCCATAATTTCGCTTAATTATTTAATGAATTTAGCAAGACCTTCCTTGAGCATTGCATCCACACCATCAGATGTCAATGTAGCACCGGTAACGGCATCCACATTGTTAGGATCGCCGGCAGGAGCGTCTTTCTCAACGCCCAGAGCGATGCCCTCTACTCCATCCTTGTGAATCTTCTTGCCCTGGAACTTCTGCTGCCACTTCAGGTTGTCCTTGATTTCAGCACCGAGTCCGGCTGTCTCGCCTTCGTGGTTGAAATATACGCCATAGATGGTGTTGTTGTCGGCATCCACGGCGATGAAGCCTGAAATACCGCCCCAGAGACCCATACCCTTTACAGAGTAAACGGTCTTCTTCTGACCATCAATCTCGCACTCGTAATACTTCATGCCGTCCTTCTCCTTCTCGTCCTTCACCACCTCTTTATATTTGGCAGCCGCAGTAGCGTTGTCAAGGTCGCGCAGGTTGAGGGAGTTCAGAATCTGCTTCTGAGTATCAAGAGCCACGTTGGCATCCTGTGTTGCCTTCAGCGAAGAAGACACGAACGCGAGCAGGAATGCCACGATTACCACGATGATAACCGAATAGATAATAGTATAGCTATTTGAATTTGTCTTCATATCTACATTCCTCCTACATTATTTAATAGCACGTTTAGCACGGCGAGAGATGTTGCTCTGAACTACACAGTAGTCGATGAGTGGAGCAAACATGTTGCCGAAGAAGATAGCGAGCATCATACCCTCTGGATAACCTGGGTTCATCACACGTACGATAACGGCGATGGCACCGATGAAGAATCCGTAGAAGTACTTACCCTTCTCTGTACGGGCAGAGGTTACAGGGTCGGTAGCCATGAATACGGCACCGAAGCAGAAACCACCGAGAACGATGTGCTCGTACCAGGCGATAGGTGTCATGCCGAGAGCCTGGAAGATAAGCGCCATCACGATGCCACCTGCGAATACAGAGCCCATGGTCTTCCATGATGCGATGCCTGTCCAGAGAAGGATGATGGCACCGATGGCGATGGCGATTACGGATGTCTCACCGATACAGCCAGGAATGAAACCGAGGATAGAGTCGCAGAGACTTGCTGAAGGCATGCTGCCCTGAGCCAACTGACCGAGAGGAGTAGCTGCTGTGAAGCCATCAGGCAGGGTGTTACCCAGACCGAAGATAGCGTCCTTAGCCACCCAAACCTTATCACCACTCATAGCCAAAGGATATGAGAAGAAGAGGAACATACGGGCACCTACAGCCACATTGAAGATGTTCATACCGGTACCACCGAAGATCTCCTTGCAGAAGATAACTGCGAAGGCGCACGCCAGGGCGAGCATCCACAGCGGTGTAGAGATAGGAATGATCAATGGGATGATGATACCGCTGACGAGGTAACCCTCCTGGATTTCCTCGTGC
The DNA here is from genome assembly GCA_934202525.1 of uncultured Prevotella sp. Taxonomy (GTDB): domain Bacteria; phylum Bacteroidota; class Bacteroidia; order Bacteroidales; family Bacteroidaceae; genus Prevotella. Next base: position 41,947 of record CAKPYB010000025.1, read on the forward strand.
TTCCACTGAGCCCAGGCAAACTCGATGCCGAGACCCACGATGTAGCTAACCAGCAACTTAGGGAGGACAGCCAGGAATCCGAAGCCGAAGACCTCGATGAAGCTGGCAGCATCCAGTGTACCTGCAGCCTTGAAATTCTGGTATCCCACATTATACATACCGAAGAGCAATGCAGGAATCAGGGCGATTACCACAAAGCTCATGATGCGCTTCGAGTCGATGGAATCGTGGATGCTGGCTCCGCTCTTCGCTGTCGTATTTGGCACGTACAGGAAGCTCTCAAAACCGTCAAACACGCTCTCGAAGGCATGCAGCTTACCTCCCTTCTGGAAGTTAGGCTTTATCTTATTGAGATAATTTCTTAATGCACTCATTATTTAAATAATTAATAGTTAAAAGTTTATAGGGGTTTAGCTCAACCATGAAGCAGCCTTGCTATCAACTATAAACTATCAACTGTAAACTAAAACTAAGCGTTCTCCTTGCGCAGGGTGTTCAGACCGTCGCGTACAATCTTCTGCAATTCGAGTTTAGATGAATCTACAAACTCAGCCACAGCAAAATCTTCAGGGCTTACCTCGTAGATACCGAGCTGCTCCTGCTTGTCGATGTCGCCTGCGATGATTGCCTTGATGAGATACTCACCATAGATGTCCATAGGAAGCACCTTGTCATACTCGCCGCTCATGATCATGTGGCGCTCGCCACCCTTCACGCGGGCATCGAGATTATACTCCTTCTTCTTGCCGAAGAGCCAGGAGAGATATGAACGCGATGTAGAGAACTGATCGGTACGTGGAAGAATCCAACCCAGCATCTCGTCGTTGTCATCACCCTCTGGGATGGCTGTAATCTCTGATGTATGACCACCTACGAAATCGGCTGTAGTTGTCTTTACACCAGTAAGAGGATTACCATTGATAAGTCGCACATGGTCAACAGCTTTCAGCTGATTGGCTACAAAACTGCTTAAAGGTGTACCTACCAATACTTCAGCATAGCCAGGAGTCTTGATTTCACTACCAGCCACAGCTACAGTCTTGTGCAAATCAACCTTACCTGTCAGGAAGAGTCTTCCGAAGAAGATAACCGATGCTGGATCTACTGTCCAAACCACCTCGCCCTTGTTTACCGGGTCGATGTTGTTCACCTGTACGCCTACATTACCTGCCGGACAAGGACCGTCGAATACATTGAGTTCTACGTTCTTAGCCTCGCCGAGCGCATTAGAGTGCTGCTCTACACCAACGCCAAGATAAGTTTTCGCAATCTTGCTCAAGGCTGTCAAACCCGTCTGGAAAGCCTCTTCGTTGCCTTCGAGTTCTACCTCAAAGTCGGCTGCGAGCGGCATGTCGCGGAGGGCAGAAACGAAAATTGCCTTAGGCTTGGTGTCGGGAGTTGTGGACACAGCATAAGGCAACTGGTTGATGTATCCGAAGAGACCAGCCTCAAGCAGCGCCTGCTTGACAGCCTCACCGTCTAACGCATCAACGTTTTTCTTACCAAAATCCGTAGAGGTCTGTACTGCGTCGGCCTTCACCTTCACGCAGAGCACCTTTCGGCGCTCCCCTCTCTCAATGGCGGTTACTTCTCCGCTCACTGGCGAGGCAAACTTCACCTCCGGGCAAGCCTTGTTCACAAACAAGGCATCTCCGGCATTGACATGATCGCCCTCGCGTACCACTACCTTAGGAGTCACACCCACGAAAGCCGCAGGAACCAGCGCATACTCGCCAGCCTGAGCCACCTGGAGCGTTACATCCTTGGAAGCCTTACCCGTAAGGTTAATGTCCAAGCCTTTACGTAACTTAATTACATTTGCCATAACTACATTAAAAAATATTATATATAAACTTACTAATCACTTCAAGATATATGCTTCAGCGCCCTCATCAAGACGCTATCCTGGTCATCTGCCATAAAACATATATTTTATCTACTTCTATGCTGAAACTTCTAAACGTGCTGCAAAAATAGTGAAAAAAAGTGATATAAAAAAGAAAAATTGTGTGAATTATTCGATTTTATGCCGATTTTTCAGTAATTTTGTCGCAAAATTCAAATTAGTAACATTTTTGTAAACTAGAGAAAGCAACTCTGAAACATTTAAAACATATCATCAATGGCATTATATGGACGCTGGCTGCTGTCTATTTCTTGCTCGTAGTACTGTTGCACGTGCCACCAGTACAGGCCTTCATAGGCTCTCAGGTAGCCGGTGCCCTGGCTCAGAAATTCGGCACAGAGGTTAGCATCGGAAAGGTGAACCTGGGCTTCTTTAACCGTATTATCATTGATGACGTGATGATGCTCGACCAGAAGGGCGACAGCATGATTTGCGCCTCTCGCGTATCAGCAAAGCTCGATTTCCTGCCCCTCAAGGATGGCAAGATTTCGGTTTCATCTGCCCAGCTCTTCGGTCTCAACGCCAACATCTACAAGCAGGATGCCAAGAGCCCGATGAACATCCAGTTCGTGCTCGATTCGCTGGCTTCGAAAGATACCACCCGCCATACTCCGCTCGACCTGCACATCGGAAGTCTGATTATCCGGCATGGTGCCGTTGCCTACAACCAGCGCGATATTGCACCTAAACCGGGCGTCTTTTCGCCGCAGCATCTAAGCATCACCGACCTCTCTGCCCACATTATTCTGGGCCATCTCACCGACAAGGATATCCATTTGGCTGTCAAGAAGATAGCGCTGAAAGATAAATCAGGACTTCAACTCAGAAATCTGAGATTCAAACTCGATGCCGACCAGCAGCAAGCCCTGCTCAGAGACTTCAGCATCGAGCTTCCTCATTCGCAGTTGCAGTTTGATGACCTGCGCGCTACCTACCGCATCGAGAACAAGCATATCGTAAAGCCTACACTCCAGTTTCAGGGCGGCATCAAGCCGTCCGTCATCACGCTTGCTGATATTGCCTGCTTCGTGCCTGAACTCCGCAAGTTCAAGGATGCCCTGCAGCTTCATCTCCAGTTTTCGGGCACCAGTACATCTGCCCGCATCCATAACCTCGAATTCAAGACTCAGAGCGGCAGTCTGCTGCTCAGGGCTAACGGCCGTGTGAGCGATTGGGACCGCCTTCTGCGCTGGAAGGCAAACATCTCAGCCCTCAAGATATCAGGCGATGGCATCGGAGAGGTTTCCAAAAATCTGGGCAAACGCATCAGCATTCCGAAAGAAGTGCTGCGCCTGGGCGACATATATTATATAGGTGAAGTATATGGTGCAGGCAAGAACGTAGGCACCCGCGGACAGCTGAAGACCGGCGTGGGCGAAGTAGCCATCAAGGCCGAAAAGGCTGGCTCCGAACTCAAGGCTAGCATCAACACCCAGGGCATTAACCTGGGCAGAATCCTCGACAACGGGCAGTTCGGCATCCTGGCAGCATCGCTTTCGGCTCACGGCAACAAGCAGCATTTCTATGCCAAGGGCAGCATTCCGCGCTTCGATTTCAACAAGTACAGCTACCGCAACATCCGGATAGACGGCAGCTATAACCGGGGATTGCTCGAGGGACTCGCATCCATCGCCGACCCTAACGCCAACATCCAGGTAGAAGGCTCCTACTCCATCCCGCGCAAGCAGTATTCAGCTACTGCCCATGTACAGCATCTGCTGCCAACCATCCTGGGACTGAAGGTAGCCGACAAGACCTACAGTCTCAATGACATCACCGTAAGCGCCAAGAACCAGGGCAAGGACAGCTATTTCGACCTCGAAGCCCCGTTCGCCAGCATCCATGTTGACGGAGAGTACGATTACGCCACCCTTGCCAAGAGTTTCACCAACCTGGTAGCCAGCAAACTGCCTACCCTTCCGGGCATCGGCAAGGTAGACAGGAGTGCGAAGAACCATTTCACCTTCCAGGCAGAAATCACCTCTACCGAGATTCTGCAGCGCATGCTGGGTATTCCGTTGCAGATAGAGCAGCCCGTATTTGCCGATGGATTCATGAACGATGCCGAGAAAACCGTCAACATCTATGCCAGCGTGCCTGACTTCAGCTATGGCGGCAAAGACTATCATGGAGCCAAAGTGCGACTGCATACCATCAACGATTCGCTCAAGGTAGATGCGCAGATCAGGCAGGGCAAATGGGGAGATAACGGACCGGGCATCCACGTAAAGGCAGCCGCTGCCGACAACCAGCTCTTCGCCAAGCTCTTCTACAACAACCATTCGGCTAAGCTCCCTATCCAGGGCATCATCGATACGAGGGCGCAGTTCTTCAAGAACGAAAATCATGTTTCTACCGCCCACGTAACCATACACCCGTCTGAAATCAGAATCGACGGCACGCCGTGGGAGGTTCATCCTGCCGACATCATCTACAGCAAGAACCGCCTGCTGGTAGACCATTTCGCCGTGAGCCACGACCAGCAGCACGTCATCGTTTCGGGTCTGGCAACACCTGAGAAGAACGATTCTATCGTAGCCGACCTGAAGGATGTGGATGTAGCATACGTGCTGAACCTCATCAATTTCCATTCGGTAGATTTCACCGGCAAGGCTTCGGGCAAGGCTATCATCAAGAGCCTCTTCAACGACCCTGATGCCTACGCCCAGCTAGACGTGAAGGAGTTTACCTTCGAAAACGGACCGCTCGGTGTGCTCCATGCTGGTGTCAACTTCAACAAGGAGCTCGAACAGATTGACATTCATGCAGTTGCCGACGATGGTCCGGAGCATCAGACGCTCATCAACGGATACGTCTCGCCTAAGCGCAACTATATCGACCTGGGTATCGATGCCCAGGGCACCAGCATGAAATTCCTCGAGAATTTCTGCGGCAGTTTCATGAACCAGGTAGAAGCCTGGGGCGATGGGCATCTCAATGTGGTGGGTGATTTGAAAAACATCAATCTCGTGGGCGACCTTACCGCTCACGGCAAGGTGCACCTCAAGCAGCTCAACACCGATTATACCTTCGATGCGCTCCATGCCCACGCTATCCCAGATGATATCCTCATAGAGAATGATACCATCTTCGACCGCAACCGCAACATAGCCATCCTGAGCGGAGGCATCCACCACAAGCACCTCACCAGGCTGAGCTACGACCTCGATATCAAGGCGCACAACTTCCTGGGCTTCGATACCCGCGAGTTTGGCGACAACACCTTCTATGGCACCATCTATGCCACGGGCGAGGTAGGCATCCACGGCAAGAGCGGCGAAACCGTCATCGACATCAACGCCGAACCCGAACCGGGCAGCATCTTTGTATATAATGTGGCAAGTCCGGACGCCATCAGCGACAAGAGCTTTATCCACTGGCACGAGATTGTGCCGGATATCATGGACAGCCTGAACGGGGCTCCAACCACGAAACAGAGAGAGGATGACATCGATTTTGAATCGGATATGCGCATCAACTTCCTCGTAAACACCAACCAGAACCTCACGTTCAAGCTGATTATGGACGAGCAGTCGGGCGATTACATCACCCTGAACGGAGATGGCGTAATTCGCGCCAACTACTTCAACAAGGGCTCGTTCGACATGTTTGGCAACTATGTGGTAGACCACGGCACCTACAAGCTCACCATCCAGAATCTCATCAAGAAGGAGTTCGAGTTTATGCCGGGTGGCACCATCGCCTTCGGTGGCAACCCATACAATGCCCCACTCAACCTGCGGGCTAAATATACCGTAAACGGAGTGCCGCTGAGCGACCTGCGCATAGGCCGTTCGTTCTCGGGCAACAACATCCGCGTAGACTGCCTGATGGACATCACCGGCACGCCTCAATCGCCTAAGGTAGATTTCTCTATGGACCTGCCTACGGTTAACAGCGATGCCAAGCAGATGATCTATTCGCTCATCAATTCGCAGGAAGAGATGAACCAGCAGGTGCTCTATCTTCTGGGCATCGGCCGATTCTACGCTCAGACCAACAACAACCAGGTGAGCGAGGATAATGAGCAGCAGAGTCAGACTTCGCTGGCGATGCAGAGCCTGCTGAGCGGCACCATCTCGCAGCAGCTGAACACCGTACTTTCCAACGTGGTAAAGAGCAACAACTGGAATTTCGGTGCCAACATATCTACGGGCGATGAAGGTTTCAACAATGCCGAATACGAGGGCATTCTGAGCGGCAAGCTACTCAACAACCGTTTGCTCTTCAATGGTCAGTTCGGTTATCGCGACAATCCGAATGCCACGCAGAGTTTCATCGGCGATTTTGACCTCCGCTACCTCATCTTCCCAAACGGCAACCTCGCCATACGCATGTACAATCAGACCAACGACCGCTATTTTACGCGCAACAGTCTGAACACGCAGGGTCTCGGCCTCATCATGAAGAAAGACTTCAACGGCCTCCGCGATTTCTTCGGCATCAAAAAGAAGAAGAAGAAAAAGAAATAAAAAGCCAAAAAGAGGGTGTGTCACAAGCAGATGACTCACCCTCTTTTTTATTTTCTGAGCTTCGCATGTGGGGAAGTTAAGGGAAGTTAGAGGGAAGTTAAGGGACCAATGTCCTAAGTTTAAGCTAGAAGACTATTGTCTCTTAACTTCCCGAACGACCGTAGGGAGTGATAACTCCTTTAACTTCAATAAATTCTCACACTGGCGAAACTTGAATAACTCCTTAAAATTCGTTAACTTCTGAACTTACGAAACCAGAATCTAATATGCGAAACTTCAAGTTTTCTGCGTTAATATTTGTTTAAAAATCAGTCCTTTTTCGGTATCGTTAACTTCTTTTATCTGATAATTGTTTAACACAACATAAGACGGGATTTCCTACCCCACTCGATTTTTCAAAGATTTCAGCGGTAAGAAAAGAGGAAAAAAGGGACCCTAAAAAAAAGGCACCCATTTCGGAACCAAAAATAAACGCTTAAAATATGTAAAAACGGGCAGAATTCTTAAAATATGTTTACAAAAAGCGAAAAACACCCTTCACCACCCTTCACCCGTAACTATTTGACACACAAAACGTTAAATAAAAAGGTGAAGGGTGAAGGTTTGAAAACTCTTTTTTATATATACGCGCGGCAAGGGAAAAAATCCGTTTTTTCATTTTTCTGATTATCTGGTTTTTCCAAAAATCCTAAAAAAAAGAATATAATATAAGATTTAAAATATACCCTTCACCCTTCACCTCATCACTTTTCCGATGTTTCGCTTCTTCACTACTTTTTCTTCAAAATACCCCAACAAAAATGGGCGCAAAAATGCTGCGTTAAATAGTTTAACCTAGGTTATTCTTTGTAAAAAGCGAGTCCTATAGGACTCGCCGCCTAAGTAAAACATTTTGTATACCTTCGCAACATGAAAAAACGATAAAACCAGATACTGGTATTACTGCGATGAAGGTGGACAAGAGAACGGCAGAGGACATCAAGCACCGGCTGCCCTGCATCACACCCAGCGTGCAGCTCAAGGGAAACTCCAAGAAGCTGACTGACTTCAGGAAGGAAACCTATTGGCTGATGCCGATACGCCGCCCGAGGATCTCCCATTTTAGGAAATTCTGCTTCGGAGATATTTTTTTATCTTTCGGAGATATTTCCGTATCTTTCGGAGGGATTTCCGTATCTTTCGGAGGGATTTTATTCTAACAGGCAGAAGAAAGAAGCAACTGACAAAAACAGACTAAAAAGAACAAATTATGATAGAAGACAGAAGTTACGGGAAGGCAGAGCTCGCCATGCTCTACTTTCCCACCGCTACCCCCAGGGTAGCGCTCAACCGGCTGGTGAGATGGATCAACCGGTGTCCCGAGCTCAAGCAGAGCCTCTGTTCGGGCAATGCCTTTCAATTGGTTCGCCATTGGCGAACCAATTACAACAGCTTGAAAATAAGATAGAAGAAGGTATTGAAATAGGAGAAAAGACACTCCTTTGTATTAACAGACCTATAGAGTCAGCAGACTTGCATATAGAGGATTTTGTGGGCATTAGTTTCACTCATCATATGGAAATTTTGCATAAAACTACCACTTTAGATGAGCGCATCTACTATATACATCAAGTGAACCTGTATCATTGGAACAAGTACGTATTACGGAAATACTTATCAGATGACCTATATCACCATCAAGGCAATATGCCTAACAATTTTCCGAAAGCGATACCAGACATTAAGCAATCAATGAAAACAATATCAATGTTTAAGGATGAATATTTGCTTGATTTCATCAATACTGAAAATTTGGGACTGGAGATTGAGGACATTGACGAACGTGTAGTTGAGCAAGAAATTGTAAGAAACATGCGCGATTTCATTCTTCAATTCGGAAAGGATTTTATCTTTATGGGTAACCAGTATCGTGTCGTACTTGAAGGAGAAGAAATGTTCATAGACCTTTTGTTCTTTAGTCGAGAACTTGCAGCAATGGTAGCCGTGGAACTAAAATACGGTAAGTTCAAGCCTTCATATTTGGGACAACTATGTACATATCTACAAGCGTTAGACCTTACTGTAAAAAAGCCACACGAAAATCCTTCTATTGGTATTGTTTTATGCAAAGAAATGAACAAGGCTTTTGTTGACATTGTTGTAAGGAACTACGACAGCCCAATGGGAGTAGCAACATATAAAACCAAACAGGATATGCCTGAAGAATTACAGAAGGCTTTGCCTGATTTGGATAAGATGAAAGATCTGTTTTGCAAATCGTTGTAAATGTGTATTCACATTTTATAAAATACGTATTAAGGAGTAAGGCTATAATGTTCTTACTCCTTTTTTCATTTGTACAACGAGTGAAGCGATTAATAAAAGTACAATCACCGCAATAAAACTAATAATTTTACGTTCTTTTCAAAGAAAGTGGTTGTGCAATAGTGACTTAAAGGCTAAAAGCACTACCTTTGTACGCAATATAACAACAACACGTTTAAGGTCACAATTTGCGACCTTAAAAATAAAGATAGAAATATGGCAGATAATATAGAACATCAAGATAAAGGCGAACTGGTCACAAATCGTGACCAGTTGGTTGTCGTAGATAATATAGAGTCTCTAATAAAAGTAATTAGAGGACAGCAAGTTATGCTTGACAAAGACTTGGCAACGCTATATGGTGTAGAGACAAGAACTTTGAACCAAGCAGTCAAACGTAACATTCAGAGGTTCCCTTCTGATTTTAGGTTTCAGTTAACAATGGAGGAATGTTCAAAATCACAGATTGTGACTTTGAACGCAGGACGAGGACAAAATATAAAGAAGTTACCTTATGCCTTTACAGAACAAGGTGTGGCTATGCTTAGTAGTGTTCTTCGTTCACAAACAGCCATTGAAGTCAACATTCAAATAATGCGAGCCTTTGTTTCCATGCGTCATTTTATGGTGAACAACGCTTCTGTGTTCAGTCGCTTGGAAACTATTGAGTACCATCAACTGGAAATGCAGCAACATCAGCAAGAAACAGACAAACGCATAGACGAGGTATTTCGCAGATTGGATGAGGGCAATGCAAAGCCGAAACAGGGTGTGTTCTACAATGGTCAAATTTATGATGCCTATACTTTCGTGTCCGACTTGATTAAGAGTGCGAAGAAACGTATTGTCCTTATCGACAACTATGTTGACGAGACTGTACTGACATTGCTCGATAAAAGAGATAATAACGTGTCTGCAATCATCTACACTCAGCAGATAAGCCGTCAGTTCCAACTCGACATAGACCGTCATAATGCTCAATATGCACCGATTGATGTTGAAACATTCCGTTTATCACATGACCGCTTCCTTTGTATAGACGATGATGTGTATCACATAGGAGCATCCATAAAGGACTTGGGCAAGAAGTGGTTTGGTTTCTCTAAGATGGAGATACTTACACCAGACGAATTGGTGGAAAGGATCAATAGAGAGTAATCAATACGCAATATTTCAAGAATATAAATATTAAAAATTACGAATTATGAAAAAAATACCATCTATAATGATTGTAGTTTGGGGAATAGCGGTATTATGTACACTATTCTTGAGTTCATGCAAGCGACCAGAGGTCTTAGACAATAGTACTCTTGTAAATAGCGCAAGAAACGTGGCTTTGACCTTTGGTCCTGCGTATGTTCCATTTTTTAAAGAGGCTAACGTATCGGATGTTCAAGTTTTTAAAAAGAAGGATTACGGAGGAGACAGCCGCCCTCAAATAAGAAAACAGATAGGAAGAAAGTTCTATACTGTAACTTTTACATATGATAGTACTGCCGTTAAATTTGATTTTGGATTTGCAGCAAGAGTCAGAATATGGAAAGATACAGGGGAACCATTAGATGTTATATTTGGTAATGGTTGGGGAAGAAATTTTTTCTTTTTAAGTTTTAAGGAACAAAC